>JBGSVP010000003.1:0-493193 GCA_041752875.1 Candidatus Altimarinota bacterium
CCCCCGCCACCAGCGCAGCGCCGTGGCCCCCACCGTAAGCAAAGCGCAACGGCCCGCCCGCCACCAGCAAAGCGCCGTGGCATTTAGAAGCCCCGTAGCAAGACCAGAAATGTTCAAATTTTCTATTTTATCGTGTCGGCAAGCAAAAAAAATGCGAGCCGTATACAGACATACGGTTCGCATTTTTTTTGCGCAGTCCGGCGCGATAAAATAAAAATTTCAACATTTCTGGAGCCACTTTCGGGATTCGAACCCGAGACCTCTGCTTTACGAAAGCATTGCTCTACCAGCTGAGCTAAAGTGGCATTGTGACTCTCGATTCAACGACGGAAAGTATAAATCACTTGGATTCTTTTGCAAAGTATAAGAAAAAAAACATATTGATAATTAAAAATGCTATTTGTTAATCGATAAGCCTGGAAAGTTGATTTTAGGGATATAAGGGGATTCCTGGCTAATTCGATTTAACAAACAGCATTTTTGAGGCAGCTCGCTTTGTTGCCCGCAAGCCGGGCTAAAAATAAGTTAAGGATTAACGATTTACTGGTATTTTCTTTATTTTTCTGGAGAATGCAGTCACTTTAGTGCATGTATGAAGACCGGGAGTAATTGTCGAGCCCATCCGCCTGTGCATCCTTACTACCCGCGGCAACGGCATCGGATCAAAAAGCCGGCAGGTGGATATGGGCGTAAAAAGTTTTGTGAACATTTGAAAATGTGATTAATGAATAAGCGTTTAATAGATAATGTTAAACCAGTCGGAATATTTCCTTTTTTGTGAGTTTCCCTGTATGTAAACGATATTACGTTTTGTAGTAACGAAGAAGTCCCGTAACTACACCCTGGATACAAAGTTCACCCTCAGGATAGATGTTTTCATAGTTTTGATTCTCCGGTTTAAGGTAGACCCGCCCTTTCGAGTCGGTCATATAACGTTTCACCGTATTCTGATTATCCACAAGTGCCACCACTATGTCTTCGACTTTTGGTTCGAGAGAGCCACATACAATCAAAATGTCGTCTTCGAAGATTCCCGCGTCGATCATACTGTTTCCTTTTACTCGTAAAAGATATGAATCTTTCATCCTGTAGATGGCATCATCCCCGACATTGACCCACTTTTCTATATATTCTTCCGATAGTACCGGTCCTCCGGCCGGAATCATCCCCAGAAGAGGAAGTCTGCATTCCGGAGCCTCCAGTCTTTCTTTTACACTGGAAAGCAGTTTAATCCCACGGGGAGTGTCGTCCTTCATTATGAACCCTTTTTCTTCCAATGCCTTTATATGTTTCAATATACTGTTGTCAGAGCTGACTCCAAAATGCTCCCTCATTTCCCTCAAGGTAGGGGAAGATCCATTTTCGATTTGATATTCTTCTATGAATTTCAGCACCGCCTCCTGTTTTTCGGTTAGGACTTCGGACATGTTTATTGTTGAATAATGATTACGGTTCTATTATAGGTGAGTGTACACTCACCGTCAATATAAAAAATAACCAAATCTGCAAGTTGGCCATTTAGCTCTTATGTGATGGGTTTTTAAGCCGCCGCTTCTGTATATAAAGGTTTTATCTTATCTTTCCCGAGTTCTTTTGATTCCCGTAACTGATCGATAATCTGTTCGCTTATGTTAGCGGCTAATTTTTCTACTTTTGCTTTAACGGAAGGGTATTCCTTGATGTCGGAATGGAAGTTCCAGTTGAATACCGAAATCAGAAAAGACTCCTGGTCTTTTTTAAAATCTTTGTTGGGCTGATCCAGCCCCACTATGACTGTGTTTTCATAAGATTTACGGTCAGAGATCTTTTTTGAATTTTTTGTGATATCCAGGAATATTATCATTGGTTCCCTGTTCGGAATATTTAACTGAAGTATGGCATCTGCATAATAGTATTTGTCCATCGTCGTCCCCAGACAATTATAGAAATCAATCTCGACTTTTGGACAATTCAGATATTCGGCCAAAGATACCTGTAGGTGTTTTATGACCTTTTCCATGAAAGGCGTAAGTATTTTTTGACCCTCTTCCTCCTCTATCCTTTCATGTATGTCCCTCAACTTATGGATTAATGATTCGAACTGGATATTCTTTCCGCCGGATGTGCGAAAGCTCTCTTCCGTCCAATTCCGAAATTCCCTGTTAAGATATGTTTTAAAGTTTTTCCTGCCCCCGCTTTTCTTGAATTCTTCGGCTGCAAGTGCATCAATACGCGTCTTAACTTTAGTGGTAAATCCAAATGCTTTATCCATTTCATGTTTATCAGTATCGGAATAATGGTTATCCCCCAAAAAAAGTTTTTCCAGATTTGTTCCTGAAAAAGGTTCCCCGTCCCGTTCCTTGAGGAAATTTTCGAAAGCAGCATCAAACATTTGTATTCCCTTATCGAAAACTTTGTTTTTATCACCTGCCGGAATTTCTCTCTTCCTTATGGATGTAGGATTTGCCCTAAACACCTCTTTTTTTTCTGTTGATGTTTCAACAGATATCTTTTTCGAAGAAACCTGCTCATCGGCACTTATGACAATCTTTTCTTCATCCATATCCTGGCCTAAAACAGCATCTTCTATCTTTTGAGCTATTTCCTGTTGCCTTCTATGGATTTCCGCCTGCCTTAAAGCTTCTTCACGTTCATTTTTATTAAGAGTTTCATCAACTTTTTTTTGAGCTTCTTTTTGCATTATAGAAAACTTAATGCCAGCCAACTGATCTCTTAGTAGTGTATTTTTTATTCCCTTTTGTGATGGTGATGCCATGATTTTTCGTAAAAAGTCGCAATTTCAATCTTTAAATTATAGCACAAAAAGGTGATATGTTAAATGTATTCGGCAATTTAATGTAGAGTGGGACCAGTTTAGCGCTCAAACTCGAAAAAAGGCAGTTTTGAATACCTGAAAGCCCATATAAAAGGTTTCAAAAGAATGAAATCGCATAATCTGTCATAATGTCGCACCTTATCGTTATAGGAAGTTATAGCTTGGACGACAAGCTCTCCTATACGGTTAAATTCATTCTTCACATAAAGAAAATCCATATTTCGGTTCAAATCGGGTCTTTTTTTTGCGAGATTCCATATCTTGTGGATATTGCGGCTGATTTCCTCTTCGATTCTAATCTTTTCCGCGGTAGGCTCAACTATATGCCATGAGTCGCTACGCAGACGTATAAGATCCTCGATAATTTTTTTATCGTCCTCTTCTGAACGTATCGTCTCTATAAGATAAGGAATCTTATCGAGCCTTTTGCCTGTTACTAAGGAAAGCTCTCCCCAATATTCATCAATTTCTCCGCGCACTGACCGCAGATAAAAAAACAGAAACACGGCAACGAAAACCGTTATTGAAATCAGTGATAGGATTGAGATGATTAGCTGGTTCACTCTCCGCAGGTTATTGATACGAAATAAGTATATCAAATTTATCGTCCGGCTACAAAAGCCGTATCTCCACAATTTGGTCAGCCTACATATTCCCTATATATCTTACTTATCTTTTCGGCGGTCTTTCCCCATGAAAAAGGACAAACGAATGCCTCTGCCATATTCTTGCGGTATAGATATCTATCTTTATCAATAAATAGTCCAGTTATAGCGGAGGCTATCTGAATATGATTGCCCATGTCGCAATAAATGGCCGTATCACCGACTATCTCATGATGAACGGGGATATCTGACGTTATGATTGGGATACCGCTGACAGCAGCTTCCAATAGGGGAACATTAAATCCCTCTTTTTCCGAAAGAGTGATGAAAGCGAAAGCGGATTGATAGATTGACGGCAAATCTGCGGCATCCACAAAACCCGTAAGACGAATCGTCCCTTTTGCCCTCAGTGATGAGTCCGTCATCTTTCCGGCATCATAGCTCCCGTATAACTTATCGTCGAGCAGTTTTCCCCCGGCCAATACCAAATCCAGGTCATATTTACGGGATATTTCCGACCGATAGACGTCAATCAGCATCTTTACGTTTTTGCGTTCGTCATATCCTCCGACATAAAGCAGATAAGGCCTTTCATGTCTGATTCCGTATTTATTGAGAATCGCATTTCGCCTGCCATTTTCCTGTCTCACGAAAAAATAATCCGGCAAAGAGTTATATCCAACGGTAATGTCATCCGATGCTATTCCACAGACCGCGGATATTTCTTTTTTAGCCGATTCGGATACAGCCAAAACACAGTCTGCTTTTTTAACCGCCAGTTTACACATATCCTGATAAACCCTGGTAGAAAAAGATTTCCTGTAAGACTTCATAGTCCAGGGGATTGTATCGTGTACCGTTACCACAGTAGGCTTCGTAAATCTATTCCATGGGTTGCATGGATATGGGAAATGGGCTATGTCGACTTTCTCACGCAATAAGATGTCGGGAACCTGCTTTTGCTCCCAGAAAGTCTTCCTCATACCGCCGGTTCCCGGAAAAGATTCTTTTAAGATAATTATCCGAATGTTTTTTTGCATCTGAAACGGTATTTCTCCATCGGTAACCATAAGATACTCATCTTTCGGGTTTTGCCTCGCCAATTCGTCGAACAGGTATCTGGTATACATCCCTATGCCTGTGTAAGGTTTATTCAAAAATCTTGCATTTACGCCAATCTTCATCTTCTTGTTATTTCATTGATTATATTATCCGCAGCAGCCGCATTTATACTGATTTTTTGCGTATCCGGCTTTACATTAATCATCCTGTCGATTGTCGCAAGAAACAGATTTTTGTCAAAATCTTCCTCATTTATGACCGCGGCCGGATAATCCGAGGAAAAAACTTTTGCATTTATGATCTGGTCACCGCGACTCGCCCCCAAACCTAAAGGAATAAGTATAGCCGGTTTATGGACGGCTTCGATTTCGGCAAGACTGTTAGCGCCGGCACGGCTTATAACCAAGTCACATAAGGCATAAAAGTCTTTCAACTCATTCCCTGCGAATTCCAGCGAAAAGTATCTTTCCCGTAAAAAATCATGGTTTTTTCCCGCGATTTTAATGAGTTCGTCCTTTGTCTTGGTCTTATTTTTTCCGCAGACATGAATGATTCGGTGATGGTGCGTCAGCTCGGGGAGATTATCCCAGATTATATCGTTGATGAATCCCGCCCCCTGACTTCCACCCATGACAAGTATGACCGGAAGATTTCCTTTGAAACCTGTGATTTTCATAGCTTCATGTATATCCCCTTTGTCGATCCATGGTCTGATGGGGTTTCCCGTCAGAATAACTTTGTGAGAGGGAAAATATTTCATCGATTCCATGAAAGATACAAAGATCTTTGTCGCGAATCTCGCCGATAACCTGTTGGCCAAGCCGGGAACAGCATCCGACTCATGCAGATATACCTTTTTTCCCGCAAGCCTTGCCCCGAGTACGATTGGGAAACTGACATAGCCACCCTTGCAGAATACGGCATCAGGACTAAAGCGGATTATGGCGAAGAAAGACTGTATTATGCCAATCGGTGTTTTAAAAAAGTCCACGAAGTTGGATATGGAAAAATACCTTCTTAATTTGCCGCAGTAAATTCCTTTATACTTCACACCGAGCTTTCCGATCATCTCTTTTTCCATCCCGTTTCTGGTTCCCATATATAAGAGATCGAGTTTCCCGTTTTTCCCGTTTTTTTGATGGCGGCTCCTGAGCTTATCTATTATTGCTATATTGGGCATGATATGGCCCCCTGTTCCCCCTCCGGCCAAGATCAGGCGAATAGTCTGATGCATATTTTGAGATATGAAGGAGTATACCGATACCAATCAGTGTAGCTATCAGTGAAGATCCTCCGAAACTTATAAAAGGAAGCGTTATTCCCGTCACCGGAAATATCCCTATGTTGATAGCTATGTTCATGAAAGCCTGTATCGTAATCCATGAGGTAATTCCAAGTGCCGTCAGCATCGCAAACCTGTCCCGCGCTCCATAAGCGATTTTAAGACCCCTATACGCGATTACACTATAAGCCACAATAATGAATATTATTCTGAAAAAGCCCAATTCTTCGGCAGAAGCTGCAAATATGAAATCATCAGAGGCCTGTGGCAGCCAGTAAGATTTTTGTACTCCCTGTGTAAGTCCTTTTCCCCAGAATCCGCCGGAACCGACTGCAATATTAGCCTGTTCCGTCTGCCAGCAGTAATCTTCACGGCAATTGGCTTCCTGATTCATAAAAGCCATAAACCTGTTATGGACGTGTGACATATTAGAAACGATTAGCGCACTAATCATGATAACCAAAAAGGCGCCAAGTGCCAGATGTCGCATTTTCGCGCCGGCCACAAAATACATGGCGGCCGCGATAAACAATACTGTCAATGCTCCGCCCAAATCGGGCTGTAACAGTATCGGAATCAGTATGAAAGCCGTAACTATACAGAAAGGCATGAATCCATACTGGAAAGTTCCTATCTCCTGGTTTTTCCTTTCCATCCAGTGTGCAAGATAAAATATCAGAGCCAGCTTGGAGAATTCCACCGGTTGAAGAGACGTGTCGAAAATAACCAGCCAGCTCTTAGCGAAAGTCGTATATTGAGATCCGATGAACAGTACGAAAAAAAGCAATACAAAGACCGAAACGAACCAGAATACGGAACTCTTTTTCCAAAAACGGTAAGGTATGCGCAAAGCCACAAGCAAAGCGATAATACCTATCCCCATACGTATGATATGCTTCTTCAGCAATAGATAGCAGTCAACCTGGGGATCACTGCAGTTAGGATAAAGTATGTTTGGCGCGGATATCTGGATAGATTTGGGAACCCCGATACTGGCAATCATAACAAGCCCGAAAATAAGCAGAGCAAAAACTGTAAACAAAAGTACCCTGTCTGCCGTCATTTTTCGCATCTTTTCCTTTTAAAAAGCTTTGAAATACTAACAGCGTAAGATGTTTAAATCAAGCGTGCCGGCCATCGACAACCAGCCGCATTAGTGCCATAATTTGTTTACTTCATTGTGTTTTATGGACTTTAAGATACATTACGTCAAAATCGGCTTATCGGTTGCAACACTCGTGGCAATCGACAGGATTTCAAAATTATTGATAGTCTTGTACTTAAAGGGACAAATGTTTTTTTTTCCGTATGTTTCGTTCAGATATGAAAAAAATACGGGTATAGCCTGGAGCATCCCCATTCCCCATCAGATATTGCTGCCTATTAACATTATTCTACTTTCTGTCATACCCTGGCTTGCATACAGATACCTGGATTTTCGAAAGGTACTTTCGATACTTGCGGTCATCCTTATCATGGCAGGAGGAATAGGAAACGTTTACGACAGGATAGCTCACGGATATGTTATAGACTTCATTTCTATAGGCCAATGGCCGGTTTTTAACCTGGCGGATGCCTTCCTGACCACGGGAATCTTTATTATTTTGTTTTTTTATGGTAAAATAAAAAGAGTCTAAATTCAAAACAAACACCGATGGATAATCAAAATAACCAATACATAGATCCAAATGCCATGCCCGAGCAGGGCTATATGCAACAACCTTTGTATCAACAGGCTCCCCCAATGCAGCCGTCTTTTCAGGATGCGGAGTATAATTACGGGCCCCGAAAGATGTCTTTTTTTACGCTTGTCTTGAAGACATTTGCCGGAATGTTCGGAGGGGCCGGAGGCAGTATGGTACTTCTTCTTATTTTCCTTTCGTCATCCTCGATATTGAATCCCGTACTCGGCGCGACAGTCGAAGCCGAGGCTTCACAGGGAGAGGTAAGCGCTTTATTTATGGCCATATTGATGGGCATGATTTTTGCCACATCTGTCGTTTCCAGTATGCTTAGTGCATTTCTTCTTTGTTATACGGAGAGAGACAGATACACCAGAATAGCTACAGCGATGTCGCAGATTTTCATCATGAATATAGCTATTTTTATCTGTGTTCTTCCCGTCTATCTCACCACGTCTACGGCACGCCTGGAGCTGACAGCTTTTGCCGCAGTGCTTCAGGTGATATTGAGCGCGACCGCCAGTGCTTTGATTCTGGAGTTGGTTCACGACAGACGTTACGCTCTCCTTGCTGTGTATAACACCATACTCGCAATCCTAATCGCCAGCGGAGTAAATTTTTTCCTATATTTCATCTTCAAAAGCGCAACCATCCTTCTTTTTGTTGCAGTCCCGATCATATGGACTTCGATAGGTTTTATCGGGGCGGCCTTTACTATGATATATTTCTGGATATTTCAGACTTGGGGAAGCGACTTTCTGGCTTATTCCAAAAGCTTCGGCTCGGACTATGGAGTCCCGGACCAAAGCGAGGAAGAGGAAGAAGAAGAGAACAGAAAACCTGATGTCGAAGGAGGTAACTTCTTTAGACAGTAGTCATTATTTCTGTCCGATAGCCATTTTTTCCATTACTGACTTAAATCCCTCTATAGCTTTTAGCGTTTCGACAGGTATCATCCACACGGTAGTATTTGATTGATCCGAAGACAGGTCGTTGATAGATTGCAAAGTCCTTAAATGCAGTGCTCCCGGAGCCTCCGAAAGCATTCTTGCTGCTTTTGATATGTTTTCCGCGGCCATTACTTCACCCTCCGCCTGAATAATCACAGCCCGTCTTTCACGTTCGGCTTCTGCGGCTTTGGCTATTGTCCTCTTAAGGTCCGCAGGGATGATTATGTCCTTCAGATCAAGATTTACCACCTGGATTCCCCAAGGCTCTGTAGCTTTATCTACAGCCTGTTGGATTACAGTTGATACCTCTTCTCTATTCTTTAATATATCATCCAGGGAATATTGTCCGACCATGTTTCTCATCGTTACCTGCGCCAACTGCATAATCGCGTAATAGAAGTTTTCCACTTCCAGAATAGCTTTTTCCGCATGGAGAATCTTATAATAGATAACTGCATTGATTCCGACTGGAATATTGTCTTTGGTAATGGCTTCCTGTTCGGGAACATCGACTGTCTTGGTCCTTATGTCGACCTTGCTCATACTTTGGATAACCGGCAGTACTATTCTCCAGCCGGGGTCCTTTGTTGAATGATACTTACCAAACATGTACATGACGCCCCTTTCATATTGATTGATTTGCCTGATACTTGTAATAACGACAAATCCAATGAGACAAAAAAGATATACCAACAATGAAGTCATAATTTTTTATTAGAAATACAAATAATCGTTGAAATTCTAGTTCAATGCATGTCTGTAGACAATAGCATATGAAGTACTTATCCGATTGTAAAAAAGAACGGTTTTTGTTATAATATAAAGATTTATTTGTTGGAAAATGCTAAATTTGTTACTTGGAATACATACAGCACATGCAGCCGATGCGACAGTCGCAGAAAAGGCTGTCAATACTCCGTTCAATACATTGGAGTTCATATTTTCGAATGCCCCGTTCTGGCTGACGGCAATAATGGTTTTTGTCGGCTCTCTGGTAATTGCTTCTCTTGTGAAGAATACGGTAGAAAGTCGTCTTGCCAGGAAAATCAGCGATGAACAGAAAGAGATGCAGATAATGACAGGCAGAGTGGCCTTTGTGATAGTCGCTTTCATTGGCATAAGCATCGCGCTCACGATAGCGGGAATAAACATGACAACTCTTATAGCCGCGATAGGTTTTGGCATTTCTTTCGGATTACAGGACATAGTCTCTAATTTTGTGGCCGGAATATATATTCTTGCTTCACGACCTTTTACCATCGGAGATTGGATAGAAATTGACGGTAGAAAAGGAAAAGTACAAATGATAGGAGCCCGTGCCACCTTTTTGAAGACATTTGACGGATTAAGGCTGATTGTTCCTAACGCCCAGTTATTCAAGAGCAATGTGTTGAGTTATACCTCGAATCCGATGAGACGCATGAAAGTGCCTGTATATTGCCGCTATCTGGTCAGTATCAAGGAAGTAATGGATATCTGCCTGAATGTCGTAAGATCCGACCGGCGTATATTCCTTGAGCCTAAGCCTAATGTAGTCATAATAGATTTTGCCGATTATTACATGTATCTGGAAGTTCGTTTTTGGGTGGATTCCAGGGGTCCATGGAGAAGAATACAGTCGAAAATTTTTGGGGATATTCAAAAAAGACTGGAAGAGTCCGGACTGGATTCTCCATATCCGGTTACATCACTAAGTCTGGAACAGGATGCGGAATCCGTTGTATTGAAGACAAAAACGGTAAGTGATGAAGAGATTAAGGTTTTGATGGCACAAAGGGAAGCCTATGAAAAAGATTTGGCAAAACGCAGAAGCGAACTAATGATTACTCCGGAGGTCATCCAGCAGAACCAGCAGATCGCATATGACGAGAGCGGAATAAGCTTCCTGAAAGAGATTTCAGCCAACCAGTTACCGTTAAATCAGCAACAGGCATTGCAGAATCAGCCTCCCGTGGCGAATACGGAAACCGAGCAAAGTATCCCGAATAACATATCATCACCTTGAAAATGATTGGGAATATAATAAACATATTGTTTGGTGTCGCTACGGCATCGGCTCAAAGCGATAAAGTCAGCACATTGACTTCCGAAACAAACGACCAGTTTCAGTCGCTTTTTAATACCATAATTATGTCAATACCATACTGGTTTATGGGCATAATTATAATAATATTGTCTTTTATTGTATCGAGAGTGGTCAAGTCTTCCGTTGAGAACAGAATGATGAAAGCCGGCATAGATGAAGAGCATCCGGAAATTCAGCTTGTGGTTGTAAGGACAACCAGTGTGCTGGTCATGACTTTGGGTGTAACCATCGGTCTGAAGATAATGGGATTAGACCTTACCCCCATCATTGCGGCAGGGGCTTTCGGGATAGGCTTTGCGCTAAAAGACATCATCGTAAATTTTCTTGCCGGCATTATAGTACTTTTGCAGAAGCAATTTACAATCGGCGACTGGATAAAGGTAAAAGGTGCTTGCGGTAATGTCGAGCAGATACAGTCGAGATATACTGTCATCAAAACATGGAATGGAACGAAAGTCATAATACCTAATTCTGATCTTTTTAAAAATCAGGTCACAAGCTACACAGGCTATCCCACTCGCCGTTTCGTGCTATCTCTCGGGGTAGACTTCTATTATGACTTGAAAGAAACTATTGAACAGCTATATGAATCTATCGACAAAGTTAACTCCATACTTAAGAGTCCGAAACCATCCATTTTAGTAAAACAACCGGGACCATATTATAATGAACTGTCGATAAGGTGTTGGGTGGAATCCAGAAAGGGAGTTTTGAAACCGACCAGTGCTTTGATGCGTCAAATCCATAAGGATTTCTATGGTCGTGGATGGTCATGGCCTTTTCCTACGCAAACGATTGCTTTGGATAAAGATGACCGTCCCAATATGTCCGAACGACACCATGAATATATGGAAAAACAAAAAGCAAAAAATCTTTCAAAAGATGCTATAGCGGTAGGGAGTATGTTGCCGGGTAATGCCGATTCTCCCGAATACAGGTCTCAAACCGGAAATACACCTGAACAACAGCCGAAAATATCCCAAAAGAAAGAGTATTTTCCGCCACAATCATCGGCACAGAATCAAGCGCCGTTGATTTCAGCTGGGGCTAATTCTGATGATTTGCCGTTATGGCTTAAGAAGGCCCAGGGGGCGAAAGATACCATACCGGTTACAAATGCGCCGATACAACAGATACAGGAGCAATCCATGTACCAGCAGACACCTACATATCAACAATATGTCTCTCCTGAACAATATAATCCGCAAATGATTCCTCCTTCAGCGGATACGGTCATTTATCCGCAGCAGGTAATTCAACCGGACCAGAATCAACGGTAAACTAATCGGAATTATTGGCCGTTTAAAATGATAGAATCGGTTTTTAGACATAAAAAAACCCCCGCTCAGCGGGGGGGAAAATTCCGACGGATTCTATCAACTACAATATAATAAAAAATAAGTGCAGCTGAGAATTTTGTTTTTGTTTGAGGAATTTGTTTTTGTTTGCGAACTGTTGACTAGTCAGCTCTTACACCCTGCAAGGCTTTGGCTTGTTGTTTCCAGTCCGGCCAGGGACCGTCTGTTGTTGTGTCGATTAAGCAGTGAAGCTAAAGAATCGACACCAGACAATTGTAGGTTCGGCCCGGTTAGTCAAGGGGGGCCATAACTTAGCAGAGACGGTTGAGGGTTTAAATATTCATTAAGCCATCAACTCTCTCTGTTATTTGTGCCGGTTGTCAAAGGTCTGTCCAAAAATAGGCTCGACTAGGTCATCATCTCATGTACTTACCTTAACTTATCATTTCACTACATTGTATCAAATGCATTTAGTAGGGTCAATAGATTGTAATGGACATACCTATTGAATGTTTTTTAAGTGAGATTTTAAAATATTACACCAAAAATGCAAAGTTAAGCTTATCGCTTTGTATATAGGCGTAATTAAATGATTATTACATTTTACGCCACTTCCAAAAGTACTTAATGGCACTGCCTACATGGTACCAGAAAACTTTTCGTGTAAGCATCTTGAAGAATGACCCCTGACTAAGTCGTTTATGGTAATGGTTAAGTGCGACTTCCGGGAAATATACGACCCTGTATCCGGCTTTTCTTACCATATTGCATAGGTCGAAATCTTCCATAAAAAGAAAATATCTTTTGTCGAAGCCGGCAACTTTTTCGAACACTTCTTTAGGTAAAAACATTGCTGCTCCGGTCACCAAATCAACATCCTGAATCTTTTCGTGATCGAAATCATCCATAAGGTATTTTTTTACCCTATTTTTTAATATGGGAATCCTGCCAAGTATGGTCCGGTTAAGGATAAGATCAGTGAACTTCATATGTCTGCGGCACGATTCCTGGATTTTTCCGCTCGAATATACCAGCTTAGGTCCAAGGATGCCAATATCGTGATTTTGGTCCAGATAGTCGGTCATCTTCTGAAGACTATCTTCGTTTACGGTAACATCCGGATTGTGGATGAAAATATATTTGCCTCCGGCAATCTTTGCTCCCAGATTGTTACCCTGCCCGAATCCCACATTTTGAGGAGATCTTAATAGAGTTATTCTTTTTTCTTTATGAGCGCGTTCAAGAAAAGTTAAACTTTCATCATCATGAGAGTTGTTGTCGACGATTATTATTTCGAAAGGGAAGTTTGTTTTACTCTTCTCCAAAGCCTCCACCGCCATCTTGGGGAAATATCTGTGGTTGTAGTTTACTATTATTACAGAAACCTTCATGGCTGATATATTGTTAATTTATTTCAATAGTTTTTTCATTTGAGTACGCAGGTTGCTGTCTAATTTCGCGGCATTTTCTTTTATGGTCAATTCCACCTTTCCATAGGCAAACATTCCGTCTTCGATATCATGAGGAATCACAATTCCGGCACCTATGAAACAGTTGTTCCCTATCTTTACGCCAGGCATGAAACTTGTGTTTATGCCGCAACGGACATTATCACCGGTTATGAGTCCCAACTTATTTCTGCCGGAATCTAGCTTTTCTCCGCGTATATTTACACAGATAGGGGATTCATCCAGTCTAAGATTCCCCGTTACAGTTCCGGAACCGAAGGAACAGTTATTTCCGATTATGCTGTCACCGATATAGTTCGTGTGTGTCCAGACTCCGTTTCCCAGGAAACTACGGGCGATTTCTGTCCCAAATCCCACTACACAATCATTTCCCAGATATGAGTCACGCACTATCGCGTTATTGGCTACAATCGTATTTTTCCCCAGATATACGGGGCCGTTTAGAATCGCGTTTTCATATATTTTCACCCCATCTTCGATTATTACATCTCCTTTTATTATCGCCCTGTCCGATATGGACGCCTTTTTTGATATATATTTTTCCCCTTTGCCGAAGAAATATGCAGCGGCTCCGAAAATATGCCATGGAAACTTAATCGGTTGCCATGTCCCTTCATAAGACACCACTTTTATTTTCGATCCGGATTTTATCATCATATCCAGCGCGGCCTCATAGCGGTCGTCGCGGCTTGTAGTCGTTTTTTTTAGTGTATCTGTCAGTAGTTTCCCGTCGGCATGGTAGTGGACGACCAGGTTTACCACATCACTCGGTTCGTTTCCTTCTCCCGGTTTTTCGATTATTCCGGTCAACAGTTTGTTGCTTGTCATCTTCAGATATCCGCCGGGGAAATATGATTTTACTTTTTTCCCGATTAGACAGCCATCAAGTTTTTTGTCTTTAGAAACTTTTATTATCGATTC
Source organism: Candidatus Altimarinota bacterium (assembly GCA_041752875.1). Classification (GTDB taxonomy): domain Bacteria; phylum Patescibacteriota; class Gracilibacteria; order UBA1369; family UBA1369; genus JTS-AC46. The sequence goes on from JBGSVP010000003.1 coordinate 14,171, forward strand.
GTAGGCTGATTTTTCGACGATATCGTTAGCGCTTATTACAAGAACTGAATCGCCTTTAATATACTTTTCCGCACTTAGTACGGCTCCTGCCATGCCTGCATCAGAATCTTGCTGTTCAGTAACGACTATTTTACCGGGAAGATTTTTTACCAAAGCTTTTAATGGGGAAATATTGTGTCCGGCACCGACAATAATAACATCGTTCAGCCCGACCGATTTGAGTTGGTCCAGTTGATGCTCTATCAGTGTCTTCCCAAGAAAACACAAAAGTACCTTGTCGCTTATGGGTTTGAGCCTTTTACTGCGGCCAGCCGCCAAAATTATGACTTTCATGATGATGGGTTAAGACGCTGTGATTTTACGCAAAAATGCCCCTAAAAGCCAGAAGATAGTATAATAAGGCCCAGCAATATTCGATAGAAAGCAAACGCATTCAAAGTGTGATTCTTCAGGTATTTCATGAGGAAAGAGATTGATAAGAATCCGGCTGTAAACGAACTGATTATACCGGCAATGGTAAGATCAAGTCCGGGGAGAGATAGAACACCTTTTTTTACTTCATATATTGCCAGTGCCGTAGCCGCGGTTATGGCGACAGCACCGAGCAGAAAAGAGAAACGTGCCGAATCTTCACGCTTTATCCCTTGTGCTAATCCTGCGCATATAGTAGCCCCGGAACGCGATACTCCGGGGATTAGGGCCAGTGCCTGTGCTACACCTATCACTATGGCCTTATTCATAGTGATTTCGGAAGTCTTCATTCTTTTATGTATATACTCGATCACCGGAAACAGAAACCCAACCCCAATCAGAAATAAAGACACAGTGACCGGATTACGGAAATAAAGGTCCAAAAAGTCACCTAAAAAATATCCGATTATTACGGCAGGAATTGTCCCCGCGACAATATAAGCAATCAACTTGGCATTTTGTGGGTTCACTTTTTCCCCCAGGGTGGTGTTTCCCTCTCTATGTATGACTTTCTTCATGATAAGACATGCTGTCCGTAAAAGATCCAGTATGTCTTTGTGAAAATAGGTAAGTAATGCAAGCAGTGTCCCGAAATGGACGGAAATATCGAAACTTTTCAATGCATTTACATCCAGATGCAAAATCTTTTCCGTCAATATAAGATGTCCGGAAGAAGATATCGGTAAAAACTCACTTATACCCTGAATTATCCCCAGAAAAATCGCATCGGTAAGAGACATATATTGTTGTAATGATAAAAAAATCGCCTCAATACTAACTCAACAATGCCATTTTTTCTACGATAAAAATAAGGGTAGAGTTTCTATTTGACAGGGTCGTCGCCTCCTTTGGACCATGGGTTACACCTCATTATTCGCCAGACGGACATTGGGATGCCTTTGATAAGCCCATATTTACTAATAGCATCATAACCGTATTGGGAGCAGCTGGGATTAAATTTACAGAAACCGTCGGGAAAATAAACCTTCAAAAGTCCGTGGTCCGGCGAAAAAGACTTTTGATAAAGCCTGATGATAAATAATATTATTTTTCTTGGCAGTAAGAGCATCCTAATAGTACTTCGAAGGAACCTGTTTCACTCCGTTCTTTCTGACTTCCCAGTGAAGATGGATACCGGTTCTTCCCCTTACGTTACCTGTGCGTCCCATCTTCCCTATAACTTGTCCCCTGGAAACGGAGTCTCCGTTTTTTAGGCTAATATAGGTCATATGTCCGTAAAGAGTCTGCAATCCGTTACCATGGTCTATGATTATATGGTTTCCATAACCTCCGCCACACCCATGTGAAACTGTGGCGCAACCGGAAACGGCCTTAATCACAGTCCCCGATCCTGCGGCCCAAATAGGAGGCATAGATGAATCTGCGATATCTATAGCATAATGTCCTTTGTGATAAGCTTGAGTTATTCTTCCACGTGTCGGATAGATAAAAGGCTTATCTCCGATAGGTACATCATTGGAGTTAGGTAAAATGGCTCCCCCCGATGAAGCTACAACATTATTGATTCTGGAAGGAGTTCCTACACGCGCGGGCGTCGTCCTGTAACCGGCAGATACGGACGGTTGATCGATAACCAGCGGCTTTCCTCCCGGAACATAGATATTTTGACCGATATTAAGTGTAGATGCGACAAGTCCATTTTGACGCTTGATGGTGTCGGCCTGTACTCCATATTGCTTGGCTATCAAATCGACATTTTCACCTTTCTTGACCGTGTGAGTTACGCCGTCCACAGGAGGTACCAAAAGCTTTTGTCCAACACGTATACTGTCGTTTTTAGGAAGGCTGTTTTACCAAGCGAGAGTTTGAGTTTTCAGTCCGTAAGACTGGGCTATTGTTGAAAGTGTTTCCCCGTCTGTAACTATATGAGACATACGATCGCTCATCGTGGAACGGTCGCCGGAATCTGTTTGAGGATTGATTTTTGATATATACCCGTCATTGTCGGCAAGAAAAGATGTATCCGCAAATCCCAAGTCACTATTGTTTATATACTCGCTCGCACTCGCAAAATTGCTGTCTCCGAAAGTGTTTACCGGAGATATTGATCCTATAATGAAAAGGAAAGCTACTGCGGCTGTATATCTTTTGAACAGCTTATTCGATGCTGAAACCGGAGTAGAAGAAGCTTTCACCCGCAGATAAGGGGTTAGGATACCACTTATTGCTTTTCCCTTTTCGGCAAAGTTATCATGGATATTAACAAAACCCTGGAAAGGCATCATTGATACCTTCGTTAAAACTCTTTGGTGGCGGGCCTTGCGGGCCGCCTCGTTTACTGCTGGTTGTAAGGGCGTGATACTAATAAGGGTTCCTTATTAAGACTAATTAACTCGGTTTTTCCTTTCTGTTACGCCATTCACTTATAAACTTTACACTAGCGCAAAAGCTCCTTTCAAGTACTTATGATTGACCTGTGTGTGTGAATGTGGTCGTATTGGGGGTATTTTGTTGTGTTATGTGAGTGATGTATGGTGGCTTCAATAAAGCAATATATGTAATGCGGAAATTTATTGTAAAATAGAAAAACAATATAGTCAAACAGGGGTTGACGTGAGTGTCTTTATTACAATAATTAGTATATTTAATGTTATTGGACAATATTTATACATCAAGAGTCAATGTTTGACAAGTGAAAATGCAAATATGATAATCCCCACCAATATGCTCACATTTTTAAACGACACATATATTATAGGCAAAGTTCCGGTAGCCGATCTCGCCGCCCGGCATGGAACACCTCTCTACGCTTACGATGAGGCAACGATACTTTCCCGAACAAGAAGCCTGAAAGAAAATATCGGCGTATATCCCGACACTAAATTTCTTTATGCAATCAAAGCTAACTACAATCCGGAAATACTGAAACTGATATTTGGCCAGGGGTTTGGCGCGGATGCCGTTTCCATAGAGGAGGCGAAGTTAGCCCTTTATTGCGGAGTCAGCCCGTCTGATATCATGTATACCGAATCCAATATCGGTGATTCGGAGATGGAAGAGGTGCACAGGCTGGGAATATTGCTAAACATAGGTTCGCTTTCCCGCCTGGAAAAGTGGGGAAGAAAGTATCCCGGTAGTGAAGTGTGCATTCGTTTTAATCCGAACATCGGTGACGGTTCACATAAGACGAACATTACCGCCGGACCTGACGTTAAATTCGGTATCCAGCATGAATACGCAAGTCAGGCTTTGGAAATATCGGACAGGTATGGTTTAAGAATCATTGGAGTACATGAACATATCGGTTCCGGATGGCTTGATTATAGACAGGCGCTTTTGGCGATGGATATAATCTTTGAGGTTGCCCGTAAAATAAGGGGACTTAAGTTTATCGATTTGGGCGGAGGTTTCGGCGTGCCTTACAGGCCGGATCATGGCCGACTGGATATGGTCAGTCTCGGAAAGGAATATGCTGTCAGGTTTAACCGTTTCTCTGAAGAGTATTTTCGGTTGGAGCATGCGAAGCCCGGTTCGGCATTACAGCTGCGGTTTGAGCCGGGCAGGTATGTGGTGGCGGAATCAGGGCATCTTCTTGCGCGTGTAACCACACTGAAGAAATCCACCAACGGTCGCGTCTTTGCCGGCATAGATACGGGCATGAATCATCTGGTCAGGGTAGCCATGTATGGCTCCTATCATCCTATCATCAACATAACGAATCCGAACGGGCGGATACATAGATACGATATTTGCGGTTATGTTTGTGAAAGCTCGGATAGTTTTGCCATAGATCGTGAAATTCCGGAAATTCGCGAAGGTGATATTTTAAGCATAGAGATGACAGGCGCATATGGTATGTCCATGGCATCGAACTATCAGTTCAGACCTTTGCCGGCCGAAATAATGGTCGGAGCGGGCGGGGTTAAGATCATAAGAAAAAGACAGGATTTTGATGATATGGTAAAAATGCTTACAGTAGGGTAACCTTGGATAAGGTCTTTATTTATTTTTATATAGGATTATGAATCCTGACGGAAAATCTCCGGAAAAAGATGATAACACACAGTCGGATGAGTCTCCCCGGCAAGATATTCCTCTTGCTGACATTACCCGAAAGGTCAGCACAGGGATAAAAGAAAAATGCGGGAATGCAGTTCTCGACAGTGAGAGTGTCGAAGAAAAGATTTCCGTAGAAAATCTGGCATTGATAGAGAATCCAATCCGCAAAGCGGAATACACGCGTTGTGCGGAAACGATAATACGGCTGGGATACGAAAGCGACATCCCTTCCTTCGATAAGGTGATGGAATTGTTGATGAAGATAGGCAACAAGAAACTTGATGCTTTGAGGATGAGGGGACAGCACCCCACGCTTATAGTTGCGCCAAAGATGACCGGCTCACAGTTGTCAGGTCTTGAATATCAGGGCAAAATCGGGCTTTCCCGTAACGGAAACAAATGCATTTTCGATAACGGGTACGGATATAGAGTTGGATTGATTGAGGGGGAAAAAGAACCTTACATAATCGATCATGGAAATAACCATGACTATCTGATGGGCATATATTATGACGACATTTACGCGGAATTGGCCGCTTTGGGATTAAGAAGTCCCCGTATTTCGGAATACATTGCCCTTTTTGAAATGAAAAAGAGCGACAGAATCCATATAGACAAGACAGGAGCCACAATTATCGATAACGGCCAAAAGAACTATTCCAAAAGGGAAAAAACGATAAATAAGCAGAAGGAGGAAGATATTCCCGTTGGAACGGGAGAGATTGTCACAAGGACAGGCGGACCCGTGATTTCCGTGTTCTCTCCATCCTGTATCAATAAGAACGTTCATGTCCGGGCTTCGGCATGGGTAGACTGTTTTGAACAGGAAAAGAAGACTTCATACTGGATTTGATATTCAACTTGCCTGAAACATAAGGTTCTGCTAGATTCTCCCTGCAAAACTTCTTTCTGTTTGCCGGAAATTGCTCTGAGTAAACTTAAGTATCTTTTATCACTTAACCCATAGGAAGAATGACCAAGACTAGTGCGCGTGAAGCGCAGGAAGGAAAGAAAAAGTACGAGTTGATGGTAATCGTCAACCCGGACATCGGAGACGTAGCGGCCAAAGACCGCTTCAATGAAATAAAGAAGATGCTCTTAGCCGCGGAGGCCGAGATATTCTTCGAAGACGTTTGGGGTATGCGCGATTTCATGTATCCCATAAAGAAACATCGCCGCGGTTGGTATGCGGTACTGGATTTCGTCATTGATCCTCAAAAGTTGAAGGAAATAGACGGAACTTTAAGGATAGAGAACGAAGTTCTCCGTCACATGCTGGTATGTTTGCCTTTCAGCTATGAACCCAAGAGTTATGCCGTACTGGAAGAAACCAAGGTTGAGTTGAAAACGACGCCGGTCAGAGTGGAAAGAAAGCCGATGGTCGAAAGCAGACCGCCCAGAAAAGAATCCGAACCGAAAGTAACGGAAAAAGAAGAAGCTCCTGTTGTGAAAGCTAAGGAAGAAGATGTCAAACATACAAGCCTCGAAGATGTCGATGCGAAACTTCGCAGCATCATCGATAATCCGGACATCAATTTCTAATCCGATCTAACAAGAAATAACATGAGAAGCATAAATAAAGTCATTCTGGTCGGTAATCTTACACGGGACCCGGAAATCAAACAGACCACGGGCGGACAGCCGATAGCGACTTTCGGTATAGCCACGAATCGTGAATGGGTTACCCGCGACGGACAGAAACATTCATCATCAGAATTCCACGAATTGGTGGCCTGGGGAAAACTGGCTGAAATATGCAGTCAATACCTTAGGAAGAGCAAACTTATATACGTCGAAGGATATCTAAAGACCCGCAGTTGGGATGTCCCCGAGGGAGGGAAAAAATTTCGTACCGAGATCGTGGTTAACGACATGATTATGCTGGAAAAGCGCTCCAATAACGGAGGCGAAGATTTGGTAGCAGTCCAGCCGGATTACGAAAACGACCCTATGGAAGATTTTCCTCCGGATGAAATCGATAACTAATATTTAACCATCATAAGAATATGGCAAAGAACAAATACAACAAGCCCTGTCCTTTCACTGAAGAAGGCACGGAGTACATCGACTACAAGAACGTCACGTTACTGCGAAAATACATTTCGCAATACGGAAAGATAGTCCCCAGGTATTACACCGGAGTCTGCCTGAAGTATCAGAAAGATCTTGCTGTCGCCATCAAGCGCGCAAGGAACATGAGTCTGCTCGGTTTTTTGAGAAAATAATAGGCTTAGATAATGAAAGCGTAATTTAGTCAATGGTAATTAAGTTCAAAAGCCCTTCCCTGATTGAGGAAAGGGCTTTTTTTTGCTAAAATAACTAGATAAATAAAACTAAAACCAAAACAAAATGACATCAAAAGATTCCACTCCAAAAGGCGAAGACAGGGTTGTCCTTTCATGGGTCGCGCCCGAATACATCCAGCATCAGAAAAGCGCCCGTTGGTATCAGGTGGCGGGAACGGTCGTGGGCATAAGCATGATATGGACTTATTTGAGCGGTAATTGGTCCATGTCTTTGGCAATCCTTGTGTTGGCTGTCGTATATCAATATCTTCATTCCTATCATCCGCCTAAAGACATAGATGTGATTATTTCGGAAATGGGAATCAGAATCGGGGAAAAATTCTATCCATACAGTCATATCAAGGCTTTCTGGATTATCTATTCACACGGGTTAAGGACACTGAACTTACGATTGGCGGATAATTTTTTCTATGACGTCGCGATTCAGCTGAACGACCAGGATCCGGTAACTTTAAGGCAATATCTGGTTGGAGAAATAGCTGAATGGGAAGGAAAAGAAGAAAGATTGGGAGACATGATGCTTAGATTATTAAAACTTTAGGATGACAGCTCCGAGTTCGAACGAACAACCAGGAAAGAAGACAGCGGTTCCTGAAAAAAGTGAACTTGCTACCAAAGAAAAGGCCGGAGAACCGCTTCCGGAGAACTTCGAGAAGGCCGAAGAGAACGCAATCAATAAAGTAAAAGATTTGTTCGCGGCCAGGATTTCCGCAGGCAGTTCTAATTTGGACCAGCGCGCTTTGTCCCGAATGGAAGCGGTGGAACAGAGGCAGATTGCCGCGATAAAGAGCTTTTTCCATGTAAAGCGGGAACAGTATCAGAAGAAAACCGGCCAAAGTTCACAGGAAAGGGAAAAAATTGCGGAACAGCTTATTACTGAAGCTTCAAGTGAAGCACATCGTTACTCTGCCGGTATCGAGGCTATACTCAACAGATATGTGAAAAACGTAAACATTACGACCGAAGAGGCGGACGATGTTGAAAAGGCTCTTTTGGGAATAGAAAAGATAGCGAAAGAAAACCCGAAGCTGCAAAGCGTTGCGGAAAGACTGTGGAAAAAGGAGGAACTCACGGATGCGGACTATAAGGAAATCGTAGCCATAATGAATCCGGTATCCCTGAAAGGTGAACGCCCAAATCTTGAACAGACCTTCGAGGCTTCCACATGGGGGGCGATGATTGGTTTTATGCGGCCTGACCAGCGTTTCCACCTGATGCAGACATTCATGGAGTCACCTAAGAAAAAAGATACCGTGGCGATGATGGATGTGTTGTTGACCACCGGAATAATAAGCCGCTTTCAGGCTGAAGAACTGTTAAGACTTCCGGCGGCGAAAGGAATAGATATTCCCGCCGATTTCAGGTCCAGATTGGCTGAAGGTCATTATGAACAGGAAGCGGAAAAATACCGCAAGACATTGGAGGATGAGATTAAGAAATATTATGCCGGAGAATATTCCAGAAATTTGATTGATCGAGCAGTAGGCGACGGATTCACCGAAAGTCCGCTACTTTATATGCTGGGCGCCCTATGGGGAGCGGTCACGATGGGTTTGAATATGTTTGCGAACCTTCAGATAGATAAGAAAGACTTTTCTTCGGTCATGAGTTCGTTGGGTTCCAGTGTCGAAAGAATGGCTAAAAACCCTTATGTCTGGGGTGGAGCGGTAGCTTTGGGTGTCGGGGTACAGGGAGCCACGGGAGTTTTGGCAGGAAAAGGCTTTATGGGCGGATGCTTTACCGGCATGTTCGAAGGATTAAGCGAAAAAGACCAGGATGAACTGATGAATAGTCACGCACATGATGTGTTGGCGACGATGTACCTTAACGCACCGGCGGAATTTTCGTCTTATCTGGATAACGGAGGTTTCGGGACAATGCTGGAAGTAAAGAAGAACAAAGGGAAAGAGGGACAAAAGAAAATCATCCTTCTGGACGACCTTATTGCTACAGAAAAAGACACGCAGCAGAAAAAACGTTTGGAGTCACTTAAGACCCTTAAATATGTGGATATCGATAACATCAACAAAAAGTTCAATTGGGTCGCGGAAGCGGCTGTTGTCCTGCATATAGAATCGAACGGCCAGTTTCAGCAGGAAACGGGAAAGATAAAGGAAGAACAGAAATATCACAGACAGGAACAGGTTGCTACTCCGGCAAAAGGCACTGCAGTTGCACAAGCCTCAAATTCCGCACAGGCCACACAACCCGTAACAAAGATAAGCTGATAGTATATGCCTGAAACAAATACACAACCGGGCGAACAAAAGGTGACAATCTCACAAAGCACGCTGAACAAGTTCTTTGCCATCACCAAAGATATCATGGCTGATCTTTCCGGCAAAAATCCCGGAAAAGCGGAAGATGTAAAATACTTGAGAGATATCACGGACGGAACATCTTCCGTGTCTTTCGAGCAGGATAAGGAGACCGCACAGGAAAAACGCATATATGAGTCATATTTTGGAAAAGCAGTTTCTGTAGGAGGCACCGGCAGGGCGTATGACGCCGAAGATTCGGAAATAAAGCAGTTTTCCAGACCTTTCATAAAACAGTTCAGCATCATAGCCCGCGCAAAAAAAAGGCAATTGGGGGCTAATCTGTTTGGATCGGTGTTCTATCCGAACGACAAGGGTGAATACAACTCCGAATCCAGAAGACAGCTCGTCGCCTTTGCCTATGAGGTTGCCAAAGGTATAGAAAACGATAAGTTAGAGCAGGTTGTCGCAAGCAGAAATCTGGATGTCGATAGCAGGGCTGTGGCTGAAAAACGCCTCCAAAGTGGTCAATACAGGTTATTTGTTATTAACGGCAGGGAAGTCGCCCTTACCGAAGAAGAAGCGGGAAAACCGGAAAACAAAGGTGCCGTGCCTTATATAGAATTTGGCCTGCGGGGTAAGGCCTATGGCAAAAACGCGGAAACCGGATTTACCGGCGATAAGGATGCTGTCTATTCGTCTACTGAACAGGTATTCGATAACAGCACACAAGTCAGACAATGTTTCAACGATTCCCGCTTGGACGCCGCAATCAGTCTGTTGACCAAAAACCGCATGATAGTAGTGGAGCCTTTGACCATGGACGTTCAGGGAAACATGAAGGGAAAAGTGAGAGCCAGCAACGGCTCCGAAGACAGGAGCAAATGGCCTCTAATCTCCGTAAACGCAAAAGTCGATCCGTTAAAACCGGACGAACTCTGGTTTGATTTCATATTCGATGAAGATGGCAGAAAATTCCGTCTGACTTCATCCGAAATGAGCGAAAAACTGTTGGATGAGAAAGGTGAACCCAGAAATATAATAGAGGTGGCAAAAGGTTCAAAGTTGGTAAAGTTGGAAGAGGAGAATCCACCGCTGGATACGCTAATAGCACCTGTTCCTGCAACCACCTCAAAGAAGGTAAGTCTGGAAGGTGAATCGAAAACAAAAGCGGAAGGAATATTCAAGTTGCCCGAAGGTTCACACATAGGTACGGGTATAACTTCCGGCGGTGAACATGGTCAAAATTATGCGGGGATATCGGCAGGACAATATCGGGAAACGGAAAAAATCACAGGAACGAGCCACGGCCCCACTAATGTCGAAACCAATGTGCAGGCCAAAAAACAGGAAATGGCAAATCGAAAAAGAATCGGGACTCCCACTCCGGGATTGGCCTCTGCCACAGGGGACCAGCCGGAAGAAACGGAGGAATCGTCCGGAGGAAGAAATGGATTATCGACTTCGGCAAAGATTGCGTTGGGCGCGGGGGGGACAGGATTATTTACCGGCGGAGGAATAATATTTGGGGCGGCAGGTTATGCTGCTGAAGAGGCCGATAAAGCAAAAGAGGCGATAGGATATGTGGTCCACCACATCGCCGCGATTTTTCTTTCATAATAAAAAATATAATAAAAACAAACCAATATGAAAAAAGAAAATAGATTCAGGAAAATAACCGGTACGATAACCGTTGTCATGATGGGAATCGGCCTGATTTCTTTCATGTTGGTGGGAATCGCGCGAGCCTCTGCCGGAAGTCCTCTTGCGACCGGTACTCCCGTAGAAAAAGAAGCCACATCAAATACCGTTGCACGAGCCAGTCTGTTAGGCATGGATTTCACTTCGGTCATAAGGATTGCCCATGCCGCCACGCCGGCCGCAGGAGCGGGAACCGCAGCTAAAGACAACATCACTCCGGATATGCAGAAAATGTACGAAGGTCTATCCCGTTTTCTGACATTTGCGATGACCAGCATCCAGATGGTTCTATGGCCAATATTGTTGTTGATAGGTGGCTTGCTGAAAAATGACCTGCTTTTTGGAGGAGGCATGGAAGAACGCATGCTTTTCATCTGGAGAAACATAAGGGATCTGGTAAACGTACTTTTCGTTCTGGTCCTGTTGGTGATAGCCCTTTATAACGTTCTGGGGCTAAAGGGCGCGGATTATCAGCTTAAAGCTATACTCCCAAAATTCGTGATTGCTTTGGTTGCTGTAAATTTCTCTTTCATGGGACTGAAAGTGGCAATTGACGGTATAAACGTCATTTCAACCGCTATTTTCGCGATGCCGGCAACTATCGGGGTGGAAGGAGCAAAAGCAGTCAATATTCAGGATTTCGATTTAAATATATGCAAAGGTCTTTATCCGAAAACTGAAGGCAAAAGGCCTTCCAATCTGGATCCAAAAGACAGCATGTGTGATGATTCCGCAAAACTGAAAACGGATATAGGAAACAACCTAAGAAGTTTCGGTGGACAGAATTTTGCTCTGTATATGGCTGTAAACTATAATAAGATAACCAGCCTCATAGAGGTTAAGCAGGGACTTCCCACGGATTTATCGAATCTTGCTCTAAACATTGTGGTAAGTGTAGTCCTTAACATAGTCTATGGCGCATCTTTTATCGCACTGTTTGCTGTACTCGTGGCCAGATTGGTTGTCTTATGGATGACACTTGTGATGTCGCCGCTGATTGCGTTAAAAATGGTACTGCCGCAGAAACTTCAGCAGAGTATAGCAGGAAAAAAGGATCTGGGAGAGAAATTCATGAAACACGCGATAGCCCCTATACCGATAGCCCTTACCATGACCATAGGTTTTATCATGATGGATGCTTTGAAGTCAGCTTCATTCAGTGATCCCGCCATGTCCAGCACACTGGGAGTCGGGTTGATGACCTCCGGTATATCCAATCTACAGGAACTGCTTATAGCTATGTGTACGGTAGGCTTTGTGTGGATGGGCGTATTCGATGCCGCTGAAGGCACCATAGCGGAAGGTTTCACTAAACAGGTTAGGGGTGCAGTGGAAGGGGCGGGGAAGTTCGTCAGGGATGCATGGCAGTATGTACCGATGATTCCTGTTCAGACCACACCCGGAGGAAAGAAGGAGAACGTATCGTTTGGAGGGGCAATGACCAGTTTGAGTAGTCTTCCTCAACAGATGATGAATCTTCAGACAGATAAAGACAGGAAGATAATCGGACGAATGACAGGTTTTGAGGGTGCCGATTTGGGTGAGGCCGAAAGTGCGATTAAGGACAAAAAATATAATGCAATTGACGCTTTGGGGATAGCCAAGGGTGCATTAGGTTACTCTTCGAGTGAAGCAGACAGGAAGAGGATGCAGAAAGCTTTAGGGGAACGTTTTGAAAAGAACAACGATAGCTTAACACATATGATTGATGCGGATGGTAATAGGATTACCGATAGAAAGAAATTTATTGCTGTCTTGAAAGAAGGCAAGTTGGATCAGACTAAATGGGACGACTTGATGTCTAAGAACGACATAAAAGACAAAAAGTTGGGAGAATCCGCCGGCATCCCCAAAGAAAAGCAGGAGGCCATCGATAACGCGAAACAAGACGTAATAAAAGAGGCTGATAGTGCAAGGGAAAAGCGTCAAACAGATGAGACTGCGAAGCAAAAAGAAGACAGGTTGAGTCAGTTAAAATCAAAGATAAAAACAGCCATTTCTAAAACAAAAGGTTTAAAGAACGAACAATCTTTAATCAAAGAGATCTTCGACAGTGTCGAAGAAGGACTTGATAATAGTGAATCGGCGGTACTGCTATCAGATTCTGACATAAGTGCCGCAAAAGCAAAAGCCGGAGCCCCGGCACCAAGGAGTAGCGGGGGGGGGCAGGCATCTAAACCATCGGGAACCCCGACCGGATATGAGGCACTTTCTATAAGGCCCACTACGCCAAGGAGTGACAATGATCAGGTTTATGTTGGTGGTATAAAATATAGAGGCACAAAGAAAGGAGATGAATCTTCATGGGTTCAAGTTCCTTGACAAACAAAAACAAAATGTTAAAATCAAACAAACAAATCATCTCCTACCCATTAACCGGCGCCCCCAAAGGCCGAATCAAAACAAACCGCCGTATCCTCTTATTCGTTAACCTCACAATAAGATGAAAAAGCTGTTTTTTGTTGTCCCATGCCCCAATCACACCCCGTCCAAACCGGCCGGCTATTTCTTACATGCCAGGTACATTTTTGCCCACGCCGCACCCAAAGGCCACGGCTCCGCCGAAAACGCCGACGATATTACGCTCGATAATCTCCGTGAAAATATAGACCGGCTTGAAGATTCCGGCGCGTTCAAAAATGCCTCCACGGTAACCAGAGCTATCGAGATATGTAATTTGGGAACTGCCGAAGAAAAGTCGGAACTGCTTAAACAGCTAAAAAAGTTCATCACGGGAAATATTCCCGAACAGGATTTCGTCCGCCGCATAAACATGCGCCGTAAAGACGAAGCCGGTAAGCCATCGGAATCGGGTGAAAGCGAAGTCAAAGAGCCCGGGGCCGAAAAGCTCGAGCCCGCCGACCCGAAAGAAGATATCAAAAAAATAACCTCCACCCTATCCAAGCGCATAAAAAGCGTCCTCTCCAGCGTCCAGCAGATCCAAAGCGGCCTTGAAGCCAAGCCGTCCGATTCCGGAAAGGAAACCCTGCAAAGATTCAGACAACTCGGCAAAGACCTCGAAACCCTCGCGGAAATCGACGCGCAAAACACCGTAGAACTCGAAAAAACGATTAACAGCCTTGTAGAACAAAAAAAACTCACCCGCAAAGACGCGCAGATTTTGATGGACCTAGATGTCGAAAATCCGTTGTTCGATAAAAAATTTGAAGAACATACAAAAAAGATGTCCGGCGAAGAAGACCGTGATTCCAGGGATGCCCTAATGAAGAAGATAAGATCAGTAGCGGAATCCACTCAAAAAATCGAAGAAGATTACCGCAAGCGGGCCCAGGAATTGGTTAAGTTGATGGAAGATATGTCCGATGAAGTCCTGCAGAAAATGGAAGAGGAACAGGCCAGACAGATGCTTTCGACCAAAGCCGGATTCCCGGTGGAACCGGGGAAGGTCATCGTTTTTTTTGACAAGAAAGCCGACGGCACTGAAATCATGCGCGAAGTCAGAGTAAAAAGCGTGGATTTCCCCGATATCGAAATCAAGGACGAAGAAGACAATACCGTAAAAAAGATAAAATCGCCCACCCCGACTGTGACATTGGAGTGGGATGCCTATGAAGACCAGCCCCCCGGCGAATACGCCTACACCGAATCCGCGTTTCTGAAAAATGTCGATTTACAGGGAATGCATGAAAAGGTGGAAGGCCTTAACGAAGAAAACCTTCCACCGGAAAACCGCGGCAAAGGACTCTCTCTGGAATCTTTAATCGGCGAGAAAATCAGACTCGGTGACACCTTCGAATTCCGCGAAAAGGTAGCCGGAGAAAATTTAAACCCCATAGGTGTCGACAAAAATGTAAAGGTGGTCTCCATAGACGACTCAAAAAAACAGCTTACTCTGGACACCGAAGTGGCTACGTCACAGAGTCCCTACCTAAAGAAATCAAAGACACTATCTTTCGCGGAATTCGCGAAATGGTACAGACGCAACGAAACAGTTCGTCCAATAGGTTCGATGGAAGTACTTCGAAAAAAGCTTCTCGACCTTCAGAATGAGCGCAATGCCACAATAAATGACCCACAGACAGGCAAGCTGCGCTCGGTTTCGGCTTTCCCCCCTATTCATGCAATTCCCGGTGAAGAATTGAAATACGACACGCTGGAAAACCCCAGGAAGTTTAGGATTGCCGATGTGGACGACAAAAAAATCACTATGTCTGACGGCGCGACATTTACTCCCGCCAGTTTTTTACGCTGGGTAAAGAACAACTTTGTGGAAAAGGTGACGGAGGAAAATACAAATAAATCCGATATAGACGTAAAACTTAGCGAACCGCCTGACGAAAACGCACCTGCTAACGACAACGCGGACAAAAACAAATCCGCTAACGATAACGCGGAGCCAAACGATGATCATGTATATCAACCGGCGGAAGACGTCCATTTTGAAGAATTTAAGGCCAATGCCAGCAAAGGCACATTCGCAGATATATGGAAAAGAACTCATGTACTTACCATCCACGACATCAAGGAAGTCTGGGAAAGGTTCAAGAAGTTTATTGTGGGCAAGAAGATACGCAAGATTAAGGAACGCCAGTTAAACCTTGGAAAGATGATTGCTCCCGCTTCACAGCTCATCTTTGACAAGTTCAATATCAAAGAGGGCGCCTGGCAGGAATTCCAGGCAGATTTTGACAACGATATTCAGCGTCTGGGAATAGAGAAGACATCTAAAGTCAAAGAGATGATCAAGGAATACGGCGTCTATGACATCAAGAGCATCATGTACCAGTCTTTCTCCAAGGATTGGCTAAGAGCCTGTATAGAAACACTTGCCGGCATGGGAGAAGTCCGCTGGGACGATAAGGAAATGTGGGATTCTTTGATAAAACAATGTAAAGGGGACAAAGATAAAATCAAGACGGAGGACGACCTTCGCTCGATGATAGACAAAGAGTGGGGAGCCGGGACATACCACAGCTGGAAAACCAGAAACGGCAGTGCTTACAACTCCAACGTTAGCACATATTCGGGGATGGCACCCATGCTGATGAGCAAACCAGGTGGAATAAAGGCTTCTTTACAGAAACTGCTATATAAACATTTGCAGGGAGAGGAATACGTTAACGCCGCGGAATATGAGGGGTACCTTTCTTGGGCAATAGAATTTAATACTTTGGATATCGAAGACGAGGTATATTTTGTGCTTATGGGCGTCGGAGCAAGAGGAAAAAAACCAAAGATCGAATTTTCGAAGCGTGAACAGGGGGATGCACTTTTACCACCCGAAAGGTTCGCCTCGATGGCCGGCAAATTCATGAACACCTTTCCTGTACTGCAATATTGGACACGGGGTATCGAAAACCGCTCCGATAAAGGCGAATTTTTGCCGGACCTGGATGAAAAGGGAAATCCGATATTTGTGATAAAAGACGGTAAGAAAATGGCCGCCGTCAAGAAAGGAAAAAACTGGACGACCGGTAATTTTACTTACGATGTCGTAAGAAAGTATATGTATCCGGAACTCATTAATGACAAGAATAAAAAACTTGAAGATGTAGTCAAATCACCTGATCAGATTGGACCGAATAGTGAATTTAGGGAATTTCTGAAGGGCGAAGTCTATTGGGATCCCATATTCCTTGGGCGTCTTATGGATAAGGCTTCCAGTAACATGAGAAATTTCGATCATGATCACATGGATGTATTCGGCCCGCATATGTCCGAAGAAAACGTCAGCATGATGACCACCAAGCAGGGCGGAGGCGAAGCGAAAGTATCTACCGCCGGTCTTAAGAATGTGTGCGTCGGTTTCAACGAATATCTGCACAAAAGTTTCGAATACCTAAATGCTGATGTTTCGGCAAATAATGAGTCCGCTGCAAGAGAAAAGGTTGACCGCATCACCGGCCTGCTTCGCTCTTTCGTACGCTTTGACGCTATAATTTCTAACAGGTTCGAGCCGGTAAACCAGTCACGCCTTGGTGACATGGAATTGAATGGAAATGCGGGGGCGGATCCATCACGGAAGGTTAAGGAACACATCAAAGAGATACATACATTCCTTGGTGAACTTTGCACAAGGTTGGGAATAGGAAATCAATGGGGTGCCGTATTAGTAAAAGAACAGCCAAACAAGGCCGTAAAAGGATTCGGAGGAATACTTCAGGATACGATAAATATGTACGTAAAAGAACATGGTGTTAACGCCTTTAACGATATGATTAAAGATATTCAAAGCGGCAATGGCGCCAAGAATATAGAAATTAAAGGCCAGTTAGGCCAAAGAAAGAAGACAGTCGGAGAAGAGGAAAGGGGCCCTGTCTCGGAATCCATAGTCGAAAGACCTGATCTAAAGAATAAGCTTACCCAATTACGGGAACTGCAGGCGGGAAAAGTAAAGACAAGGGAACAGATGGAAGAAGAACAGAATTTAAAGATACAGGAGACGATAAGGTTCATCGAAGAAGGCAGATATGCCCGTATTTCTCCTGAAGACGAAAAGATGCTGGAAAACTATATTCACCATCTCGAACAGCAGGCCAGAGACGGAAAGGTAGTCTCGATAGATAAGTCAAAACAGGCAAAATCTAAAAAGTATAACAATACCGGCGCGCCTAAATATAAGAAAGCCGCTTAAAAATCATGTGTGCTAGGAAATTCAGTTCAGACTCCTGTCCTCTTCCTTTCCTCCCCGCCGCGCAAACTTGCCAACCGCCGCGAACCTTTCTCTCATCATCTGAATCTGCAGTTCTTTCTCCAGCTTTTCGCGCGATACGTCATCTTTTGCGTGCTTCAGCAGTTCCTGCGCTTTCAGTCTGGCGGCTTTGGCCTGTTCAGCCTCTATTGCATCCATATTCTCCGCCACATCGGCCAGAATACTTGCGTTGTTGTTGCTGACTTCAAGGTATCCGCCCGTTACGAACAGGTTTTCCTCGCTTTTGTCGGGCTTTACAACACGCATTTTGCCGGGACCGAGTTTTGTCACCAGCGGATGATGGTTCGTTAGGATACCTACTTCGCCATCCACGGCTGGTGCTACCAGCATCTCTATATCGCCTTCATAGATCGACTGCTCTGCTGTGACTATCGATAGGTGGAACATCGTTCAAAAGATTATTATTGGAGTTTCTTTGCCTCTTCACGCGCCTTTTCGTGCTTTTCGCGGGCCTGCTCTATTGTGCCGACCATATAGAAATCGGATTCGTTCAGGTCATCGTGCTTGCCTTCCAGAATTTCTTTAAAGCCACGCACTGTGTCTTTAAGCTTCACATATTGTCCGGGGAAGCCTGTGAACGGTTCGGCCACAAAGAACGGCTGTGAAAGGAACCTCTGCAGTTTGCGGGCCCTTGCCACCACGGTCTTATCTTCTTCCGAAAGTTCATCGATACCAAGAATAGCGATGATATCCTGAAGATCCTTATATCTCTGAAGAACTCTTTGTACTTCACGGGAAACACGATAATGCTCTTCTCCAACCACATTTGGATCTATCTGACGTGATGTGGAATCCAAAGGATCCACGGCCGGATATATACCCTGTTCCGTCAGCGCGCGTGAAAGTACCACGGTCGAATCCAGATGTGAGAATGTCGTAGCCGGAGCGGGGTCCGTAAGGTCATCCGCAGGTACATATACAGCCTGTACGGAAGTAATCGAACCGTCGTTGGTGGAAGTGATTCTTTCCTGAAGAGCGCCCATTTCCGTAGCCAGGTTAGGCTGATAACCTACAGCCGAAGGCATACGTCCGAGCAGAGCGGATACCTCCGATCCTGCCTGTGAGAAACGGAAGATGTTATCTATGAAAAGAAGTACGTCGCGTTTTTCCACATCACGGAAATATTCAGCAATAGTAAGACCTGATAATGCCACACGCAGACGTGCTCCGGGTGGCTCGTTCATCTGTCCGAAAACCAACGAAGTTTTTTTGATTACGCCGGATTCTTTCATTTCCGCCCAAAGATCATTACCTTCGCGTGTGCGTTCGCCTACCCCCGCGAAAACCGAATATCCGCCGTGCTCCGTAGCGATATTTCGGATAAGTTCCTGAATCAGAACCGTCTTTCCCACACCGGCTCCTCCAAATAGACCTACTTTTCCTCCTTTAGCAAAAGGACAGATAAGATCGACTACCTTAAGACCGGTTTCGAAAATCTGTGTAGTGGATGACTGTGCTGTAAAACTGGGCGGTGGTCTGTGGATTTCCCATCTTTCGCCTTCTATCGGTCCAAGTGAATCAATCGGTTCACCGAGAACATTGATAAGACGTCCCAAAGACTTTTCCCCGACCGGAACGGTAATCGTCTTGCCCGTGGATTCGACTTCCTGTCCGCGGACAAGTCCGTCTGTGGATTCCATGGCTATACCGCGTATCTGGCCGTCTCCAAGATGCTGTTGGACTTCCACGACCAGCCTTTGGCCGTTATTCATGACTTCCACGGTTTCAAGAAGTTTTGGCATCTGGTCCTGATTGAACTCGAAGTCCACTACCGGACCGATTACTTGTGTGATTTTTCCTTTTGCCATCGTATTTAAGTTAAGGGAATTGTTTTAGTAGATATTTGCTTAATTGCTTCCTGCCACCACTTCCAGAATCTCTTTGGTGATTTTGGCCTGCCTTGCCTTATTGTAGTGCAGTGTAAGGTGGGAAACGATGTCATGCGCGTTATCCGCGGCCTGTCTCATCGCCATCATGCGTGCCGAATGTTCCGAAGCCGCCGTTTCCAATACGGTCTGATAGACCAGTGTTTCCACATAACGGTGAAGGAGCTCATCCAGTACTTCTTTTTTCGGCTGGTCGAATATATAATCATGCTTCTTTGTTCCTTCCCCGAAACTCGCGTTCGGTTCTATGGGCAGAAGTTTTACCACCGCCGGTTTCTGGCTCGCAGTTGAATAGAAATGGTTATATATCATGTAAACTTCATCCAGTTTACCTGCCATAAAGTCATCGACAACAACCTTGCTGATACCAATCGTATCCATATAACCGGGCTTGTCTCCTATATTCTCAAAGTCCGCCAATACGGATTTTCCGATTCTTTCCATGGCTTGACGTCCTTTTTTACCCACAGTTATAACTATTTCCTTAGTCTCATTTTTCTCGCGCAGTATTTCCAGCATCCTGCGGATTACGTTGGTGTTGTATCCTCCGCAAAGACCTCTGTTAGCCGTTACGAAGATATAGCCTACATTCTTAACTTCATTGCGTTTATGAAGCAGGGGATGTGAAATCTTGGGCTCGCTCAAAAATACCAGATTTCCGATGATATCGGTTAGTTTCTTTACATAAGGCCTGCCTTTTAAAGCCTGTTGCTGGGCCTTCTTCATCTTCGATGCCGCAATCATCTCCATCGCCTTCGTAATCTTCTGCGTGGATTTGACCGACTTAATCCTTATTTTTATTTCTCTTAGAGATGCCATCTTAGCTTATTATTGATTCATGATTTTTACGGGAACTAGCTTTTCCATCCGTCCTTGAATTCTTTTATTGTAGCCTTTAATTGAGCTTCTATTTCAGGGGTGAATTTCTTGGAAAAGGTAAGTGTCTCTATCAAATCTTTATGCTTGGCATCCATGAAGTGGAAAAGCTTTTCTTCGAAATCGCGCACGTCCTTAAGTTCCACATCGTCCATTGCTCCGCTGTTCACCGCGTATATGATTGCAATCTGCTTGGCGACGGGCAACGGCTTGTATTGTGGCTGTTTCAATACTTCCACGACCCTTTGTCCGCGATTAAGAGTGGCTTTCGTCTGGGGATCCAAGTCCGATCCGATCTGTGCGAAACTTTCGAGTTCACGGAATTGAGCCAGACTCAAGCGAAGGTTTCCCGCGACCTTTTTCATTATCGGAATCTGTGCGGAACCTCCTACGCGGGATACGGAAAGACCTGCATTTACGGCCGGCCTTTTACCCGAATAGAACATTTCCCCTTCAAGATATATCTGTCCGTCCGTAATCGAAATCACGTTTGTCGGTATGTAAGCCGAAACATCGCCTGCCTGTGTTTCGATGATAGGAAGGGCTGTCAAAGAACCGCCACCGAGCGAATCGGAAAGACGTGAAGCGCGTTCCAAAAGACGTGAATGAAGATAGAATATATCTCCTGGATATGCCTCGCGTCCTGGAGGTCTGCGTAAAAGCAGAGATACTTCACGGTAAGCCCATGCGTGCTTGGAAAGATCGTCATAGATGATGAGAGCGTCTTTTCCGCTGTACATGACTTCTTCCGCCATCGCGCATCCGGAATAAGGGGCGATGAAATTCATGGCGGCCGGATCCGAAGCTGTAGCTACGATTACGGTCGTGTAATCCATGGCTCCATGCTGTTGAAGTTTATTTACCACACTGGCTACGGTAGATTGCTTTTGGCCGATCGCCACATAGAAACATCGAACGTTCTGGCCTTTCTGGTTGATGATGGTATCGACTGCGATAGCCGTCTTACCCAACTGGCGGTCACCGATGATAAGCTCACGTTGTCCGCGACCAATCGGAATCATGGCATCTATTGCCTTGATTCCCGTCTGGAGAGGAGTATTTACGGATTTCCTGTTAAGAACGCCTTCAGCTTTTCTTTCCAGCGGCATGAATTTATCCGTTTGAATCGCACCTTTCCCGTCGACAGGCTGTCCCAGTACGTTAACTACTCTTCCCGCCAGAGCTTCACCTGCGGGAACCTCCATGATTCTTCCGGTACTCTTTACGGTATCACCTTCCTTAAGTGCCTGACCATGATCGAAAAGTATACAGCCAACGGTGTCCTGACTAAGGTTGATGGCCATTCCGAAGGTGTTTCCCGGAAATTCCACCATTTCACCCATCTTCACGTTATCCAGTCCGCTTACCTGGGCGACTCCGTCACCAATCGTGACTATCGTCCCGACACCTACCTTATCCGGTTTGAATTCCAGATTTTCCAGTTGTTTTTCAAGGTTGGCGGTGATTTCTTTTGCGTTAAACTGCATGTTACTGATTGTTATTGGATTGTTATTTTCTTGTTAGTTTCTTAGGCAAGAAGCGACTTTTTCAGAACCTCAAGATAGTTTTTGACTGAATAGTCGGTCATAAAACCTTTTTCATACACCTGCGCTCCTCCAATCAACTTTGCATCCGTTTCGAATTCCACACTCACTTTTTTGTCTCTTTTTTGGATAAGCCTTTCGATTAGAGTGGACTTTTCATTCTCGCTCAATGGTCTCGCAGTCCTTATGATAACTTGCCCGATCCCTTTCTTCTGATGTTGAAGAGCCCCGTACGCCTTGTATATTTTTGGCAACAGGGTTGTCTTCTTTGCCGCGGACAGTAATATCAAAAGGTTTACGGTAAGCTTTCCGACATTACCGTCGAAAGCGTTTCTTAAAACCTTTTCCTGGTCAGCTTTTTTTAGAAAAGATATTTCGCGTAGCTTAAGCCTGAAATTAGCATCCTTAAAGCCCTCGTTCAGCATCCCCAAATCATGTAGTACCTGCTCGTCCACATTCGAACGTAGCGCTACCCTTAAAAGGGCTTCCGCATATTTGAAATGTGAATCGGAAGTTATCATGCGCTATAGGAGTTAAGGCTTTCTTCTATCATCTTTGCGTCTTTCGGTTGGTCGATTTTCTCCTTCAGCAGTTTTTCCGCCGCCATTATGATGGCGTTCACCGCGGTCTGCTTTACTTCCTGCATAGCCTTAGCCTTTTCGGCTTCCACTATCGTATGCCCTGATTTGACAATCTTATTGGCTTCGGACTGTGCCTCTGCGATGATACCGGTCTTTACCTCTTCTCCGGCTTTTCTCGCTTTTTCCAAAATATTCTGACTGTCGGCATTCGCGGTCCTTATCATGTCCTGACGGATAATATTACTTTCTTTCAGCATACCTTCGGCTTTTTCCGCATTTTCCACGCCGTCTTTAATCTTTTTCTCTCGTTCCGAAAGAAGTTTCGTTAGAGGTTTGTAGAGAATCGCATTCAGGACGACCAGCAGAATAATAAAATTCAACGCCTGGAAAGCGATAGTGGTAGGCTGGATCGAAAGACCTCCTTCATGTTTTGCCTCTGCCGGCTCCGTACCCGTTTCCGAGACGGTTTCCTCTGCCGCATACGCCACCTGTATCAATGAAAAATTATTCATAAAAAAATCGTGGGATTATTGTCCGCCGTGGCGGACTGTTTTACATACTGCTGCCGTTCCCTCCTGAAACTATTTGTTCAGGATAAGGATAGCGATTACGAATGAGAAGATTCCGAGACCTTCCGCGAAAGCTGCGGCCAAGATCATGTTCAACTGAATCTTCGATGTTGCTTCAGGTTGGCGCGCGATTGATTCGACAGCCTGTGCTCCGATTCTGCCGATGGCGAAAGCCGGCATGAATACTCCGAGTGCGATTGCGATTGCCGCTGCAATTGTAGACATATGTTATGTTTTGTTATGGATATAAGATTTGAGATATTCTCTCGTTGACGCCCTTTATGATGTTGTTAAAGAGAGCTAAACGAAGGAATCTTCTATATTTTTAATGAGCGTGTGCGTGAGCGGGATTTGCCGCAATGTCATGGACGGATTCTTCCTTGTGGTCTTCTTCATGTCCTTCCTCATGCGCGCTGTTGAGAGCGGTAAACGTAAGGAAAAGCATTGAGAACACGAAAGCCTGTATAAGTCCTATAATCACTTCAAGCATCATGAAAGGAAGAGGTAGAACCGCGTTAAACAAAAGAAAAGCAACGGTCAGTACTATTTCCCCTCCGAAGATGTTGCCGAAAAGACGTAAAGCCAGAGCGGTCGGTCTTACGAGCTCCGAAATGATATGAAGCAGTCCTACAAAGAAATCTATAAGACCCATGGGGCCATTCTTTATCAACGCCTTAATATTGATGAAGTGTCCTATATATCCAAAAACTCCGTGTGCCTTGAATCCCTGATATTCGAAATAGAGGAACGCTGTCAAAGCCAAAGCTATTGTAGAGTTGAGGTCACTCGTCGGTGCCCGTAAAAAACCGGCTTCTTCGGCCACGATACCCATAGCTATTCCCAACCAGTTGGAAAAAAGGATTGTCAGGAAGAAAGTTATGAAAATGGGAAAATGCTTTTTCGCGGATTTGCCTCCAACCTGTTCCATGAAGTTATATAGTCCTCCAAGAGCCCATTCTACGACGTTTTGATAACCACTGGGTAGGTATTTCATCGTATATCTGAAAGCCAACGCCAAACCTATGAGTATTGTCATCACGACCCACATAGTAATCATTGTATTGGTCACGGGCACACCCGGCATGATTTCGAATACCGTTTTTGGAGCCAAATGTACCTCAAGATCGGAAACGCCCATTTATTTTAGATTTATATACTGCAAAAAAATCAATTTTCACCTTAACTCACTGTGACAAACATTCTATGAACAAAAACTAAAATGTCAAACCATACAGGATTGATAAAATGAGCAAAAGTGTTATAATAATAACATGATAAAATTCAATGATCCAACCAGAGGCAGACTGCAGAATTACGTCGAGAAGATAGAGCCCGGCGGAGACAGTAAAAAGCTTTTCAGGCAGAGTATGCATAATCTGGCTTCTAACTTAAGCCGCACTACTTCGCTTCCGTTACTTACTATCGTTCAGGTGCTGGCAAAAGATGCCCAGCGTTTTTTTGTCGATACTCATCAGTTTACGGAAGAGTTCATAAATATGGATATTTCGGGAATGTTGATTAGGCAGTTCATGGAAGAACTTAAGCTGAAACATCTTGGGGAACCCGTAGATAGGGAGGCTCCTGCTTTTAAGGAGGTGCGGGCCAATTTGGCAAAATTTGTCGGCAATTACGCCGAACGGGTGAAAGAGGAAGAGACAGTGGATAGTTTTATCAATTTCTATAAGGCGAAATACCCTGGTTTGAACTATTACGCTCTTTTCGATAAGGAAATAGTCGATTCATGGCAATCACAGATGAACCTTTCCGCGAAAAAGATGTCCGTGGATCAGGATAAGATTAATTTTGAGCGCAATCCGGATAATTTCATTCTGAACCATCTGTTCAGGCACGTCATCAGTCAGGACGATAAGAAAAAAACGATTGTCGACAGAGAATCGCTGGAAGATCTTTTTGGATTCATCGATGATTACAATAACGGAAAACTGGGGCCGGATAGACCGCGGCAATATGAGCTGGAAAGGGTATACGATATACTTTACGCGGAGTTTAGGAGAATGAAAATATTGGGAGACAATAAAGGCATTTTGCCCGTAGAAATTGTCGGCGATGTGCGTGGAGACGTAAGGAAAGCTGTTCCTGGCGTGGAATTGAAGGAAGAAATTCCGTTTTTTCGCGATGATTTCAATTTTGACCGTTTTTTTAGGAAAGATTTTATACCTGTCATAAGGAAAATTAAAAAGAGGCGAATCGATAAACGTAAAAACCTTCGCAATTATGATTTCTTGAACGTGACACCTGAAGGCTTGGCTGAATGCGTCTATCCCGGTGAATCACTTGATCTCTTTTCCAAGACGGCCTCGTTGTTGGACGACAAAGAGGATTATCTTTTTGAGCTAAGAAAATCGTTTAATTACCTGCACAATAAAGGAAAGAAGATTGGTGACATCAAGATGAAGAAAGAATTGGGCAAAGAACTGTGCGAAGTCAGAAAACTCATAGGTTACATAATAAAAGAGTCATTGAAGCGCCGGGATAAAACGGATCCCATACATCGCGATTGTGTCTTCTTTTCCGAAATTCTGGAATGTGACGATATCAATAAACTGTTTGAATGGATGGTGTATCCTAAAAGATTCATAGATAATCATCCCGGATACGGAAGGAGAGATATTCAGGCTATCTGGCACCAGTCCAGAACGATGCTTTTGATGCTGCTGTTTTTCCGCAATTACACCTTTGATTTACCTTTCAGCGCAAGGTATGAACTCCGTGACGATTTGGAAAACCATTTCAAGAGTATCCTTTCAATCGATGACCGGGAAACCAGAAATCTTGACGTAAAGTTCAGACTGGCGATGGAGGTTGAAGATGTTTCAGGAATAAGCGGGCATGAACAAGATGCCGAAGAGGAAAAACGCTTTAGATACAGGATAATTTCGGAACGGGACAAGTCCATGGGGAAAGAACGTTTGACCGAATTGATGAATACCACCCCCGATGCCGACTTTATTGCTGAAATTCAGGGAAAAAGTTATAGGGTATATCCTGTCGAAAACAAGAAGTTTAAGGAAGTAACTGTAACAATACCGGGCAGAAAGAAAAAGCCTTTTCGTACAAAAACCCTTTTTTATACCGGCGATGACCGTCTTGTACATTGTAAAGCTTTGGAGGCATATCTTTCCAGTGTACTAAGAGGAAAGAAAACGCAGGATATCGAGAGATTATCCATAATAACGGATGAAACCAACGATGAGGAGGTTCGTGATTTTTTCTATAATAGTTACGGCACCAACAAGCCTGAAAGCATCAGTGATAATGCTGAAAACAGGAAAGAATCGATAAGCATGTCTTCATCTAATCCGTCAGCGAACAACGCACTTTTGCAGGCTCGAAAGATGAAAGGTGAATTTTACGCAGTTATAGCCGAAAACGGGAAAAAAGGTATAAAACATAAAAGAATCGGATTCGAAGCGCAGATTTTCGATTTTGACGACATGCTTATCTATAATCTTAGTGATTATTCCGTTAGTTCCCATAACAGCTATTACCGTCCAAAGAGAGAATTCGAAAACCTTTTCCGTTACCTTTTTCCACCCATAATTTACGGCAGCAGATTTGCCGAATATAGATTGAACGGATATACGGGGCACAAATAGTTTTGCAAACTATTCGTGTCGCAAGATTCACGCCCGCTTCGACATAACCTATAAGGCTTTTTCTTTTATCTCTTTCGTTAATTTCTTTTCGAATTCCTTTATGGTCATGACTTCCTGCTGTTTTGTCTTATAGCTGCGCACTGCGACCTGTTTCGTTTCCATCTCCTTATCGCCCACCACTAGCATATATGGGACTTTGCCAAGCTCCGCATTGCGGATTTTCTTACCCAGAGTCTCGTTACTTTCATCAACCTCTATCCGGACACCTTTTTTGAACATTTTTTTTGCCACGCCCTGCGCGAACTTAAGGTGCTTATCCGAAACAGGAAGTATCTTTGCCTGCACCGGAGCGAGCCATGTCGGGAAAGCTCCACCGAAATGTTCCAGCAGAAAGGCTACAAAACGCTCATGTGTTCCCAGCGGGGCGCGGTGAATAACGAAAACTTTCTCTTCTTTGCCCGCTTCATCCACATATCGCAATCCGAACCTGTCGCCTGCCGCAAAATCAAGCTGGTTAGTCGAAATGGTATATTCTGTACCTATGATGCTCTTAATCTGGAAATCGATCTTCGGTCCGTAGAAAGCAGCTTCATCCATGGCTTCAACATAAGGTATGCCGGAAGCATCCATCGCCTGTTTCATCATCTTTTCACAAAATTCCCAGTTTTCCGGCTGATCGATGTATTTTTCTTTCCTTTCCGAATCCCAGCGCGAAAATCTCATGTAGAAGTCGGTTATGCCAAGCATCTTGTAGTACCTCTCGTGCATCTTCATCACTTTCACGAACTCCTTCTTAATCTGATCTTTTCTGCAATAGATATGAGCATCGTTCATCGCCATACCGCGAACACGCATCAATCCGTTCAATTCGCCGGATTTCTCGAAACGGTATACCTGCCCATATTCAGCCATTCTAAGCGGTAATTCCCGATAGCTGTGCGGCGAGTGCAGATAAATCATGTGATGCATCGGACAGTTCATCGGTTTCATATAGTATTGTTCTTCGTCCATTGTCATCGGAGGGAACATCGTGTCCTTGTAGTAAGGCAGATGCCCGGATTTGTGATATAAACCTTCTTTAGTAAGATGTGGTGTCACTACACGCACATAACCTTCAAGACGCTCCTCTTCCCTTGCCAGTTTTTCCAGCTCGTCACGTATAATCGTTCCGTTTGGAAGCCATACCGCGAGTCCCGGACCTATTTCATCCACCATCGTAAATATGTTCATTTCCTTGCCAAGCTTACGATGATCACGTTTCTTTGCTTCTTCCTGCTTCTGCAGATAATCGTTCAGATCTTGCTTTGATTTGAAACATACGCCGTATATACGCTGAAGCATCGGGTTTTTTTCCGAGCCGCGCCAATATGCTCCGGCAATCTTCATAAGTTTGAATACACCTGTCTTTCCTGTGTTTTCAGCATGTCCTCCGCGGCAAAGATCTATGAATTTTACCTCATTACTGCCCGGAAGCTTGTTCAGATAAAAACTGACTATGGTTTCACCGGCGGTTTTGAGATCTTCCACTACCTGAACCTTATAAGGCTGTCCGGCTGTTTTATAAAATTCAATCGCTTCGTCCGCAGGCTTTTCTTCGCGTTCGAAAACCTGTCTTTCGTTCGCAATCTTAATCATCTTTTCCTGCAATATATCCAAATCTTCGGGAATCAATGTTCTGGGAAGATCGAAATCGTAATAAAAACCATTCTCTATCGTAGGACCGATACCAAGTTTCGCTTCGGGAAACATCTCAAGTACGGCCTGCGCGAGCATGTGTGAGCAGGAATGTCTCATCTGGTCGAGTTCCGAGTCATCGGATTTAACCGCATCCGGTCTGTCTGATTTTGCCATTATAGGAAAGTTAAATGTGAATAAAGTTTAGCGTTTGTTTGATGTCGCGTCAAAATATGATATTAATGGGGCTGCCGTCTTGGCTTTAACAAGGATGAACTATGCGACTCACCGGTCTGGAACTTCAGAATTTCCGAAGTCACGGAAATTTCAGCGGACAATTCGGTAAAGAAAGCGATACGTTTTACTTTCTGGGGGATAACGCGCGGGGCAAGACAAACATACTTGAGGCAATCTATCTTTTGGCACTGACGAAATCTTTTCGTGTCCAAACCAGTACGGAACTGGTGCGATGGCAGGACGAATATGCCCGCGTGAAAGGTACTTTTGAAGATGAAAGCGGTGAAAGTCTGGAGTTGGAGGTTTTTTTGGGGAATCCGCCTCAACCAAAAAAGGTGTTGAAAAAGAATGGGGTAAAGATATCCGCGGAAAATTTCATAGGAAACTGCCAGATAGTCCTTTTTCACCCCGAAGATCTGAATATGCTATACCTGGGTCCGGAATTGCGCCGGCGTTACCTGGATATACTCAATCTGCAGGTAAAGAAAAATTATTACCGTTCCCTTAGTCTATTCAAAAGAGCACTTGAACAGCGCAATTCACTTTTAAAGAGAGTAAGAGAAGGGCTTGCAGAATCATCGCATCTTGACGTTTGGGATGAACAGTTGGCCGAACATGGGACGTTTATTACCGTCGAAAGGGCCAAAGCCGTCGATTTCATAAGTAGAAATATTCAGGAAAAATATCGTGAAATCTCACAGAAAGAAGAAAGGCTGTCGGTTATTTATAAGAATTCCCTTGAAAAGGTAAGCTATCACGAGCTGTTGAAATTCGACCGGAAACGTGAAATCGAAGCGGGAATAACATTACATGGGCCGCATCGTGACGACCTTGTGTTTAGCCTGAACGGCAGGGAATTGGAAGTCCACGCCTCCAGAGGGGAATACAGGTCTCTTCTTCTGGCCCTGAAGCTGATAGAACTGGATTTTTACGGCCAATCCACAGGTAATAGGCCTATCCTGCTTTTGGATGACGTTTTTTCCGAACTGGACGATTTGCGCAAGATAAAGTTGATAGAAGCGATAAAAGGCTGTCAGACATTCATAACGGCTACCGGAATCGATGATGTCGTTATGGAGAGATTTCATTCCGGAATAAAGATCGGCATAGGGGTCTCCGATTGTGTTTTTACGCTGTAGATGATGGTGTGACGTCAGATTGTGTTTTTACGGCATGTCTATGCCTGTGTTTATGTGTGTCATTAGTTGATGAAATATGCTAAAATAAAGAGACAAAATCTAAATCCGCGAAAAGATGGTGATATATAGTATATTGAAACACGTTATAGCTGTTGTACTAGCCATTATACCCGCATGTGTCTGGGGGTACATCTTCTATAAGAAACAGGTGAATAAAAAAAGCATGGTGTTCAGAACTTTTCTGGTAGGTGCTGTTCTTGTTGTTCCTCTTCTTATGTATAAATATCTTTGGCAGTATTTCCCGTGGCTGAACGCGTTTGAATATACGCAAAACTATAAGAATGACCTTATTGGATTTTCGACTTTCGGTTTCATTCCGGTAGATGTAATCCTGACGTTTATGGTGGTCGGAGTTATTGAGGAAGTCACTAAACTTATGGCGGTCAAGATTACTGACAGAAAGATCATCAGTTCCATAGATGATGCAATAGAGATGTCGATAATGGCCGCGCTGGGATTTTCTTTTGCTGAAAACATCATCTATTTTATGAACATATTGGCTTCACGAGGCATAGATAATATCATGTATCCTTTTATTTTCAGATCACTTTTTTCGACTTTCGCTCACATTATGTTTTCAGGTATTTGCGGCTATTATTACGGTGTCGGCCTGTTTGCAACCGATATTCTTAGAGAAAAGCATAACGAGAAAAAATGGGCGCTTACCAAAAGATTTGCGCAAATTGTGCATATGAAAAAAGATGTAGTCTTCCATGAGGAAAAAATAGCCGACGGTCTGTTTATAGCGATAATTCTTCACGCTATCTTCAATATTCTGCTTGAGATGAATTGGACGTTTCTATTGGTGCCGTATCTTACCGGCGGTTATCTTTATCTAAACTATCTGTTGGATAAGAAAGAGGCGCATAAGATATATGAGATGGTCGACAATAACAGAAACGATATTCTTGTTGTGGAAGAAAAGGCTGAATGAATTCATTATTTACCATGTCCTAATAGGTTTTTACCTCTATTTAAAGGCGTATTTATATATACTTGCCAAAACTGAAGTTGCATGATAACGTAGTACATACCTAATTTTTGAGTATGTCGGTAGATAAGATATCGGTAAAAGGGGCCAAAATCCACAATCTCAAGAACATCAGTGTGGATATTCCCCGGGATAAGCTTACGGTTATGACCGGACTTTCGGGTTCGGGAAAATCGTCTTTGGCTTTCGATACAATCTACGCGGAAGGTCAGCGCCGCTATGTTGAAAGTCTTTCCACATACGCAAGGCAGTTTTTGCAGTTGATGGAAAAGCCTGATGTGGAATCCATAGACGGGCTTTCCCCCGCGATTTCTATAGATCAGAAGACCGCCAGCAGAAACCCCCGTTCCACAGTAGGTACGGTTACTGAAATTTATGATTATCTGCGCCTCTTGTTCGCTAAGGTCGGGCATCCTCATTGCCCGGAGTGCGGTAAGCCGATTCAACGTCAGCATCCGAGCCAGATAGTGGATATAGTAGCGGGATTACCGGAAGGTAAGAAGATTCTTTTGCTTGCCCCCATAATCAAGGACCGTAAAGGAAGCCATGTCAAAGTATTGGAGAAAATTAAAAAAGACGGTTTTGTTCGCGTACGCATAGATGACGAAATAGTAAGTATTCTCGATATTCCCGAACTCGACGAAAATAAGAAACATACGATAGATGCCGTTGTTGACCGCCTTGTGGTCAAGAATTTCGGTAAGATAAAGAAAAAGCTTTCTTCCGGTGATGAGATAGAGATGCCGAATCCGGATCGCACCCGCTTGGCGGATTCCATAGAGACTGCCCTAAAACACGGAGAAGGACTAATGATAATCCAGGACAACGATACAAAAGAAGAGATGGTTTTCAGCGAGAAGTTCGCCTGCCCCGGTTGCGGAATAAGCATAGAAGAGATTTCCCCGCGCAGTTTTTCGTTCAACAGCCCTCACGGAGCTTGTCCGGAGTGTCATGGATTGGGAACCAAGCTTGTTATTGATTCAAAACTTATCATCCCTAACGGTAGTCTGACCCTTGCCGAAGGAGCAATCATGCCATGGTCGGCGACTACATCCCATCTTACCTGGTATAACCGTATATTGGCTTCTGTCGCTAAGAAACACGGATTCTCCATGCATGTTCCGGTTAGTGAACTTAGTAAGGAAAACATGCAAATAGTTCTCTACGGAACGGGCAATCAGGAGAAATATGCTGTCACCATGCGCGGAAGAGATGAAGAGTCGCCCTATAACGGTGAGTACATGATGAGTTTCGAGGGTGTGATTCCTAACCTTGAAAGAAGATATCTTGAGACGGATTCCGATTATATCCGCAAGAAGATCGAGAAATACATGCAGATACTCGAATGTCAGAAATGCCACGGAAACAGGTTGAGACCTGAAGTGTTGGCAGTCCATGTTGATGGAAAATCGATTATGGATGTGACAAGGTTATCAGTTAAAAAGGCTGCAAAATTTTTTAACACGCTGAAACTTTCGGAAATGGAAACGCAGATAGCCAGCATGATTTTGAAAGAGGTATTAAGCCGTCTTCAGTTCATGGATGACGTAGGCCTTTCTTATCTTACACTGGACCGCTCCGCTAATACACTTTCAGGAGGTGAAGCCCAAAGGATACGTCTGGCTACACAGATTGGGTCGAAACTTTCCGGAGTGGTATATGTACTGGATGAACCTTCTATAGGCCTTCACCAGAACGACAACGCCAAGCTGATTAAAACACTTAAACATTTAAGGGATTTGGGAAACACGGTAATTGTGGTCGAACATGATATTGATACTATGTTGGCTTCCGATTACATCCTGGATATTGGCCCCGGCGCAGGCAAGGATGGCGGTCGGGTAATCGCCGCGGGAACACCTGATGAGATAATGAAATCCCCAAATTCGATAACCGGCCAATACCTTAGCGGTAAAAAAGAGATACCGATTCCCAAAGAAAGAAGAACGGGTAACGGGAGCTATATCAAGATTTTCGGGGCTTCGGAACACAATCTTAAGGATGTGAGCGCGGAATTGCCCTTGGGGGTTTTCATAGGCGTATCCGGCGTATCCGGGTCGGGTAAATCGACTTTGATAAACGATATACTTGTTAAGGAAGTCGAAAGGACATTGAACGGAACCAGGCACCAAATCGGAAAACATGATAGGATAGAGGGAATCCGCAACGTCGACAAAATTATCAATATAGACCAGTCTCCGATAGGTAGGACTCCCAGATCAAATCCTGCGACTTATACGGGTGTATTTACCGATATCCGTGAGCTGTTTGCCACTACCTCGGAGGCTAAATTGCGCGGTTACAAGTCAGGTCGTTTCAGTTTTAACGTAAAAGGAGGCCGTTGTGAGGCTTGTGCCGGTGACGGTATCAAGAAAATCGAAATGCACTTCCTGCCTGATATCTATGTTCCCTGCGAGATTTGTAAAGGTCGCAGGTACAATAATGAAGCTTTGGAAATAACCTATAGAGGTAAGAACATTGCCGATGTTTTGGACATGACAGTCGCCGAATCGCTTGAATTCTTCAATGCTATTCCGTCCATAAAAGTGAAAATGGAAACCCTCCACGAGGTGGGTCTGGGCTACATACATTTGGGACAGTCTGCCACGACTCTTTCCGGAGGTGAGGCACAGCGCATAAAGCTTGCTACAGAGCTTTCCAAACGAGCTACCGGCCAGACTCTCTACATCTTGGACGAGCCCACTACGGGACTTCATTTTGATGATGTAAAAAAGCTTTTGGATGTATTACAGAAACTTGTGGATAAAGGAAATACGGTTCTGACCATAGAACACAACCTGGATGTCCTGAAGTCCGTAGATTACATCATAGATTTGGGCCCTGAAGGAGGAGATCAGGGTGGAAAGATTATAGCAAGAGGCACGCCCGAGCAGGTTGCCGAAATATCATGCTCTTATACCGGGAAATGGCTAAAAAAGTACCTTTAGAGGCTATTTTTAATCTCGACGTTTTAAGGGTGCTTCTCATTTTGATGATAAATATGTCATGATGAATGAAAATCGAAAGTGGAAAGTCGTTAGTTTTCGCCTTTCGTTTCTCGATTTTCATATTTCGATTACGATAATCGAGTTGGCGATGCAACGTTTTTCAAACCTCCAGCAAATCAAAATGAGAAGCACCCATGTTTTGTAGCTATGTTGTATTTTGCCTGTAAAAAGGTGTTGCAAAATTCCAAAAACAGTATACAATAACACACCTTGCTCATTGAAAACCAGTAAGTACCAGCAGGCAATGATCTGTCTTATTCAACCATCTTGAAAGGAAATCTGATTCAGAGATTTGTGCAGAATTTTCATCAATGGCAACAAAAGGCAGATGTCCTGCCTGCTAGTAGTTTTTTTTCAAAAGGGAGGTTCGTTTCATGAAAGCTGTATCAGTTTACCCGTCGAGCGAAATAGTTGTTAAAAAAGCTTCCGGCCCTGCCTTGAGACTTGCTGTAGCCATGGTCAGATCCAGGTGCGAGATGTATTTGTTAAGTCTGTGCAGGCTTTCTTCTCACAGGTTGGCGAGTGTTCGTATTGTCGCACTGGAAGCAATGTTCGCGACTTTTCAGGTAAGCATGAATTTGCTTAATCGCTCAGTAGAAAGAGCTATCCATGACGATAACGGTGTTGTTAGGGATACTGCGCGACGAATCGCGCTTGCTCACCAGAAGATGATTTCCGCGGCTTCAGAACTTCAGGAAATACCTGAAATATTGATTGACGAGGATAATCCCATCTATGTCACAGATAATTCTTTCCCTCCGATGTTTAGTTCTGGTGGGACTCCGGCGAATCAAAACAGCAAACATCTGTCCGAAAACATAAACTAGCACGGCACATTATATGCAGGACAAAGTCAGATTTTCGCTCCATCTGTGGAGAAGGAAATATGGCTTAAAACAAAGACCGCTTTATGCTTAATCATAATCAGCGGTCTTTTTACGTTTCTTTTTTAGATTTTAATATCTGCAAGATACAGTTCGACATTTGAGCCGTTTTCGGAGTAGTCGCCCTCATATCCGGGAAAAACAAGTCTTGAACCTTCTATGGAAGGGAAAATACCTATATCTATCCCAGGAATCCAGAAGTAATCCCATGCAAGTTTTACTTTTCCGTCAGCAAGGATATCGGCAGTTTTGCCATTGGAAAAATCATAGGCAAAAAGGCCGTTTTCCTGTGCATTCTTCGAGTACATCACTGCCCAAACCAGATAAAGATCTGAAACTATCAGTCCGGCAAAATGAGGAGTATCTTCCCTTTGGTCCCAGGTTGCTTTTAGGCCGGAAATAAGTGTTTTTTCCGTTTTTGATTCCAGAGATACCTCCTTAATCGAGGTTACTTTATTGAACGTATCATATTCGGCGTAATACAGCCTGTTGTTGATAATCCGAAATCCCAGTCTTGTTAGTACCACATCCGTACCATCTTTTATGGCTAAATTCCCTATGTGCCAGACACGGTCGACTTTTCCGCTATCTAATTTGAGCGAATAAAGACTGTTATCTCCCTGTAGTGCCTCATTGAAAGAGTTTTCGTCTTCCGGTGTGTCTGCCTTCTTTTGACCGGATGAAATGAAATATATGGTGTCCTCTTGAGGATAAAGCATATAAGTAATCATCTGATCGGATACTACATCAGGGATATACGTCTGTTTGCCTGTATCCAGGTCGAATACCGTAAAAAGCTTGTTTGCCTCTTCTTGTCTATTGCTGTTGTAAAGGATTTTGTTTCCCACCAGATAGTAATAGTTTGAAGCATCCGTGGATATAAGTTTTTTATCGAGTCTGCTTGCGATAGGCGAATAATAAAGCGAATATGTGTCAGCGCTTGAAGGTTTTTCGGCCCAGATTATGTATTTTTGATTAACTCTGGCAAGAATCTGGTCAATTTTGTCGTTTGTTGTGTAATCCTTCTGCCCGGCTCCGGTATCGTTACCGAAAAGATCTTTCAGATAACCGACACGATTTAAATCTAATGTGGCGGTGTTCATTAGAAATACATTATCATCTTTTTCATCTCCTTTCTCTATCCTCTGATCCCAGGCGACATATTTACCGGAAATGGATGGATATACTTCAATCTCACTGTTGTTGGTGAGACGCGATATCTTTGTACCCTGCAAAGACTCTGTCGATACAGTATCTTTTATGTTTTCACTTGTTTCTGCATCTTTTTTCGCCAAAAGCGCTTCTTTAAGCGTCTGAATTTCTTGCGGCGGTTCATTGTTCAGGATTGACTGACTTCCGGTGTTATATGGCTCGTTTTGAGAGATGTTTGAATCGGAACATCCGGAAAATGCCAATACAACTATTAAAGAAATGTGGTAAAAATATTTTTTCATATGGAATGACATATATAGTAGAGTAAATATACAATAGTATTGATAGAATGTTAAGAAGTTTAATAAAGTTTAATAGAATTTAATAAAATATAGTAAAATAAAATAAAATAAAAAATATACAAGTGCGAAAGATGTTCAAAACTTGTTTAAAGAAAGTTTAATAGAATTAAATAGAATTGAGTTGAATCATCTGAAATATAAAAAAATATTGCATAATCGTTTTTAGTGTGATAGAAATTGTTCAGATAGATGGATGTAAGGTTTTTATTACAAAAATTAAAAGAAATGTGGTAAACTTTAATTAAGTAACATTAAATTGATTAAAGTTTAGCCAAGATGGAAGAAATGGTTCTTACGCCTGAACAGGTGGCGCAAATATTACAGATACATCCCTTCACCGTATTAAAATTCATAAAGAAGGGAAAATTGAAAGCCAGCAAACTGGGACGCATGTATAGGATAAGGAGAAGTGATGTCGATGTGTTTCTGGATGAGCAGGCAAAGGAATCGGAGGAGGCAATGCAGCGAAGACTGCAGCAGAAAGCGGGTGCAGTTAAGGCACCGGCAGAAGCGGCTCCAAAGAAAACTCAACCGAAAAAAGAAAAATCTGAAATAAATACAGTCGAAAGGGAAGTAATCAAATATTATCCTCCGTCGGATAAGGCGGACGATGCAGATGTTGATCATTATATAATCGAAATTAAACAAAAAACATGATATTCAATTGTGAAAATTGCGGCATATCGATATCCTCCAAGCGAATCTATTGTCCGCATTGTAAGAAAAACAACAGCGAGTTGATTGAAATCATAACCGGCGTTACCCCTAAACACGAAAAGACACAATGGAGAGAGAGAATCAAGGGAACGATACTCTCCCACGTATTACATTAGTCAAAAACGTACAAAGCCCTAGAAAAGCTTAAAAACCCCTCGTCGCAGGGGTTTTTTATTGTATATTCGAGCATTGGGCGTCCTTTATGGACTTGACGCATTGTATAGTTTGGTTCAGATATGGCGGCGTTTGTTTCGATATGATGTTGTTTAGGGAATCCAGGCGTTTGATCAGTTCTTTTGTCATATCGTCGGAACTGTAAAAGTACATGTATTTAAAACGGGCTATCGTTGTTGTGTCATCGGTCAATTCGTTGGACTGTTGGGCTATTTTTGCCACAGTCTGTTGTAGTTTTGAGAACGTCAATCCGGGGGTGTTTTTCATTATGGATATCATTATAGGTTCCAGTCCCATTGCACATTCCGTGCCAAGTTCCTTTTTCTTTTCAGGGTCTTTTTCCGTCACATAAGCCAGAACAGGGCAAGGCATGCCGTTAAGGTTCACCTGAAGCATATTTTTGAAATAGTTTCCGCTGGCCACGGAATCCCATAGCGAACTGGCGGTACCTGCCAGCCTGTCGGCCTTTTGCGATATCGATTTACCGGCGGCCTTTACTGTGTCTTTCAGATACATATAGTCTTCCTGCAGTTTAAAGATAAGGTCTTCTATGGTCGCATCCTTGCAGTTGTTGTATGTGTCCAGTCTGTTAAGGTATTGGGTATAAAATTCATTATAAAGAGCAATCTTTTCGCTTCGCTTGCCGAGGTAAGATGAGGTGAAGTCTGTCCAGGATTCATCCATTTGTCTTATGAAATATTTAGTGACAGTGTTTCCTTTGTTATCCTGTTCTTTCTGGTAATCGACATAGTTTCTTATGAAATAAAGTTCGGATTCCAACCTGTAATATGTGGTCTTTATCCTTTCTGTCGAGGTGCAGTTGTAGAATGCTTTGCGTAGTTGCTCTCTGGCTTTGTCTATGCGCTTAAGCAGACTGTATATGTCTTCATAGTTGCAGATGTTGTTCCAGTATCTCACGGTTATATCTTTCCAGTATTCTCCGAAATCCCTTGGATCCATGAATTGGTTCCAGATGGCTATTCCGCTTGCTTCCCAGTTGCGGCTTCCGCGGCAGATAGCTTCCTGCCCGGTTCCACTTGGGGAAGTGCTTCCCGCGCTCTGTGCGAGAGTTGACGGAGCGGCGAGGAGCAAAGCGGTGGTGAGGCAAATAGCCAATATGCCACCCCGGAAAAATGACCTGATTGTTTCTTTTTTCATGTGCATGTTTTTTTGTTCTTAAAATCGACACAAGCGTTACCTCCTGCTACGCCCTCGACTTTTTCATGCAGGCTTTGGATTATCGCCATTATGTTGTTGAAAGTGTAGTTCATCTTGTCTATTTCCTGTATCAGGGCCTTGAACATTATTATGTTGGGGTTCCCTGTCTGTTCGGCCTGTATCTCCTCAACTTTTTCCGCCTGGTCGGTGTTTACACGATTAATTTCCGCACTGATTCTGTCTTGTATGACCGACATTGGCGTACCTTCGGAAATCATGCTTAATTCTCTTTTGGTCACCGTATCTGAAACGTTTGGTGGCTCTTCCTCCCTTATCCGTGCGGGTTCGGGGTCGGTCTTGCAGGTTTCTGCTGGGAAAAAAGCGGTTGCGTCACAGAAATATTTCCAGTCGTTGGCGGAATCGGAACCGAATATCAGTTCATCGTTTGGAGGTGTCTTGATCGGCATGAACTGTACATTTACGTTCATACTTATCGCGCCGAGCGAGCCGCTTAATCCGTTCTTGCATTTTGGTGTTTCTATAAGATTGCCAGGAATCTTGTTGGGGGAAAGGCTGTGGCTAAGGACTTTCTTCATCTGGTCGTTTATCTTTTCGATATGGCAATTGATGCAGTTGTCAGGATCCTGGTATTTGGAGGTGGGAGTGTCATAGTATTTGTTTATGAAAAGACAGAAAGTTCCTACACAGATTTGGTTCTTTTTCCAGTCGTCTGCGGGGGCGGGCTGTACGGGCGGGGTGGAAGGGAGTGTTATCTCCGGCATGAAATCTTCCGATTGAGACGCAGATGAAGACGGAGATATTGCAGAAGATGCTTGTCCGTTTCCGGCGCCGTTATTAGCCCCGGCCACGGGAGATCCTGTATTTTCGGTTCCGTTGTCCCCGTTATTCTGCCCTGATTGTCCGGAAGTCGCATTTCCGGGATTCGTACATTGTGGAAGATTTTTGTTGATATTCTGTGAGCAATCGATGTTTTGCCCTGTTGTTCCGCCGCTTGCAGTACCACCTGCTGTCCGGTCCTCGCCATTTCCGGAAGAAGCTGAATTTACTTGCGATGCCGCACCTCCCGGAGGTGGATTTCCTTTTTCGTAATCGTCGATAGCCTTCTTTAGTGTATTATCCGCAAAACATGCGTTCGGATTAAGTTTTTCCGGTTTTGGTTGTGGTGATTGGGGATTTTGAGACTGTGGGCTTCCTTGCGAAGAAGTGGGCTGATTCTGTTGTGGCGCAGAAGATGCGGGCTGACCTGCCGGAGTGGGGGAAGATGGATTTGTTTGTTCTGCGGATGATGTGGAAGAAGTATCCGTTGTCGAAGTCACGGACGCTTGTGGTGATGATGTCGATGACGCCGGTGTCGTGGATGTTCCACCGCCTACAGCTGCGGACTGATTACCCTGACTGCCTGCGGTAGTCCCTGTCGCGCTTTGCGGGGATGAAGCTCCTCCGCCTCCCGATGGGCCCCCTGCCGACTGGCCTGTCGAAGACCTGTTGTACATCTTTCCGATATCGATAGGGTCGGTTTTCAGAAAGAGCAGTTTTTCTATGAGCTCAAGGTCGTTTATAAGGTCGAAGCCGGAGTCGCTGATGTCTCCGTTGGCGAATATTTCGCTGGGGGTTGTAGCGGCCTCTATACTGGCCTTCATCTTCAATGTGGATGCTTCTTGCGCGAATTTTGACTGTATCTCAGCCATCTTTCTTATCGCGTCTTCCTGTGATAGGGACGGCTTTTTTGCGAGTATAGACTGGAAACTGCCCTGTCTGATGAATTCCAGGTCGTTTTCGGTCATGCCGTACTTGCCTGCCGTATTTTTGACCGCTTCGGCTTGAGGATTTACTACCGTTTTCTTGAGCACTTTGAAATACAGGTCTTCGCCGAGCTTGGATTCGTCCTGGTTGCCTGTACTTTCGAACCAGTTATTGCTCATGCCGGCCGGAAGTAGTTGAGACCAGAACCTGCCGCTACTTAGGCTGGCTGATTCACTTGCTCCGTCGCTTTGCGCGTTTGCCGTATATAGTGCGACAATCGGGCGGACCACTATTGTGGCCATCATCAGGAATCCGATTGTGTATATTAGTTTTTTCATTTTTATTTTAGGTACAACGGGTGGTCGAAGCATCTATGAATTTTGAGGGGAAGGTTTCGACGGCCCTTCTTATTTCCACGAGCTTGTCCCTGTATTTGATCAGGCTTTTGTATATTTCCATGTATTTCTTATGTACTCCCCAGGCCATCTTAAGCTGGTCGTAGGCGGATAAGGTCCTTTCCAGAGCCTCTTTTGCCTGGCGTAGATGTTCGTCTATTTCCGCGGATTTTGCGGAGTATTCCATGGCCTTGGCGGAAAGTTGTACCTGATTTGCCCAGTTTTCGGCTTCTTTTACTACCATGGCGTTTATATAGGCATTTTCCTGCTTACTGTCGGCAAAGAAATCGTTCTTTCTGCAACTTAAGACATTCTTTAAGGCTACATAGCCGAATTCGGGACTGGAATAAAGATTAAGGGCCACACAATAGGTACTGTAGTTTTCCGAAGGGCATTTGTCCGCCGGTGATTTATCCGGATTCTGCGGTGGTTTTCCGTTCGGGTCGCCTCCCGGTATGGTCTTATATTGGTTGTAGCCGGCTATCATCTTTTTGATGTAATCGTTGAATTTCTTGTTTATGGTTTCGTGGTAGGTCTTGATGACACTCTGATAGCTGTTTTCCCAGTTTTTATAAGGCGAGTTAGTCAGATTGCTATAATATTCGCCCTGCTTTTTTGATAACTCATCGGTCACGAAAGTTGTTTCGTCTATTCCGGCAAGATAGTATGAGCAATCCGAAATATATTCGGAATTGGTCTTGTCCTTTGCCTTTCCCACATTGAAGGAAACAAAGATTATCAGGCATATGCCCGCTATTATAAAACTCGAAATTGTGGTGATCTTTTTTTTCATATCATCCGGCATTGCACCGGTCTTTTATGTAGCAGGGGACTTTTAGCGCGAACGTGTCCATATAAGATTTGAAGAGCATGAAAGTTTTGTTCATTACCGTCAGCTTGTCGTTGATGATTTTGTATTTGTCCATCAGTGCAGTCGTTTGTTTTACAGAGGATGTGGTTGTGGCCTTGCGGCTTAATAGGCTTCTTGCCTCCATTTGGGCATCGTCTATCAGTCTGCTTGCTTCGGCTATCTTTGCCGATTCGGAACTTTGCAGATACAGTCCTTGTACAAGACATTCTTTCTTATATTTATCGCTTAGTTTTTGCATGAATTCCTCATATCTTTGCACTCCGGCGGCAAGAAGCGACGCGGTTGAACTCTTGTTCTGGAAATTGGTGTCCATGAATGTTCGGTAAGCTTTAGTCTCCTCTGCGATTGTCACTCGCATTTCTGTGGCACAGTTCTTTTCCTGTTCGGGCTGGCCGGAGGTTTGTGTGCCGGAACCTCCGGTTTGAGCGGTCACTATACTTACCGCGTTTCCGCAGAACAGGAAAAGAGCGCACGCTACGGTCATGGCGAGTGTCCGCAAATCCGTGCGGCTGTGCCCCATGTGAGTGTTTTCTCCGTGATGTTTATTTTTGTTTTTCATATCCATATATTATAGCCTATTTTTTAGGTATCTGTTCGAGTTTTATCTTATTGCTCTCATTGAAAATCTTCGTATCGTCGTTGTTAGATATAAGTCCGAAGATTTCGTCTTTTGGAATAATATCGGCGGAATGGTCTACCGCGGCCGGACAAGGACAGCTAAGGCATTCCTCCAGGATGGCATAGACACCTTCTCCGAGTATCTTGCGCGGATCGGCCTTTACATCGTCATCAGGATTTAACGGATCGGTCCCCCTCTTTACTTCGGTGCCGTCATCTACTCCTCCTTTGTCCGTATCTGGTAGAGTCGGATCGGTCCAATATATCAATTCTTCATCACCGTCAGAAAGCTTGTCACCGTCAGTATCAGGTTTATTGGGGTCGGTTATGTACTTGTCAGTTTTTTTATTACCGTTATCGGATTTTGTTGCGACTATAGTGTCCACGCCTACTTCTACTCCATCCGTCAGTCCGTCTCCATCTGTGTCGGATTTTAACGGATCGGTTGCGTATTTTTTAACTTCCTCCCCGTCGGAAAGCTTATCGCCGTCAGTATCGGCCTTGTTCGGGTCGGTCTTATATTGGGATACTTCTTCGCCGTCAGTCAGACCGTCGCCGTCAGTATCGGCTTTGTTTGGATCGGTCTTGTATTTGAATATTTCGGCACCGTCAGTCAGACCGTCACCGTCGGTATCCGGGTTTGTCGGATCAGTATGGTATATGTTGATTTCTTCGTAATCGGTCAATCCGTCACCGTCGGTATCTTTTGTGTTGTCGTCTTTTGAATCTTTAGGATTAGTCTTGTCTACCAGAATCTCCCTGCCGTCGTTTATTCCCCCATCGTCAGTGTCGGCTTTATTGGGATCGGTCAAATATTTTGATATCTCTTCGCCGTCACTTAGACCGTCGCCGTCCGTATCCGGCTTGTTGGGGTCTGTCTTATACTTGATGACTTCAGCCCCGTCAGTCAGACCGTCCCCATCCGTGTCCGATTTTGTCGGATCGGTCTTGTATTTGAAGACTTCATCTCCGTCGGATAAACCATCACCGTCGGTATCGGCTTTTGTCGGATTAGTGTGATATATGTTCGTCTCTTCATAGTCGGTGAGTCCATCACCATCAGTATCTTTAGTGTAATCGTCCTTGGGATTGTTTGGGTCGGTTTTGTCGATTAGAACTTCTCTGCCGTCGTTTATTCCTCCATTATCGGTGTCGGCTTTGTTCGGATTCGTATTGTATTTGCCGACCTCCTGGAAATCGGTTAGTCCGTCACCGTCCGTATCGGGGTTTTGGGGGTCTGTTTTGTGCTTGAACTCATTCAGATTGGTAAGCCCGTCCTTATCCGGGTCTTGATCCGCGTCCTTCGGGTCATAAGGATTAAGTCCGTATCTCTTTTCCCAGTAGTCCGGCATTCCGTCCTTGTCGCTATCTATGGTTCCGCAATCGAATACTGTGAGTACGCGGTCGGACATAGCCACGAATTCGCCTCTGGTGATAAGTTTTCCCGGATAACGCGCTTCTTCGGGCGTAACTATGAAAGCCTCTTTTAACGGGGCGTTATTTATCATATATGGCTTTAGATTCAAGGAGACACGCATGTATGAAGCAAACCACGGAATGCTTTGTGCGACAGGGGAAAGATCTATAACCTTATTCCTTTCCAGAGCCTCAAGAATAACTTTTACAGCTTCGGCCCTGGTTATGGTGTTATCGGGTTTGAATGGTGGGAGTCCTGTCGATTTATCGGTTTCTCCGGTATATCCGGTGATAAATCCCTGAAGATATGCTTCTTTAACTATCGCGTAGAACCAGTCGGGACGATCCGGCTTATAGAGTATGTCACTGAATATAGCCGGAGCATCATAGGCTTCTTTCCTTGGTATGATACAGAATATATCCAGCATAATCTTCGCAAATTCTGCTCTGGTGATGGCATCGTTCGTGCCGAAATTGATAACATTGCCGGAAGTCTTTCCTGTAAGTATGCCCCTTTCATACAGTTTCACTATGCTCTTGTAGTAAGGATTATCAGTATTTACATCGGCAAACGGCACTGCTTCATTCTTTGTCTTATACGGGACGGGAGCGGCCACTTCTTGAGTCAGGATTCCTTTTTCATCCGTATTCATAACAGGCGCCACAGGTATCACATTGTCTACATACGGCCTAAAGTCGCTTACCGGAAGGAACTGTATGTCCTTGTTGTTATGTACGGCGATATTCATTTCACCGATGACTTTCTGTTTGCCGTCAGCTTGTTTTATAAGAATTTCGATTACCGTCGGTGCATCGACATTACCTTCTTTCATGCGCAGACTTAATCGCGGATCTTTGGAGTAGATATTACCGCCCGAATCGATTACGGCCATAACCTTATTTGTCTGTGATACCGCGCCGATGTCCTGCGCGTTGGCTATTTTTATCGGAGATCCTTCGATGTCGAAGTCCGCCCCGCTCCATTTACTGTTGAGTATTTCGGCACCTCCCGGGTAATTGGGGTCGTCCGCAGGAAGTTTTTCGAACGTGAATTCATCCATTGGATCGGAGTCCTTTAAGTGAGTTCCTTTGAAATAATCGGTATTTTTTTTGTCATAAGGCGTATTCGGGTCGTCTACCGTCGCGTCTGTGTTTGCGTCGGGAATCAGGAATGATGTCAGGACTATATTGCCGTCCTTGTCTTTTATTACGATTCTTGTAGGCAGAAGCGGTTCTTCGGCCGCCAGTACTTCCGTGTGATAAT
The DNA here is from genome assembly GCA_041752875.1 of Candidatus Altimarinota bacterium. Classification (GTDB taxonomy): domain Bacteria; phylum Patescibacteriota; class Gracilibacteria; order UBA1369; family UBA1369; genus JTS-AC46. Next base: position 58,557 of record JBGSVP010000003.1, read on the forward strand.
TCGGATTCGTTATTACGATTTTTCCCGTTTCCGGATTGATAGTGGCGATGGCTTCTCCTTTGCTGTTCCTGATTATCACGGTGTCATCGAGCGCAAGATCTTCGACGGCGAAGCTTCCTTTTTCGTCGGTGTAGTATTTTCCGAGCGGTTTTGATTTTGGAGTTCTGATTTTTGTGACTACTCCGTCGCGGTCGCGCATCAGGCTGATTGGGATATCGCTTTCCTGCGGGTCAATGGAACCTCTTATCACACCTTCCGTGGCTGTAGTTTGGGCAAGCGTGATTTTTGGTACAAAGATGTTTATGGTGATTTCCTGTTGAGCCGGATTGTTCGATTCGTCCAGGATGTTGAGCATAACCTTTCGTTGCTGGAGGTCTTCATAGGGGCCAAGCGTAAATACCGGATTGTCGAGGTCGTTATAGATTATGCCGTCGCCGTTGGAGTCGGTAAGAGGGTCAAGGTCGGCACCCATATTCCTGTCGTCGGTGGAGTCACCGTTATTGTCGCTGTCTGTTGCAAGGTCGGTATCCAGCCAGAATCCTTTGATGTCACCGTTGGCATCGAAAGAGCGTGAAGCGTCAATCGTTAGTTTTTTGAATATGGATACGTCACGTGCCGCCGCTCCGCCGATAGGCACGGGCAATTCCTTGTCTCCGCAGACGGATGGTGACATCAGTACGGTATCGGAAACGGTGCTTCTGAATCCTACTTTGTCGAACGAATAGACTTTCGCGTAATAGAAGCCGTTTGCGACCGTAAATTGGGCCGAAGGGGATTCTTTCGATTCGAGTGGCTTTAATGTGAGATCCTGTCCACCGAAAGCAAAAGTGTATGATCCGTCGCCAAACCTTAAGAAAAGAAAGGAATTATCGGCCGGAGTAATCAAATCACCGTAATCTATCAACATACCATCTTCCAGTTTCTGATCATCTTTTTGAGTGCCGGGGATTATCAGTTCCGCCGATCCGCTCTTAACCTTCATGTATATGCCGTCGATATATTGTGTCGGAACGGAGAACAGACGGTTGGCCTTTAGTATTATGTTGCCTGCGTCTTCATCGTTCAGAACGAAAGTGAGTTCGCTGGGAGTAAGCGTATGGATAAGATCGCCCGGTTTCAGTAGTTGGTTCTGTGAATCGGGCTTCAGAACGGTATGTTTTGCTCCGCTGAATTTGACCTCCCCCAGCACGTTTTCCGCCGTCTTGTAGGGGATGCGGATATTTTCCGGTCTGAATGTAGCTTCATCGGGAACGGGTTCTTCTGTGTCGTTACCGTCGGCTATGATACCGACTCTGTGCAGTTTTACGTTCAGATACTGGTCGAAAGCATCGGGAGCTTTCATGTATTCTATCTGGTAGCCGGCAATGTCGTCATCCTGGGAGGCTTTCCAGGACATCTCTACGAACTTGTTGTTGTTATAGTTGACCGCCACTCCGTTTACTGCCGGAGCCCTGGGAATGAAGTCTGTAAGTTCTTTTTCCGCAGGCCTGTCACCCACATAGGTCGGCTGGAAATCTGCCGGAACAGGGGACTTGGGCTTGCGGTTCTCTTTGAAGTAGATGTTTCCGCCATAGGAATATATAAGGTCTTCCGCGCCGTCGCGGTTTACGTCTGTCAGAAGAATCTTGGAAGGCTTATCAGATTCGTCCGTATAGTTTATGACGCGTTCGCTGATTTTTGTTACGGGGTCTATGATGAACAATCCTATAGCCGCTTTTTCCGCGGCAGACCCTTCCATTCCTGTAGGTACATCAGGCATTCCGACCGAGGCGAGTTGCCTTATCTTGCCTTTGATAGCGCTTTTTGTGGTGTCACCGAATTCTTTCAGGTAATCGTAAGCGGCCTTTCCTGTAGTTTGAGCTATGGTTGATAGTGACGATTGTGCAGGCTCCAAAACCAATGACGCGGTCATCCTTCCGGAGTCATCGGTGTTATCTTCTTTAGGTAGATAGGCGCTTAATCTTGGAGTCCCCGCGATAAGCTTAGCTAATCCGTTAAGGTCGTCTGTCGATGTTGTTGTGACGGTTAGCGCTTCCTGGTCGTCCGCGTAAGCAATAAGCGCCGATCTGATGGCCCCGAGTTTCTTTTGTATGGAGGCCTGTTGTGGAAGATTTTCGCTGTTGATACCCGATTTTATATCCACGATGGATTTATTCATAAGTGGGTCGTCTTTGTAGAGCATGCGGTTTTCGGCCGTAAGATAGAAATCCCTGATTTCTTCGTTTGATTTCGCGTAGGCCTTTGCGTCTGACTCTATCATCTTGTTGACCTCTATCATCGAATTGGCGATACCTCCCAGAGACGGTTGAATGCTTCCGATCATAGATGCCGCTTCCGCAGGAGTGATAGGATTCGGTTTTTTCTTTGTGTCCACGAATGTGGAAAGATCTATAGTCTTATCGGCTCCCGTAGCGCCTTTTGTCGCAGTGTTAGCCGCCGCAGCCGCTTCCTGTGCTTTTTTCTGCGCTTCCTGCATTCTCTTATTCAGGTCTTTTACCATGTCCGTACTGATGGAATTGGCCTTGTCTGCGAAATCCTTCACGAAATCATAGATGAAATCCATCTTCAGCTGTAAGTTCAGATGTCCGCTGACTTCTATTCTTGAAGGGATACCCGCGTTGAATCCGACATTCGGGGCCTGAAGGTTTAAACCGAGATCAAAAGGAAGCAATAGATTCGAACTGCGTTCGGTCAATTGTTCTATCTGTGATTTTAGTCCGGTTTCGGCCACAGGAATAAGCCCTTTCTTTAATAGACAAAGTATTTTCAGTACTTGTTTAAGTATGTTTATCGCGGCTTTAATGCTTGCCGGGAAAATCTGCGGCAATTTAGGTGGAGGAGGAAGATTCGGCAGTGACGGCAAAGGAAGAGGCGGAAGATCCGGCAGTTCCGGAAGATTCGGCGGATCGGGAATGATGGGCAGTTCGGGCAGTATTAGTGATATCGAAAGTGTCGGTAAATCCGGCAATAGGATGCGTGGAATTTTTGGGATAATCAGAGGTTCCGGTCTAAAACGCAGATCAGGCCATATTATTTTGAGTCCCGCCTGTATGTTGGAAAGATCGAAATATATGTCCGGCCATTTTGGGAACGGGATTATAGGCGGAGACGGTATAACAAGGAAAAGTTTCAGCAACATCTCGAACAGGCTGAATCTGGCTGTCGAACACTTATCGCATGAAGTGGTGAAGTCAATCATCAAATCGAACATTATCTTGAAATCCTTAATCTGCTGCATAAGCTTTCGCACCGCATCTATCCATCCTTCTATACGTTTCTGCTGTTGTACTATATATCCGCCGACGAACTTTACGACAGCATCGAAGTAACAGATTATCTGTGAGAGATATTTCCTTTGGATATCCCTCCATGCCAGTATTTTTCGCGGCAGTTCTTTATATTTTTCCAGAACCTGGATGTTCTTTTCGATGGATTTTACGGCTTTGGTCATGTCTACCAGCAGACGCTCGCAAGCTGTAGCGTTTGGCGGGCGGAAATCAGCAGGCATCTTTTTTAGCTTCCACCCCTGACTCGTATCCGTCGCGGGATAATCCGTGTCTAACTGGTAAGGAGTGCCGCACCATAGCGCGAGTACACGGTTGACTTCGGTCCTTTCGTCTTCCATCCATTGCTGGGCATCGCGCTGAAGTTTAACGATCTCTTTTGTGGTCAAAGCCGGAATCTTGAACAGGACGTCTTTTGTCTCTATCTGAATCAAAGGCATCGCGTTAAGGAATTCGAGCAGATCCTTTGGGTTTGTTATCGAAGTCTTTTGGGCTTTTGCCTTAAGTTTTTCGGTAAGTTCACCGGCTTTCGGATTAGGGTTGGGAGCACCTTCCTGCGGCATCACTGCCCCCATCATCGAGGTCGTGTCCGGAAGAAAGACGAAAAGATCAGGTCCGTCAGTTAATTTTGTGATAATCTCTTCGGTTTGTTTATCCAGCCATTCGGTTATTACAGAGGGGAATCCGGGTATGCGGAAATTGGTCTGCGTACTGGCTTTCATGTGATAGTTTCCCAAAGACGGGCTGGATGTGAATCCTCCGGTGGCCTGTCTTCCGCTTGCATCGGCCGCGCCTGCACTTCCGTCCGAAGATACGCCCGCCGCCCCCGAGGCTGATTGAGCGGAATCTTTTGCTCCGGATAGAATTTTGTTTGGCGCTCCGGAAATAGCGTCACATACACCGGAAGGAATAAGTCCTGCGGCAAAAGCGAAACAAAGACCCGCAAGATAAGGTCCTACACAAGTGCCGATTCCCAGACTTCCGGTAAGTGTAGGTGAGAGATATAGTCTGAAGACGGATGCCTGATACGGACTCGGCGGCCAAATCGGTATAAGGCTTGGTATACCGGCGGCGAACACCGGAAAACCAGGATCTAATCCTCCGGGGACACCCATTGCATTTATCGCCCCCGGGGCAAGGAAAGCCATATTTATAGGCAACGGCAGACATCCTCCGCTACATGTGTACTTTGCCAGTCCGGCTTCCAAATCATCTGCAATACTGTCCAGCGCGTCTCCGCCGGTGTCGTCTTTTGACGTATTTTCCTGATTCAAATCGTTCTGCATCTTTTCCACCATGTCCGGAAGTCCGTTGCCGTCCGCATCCACCTTTAGTGAGTCGGTCATCTCCTGTGCGGAAGGGATTATCTTTTTTTGACCGGTTGGATCTTTGGGGTCGGTAGCCGGTTGCGGCTGGGGCGGGGGACTTGTATATGTGGAATAATCTACAACTGTGATAGTCGGAAGAACCCTAATGGTATCGGAATAGTAATAGACCATCCTGCCGGTCGGATTTCCTTCGGGCGAAGCGGATATATCGTTGTATCCATCGTTTTTGTATCCGCTATCGAAGTTGTTTCCGATACTGATTTTTACTTTCGGCGTCTTTTTTACCGTAACAAGATAAGTTATGGTTATGGAGGAATTTGAAGGAACATCTATTCCGGTGAAAACATATGGTCGAAGACTTTGTCCCGTTTCCAGAAGTCCGGGTTTATTACCGCAGCCTGTACATGTCACAGACTCCTTATCGAAAGTAACGGATTCAGGAATGCTGTCGTTTATGGAAAGATTAGATATGTTTCGCGCGCCGCTGTTGAAAAGTTTAATCGAATATTCCACCCGGTCGCCGATGGCTATCGCATTTAAAGGTTGAGTCATGTCTCTGGCACGTTTTTCCGAACTCACCCCAAGGTTTAGGTCCATATCCAGATATATGTAGTCGTAGCTCTTCTGCGCGCTCGCCGCCGGCTGCGCCGGCGTCTCGCTGCCAAGCGAATCCCCCATTGTCTTAAGTGCCGCCAGTGTCGCCGCTTCCACAGCATCAGTCGCCGCCCCCGGTTCCTGCTTGATATCGAAAGTAAGAGTCTTGAAATTTGCGTCATCCAAGGATCCGGGCTGGTTCACGGGAGAATTCGGTACACCTTCATAATAGACCAGTACTTCTCCTTTCTGATTGGCAGTATTATCTATATGGACTCCTAGATTTCCCACATATTGACCTGTCTGCCGGATTGCGCCTTTGTCGTTCCAGAAGACACGGATATTACCCATGTCGTCGGATGTGATGATTTCGGCATACCCGTCCCTGTTCATGTCGGACGCCCTGATCATATATACACGGTTCTTTTCGCTGAAAGATCTTAGGTTTAAGTGCTTTCTCACGAAATTACCGCCGTGGTTTTCGTATTCGTCTATGCACACCTCTCCCGCCCGGCAGCTGTCTGCGCTAGCTAGCACAAGGTCTTCCTGGCCGTCCCTGTTGAAGTCGGCGGTCGCCAGGCTTAATATTCCGTTCGGGAAATTAAGGAAAACACCACGGTCTTCGAAACGCGGATAAGCTTTGTTGTTCTGCAGTAAGCGCACCTGCCCGTTCTTGTACGCGACAAGTATGTCTTTCAGTCCGTCGGAATTATAGTCTATGGGAACCAGTTCCTGCACCGGATCCGAGCCCATATAGATTTCCTGGCCGATATCCTTTGTAAATACCATTTCCTTGGCATAATCGGCAGCGGTAAGTGTGGTCGCGTTGTCTTTCCTTATCGTGGGATCGCCCAATACGATGCCTATTTCCGATGCGTAAGGCAGATTGGATTCGCCTACGGTGTTTCCCGCGGAGAAAAGCAGCATATGTTTGTTCTCCCCGTGGAATCCCACTCCGGCGACATCTTCAGCCTTTTCCAGTGAAGGATAGTTCTGTCCTGGAGCTTTGTTAGCCGGTAGATCTGTATCTTTGTCGATAATAAATATTCCTCTCGGTAAAGCCGTGGAATTCCCCGCGTATGATGTTTCGTAGCCGATGTTCTTTTGTTTTGAAAGTACTTTGATGTGTACACCCGGTTGCAGTCTGGTCCATCCCCAGTCATATTTACCCAGCACCTTCACATCCGTAGTGAAGTTTGTGACATAACTTATCTTTGCTATGTCCGATCCGGCATCGCTTATGTTGAAAGTAAGGAATTTATTATCGGGCGATGTATCTGTTGCGACTTTGAATGAAGCGTTAAGTATCTTGATTCCTCCGTCATCCAGTACCCGCAGTGCCTCATTCTCCTTCTTCATGACTGTTATTCCCCCCCGGAAAGGTTTCAGTTCGTAATCGGTGGATGTGTCCGTCTTTTGTACATAAGTCCCTGCGACAGTTTCTTTTACCGGATTGGATTCGTTGGCTACTATAGCTTTACTGCCCGTAGGCATAGCCACCATAAGTTCCGCGATTTGACTGTTATCCAGAAGACTTCTGATAAGCACTCTGTTAGGCCTGATTCCGCCGTTGTTGGGAGTGATGTTCACCGAAAGGTTACCTTCGTCTATAAGAGTCATTTGTCCGGTCGGTGAGAATTCGACTAGATGCGCCTTTGGTTTTGGTGTACTTACCAGTGATGTTGCGGCCTGGGCTTCTCCTGAAAACACAAACCATCCAGCCAGATAATCCTGTTTGAATATATTGCCGAAATCTCCGCCGAGTATCGAGGAGTAAAGCACATGCGGTGAGATATCACGCATATCTTTGCCCATCAGTGTCTTTATGGTGCTAAGCTTCAGCACTGATTTGTTCAGTGAACCGGAAGACGCGATGATGTTTACGGGGCCGGTAAGGTTCAGTCCTCTGATTTTTACCGATGCTATGCCGTTTATCGCGGTGACGGTTGTTGGGCCGGCCACGAAAGCCGCGTATTTCTTAGAGTCGTTGGTCAGTTCGAATGTTATGGGTGTAGTTGAATCGTTCGCCGCGAAATTGTCGTCGTTGTCGTATAGCCGTGCCCTGATTTCCATCGTAAGGTAAGGATTTGCTTCCAGTACATCGCTGTCCGATTCCAGAGCCAGTTTCTTCGCGGCCTTGGGTTGTATTGCCACAGTGGTGGTTGCAGTCTCGAATCCGGGAATGGTTGCGTTTATGATTGCGTTACCTGCTATATTTGCCACTGCGAAACTTATTTCCGCCTGTCCGTTCTTGATTTCCTGCACCTTCGGATCGGTGAACTTTCCGTATATCTCATCCGCGAGCGTGAAATTCGCTTTGCCGTTGAATCCCGTAACCACATTCTTGTTCCTGTCCACGACGGCCAGCTTAATCTTTGTAGTGGAAGTGTAGTCGCCGGGAAGACTTGCTGTTACCGGAGCAAGCGAAACGCTAAGGTCGTCCCTGTTTTCTATGGATGTGTCTTTTTTTATTGTAGAGAGAGCCTGCTTTGCCAGACTTTCCGCCATGTCCGCTACGGCATTTACAGCGTTTTGGACCGGACTGCTTGAAGATTCATCCTCTTGTGGAGACTGGTCGAGCTCATCGGGTGGAGCCGGATCATATTCACCGGTGATTTTTATCGTTCCCGGTGACTGTTTGGATTTTAGCTTTAGATCGAAAGTTCCTTCCATCGTGGACAGTTGTAGGCCGTCTTTGTTTTTATCCACATCAGCGGACATATCCAGCTCTCCGGGGCCGTCCAGTTTGAAAGATGTCTGATATATACCGTTGTTGCAAAGGTTACCATTGATATCCCTAAGCTCTACATGAACCGCCGAGGTTGTAAGCCCTCCACTCCTGATTACCGAAGATTCCGGCTTGATGATAAGGTTTGCCGGCTCCAGCGGTAATATGAAAATCGGGCGTATATCTACGGGCAGATTTGTACTCCCGTTGACTACTTTTGCGGAAACGGTATAGATGCCGGCAACTTTCCCGGCTTTTATCGTAGTTTCCGCGACACCGTTTTTTACGGTTATAGTACCGGGGATTATCGCTGTGTCCGTGCCGCCCCTTTCGCTGTCGAAAAATGTTAATGTCGAGACACTGTCTCCCGTATCTATCTCCCCGTCTTCACCAATCAAAGTCGCCACTACATATAAGGAGCTTTGATCGTCGGCGGGCATCTCATCGGTAAATTCTTTTTCCGTACTGCCAGGCCCAGTGGGTGTCACCAGCGAATATGAATAGTTCTCTTCGACAGTGTTCCCGACTATGAATCCGCCCGGTTTGTTAGCGGTTGCCGCTACCGGGGCCGGTAAAGTGCCTTTGTCATCCAAAGGATTTAGCGGATCGGTTCCGTTTTTCACTTCGGTGCCGTCGTTCACTCCGCCGTCATCGGTGTCAGGTTTTGTCGGATCCGTAGAGTGTTTGAATTCATCAAGGTTGGAAAGACCGTCGCCATCCTTGTCCTTATCAGCGTCCGTAGGGTCGTTGGTGTCGAGTCCGTATTGTTTCTCGAAGTAGTCTGGCATCCCGTCTTTGTCGCTGTCGTCGTCTTTTGGATTAAGCGGATTTGTTCCGTTCTTAACCTCATCTCCGTCTTTTACGCCACCTTCGTCGGTGTCCGGTTTATTGGGGTCGGTTCCGTATTTTGCCTCATCTTTGTTCGTAAGTCCGTCCCCGTCAGGGTCAAGATTGGCTACGGCGGAATCGTTCGGGTCGATACCGTATTTCTTTTTCCACGCTTCGGCATCTTTCGAATAATCATCCAAAGGATTAAGAGGGTCGGTCGCGCCTTTGACTTCGGTAGTACCTTCGGCTCCGGTACCACCTTTGACTTCTGTCCCGTCATTCACGCCTCCACCGTCGGTATCAGGTTTTGTCGGATCGGTGCTGTGTTTGTATTCTTCAAGATTAGTCAGGCCGTCACCGTCTTTGTCTTTGTTCGCGTCTGAAGGATCATACGGGTCGAGGCCATATTTTTTCTCCCACCAGTTTGGCATCCCGTCCCTGTCGCTGTCGTCATCTTTTGGGTCTAGCGGTCTTGTTCCATACTTAATCTCTTCATCGTCATATACGCCGCCGCCGTCAGTATCCACTTTCTTCGTATCCGTATATTTGTCGTCCGAAGGATTAAGCGGATCGGTTCCCATCATCAAAACTTCATCACCGTCGTTCACTCCGCCGCCGTCGGTATCGGGTTTTGTCGGGTCGGTACCATGTTTGTATTCTTCAAGGTTAACAAGCCCGTCACCGTCTTTGTCCTTTTTCGCGTCCGAAGGATCATTAGGATTAAGGCCGTATTTTTTCTCCCACCAGTTCGGCATCCCGTCTTTATCGGAGTCGTCATCTTTGGGATTCAACGGATCAGTTCCGTCCTTTATCTCGTCGCCGTCGTTAACGCCGCCATCATCGGTGTCGCGGATATCGGGCTTGGTTCCGTATTTTGCTTCTTCATCGTTAGTCAGTCCGTCACCATCCGGATCCAGCATGGAACGGTCGTCCTGCGGATTCAAAGGATTAGTCCCTTTTTTGATTTCATCCAGGTCTTTGACACCTCCGCCATCGCTATCTTCCTTATCCGGTTTTGTTCCGAATACATATTTTTCCAGATTGTCCGGAATTCCGTCGGAGTCCTGATCCTGCTTGAAGCAGTCGTAATTGTCGATAAGCCTGGAAACCATCACCGCGAATTCGGTCCGTGATATTTCTCCGGTTATCCATGATGTGAACAGGGGAGGATTCGTATCGAACCAGTTTTTGAATTTTTCGGGTGTATATGTGTCGAGTTCGATAAAGTAACCTTTCGGATACAGTTTTGCCCTTTGTGCCGCCAGAATATAATTGTAATACCACGGCTTTCCTGAGTTTTCCGGACCCAGAGGAAAAATATTCCCGCCCTGTGTGTTTACGGTTTCGACCACGACTTTTGTGGCTTCCGCTCTGCTTATCGCATTACCCGGCAGGAAGAAACCTTTCTTTTCTCCTCCGGCATATCCGGAGACTATTTCCTCGTTCTTGGCCTTGCGGACACAATATTGGAGTTCAGGAGTGATGTCGGAGTCGGGGAACGGCGATTTGTAATATTCCGAATCGATTGATTTTTTTATCTCTCCGTTAAAACGGGTACAGTTGATACAGACAGAACCCAAATCCAGTTTCACGAATTCTTCACGGCTAAGCTTTTTATCCGGTTTGAATGTGCCGTCTTCATAACCCGTTATCACACCCCTCTTGAAAAGCCTGATTATATCGGCGAACCCTTTGCTCGCGGTGGTAAGGTCACTAAAAAGAAGTTCACTTTTCTTTAACGGATTGAAGTTTGTAAGGATTTCCCCGTTGTCGGAATAAGTATCTCCGTCGGTATCGGAATTGTTATAGATTGTACCGATTATCACTTCCTCCAGGTCATTCAGCCCGTCCTTGTCCGTATCCGGAACCACGGTCGCCGCGTGCGCTATCGAAATCAATGCCCGCTTCATGACGGACGGAAAGTTTTTTTTGCTCACCCGCCCTATTCCCGCCAAAATCTTTTTTCCGATTAGTGACGCTATCTTGTTGAATTCCTGATATTTGCCACTTTCCTTAATGATTTCTATCTTCGGAAACTCCGCTCCGACATATACTTCAAAAATAGCTTTCCCGTTCTTGTCTGTTACATCGAACACCACAGGCCCATGTGCGGTAGAGTTGTCCTTAAGTCTTAATCCGTAATCGGCAGTCAGAAAAATATTTCCCTCCCTGTCGATGATGCCGATTTTTACCTGAACATTCTGAACGGTGTCTGTTTTCATAAGATATACTCCGCCGGCATTGAACTGCTGTCCGGCAGAGACACTCACCGCATTGTTTTCGTCTTTGGTGTCGATATCTTTCACACGGGTTCCTTTCATCTCCGCGTAAGATGCAAAATAGTCGGCTTTCTGGTCGTCTACGGTCACATTCTGTTTAACGTCGGAAACGAAATAGACGCTTGCGATAATTTCTTTGGTTGATATTTCCCTTACGCCCAATCGCGCAGGCTTATCCTTTGATGAAGGCATCGCGGTAAGATCAAAACGCCGGTCGGTGATTTCCACCATGCCTGTCTTAGCGTCCACATTGGCGATAACCTTACCGGCAACATCCTTGATTACGAAGCCCGTAAGGTCGGATTTTGAATACTGCGGCTTATTCACGTTACGATAAGAAAGTATCCGTATCTTCTTTTTCGAAGATTCGATTGTTATGCTGTTGGAAGTTATCCCCGGACTGTCGGGACTTGATGCCGTAATCGTGACTTTGCCGTTCTTGTCTGTGGGAAGAGCTTTGAATGCGGCCGAACCGTCAGCGAGACTTGCCGCGTCCTGCGGGGAAACTGTGATGATGTCGTTTGTCGAAGCAGTGGAAGTTGTCGAAGTCGAAGAAGTGGTCAATTCTTCGGCTCCGCCCCACATGGTTCTGTCGTCGGTAGTTTGCACCGCTACCTTACTCGCGGTAACGACGGAAGGTGCGGAAAGGTTAAGTTTTACCTTCGTGAAACTGTCGGCAGTGATTACTTCTCCATTCGCTCCAAGTGATTCTACTGTTATGTTTGCAGCATCCGCGGAACCGGTTTCAAGCACGGTCTTGTCGGAAGTAATCCTGAATTTGACGGTCTTTTTTGCCGCCTCCAAATCTGCTTTAGGATCAAAAAAAGTATTTCTGTTAAAGTTAGGTTTCCCTGTGGGAGTAGATACCGCCGATGCTCCGGAAATGGAAGAGTCTGTACCGCTTGCGCCCACCGCACCCCCCGTCCCGCCACCAACCTCCGCGCTACCTGTTGTGGCCCCTCCCGAGGTTTCGGCCGCGCCGCCTTCATTCCCGGAATCCGCCGCCGCCATATCCGAAAGCTGTTTTGACGCTCCGCAGACCGGAGCCGATTTTGTAGCATCCTTAAGGTCGGATATCTCCTGCACCCACTTCAATATCGCGGGGAACCACTCGAACCACGAAACAGCTCCATCATCGCCGATGGCCGGTTCAGTACCGGCGGTTGGAGATGCTCCGGCTCCAGTTCCTCCACCAGCACCTGAACTGCCGCTTGGCGTGGTTGCTCCACCTGTGCCTCCCGCCGCACCACCTGCTCCCGCTCCGCCTCCTGCACCACCCGATCCTGATCCTCCGCTTCCTCCTGCCGCCGGTGGCTCCGTCCCCGCAGGTTCTTCTTGCGTATTTATCTGTTCAAGACGGGGGTCACTGTCCTTTTCGGGAATGTCTCCGTTAAAATTCATGTACATCTTGTCTCCGCCGCCTTTTGCCAAGATATACATGGCTTCGTATCCGGCGGGAGTCTTTCCTACATACGGATCTCTTCTCGGGTCCAGATAGACGTCAATCGCATATTGGTGCTTCTCGTCGATGTTAAGGTTATGCCAGTCGTAGGCATCTTTCATTTTTCCTTTGTTAGCCTGATATATCGTAGTCCTTTCCGTAGATGTATAGATGTCCTGCATCCCGCTCACCAGCGCGGTCAGTGTCCCCGCGAAAGTTATGGCCACGCCTGATTCATCCGCTATCTGTTGAAGTTCCGCCTCTTTTGCCTGCAGTATGGACAACAGATCGTTATAGTCCCTCGCCTTGAATAGATTTGGATATTCCACTTTCCTCACCTTCCCGTTCTGATCCTGAAAAGTGAAATAGCGCGGATTGTCTATAGGCAGTGCAATAGGCGCAGTACCCGGTTTCGATTGTGCTTTCAATGTTTCGTCAGTCGGTTCCTTGTGCGGATCGAAACTGTCGATATAGACAAGTGAACCGTCGCTTTGTTTTGCCCATTCCGGCGTAACCGTTATTTCGAAGTCGTTAATCTTCTGATGAAAGGTCGGGGTCGTAGTGTTGACGGAATTAAGCGTAGCTTCAGCCCCGGGAAGCATCATTTCGAAAAGGTTCTGCGGATTTCCCGGCAGGTTCGGAACGGTATAAATCTTGGCATCCTGGAGGATTCTCGCCCCAATCTGCTTGTAGTCGGTATCCCCGATAGCGTACAGGGGAGAAAGTTCAGCGAATTCGTCCTTTGTTCCATCGGTGTTATTGTCCACCTCATCTATCGCCCCGAAAATCTTGGCTATGTCGTAAAGTGATATGTAGAAATTTACGTTGGTATAAGTTTGTGCAGGACTCGGATCTATGGCTGTCGGAGTCGGTGGAGGATTAGGGAAAGAAACCGTCTTTTGGAAAAGAGGTATCTGACTTGCCGGGGTATAAGGCGACCGCGGTCTGGCCAAAGCCTCGCGCGCTTTTTCGTTGCCCTTGTATGCCGGTTCCTGCAGTTTAGCCACAAAAGCGGCCACCTGTGCCATATAATCCGTAAATCCGGCTTTCTCCTTAAGGTCAAAGCATGCCCTGTAATTGGTTTCGTCGGCCGGAATAGCTGTCACCTTTTTTGTCCCCATGATGTCGAAAACCGGTAATGTCGCGGTATCTGTGAAGCAGTATTCGGGATGGAGACCGTTTTCGCCTATGCAACCGCCATACTTGTTTTTTGTTTCCTGGTCCTCGTTAACGAAAACATTAAGCAGATGATACGCAAGTACCATTGTGGAATTTACGCCCGCCGGTCCTTCAGATCCGCGGTACATGTAACAGTCGTTCACGTTCTTTACCTGGGATGCGTTTTTCCCGTTGATAAGCAGTTCCGGATTACTGCCGGAATTGATGAATTCCACAGGATCACCCGTAATATCCCCGAAAGCCATATGCAAAACGGATGTTATCTTGGCTCCTTTCAAAACCATCAACCTCTTTTCCAGATAAGGTCCATACGGATTGTATTTGATGCGTGCGTCGATAGCGTTTTCCACAGCATCGTTCACCGAACGCATATATTTCCGCGTCAGCTCGTCTTTCATCGTCACAAGCCCGGGGATGGTGGAAACATCGCTTTTGGATTTACCTAAACTGTCCGTGTAAGAAGGATTATATCTTCCCGTGAACCCCGCCCAGTCGTTAATGTTTGCCTTAAAAGTACTGAACAGCGAGTTGTAGTCGCTCGTTACCTGCTCGATTATCTTGCGCGTCATGATGTCCGGCATCAGGTCGAAAGTCTTCTGGTCTGCGGCAGGTGTAAAATGGTTTTGGTTGTCATTGGGATGATTGGCGGCATCGGCTTCTTCATCAACCGTGCCGTCTTCGTCGTCATCGTATGAGTTGCCGGCGCAGTTCGCGATATCGGTATTCGGAGCGGAACAGTTAGTTCCGTTTTTCGTAAAGTTATATGGGCGGTCGTCATATCTGCTGCCTTCATCCATCCACCACGCCGCGTTTGGAGCGGGGTCCGTACGCAGATTTTCGCCGGCATCAAGTGGCTTGTCGTCGGGATTCTCCCAGGCCGGGGGATCCACATTAGGGTCAGGCAATACGTTTGCCGCTCCGTTCCAGCTCCCGATTTCCTTTTCGTAGCCGTTAGGGTAACCATCCTGGTCGGAGTCTATGGAATCCAGATCTTCATCTACACCGCATACTCCTGGACATCCGTCAGGTTCTTCCTTCCCGTCCACAAACTTTCCCTTAATTTCACCGGCAGGGTCATTCTTTGGCGTACCGTCCATGTCCGGATCATAGTCGTTCGGTTGCGGAACATCCGACACTCCGCTTGCTGTCTGATCCAGTGTGGCCTTTACGAACTTATAGGCCAATAATTTGCTCCATCGCTGATATGCTATGTCCTCCCAGTATTCCAGATAACGCAGATAATTACTGAAAGCCACTTTGTTTACCTGTTTGAATTCATTGTAAAGATCGGCGAACAGAAGCTTTTTTGTGAAGCTCCTGTACCACACGGAAGCAACAATACAAGATCCGACATCGCAGTGGAAAAGGTAATTCTTATCGAAATACTCGGCCAGCAGCTTGTTCCCGTCTTCCCCTTTCACCGGCGGCACGATTACCCCGTGCCATACTTCCGGCTGTGTACTCGTTGAATCAGGATTAGGAACAAAATCTCCGTTCATCTTGTCGAAGATATAAGCCTTTTCCCTGAAATCCGTATAAGGCAGCATACTCACGAACCGATTACCGTTCTTGTTAACCACCGGCAGGGGAACATCGCCCACAATCACTATGCCCGTAAGTTTTGAAACCTCTCCCGACCTCTGCGAGTCGCCCTCGTTGTAAAGCCTTTCCAGTGAGTTAACGATATTCTCCGTCTTCTCATCCTTTTTCACTTTGATAATCACCGAACGTGAATAAGCCCTCACCCGCTGGATGTAGAGAGCATATCTCCTCACCCTGTCGGCCAGTGTGTTTTCGTTCAGGACCCCCGGAAAAAGTTGCCCGAAAGTCTGTCCGGAACCGAAAACCTTCGCGCGAAGCCCGTCATAAAGCGTATTGTTGTTCATCACTCCATCCTCCACCAGCACCGCGATAACCCCGATATGATTGATAGGAAAAGAAGGTTTCGGCTCCTCCACCTGCAATGTAGAAGCCGGGCTTGGAATGGAAGGTACAAAAGTGACAGCCATAACCAAAGGAACCCGCAGTACCTCCATCACCACAAAAAACAACATCACTGAAGCAAAAATTCTGTTTTTTAGTATTTGTCTTTTCATTTTTGTTTTTCCGGAGAGATATTTTTGGCGAACGGCCAACCAAACTTAAGTCCTTGATACCGCCCGCAATCTTCCGATATTTGATATTATATTATAGCAAAAAAAAGCCTTCTTTTATACGCAGGGAACCCCTCAAGAAGCCTCAAAATACAATTTTAACTTGCGCAATGTAGTGGATGTTTTTTGCCTTAGATCTTCCCCAATGGAAATCCGGAAAAAACTTCCGGCCCGTGGTTTTGGCGTCCCATTTTGGGCAGCCGGTAACGAAAGGGTCCTGTGCCCAAAATGGGAGGCGAAAACCACGGGCACGACAAAGCCCTCTTCCCTCATTCACCTGGTGAATATCTAGTCTATTATCGCAACATCCCCATCAGCACCGGCAGAAAAGGCAACCCCATAGCAACAATCACCAGCAGTGGAGCGAGTATCAGCAGAGCAACCAATATCTTCATCGGAATACTCAACCGGTAATTAAACTTATACATCCATTCCTGCGCCAAAAACTGCTGAAATATACCACCCAGAGACATAGATACGAACAAAGCAGCAATTCCTATCAGCGAAAGCAGAAACACGACTCCTCCGCTATTAGGAAGCAACGCCCCGCCTGCCGCGATTAGTATGAAAGGCAAAGAGGTAACAACCCCGAAAGCCATGTTATAGACAGTGAGCATCCAGAACTTACCCTGTGTGGAAGCGATACTCATCTCCAGCGCATCTGTGGACTTTATCTCCGAATCCGCCATCAGGTAATGGAAAGACAGTGAAGCCCTGACAAACCTGATGGAAGCGACAATCATAACTATCATAGCCAGCAGTCCAAGTATAAGGTTACCGATAGTCATTACCAACCCGACAGAACCTTCGGGAACAGCAGTCTTTGCGTTCAGAATTTCCCGCAAGTTATCCGGAGCCGGAAGCTCATAGCTTATTTCCCCGTCTGATTCTTCACTGCCTTGAGTCCCGATTTCCATAGAATCCTGCGTAGAACCTTCCGATTGCCCGGATATATCGCTCAATACGGTTTCACCTGATAACGGGAATATTTCCGCTTCGTTTTCCTGGATCGTATATGATGCAGTTCCATCTGTCGTTTCTTGAATGGGATTTATTGTAGGCTGATCAGTATTTTCCGTATCGACAGGCATATCGATTAGGGTAGTTTCCATGGTGGGATTCTCCTGAACAGGCTCATTTACGACCCTGGGTGTCCTCGCAACCTTCGCCACCAGCCGCCCCGGAAATTCCCTCGCGTAAGCCGCGGGCGCGTATGCCGTGTTACCGCTGGAATCGAACTTCATCGTAAAGACATAGACATTAAGCAAAAGCATAGCTACCTGCAGAAATATCAGCATCCAAATTCCGGAATAGAAGAATATCCTTATCATCAGCCGAAGAACCCGAAAAGTAGATTTGACCGTCTCCCCGAAGACTTCTCCCAAAGGCTTCCGTAAGCCCTTATAAGCCGCCGCCGCAATCTTGGATATAGCCCCGTTCATCAGAAAAGAAACAAACAAAGGCAGAATAAAAACCACCGCAATCCCGGCCAGCGCCACCGGCGAAAAACTCTTAAACATCGAAGCAATAGCAGCCCCGATCGCGACCGCCCCAAAAATCTGCAAAGCGATAAACAGAGCCGCATTTATAGCAATAATAGCCGCAAAAGTCCCCAGCCTGAACCTAAGAATCTTAAGCGAAGAAAACAGCGCGAAAGAAAAAGTCCGCGAATCCGGCCCCTGGGCAAAAGACATCCTATTATCGGGGGCATACGGCGTAGCGTCAGCAATAGCTTCCCCCATCGAAAAAACACCCCCCTCGTTCTGCACCGGCTGTCGCGGGCAAACATCACACGCAATAGGTCCGCCCATCGGCATTTCCGCCTGCGCCTGATCCTGCGCGGAGAGCCCGGTCTGCACTGAATCTTGACGGATGAACACATGATTAGCCCCATTCACCGTTTTTCCGTCAGCAGTCTTGATAGTGGTAGGAGTAACGGGCAGATTGAACGAGTCGTTTTCCACAGGGCTTGGAAGTTAAGATAATTCTTTATATTATAGCACAATTGTGGAGTTTTGAGAAATGTGAAACTGCTGAATTCAAGAAACTAATACAAAATTATTAATTGATTATAAATATTAACAACCTATACAACTAAAAAAATCACAACAAAAAAGCCCTCCATAATATTTGAAAGAAGGGCTTTTTATAAGAGAAGACTTTTACTTGACTATAACAAACTGTGTCGCACCAGTCACTCCGACTGTGATTGTAGAAGGATCTGTTACACAAAGATTATTAGACCAAGCACTATTTGTATTACCACTACCTCCTACTTCCATCAATGCAGTTATATAATAGTTTGTTGAAGTACCTACAGTTGTTTTGCAATAATAATAACCTTTACAAACAGTAGTCGACACCGGCGCATTATTTTTTGCATTCGCTCCTTGTGGATCAGTTGGTGGTTTTGAGCCCTGGAAATAAGGAGCCAATGCTGCTCCTGGACCTGTAGATGTGTCGTTAATACATCCACCAGTGGAAGGATAAGTCTGATTATCATTGTTATATGTTTCGATAGCCGCAATTATACTGTTAAGATGAGCTTTTCTTGCTGCATCTCTTGCTCTTGCGGGAGCTCCAAGTATGCTTGGCAAAAGTGCGGCAGCCAAAATACCGATGATTGTTATGACAATCAACAATTCAATCAGGGTGAAACCCTTTTTTTCGTTTGTTTTGTACATATTTTTATATATTAAGGTTATTTATTTTATATTATTTATTTGCATCAATCTTACATAGCATAGCATTTTTTTTCTCAAATTTGCAATATTTCTACCCGGATCCGGCAAAATTAGTCATCTGCATTATTGGTAGCATTATGGCGGCCACCATACCTCCAACCGTTACACCTATCACCACCATTATAATCGGTTCCATGATTTTTGAAAGTGAAGCCACCACATTATCTATCTCTTCGTCATAGAATTCGGCGACCTTAAGTACCACGTTATCAAGTTGCGCCGTCTGTTCTCCGACTTCGATCATATTGACCAGCATGGTCGGGAACAGGTTGCTTTCCGCCATATTCTCCGCCAGAGGTATGCCGCGTTTCATGTCTTCCGATGCCAGTATCAGTCTTCGTTTATAGACTTCGTTACCCACGCCGTACGCGGATATCTCCATGGATTTGATAATCGGGACGCCGCTTCCCAAAAGGTTGCTGAAACTTCTTGAGAATTTGGAGATTGCTCCTTTTTGGAATACGGCACCGAATATTGGCATCTTAAGTTTAAGGAAGTCCAATATATATCTGCCGGATCTGGTTTTTCGCCAAAACGAAAAAGCTACCACCGCACCTATTACTATAAGCAACAGGATATACCAGTAGTTTACGCAGAAATCACTAATGGATATCATAATCTGCGTTGGTAAAGGAAGTTCTTTTCCGCTTTCTGTAAACAGCGTGCTCATTTGCGGGACGACCATCGTCATCATAAGGAAGATGACAACGATCAATACCACGAAGATAACTACGGGGTAAACCATCGCTCCCTTGATCTTGCCTGTTATGCTCGCACTTTTTTCCACTTCGTCCGCCAGTGTCTTAAGTGTCCTGTTCATCTGTCCTGATGCCTCACCTGATTTGACTATGCCAACCTGCGCGTCCGTAAAAATATCGGGATAGTCGCCCATGGCATCGGACAGACTGCGCCCGCCTTCGATGGATTTTGCCATATCGATAAGTGTCTTTGCCATGCGCGGACTTTTGGGAGCCGATTGAGCGGATAGTGTATAGAGAGATTTGATCATGGAAAGTCCGGCATTGAGCATCACGGCTAATAGACGGAAAAAAGTGGCTTTTTCCCTAACTTTTATCTTACTGTGTTCTATAAGATAGTCATTAAATTTATTATAAAAATCCATAACCGGATTACCGGTATATGAGGTGGTTCCCACAAGCTTTCTCCGTAGGCTAATCTTTTCCCCTTTTGCCTCGGATATGTTAAGGGTAATCTGCTTTTCTTTTTGGTTTTGTGGCTGTGTTTGTGGTTGGGGCTGGGGCTGAAATGTAAGACCTTGTGAATTAGCGTTCTTGTTCAGCTCGAAAGCTTCACTTTTTTCCCCGTATCCGAACCCGCTTGCTTGTTTGTCCGACATGGTTTGTTAGGTTATTTGTTGTTTTTTTAGTATTCTTCGGTCTTCTTGGCGACGCTGTAGACCTCTTCCAGACTGGTTTCGCCTTTAAGCGCCTTGATGATGCCTATCTGTTCCAGGCTGACCATTCCTCCTTTTAATGCGGCCTTTTGAATGTCCAGCGTGGAAGCGTTTGTCATAATCATGCGTCTGACTTCGTTGTTCATACGCAGAACTTCGTAAAGTCCAAGCCTTCCTTTGTATCCTATGTTGTCGCATTCGATACAGCCTTTTGATGTTACGAATTCCATCTTCTTCAGAAGTTCCTCGTCAATCTCTTCCGTGGAATGCATGTTGTCCATGGCTTTCTTTATATGTTCCAGTACATCCGGTTTGGGCGTGTCCGGAATTTTGCAGTTGGGGCAAAGCCTGCGCACAAGACGCTGCGCGATGATAAGTTCGATAGTTTCGGACATCAGAAAGTTAGGTATGCCCATATTAAGGATACGCGTAAGTGTTTCTACCGCGCTGTTTGTATGTATGGTCGAAAGTACCAGATGTCCGGTTAATGACGACTCGATAGCTATTTCCACAGTCTCACGGTCACGGATTTCCCCTACCATTATTATATCAGGGTCCTGACGCAGAGCGGTGCGTAGACCGTTGGCGAAAGTATAGTTGATGTCCGGATGGACCTGGCTTTGGTTGAGTCCGTTGACCTGTATTTCGACCGGATCCTCGATAGTCATGATGTTCACATCGACAGTGTTGAGTCTGTTTAGCGCTGAATAAAGTGTTGTCGTTTTTCCCGAACCTGTCGGCCCGGTGGTAAGCAGAATGCCATTCGGCAATTCTAGTGCTTCCTGTATTGATTTAAGAGCCTTTCCCTGTATGCCGAGATCAGGCAAATCCGGAATCTTGCGGCTCTTATCCTGGATACGCATAACCACTTTTTCGCCGCGGATGGTGGGGAGCGAAGACACACGAAGGTCCATCTCACGGCCGTCTTTTGTTGTGACATTACATCGTCCGTCCTGCGGTATGCGCTGTTCGTCAATTTTCAGGTTCGACATGATTTTGATGCGCGAAATAACGGCAGGATGAATATTATGAGGATATTCCACAATCTGACGCAGTGATCCATCCACGCGGTTGCGTATACGCACGGTATTTTCTTCCGGCTCTATATGGATATCACTGGAACGTATCTCCAAAGCATAGCTTATTATGGAGAGCACCATCTGCGGGATGTTGCCTGCCAGTATCGCGTCCTGTAATTGTTGTAGCTTTGGGTTTATTTCCATCTTCTTTATTTTGTGTTGTTTTGTAGATATGCGTTCATATTCAGGTTTACATCCAGCATCTCTCCACCGGCAGCCGCATTCAGATTTTGAGAAAAGTTGATTGAGATTGATCGTATATCCATTAGTCTTGATCCTGTCGCCAAGTCACCTGAACTGTTCACATATCTAAGAAACTTGTCGAAATTGTCCTGGGTTGTAGATATGGTGGTTTGGAAAGGAAGTACGCTGTAATCGGATCCGGTGTCCGTTCTTGCCCTTCCAAAACTAAGATTGTTCATTACGATAGGATTCGATGCCAGATTCATGTCGTTGATGATTTTTTCCAGCTTTATAGTTAGATTGGTGTAGTCGTCTTCAGTAGGAAATATATCCTGTATGGCATTGTTCGTTTTCGAGAATTCGGTTTCGTATGAGCTTTGGATAGTCTTATATGTAGCCGCCAGCTTGTCTGCCTTTAAAGTTAGAGTTCCCATTTGTTCCTGCTCCGCCGCCATCGCGTCCTGAATTTCGGCTAGTTTTGTGAACTGCATAACCCCATAGACCGCAGCTACGACTATGATAACCATTGTTCCAACGAAATAACTTCTAATGGTTCGGGGATAGTTTTTCTTTTTGATGATTGTTTTAACTTGCATAATGGATTGGTGTTATTTTGTTTGTCTTTTTTGTTTGGTCTTTTGAGCAAGAATCTGCTTAACCAGTGATATTTTCTTGTCTTTTTCGGATAATCCGTTCTGCTCCATGTTTAGGCTGATGGAAAAGCTTGATGTAAATCCTTTATCGGAATCGCCGCCTTTCGCGAATGATCTCATTTCGGGGTTTTTGAAATATGGAGATTGTTCTATGGCTTTGATAAGATTACTCATCATGGTGAAGTTTCTGTTGTCGAATGTCTTTACGTTTCCGGAAATTACTATCCTTTCACCTGTGGAGTCCATCTGGTAGCCGTTATATCTTATTCCTCCGAAAGTATCATAGAGCCCTTTCCCGAAATTGCTATCCACCCCGGCAGTAACGGTTTCAATATTCTTTTTTACGGTTCCCCAGTCCATACGTGAATTTTTGATTTTACCTATAATCGCAAGATTGCTCTTGGTGGATGTAAGTATCGAAGATAGTTTAGTTTGCAGTGCCTTACGTTTCGCGTCGCTTAAATCTGCAAGATAGGATTCCAGGTCGCTCTTCAGCGAATCGGCTGATATGCCTTTTACCGTTGAGACGAGCTTGTTGTTACCCACAAGCTTAATCGCGTTGTCGTAGAGACGCATTTCTTCATTGTTTACCACGCCCGTAGTCGAACTGCCCGCGTTTTTGTTGCGTTCCTCCGTCAATGAGGCTTTAAGATCTGTCACGGCCTGTTGCTGAATCAGCTCATCCGTGGTGTCGGGGGATATTTTGTAGGTGGGGGCCACGATGTCGGTGGAAAGCGCGTCGCGTATATTCTTGATTGCCGCCGGCATCGCTTCCGCCGCGGATTGAGCGTCTGTCATCAACTGTTTCTTTGCCGCAGAGGATAGTGTGGGGTCGGCCATTTTGGCTGTCTCATCAAGAAACTGGTCGTAGAGGAGACTGAACTTGTTTAGCTCTATCTGTGCCGTCAGATAGTTGGATTTGTTGATTCTTGTCTGTATAGCCTGAAGTTTTACGTTCACTTCCGCGAGCCGGTCAATGGAATTTGTACCCAGAAGATTGAAGGTGGGGGTAAGTTCGCTATAGAAGAACAGTGACATTCCGGCGGCGGCAAAAAATACTCCCAGTAGTACTATCTGCGACATCCGGAGTTTCTTCTTAAGAGTGTATTCTTTTTCCTGCTCAAGCGCTTTCTGCAAGATCGGAGCGTTGCCAAGAATCGGCCTGGCTCGTGCCGCCAGGTCTTTTTGCGCGACCAATGTATCCAGCAACTTGGAGGTTCCCATGTTCTTCATGGAACCAGTACTGAATGTAACTGCTGCGCCCGAAGGAGAAGATGGATTTGTCGCCGGACCGATGTTCATTGGAGCGGCCGTCTTTACCGGTTGACCGGAAAGCACGCCCTGGACGATTCTATTAGCCGGATTAGCTGAAGATGTAGGAGCTGTGGCTTGCTGTGGCCCGTCCGGAGCATCCAGCTCGAGTAAAGAAATAACTTTTATTTTTTCGTCTTTGTTTTCTGGCATATTGTTTTTGTTTATTTTTTATTTATAAATCCACTTATTTTACCAAATTTCGGGGTTTTGGTAAAGAGCCCGGGCAAGAATTTAACCTTGTGACCCGCCGAATCTCCGGCTGGTTATATACCAGAACATAATTTCAAAACAATGTTAACCGGTAAGGACTTTTTTTAGCCAGAAGATGGCTTTTGTCTGATCTATGAAGAACGGGGAGGTTGCTATGGTCACGAGTTTTGAAAACGGCAGGAGTTTTTTTATCAGTTTCAGTTTCTTTTCGTTATCGATGTAGTCCATTTCCGGCGCGAAAAAGTCCAGGTCTATGTCCAGAATTACATCTTTTTCCGGAGCATCGTCTTTTTCCGTCCGAGTGTCTTTACCGAAAAAATCGTTCCATTTTGTGACCGATTCCTCGGAATCCACGTTTATCACATCATCGACGATACCCGCACTCACCGCCGCCGGCACAAAATTGCCGACATTCAGGACGGTATTGGTATATGTAAAAACGGCGGAACGGTCTTTAATTACATCCCTGTTCATGAAAGATTCCGGTTGCCTGCTGTCTTTATGCCTGTCGATGTGTAAAAGAGATGAAGGACGGCCGGAGAAGTTCACCGCCCAGAAGTAGAAAGCGTGATTGTGATTGTCGAAGATATAGACAGGAACATCTTTTCCGTATAAGCACTTTACGAAATGTTCCAGGCCTTTGCATGAAATCAGATTCCCGTCGTCGTCGAAATCCTCGAAAGCTGTCTCATCGGAAATATTAACATCGGCAACGGATCCTTCAATCAGATTCGCCACCCTGATGCACGGATTCTCTCTTTTTTCGAAACCGAAAGCATTATTTGAAACCGCCTTTTTTTCATAAAAGGCTTGGCTGTAAGGTTCCGGTGATGTGTTCATGTCATGCTCCATATTTCTTTTTCAGATACGTGAATTTTTCCTCGCCCAGTTCGGCGCGCAGTTTTTTCTGAAGGTTCTTCACGAGCGGAGGCGCGCTATCGTCGGCCATAATCAGGACCTTCATCATTTGAGAGGTGTTCATGTTGGCGAACGGAACGGCTTCCTCCGGAGGATTGAGCATCACTTCAAGCAATTTCATTATCGCGGTCTTTACTTTTGACGGGATATTCTGGTCGGACGGAATATCTCTGTCTTTAAGCCGGAGAGCCTGATCCTTTCCCTCGATGTGATACCTGCCTATCCTGATTTTTCTGTCCCGCCTGATTTCGTCATTAGAAAGATTTATCTTCCTACTGCACAGGCTGTCGCGCGAATCGCTTTTCTTGGGTATTATTGCGTGACAATCCAGTTCCGGAGCAAGTTCGCCGGTGACAGGGACGACTTCATAATCGCAGAAATCCAGCCCTTTTTTCACAATTTCCGTATTCGGGTAAATCTTCAGCAGAAATTCTCTCACCTCAATACGGTTTTTTACACAATAGTCATAGAATTCTTCGATTACCGCAAAGTCTTCACCCGGCACTCCGCGGATATAGTCGATGACCAGTTCCAAATCTGCCTCGGCTGTTTTTTCTCTTATCTCTTTCAAGATTTTGTATGTATCTTCGTTCCTGTCGAAAATTTTCAGTATCGCCGGCTCCACCGACTGCACTCCAACCACTATCTGGTCACATCCTGCCCGCTTCATCAACTTCAGCTCTTCTTTAGACAATAGATTTATGGTGTTCGGATGGTGATAACCGGACCAGTTTAGATAATGGTCCATTCCGCGTTTAAGTATCTCCTCACAGAAAGCCACGATCCATTCTTTTCTGATGAACATCAGATTACTGTTCGTGAAAGTGAACATGAAAAAACCTGTTTCCGCGGCCAGATATTCCAGTTCGTCACAAACGTGCTCCGGTGTATATTCCGTAACCGTATGCCCGAATATATGTACCGAACAATATGAACACTTGAACGGACAACCATGATTTATATCCAGCCCCTGCGCTCCGTAGATTATGTCCGTAGTCCGCTTCTTATCACAGTTTCCTTCGATATACGGTTTAAAATACAGTTGATAGAATGTGTTATACCTTGGATTCAGAAAGGGGAGTGTCGCCATCTGTTCGCCGGATAGTCTTTGAAGCGAACCTTTTGTGAGAATGCCGTTTTTTAGGCTCCATACGCCATCTATGCGGCTCAAGTCTCCCGCTCCACAAAGAATCTCTTCCAGCTTGAACTCTCCGTAGCCCTGCACCAGCCCCAGATTGCCGAAACCAAGCCCTTCAAAAAGCTTCAGTATTTTCTCCGGTTCGGCAGTGGGCAACGGTCCGCCGAAAAGTATCAGCCTGTCTTTCATCTCGTCTTTCAGCTCTTTCATCGTTCGTATGATATGCGAAATGTTCCATGAATTTACATGAAAACCCAATATTCCGAAGTCATCGGTCTGTCCCTTTAGGAATTCCGCCAGCATTTCCGGTCCGCTTACTCCTTCGCTCAAACCCGTCGTGTTCAGCACCTTCACCTTGTAACCTTTTGAATCCAGATAAGAAGCCAGCCTGTTCAGTCCCAACTGGTTTTCCGGATAAGAAGCGGTCCCCAGTGAGTTCTTGGCGAAATCCGGATAGATCAGTAGTATGTCTGCCTTTTTGATATCCTGCGGGATGCAGGTGAATAGTTGTTCCATCGCAAATTAGTTTACCGCAACAGGCATAGCCATGCTATATTTATTGCGCTTCTTAAGTCTAATAATATGACGATATCCGATATTTTTAAAGGATTCTATGGCGATTATGCCGGCCCGGTAACGATAATTTTTATTTCTCTATTGGCGGGAATTGTCCTTGAATTTCTTATCATAAGGTTCATAAAGGCGATAATATCCAAAACGGAGTTGAGTACGGACGTCTCTTTCGCCAAATCCTTAAGAGGAATGATAGTCATCCTTTCTCTTTGCATAGGTTTTTACGCCATATCATTGCAGGCGCAACTTGATCCAGATGTCAAAGATACGGTGAAAGCGATTTTGACTACGGTCGTTTTGTTGCTGGTCACATCTGCGGCGGGGAGGCTGGCAGTTAATTTTGTGCGCATCTACCAGGGGAAATACAAGGGGATGGTTTCTTCCATAAGCATTTTCACCAACATAGCGAAACTGATTGTCTATACGATAGGACTTTTGATTGTCCTGCAGACGCTGGGAATATCGATCACGCCAATCCTTACCGCTCTTGGAGTCGGTGGTTTGGCCGTAGCTTTGGCCCTTAAAGATAGCCTTGCCAACCTGTTTTCCGGACTTAACATCATCGCTTCCAAACAGATAAAGCCGGGCGACTTCATTAAAGTAAACAATACGGACGAAGGTTATGTACAGGACATAAACTGGCGCAGTACGGTACTGCGGACAACTTCCGACAGTGAGATAATTATTCCCAATTCCAAGATTACCGACGCGATCATAACCAATTTCAGTCTGCCACATCACGAAATCTCGTTCACGGTGCCGGTAAGGCTGGGGTACGAAAACGACCTTGAACTTGCGGAAAAGATAGCCATGGAAGAGGCAAAAAAAATCCTTCTCACCAAATCGGCCGCAGTCAAAGAACATGAGCCGACTGTCAGATTCGCCCATCTGGACGATTCAGCCATTACCATGAATGTTAGTCTGCGTGCTAAAGTGTTCGCCGACCAGTTCAGCCTGCGACACGATTTCATCAAAGCCCTGCATTCTCGGTTCATCAGGGAAGGTATCAGGTTTAAGGTTTGATAGGATTCAAACTCACCGCTTATCTGGCTTGTTCCCTTTTATCTGCAAATTCTGGATTTTTCCTTCACGTACTTCCATGGAGTGGTAGTTTGTGTCGGTCTTGTAATAGTCGACACCCCTTTCTATGAAATGCGAATCGGTCTTCTTTGGATGGAAATATTCTTTGCAGAAAGATTTTGCCGATTTCGGGTCGAAATATCCGCAGGTATAGATGTCGATGCTTATGAAGTCCTTTTTCGAAAGGGTATGGATGACGACAGAGCTTTCGATTAGAGGCACCCATCCGCTCAATCCCGCCTTATCCGGAAAAAGCTTGTCGTCGCTACGAAAGATGCTTGGCGGCGACTGCTTTTGCATCTTCAGCTCTTCCACAATCTCGTCCAGAAACCTGTAACACAGATTAAGGTCGTCGCAGACACCGTCTTTGCAGTCGTAAAGGTCGAGCAGCAGCTGAAAACCGAACACCTTGTCGGGTGTCTTGTTTTTAGCTTTTTTTGAAGCGCTTCTTTTTTCCATCATTACATTGTACCATAGATGGATTTTTTTTAAAACCGATTATGGTCGAAACCCTCTTCCGTGGCATTGGTTAGCCATAGGAACGGCATAGTTCGAGTCGAGTTCAGGGTTGACTTCCAAAGATCCGGCTTCACCGATATGCGTAATCCACTGGCTCAAAGAACCGGATTCCAACACCGAGTCCGGTCTGAAATCCCTGAACTCCGCACTCTTCCCTGCGATGTAATAGCAGTTGTCGCGAATGTTCATCTTTCCGTTCAATGCGCTTAGGCCGCCCAGCTCTTCGGAGTACCTGATGTTTATCATCGGCATCTGCACGGTGTTCGGCTCGCTTATTACGTTGTCATGGATTGTAGGATTGATGTTCGCCGGCCTCTTGGCTGTATCATCCCAATCCTGAAAGGTAACACCGAAATAGATGGCACTGTGGTATTCACCGTTAGCCACGTTTACCAGAGTATTGTTATAGACCTGCACGTCTTTCGACGCATACATGCCTATTCCCGACGCCTTGGTATCTATAATCAGATTGTTTCTGGCTATTCCGCCTATATTTTCGTAATAGTTCGGATTCACCGTCAGATCGAAGTACTCCGGGCTGGTATCGAAGCCGAGTAATATTCCAGCTTCACCGGTCTTTTCTATCTTGTTGTTTTCTATAATGCAGTTGGTGGCGCCGCCCTTGCAATATACGCCGGTGGAACAGATGTTATGGATATAGTTGTTCTGTACCAGCATATTGTCTCCGTTCACGTTATCGATGCCTTCGGCGTTGCAATCCGTGGGCGAATCGTTCCTGCCCGAATCATAGATTTCGTTTCTGCGGATGGTTACATTGTTACTGTTCGGTTTTATCTTAATCAAATCCCTTCCTGAACCGTGAATAATGCTGTCTTCGATTATGATGTCTGATGACCCCGATCTGTCCGCTTCCCCCCAGTCCCATCTTGTCTGTGTGGAAAAGGCGTAAAAACCGCCCACGACCTCCAGGCACTGCAGTTTTCCGCCACCGGAGTCCTCGTCGAAATTCACGGCGATAATGTCATCGGTATATCTTCCGCTAAAATCGATAACCCCCCATTCTCCGTTCTTGGATTTGATGGTTATGTTCATCTTTCTCGGTCTGACATCTGTTTCTTCACGATAGTTCCCGTTGCGGAGTATTACCGTGTCGCCGGGTTCGGCCGCCGCCAACGCCGCATTTATGGTTTTGAAAGGGTTGCCGATGGTTCCGTCGGCCGTGGTGTCGTTACCTGAAGGAGAGACGTATATTCCATCCACCGGGTCTATTCCTGTACAGGCTTTAGGTCCGAAAGTTCCGGCAGAGGAAACAACGCCGCCCGTAGAACCACCGCTCGTAGAACCGCCGCCTGTAGAACCACCGCTTGTCGAACCACCGCCAGTCGAGCCACCGCTTGTCGAGCCACCGCTTGTCGAACCACCGCTTGTCGAACCACCGCCCGTGGAAACTTCACCGGACGTACTTTCGTTATCGGCAACTTCCACTTTCCTTTTTATGTAGTTATATACCAGCTGTGCAATCTGCCCGCGGTTTAGCGTCTGTCCCTCTTCCACGCCGCTTAATACGATTTTGTTTTCCGTCGCGTCATATAGATAAGGGGCATACCACTCCGTTCCGCTCTGTCCGCCGCCATTGTCGCCGTAAGTCAGATAGATTATCTTCAACGCTTCCACATAGTTGATTGTTCTCGAAGGTCTGAAATAGCCATCAGGATAACCGCTCACCACATTCATTCTCTTGGCATAGCAGATATAGGGAGCGAACCATTCTGTCTTTACGTCCGAAAAACAGTTGCCACCTTTCGCCGCATCGGCATTCTTTGACCCCACCAGAATTTTCAGGAATTCGGCCCTGTTGACCTGATTGGCAGGTTTGTATGTGCCGTCGGCGTAACCGTTTATCACACCTTTGTCCGTAAGATACTTGATTGCGTCATAATAAGGACTCCCCGATATGTCGGAGAGGGTAAGTGCCGATACCGGAGACGTCGTTGCGGTTAGGTACAATAGGCCAAGCAAAAACGATATTCCGACTAAAGATATAATTTTTTTCATCTGACAGAATCATTATAGATAATTTGAGGTATTATCGTGCTTTTTAAATAAAAGTCAAGAAAGGCCCTTTGGTAATCACAAAAGTGTTTTCCAGTTCACACGGTGAAGTCCGGGCTTAAAAACTATATCTTCTATAGAAGATTCGCTTCCCCGCTTCTACCAGAAGAAGATATACGATTACTATGATAATCAGCAGAAAGATACCCAGCGGAGGCAGCGGCGACATGCCGAACAGAGTTCCCAGAGGAGTGAAAGGCAATATCCAGCCTATCGCGACCACGGATATCGTACTCGCCAACAGTCCAGTGGAAGCCGTACTTTGTTTAAAAGGAATCAGCCTGGTCCTTATAACATGGATTATCAATGTCTGTGTGGCCAGCGACTCCATGAACCAGCCGGTCTGAAATCCGGATTCCGGAAGCTTCAGTACAAAGAACAGTGTCAGGTATGTGATGATGTCGAACAATGAACTCATCAGTCCGAAAGTAATCATGAACTTCTTGATGAAAGGCATATTCCAGCGCTTCGGCGACCTTATATACTCTTCGTCGACCTTGTCCCCGGGAATCGTTATCTGCGAAAAATCATACAACAGATTATTAAGAAGAATCTGAATAGGCAACATCGGCAGGAACGGCAGAAACAGAACAGCTCCTATAACACTGAACATATTCCCGAAGTTGGAGCTGACCCCCATCATTATATACTTCATAGAATTCCCGAAGGTTTTTCTTCCTTCAAGAATCCCGTCCAGAAGCACCCGAAGACTCTTTTGGGTCAATATCATGTCCGCGGACTCCCTTGCCACATCCACCGCGTTTTCCACGGAAATACCTATGTCCGCGGTCTTTAGCGAAGGCGCGTCGTTTATTCCGTCACCCATATACCCCACCACATGCCCGTTCTGCTTCAGCGCCCGGATAATCCGGTTCTTCTCGTCGGGAGAGAACCTTGCGAAAATCGTGACTTTTTCCACCGCCACTTCCAGCGCGTCATCGGTCATTCCGTCTATCTCGTGGCCCAGCATGATACCTTTGATATTCACCTCCAGCTCGTCACAGATCTTCTTCGTCACAAGTTCGTTGTCGCCGGTGATAATCTTGATTTCGATTCCGCTAAGTTCGATTTCGTCTATCACTTTTTTTACGTCCGTCTTTGCGGGATCCAAAAAAGCTATGAAACCCAGGAAAGTCAGATCACGCTCGTCCGCCGGTTCGTATATCTTTGTCCCCCCTTTTACGCCGTCAGGAAGTTTTCTGATACTGATGGCCAACACCCTGTAGCCGTCTTTACTAAGGTTTTCATAGGTCTTCATCATGACCTTTTTCTTTGCAGGAGTAACTGCTCCCGAAAAAGGCCCGTCCAATATCCTTACAGATTTCTCCATCACCTCTTCCGGCGCGCCCTTGCATATCAACAGCCTGTCTTTCCCTTTCTGTACGACCACGCTCATCCTCTTACGCAGAAAATCGAAAGGAATCTCATCGATTTTTCTATATCCGCTTATGTCCACTTTTCGGAAATTAAGCAGTGCCTTATCCATCGGATTAGTTATGCCGGTCTGATAACGACTGTTCAGGTATGCGTGGAGAAGAACCCTGTCCGATTCCTTCCCTTCGCCGTTGACACATTTTACCACCACTATGCGGTCTTCGGTCAGCGTTCCCGTCTTATCAGTACAAAGCACGTCCATACTACCGAAGTTCGGAATCGCGACCAGTTTCTTTACGATAACCCCTTTTTTAGCCATATTGATCGAGCCGCTGCTCATGTTGATCGAAAGTATCATCGGCAGAAGCTCCGGAGTCAGCCCCACGGCAATAGCTATCGCGAAAAGAAAAGACTCGAGCACATCCTTTTTCATCAAGGCATTAATCATGAAAATCATCAGCACTATGAATATCGTGGTCTTCATGATCATGTTGCTGAATCTGTTTATGCCGGTGGAAAATTCGCTTATTTCCTCCCTTTGGTTAAGAGTATTCGCTATTTTGCCGAATTCGGTTTCTTTACCAGTTTTGAGAACGACGACTGTAGCAGTACCGGTAACCACGTTAGTCCCGGAAAAGACTATATTGTTAAGTTTATCCAGCCCGGAAATATCTCCTTTAATGGGCCTGTCCGTTTTCTCACACGGGAATGATTCTCCTGTCAGTGAAGACTGGTTCACGAAAAAGTCTTTCGATTCGATTACCCTCGCGTCAGCCGGAATCAGATCACCCGCGTTCAGATATACCAGATCACCGACGCATATATATTTGATGTCCACATCTTTTTTCGTGCCTTCTCTGATTACTGTAACAATCGTATTCAGTCTCGCCTTAAGGTCATGCGCCGCCTTGTTCGCTTTATACTCCTGGAAGAAATTCAGCAGAGTACTTACTATCACCATCACAAAGATGATTACCGCGTTTACGGTCTCTTTGAAAAAAGCGGAAATCGTCGCCGCTATAATAAGTGTGATAATCAAAGGATTCCTGAATTCGTTAAAAAAATCCATCAGCCAGAAATGTTTCGCTTCCTCCACCAGGATATTTTTCCCAAATTCCATAATCCTGCGGGAGGCTTCAGCATGGGATAATCCGCTTTTACCTGACCGCAGTTCTTTCAAAACGCCGCCGGTCTCGCCGGATGCATAATCCTGAAGCTTTTTTTGCGGGAAGTTTCTCATATCCGCTTATTATACGCCCAAAAGTGAATGTTGTGAATTCATGCGCGGGATTGCCAAACAAAAAATATCACCACCTGTATTGAAAATAATTAAAAAGATGGTATTTTATCAGCCAATCTTCACGGGAATCTGTAAAAACAATCTAAAATGCCGAAAAAATACGGGAACGATACGATAACCAAAGATACCGCCAGACATATAATCGAAAGCACCGCCAACCTGATAGAGGAAAAGCAATATTTTGCGGAAGTTGAAGAGGTCGTCAAAAGAATCAGACGTGTCGCTCTCAAAATATTAAAAGGTGAGGTATGTCATAGCGATAAGTTCAATCTTATTTTGAATGATTCGGAGAAACAGTTGATTTCTTTAAAGGATATAAATGAAGCAAAACAGACGCTCGGGCTGATAAAGGAATTGCGTGGTTCATTATCGGAGCCGGCACAGGCCGAATCTATACCGGAAACGGAAGTGGAACTACTATCTGCAGTTTCTTTATCTGAAAAAGACGTACAGACAGTATCGTCCCAGGCTGAAGAGTATGCGTTCGTCTCCGAAGAGTCTGTCATCAAAGATACCATGGATAAAAGGATACTTACGGATCAGATGATGTTTGTCGGTAGAAGTATGCTAACCAGACAGCTGTCTTCACGAATTAAAGACTTCCTGAATTCACTGCCACATCCTGCGAAAGAAGCCGATGCAAAAACAGTCAGACGATATGTAAGACAGATAAGCCGGTTGGTAGATGAATCGAGGGCTGGGGCGGAAGTCTCTGCGTTAAAGGTAGTGAGACTATTAAAGGATTACGTTAAATCTGTTGACACTAACTACAGTCCTACGGACGCCCGCCTTATCAAGAAATATATCTATGATATTTGCTCTTCTTTCGATATGGAACAGGAAGATATCGCGGATACGGATATTTTTGAAGAAGATTATGTCTTTTCTTTAGAAGAAGCGTTTAAGGTCCGCGAAGTAAAAAACATAGACCTGGGAAACAGGAATCTTCTATACGCTTCGGAGTCCATGGACGGACTTATGCGCTATGTCTCGGCACTTGCGGAAGAAGAAATCGAAGTGATGGTCAGAGGAGAGACCGGCACAGGCAAGGAACTGATTGCCAAGGCCCTGCATCACCTTTCCTCCAGAAAAGAGAAGCCGTTTATCGCCCTGAACTGCACTTCCATACCGCATGAACTTCTGGAGAGTGAACTTTTCGGATACAAGAAAGGAGCATTCACCGGAGCGGTAAAAGACAAGCCCGGTTGTCTTTCTATGGTAAAAGACGGGACATTGTTCCTTGATGAGATCGGTGATATGTCCGTCAGTTCACAGTCCAAACTGCTTCGCGTAATCCAGGAAAAGAAGTTCCGTCCGGTAGGTTCTTATAATGAGGATGAGGAATCTTTCGCAGGCAGACTTATAACCGCCACAAACAAAGACCTTAGCGAGGAAGTAAGCCAGGGAAGATTTCGCGAAGACCTGTACTACCGCATTTCGGGATTCGAACTTAATGTTCCGTCCTTAAGGAAAAGAAAAGAAGACATCATCCCATTGACACTAAAGCTGGTTGCCGGCCTGGCACAAGGATATTCTTTAAGCAGGGAAGCCATGGAAAAGTTAATCACACACGACTTTCCGGGGAACGTCCGCGAACTGGAGAATATCGTAAAGAGGGCCCTGATTCACAAGAAGGTAAGACATCCGCATGACAACATCATCCTTGCCGAAGACATCACCGTCACAAGGAAATCTCCGCAGTTTGACGCGCATGACATCCCGGCCCTATAATCGGTCACTTAACCAATATCTATGAACTACAGAACACTAGGTCTAAGCGCCGCTATGGCAATCGGAGGTTGCGTACATCAGCCGCAGGTACCTGATTGTTCCTCCGCTCCGCACGATAGCAGATGTCAGATGGCTAAAGAGGAAAAAGTATGGCTTTATGAGAAACTGAAACAAGAAGGCGAAAAGCTGGGAAACGTGACGGTTCCGGGGGAGTTCATGGAAAAAGCGTTTGCGGAAATCACGGAAGAAGAACGCGAGTATATAAGACAGATAAATCCATATGTCATGCTGGGCAAGTTCTCGGCCTGTGTGGACGCTAACCGCGCCTGCGTCGAAAAGGCCCGCGATGATCGTGAAAAACTGGTACATGGCAGCGATATCGAAAAGTGCGTCTACGCCCCCGACGACAATGAAGACTATCGCGATTGCCAGGACCGCATCCTTATATCCAGAGGTCGCATAGCCGAACTCATCCACGCCCAGCTCCTGAATAACCGGTGTGCTGCCAACGTGGCCGAATGCTTCAGAAACAAGATGCGACAGGAAGTGGAAAAACTACAGCCGGAAGAAGAGGAAGGTGATAGCGTAGAGGAAAATGAAGAGTAGAAGATAAAGCGGAACGACACTTTTTATCGGCGCTTTTTTGGTATAGAATCATCGGGCATCAATCCTTAATCCCACGACATGATCGAAGACAAGATTTCGTTATTGCTCAAAGATATAGCAAAACTAAAAGAAGAGATGAAAGAGATGAAAAAAGAGATGCGCCAGGAGGAAAAGCTGGACACCCCCGAATACCTGGACATCAAACGCGCCTTCGAAGACCTCAAACGCCAGAAAAAGGACGAAGAGGAAAAATGGGAGCGCGAACTTGCCGGCGACGAAGATTATCAGAAGATGCGCGAAGAAAAGATCAATAAAGAAGAAGAAATCGCCGATCTGAACCAAAAGCTTTTTGAAGCGATTTCCACCCTCCCCCCAAAGCCGTTCCTGATGAACGTGGAAATGGAACAGGGCCCGGTAAAAGTCCAGATAATGCCGGAGATGCGCCTTTATCTGAACGGGAAGGAAGAAAAGAAAAGGTCATTCTAGGTTAGGTTTACCGACCATGTCGGGACAGAAATCGTAAACTCATTCACCTGGTGATGTGACTTCACCGGGTGAATTTAGAAAAACCTTAGCTAATAGGCCTCATTCTAGGGTCATTTCCATTATTACCTCCCCAAAAAAAATATTGACAAGGGGGTAATTTATATACATAGTAGCACCCTTTTAAAAAAAACATGTCTGACAGCGAAAATGAAGTGGAAAATATGGAGTTACGGGATTCGGCATTAATTCCTCTCAAGGAAAAAACTCACCGGAAAGACAGAATGGCCATGTTTCCAGGGGAAATCGGTTCACACATAATCCAACCGACCCGTGAACTGCTTATCAAAGTCGGTTCGGGTATAATTGGCGCCTACAGCTTGATTGCGAACGAAGCAGGAAACATAGTGGCTGAACCGGAAAAACTGGTGGATGAAAAGGAGTTGATGGAAATGACGAAAACCCTTAGACACCAATACATAATCCAGCACAGGGATTTTCGTGATACCGGCTATGATTTCAGGGAGATATTGAAATGGGGACAGATAGCACGCTCTCTTACACCAGAGATTATACTTAAAGCCATAAAGATCAAAAAGTTGGGAGGAGAACCTGTCGGCCTGCTGTTACCAGATAACGACAGATACTCAAAAATGGAATGGCTGGATATAAACAGTGTAGGCGGACAAGATCATGGTACTTACATAATGGACGGAAATAACGAATACCTCTGGAACGGCGGCGAAGCCTGGCTGTCAGCGGCAGAAAGAAAGTGGGGTTACATCATCGTCGACGGCAAGCCTCATATCAGGCAACACAGCGCCGTAAAGAACCTAGTCAATTACCGGAAGGTGAAAGCACTGGTCAATATGTACGAAAACGAGGGACTTGATGTACTGACGGGAGTAGACGCGTACCTCATGCTCATGAGGCAGTCATTCAAAGAGGATGCGGACCCCATCGACGATTCCGTTACCTATACGGTATTGAATCCGAAAAATCTGCATAAGGAGTCAGAAATAGCTTTCGGTGTGTTCGGGCACGACCAGATTGTTCTGAACGTGGATAATACCTATGCTTCCGATTCCGCCCTGCGCGTCCGTGCCGCCGTCAAGGTGGCTATTTTGCCTCCCATAGAAAATAAGCAATGACACGCCGGCACCTGTCGGCTTTACATTATCAGGGTTTTTAGGGAAGATGTAAGCGTATAGATATTAAGGAATTTATATGCGAAACAAAGCCGCCGAATTCGACAAGGATATGGACGGCATTTTTGAAAGATTTTCGATGGAAGGCGTTCCGCTAAAAAAATTCCGGTTAAGGGAAAGGGGCAGAGCCGCTGAAGAGATAAGGGCGGACATCAGGGAAAGGGCTATGCTTATTGGCGTAGACGTGGACAGGATGTCTTTAAGACGCGAAATCTCGGAACTTCTGGGAAACCTCGAGAAGCAGTATCATGATCAGGTGTTCGATCTTGCCCGTACCGGACAGGTGAATGAAGATATCCCTTCATGGGAGGATATAAACGGGAAAATCACTCCGGAAATCATTATGCAGTCCTTCAGGATGGCAAAGATAGGAGGAGAGCCGTTCGGACTCCTTGTGCCTGATAATACACGTTATGACAAAGCCGGAGTCATCGATAGATACCCCATTTGTCCCGATCAGGCTTACATCAACTTTATTAAAGAAGATTACAACAATCTGTGGAACGGCGGGCGCGATTGGCCGCAAAAGGGGGAATGGGAATTTTTGATTGTAGACGGATCTCCGGAGGTGAAGTATGACAGGACGATTAAGGGAAGCAATTTTCAGAGAGCAAAAGCCTGGGTGGAAAAATACGCCAAAGAAGGATTGGATGTACTTACCGGAGCCGATCCGTATTTGTCACTGGTTCGGCAAAACCTGCTAAGAGGCGTCCCTATGGACCAAAAGACATTCACAGTCCTGAACGCGAAGAACCTCCAGCCGGGGGAAGACCTGTCCAGCGGAGACTGGGTATCGGGAGAGATAAATCTCGCTACATATCCTCCGGACTGTAAATTCACCATTTTACGTCTGCGTTCCTGCATTAAAGTAATATAAAAAAGACACATATATGAAAAAAAAACATAAGATAAATCTGGTATTGGATATAGTAATAGTAGCGGGAATCACACTGATATTGGGATCGGTCGTCTATTATTTCGCTTCGGTACGCACCATGGATCGTCAGCAGAAGAATCCGGTTCGTCGCGCGGAATCCGTCCAGTCCATTGCCGCAAGAGGACAGTCGCTCGGCCTTCAGATAGACCAGTCGTCACTGTCCGGCGCCGCATTGGAGGTGGTCGCGCGAACACAGGCGGCTGAAGAAACCTTATCTCCGTCGGCGTCGGCTACACCCGCGCAAAATCAGGATGTTCCCATAGTGGCCCCGGTCGTCGAAAATAAACCTGTCGATGAAGATATAAAAGTGACTTCCCCTGCACCGAATGCCGAATTCCAGACACAGATACTCATCAGTGGTGAAGCAAAAGGTTCATGGTACTTCGAGGCCACTTTCCCTATAAGATTGGAAGATGGTGCCGGAAAAGTACTCGCGAGCACGATGGCTACAGCGCAGAGCGACTGGCAGAGCGCGGAAATGGTTCCTTTCAAAGCCGAAATTACATATGAAGCTGATAAGCCGATCGACGCGACCCTGGTTTTCCAGAACGATAATCCTTCCGGAATGATCGAAAATCAGAAAGAGTTCAGACAGCCGGTTAAGTTGATACCTGTATCCAAGACAAATCCTTTTCAGATATTTTTTTCCATGGCCGATTCTTTGGCCGCCGATAACGATTGCACCAAAGTTTTCCCCGTGACCAGAGAAGTCCCAAAGACCCAGGCCATGGCAAGAGCCGCAATCGACGATCTGCTTAACGGCCCCACTCCTGCTGAAACGGAAAAAGGTTACATGACAGGCATAAATCCGGGAGTGAAAGTACAGAAGCTCGTAATAGTTGACGGCGTGTTGAAAGTAGATTTCGACAAGAAATTGGAAGAAGCGGTGGGAGGATCATGCAGAGTTCTGATGATCAGGTCGCAGATTGAGAAGACATTAGGCCAGTTTCCGACAGTTAAGAAAGTGGTGATATCCATAAACGGGCGCACCGAAGACATACTTCAACCTTAGTCCTTAATCAGAAAAAAATGAAAGAAATCCAGTTGGCGTTGACTTACAACGACGTATTGATTGTGCCGCGCCGCTCGAACCTTACCACGCGCAGTATGGCGGACACCAAAACCCGTCTGACGAAAAAGATCACGCTTAACATTCCGTTGATCAGTGCAAACATGGACACGGTCTCGGAGTCGCAGATGGCGATAACCATGGCCAGACTGGGCGGTATCGGCATCATCCACCGCTTCATGACCATCGAAGAAAACGTAGAAGAGATAAAACGCGTCAAGCGCGCGCAAAACTTCATCATTCACGACCCGTATGTAATAGATCCGGAAAGCAGTATCCGTGAAGCAAAATCTTTTATCGAAGAAAAAGGTGTCAGCGGACTTTTGGTGGCCGGTGAAGACCGCAAACTGCTGGGGATACTTTCGGGACGCGACTTTCTGTACGCGAAAGACGAAAGCAGACCGGTTAAAGAGGTAATGACACCGCGTGAAAAACTGGTCACTGGCAATATCGATACTACATTCGAGCAGGCCAAAGAAATGCTCCAGCGTAACAAGATAGAAAAATTGCCGCTGGTCAACACCGACGACATTATCGTTGGCCTTATCACAAGCGCGGATATCCAGAATCTGTTCGACTATCCGTTAGCCAATATCGACAGTCACGGGCAGTTGATTGTAGGCGGTTCAATCGGAGTACGCGGTGATTACCTTGAACGCGCGCAGGCCCTGATAGAGGCCGGTGTTGACGTGCTGGTGATAGACATCGCCCACGGCCATTCGGAAATCATGTCCGAAGCCATAAGGAACGTTCGCGAAAAATGCGGGGAAGTGCAGTTGATTGCCGGCAATATAGCCACGGCGGAAGCTACCAAAGACCTTTGCGAAGCCGGAGTGGACGCGGTTAAAGTGGGAATCGGTCCAGGAGCGACATGTATCACCAGGCTTGTGACAGGATGCGGCGTCCCCCAGCTTACGGCGGTAATGAATTGTTCTGAAGTGGCGGCCAAATACGGCGTGCCGGTTATCGCCGACGGTGGAGTACAGACCTCCGGTGACATAGTCAAAGCCATCGGTGCGGGAGCGGACACCATTATGATAGGAGGACTTCTTGCCGGAACCGCCGAAAGCCCGGGCGTGACGATGAAACGCGGCGACAAGAGATATAAGATATACAGAGGAAGTGCCAGCTTTTCTGTCTCGCACCGCAGAAAAAACCTTAATCTGGAAAAGAAGGATCTTAGCGAGGTCGTCCCCGAAGGTGTGGAATCCATCATCCCTTTTAAAGGCCCCGCGGGTGAAATCATCGGCCAGCTCGTAGGTGGGCTGAAATCCGGCATGAGCTACACTAATTCCATAACTATCCCCGAACTCCAGAAAAACGTGGAATTCGTCCGTATCACTGCCGCCGGCATGCGCGAAAGCGGCCCTCACGATCTTGGCCAAACGGTTTTGTAGAAATATTTTTTTAACCGGTTTGACTTCAAACGCAAAAAGAGGACAATATTTTCGTTCATAAAAAATTAAAACCAATATCCCTTAACCTTTTCACAATGAAAGGCAAAACGGCAAGAAAAGAAAAGAAGAAACCAAAACAATCCAAAAAGGACAAAAAGAAATAGATTGTTTAAGACCCCTCCGATAAGGAAGGGTCTTTTTTTTATAGAATATTTTCATTTTTTTCTCTATCATCTGCGCATGTCCACACTCCTACAAATCGACAATCTGGAAATGGCCTACGGTACGCAAACCATCCTCGACGGTGCCAACTTGAGCATTTCCGTTAAACAGAAGGTCGCGGTCGTCGGCAGGAATGGTGCGGGAAAGTCCACACTGTTCCGCCTGATAGTGGGAGAAGAAGAACCGACCGGAGGCAAGATATCGGTCCACGGTAATGCCAGAATCGGCTATCTGACACAGCACAGTCCTTTTGGTGCCGGAGAGAAAGTAATGGATTTCCTGACGCGCTATTCCGGAAAAGAAAGCTGGAACTGCGCAAAGATCGCGGCCCGGTTTCAGGTAAGGACGGAACTATTCGAACGTGAAGTCACATCTTTGGCCGGAGGCTATCAGATGAGAGTGAAGTTAATCGCCATGCTGGCGAAAGAGCCGAATCTCCTGCTGTTGGACGAACCGACCAACTATCTGGATCTTTCCACATTGCTCCTGATGGAACATTTCTTAAGGAACTATAACGGAGCGTTCATGCTAATCTCCCACGACCGCGAATTCATCAAAAAAACCTGCGACCAGACACTGGAGATAGAACATGGCAAAACGGTATTGTTCCCGCAACCGTTGGAGGAATACCTGGCTTATAAGCGGGAAAAGTTGATGACCGTAGAAAAGTCCAACAAGAAAGTCCTTCAGGAAAAAGAGCATCTGCAGGCCTTTGTTGACCGTTTTAAATCCAAAGCCAGCAAAGCGGCCCAGGCCAGATCCAAGATGAAGCAGATCGAGAAGCTCAAGACGATAGAGATACTTAATCCCATGAGCACCAGCAAAATCCGCATACCCAAAGTCGAGCTGAAAAAGGGGATCGCCTTTACCGCGGAAGAACTTTCGATCGGTTATCCCGAAAAGCTGGTGGCGGGCAGAATCACCCTTGATATCAATAGCGGCGAACGCATCGCCGTAGTCGGCGACAACGGCCAGGGAAAAACGACTTTCCTTAAGACCATCGCCAGAGAACTGAAGGAACTCTGCGGAAAGTTCAAATGGGGCGCGAATGTACGCGTGGGTTACTACGCCCAGCACACTCCCGGAAATCTGCGCGGGTCCGCCACCGTGAAAGAATTCCTCATTGCCTCCGCCTCCAAAGACACCAGTCAGGAAGACATCCTTGAGATGGCGGGGAATTTCCTGTTCAAGGATGAAGCTTTAAAGAAGAAGCTGGATGTGTTGAGCGGCGGAGAAAAGGCCCGGCTTTGTCTGGCGGTCATCCTTCTGCAGAAAAACAATGTCCTTCTTTTGGACGAGCCTACCAATCATCTGGATTTTGAGACGGTAGAGGCATTGGCAACAGCCCTCCGCGAATCCGAAAGCACGGTGATTTTCGTCAGCCACAACCGCACTTTCGTCGAGACCCTCGCCGACGGAATCATCGAAGTGAAGAACGGCAGGGCATCGCGCTATTATCACAATTACGAAGACTATGTCTATCACATGCAGAGGGCCATTGAGGAAGATCTGAAAGATGAAGAACCCGGCAAAAAGTCAGCCGCGGTTTCGCCGAAATCACCGGCCGAAAATGAGGAAAATCCCGGAAAGATATTGAAAAAAGCAAAAAACGAAATCCGCAAGATCGAGTCTTCGATGAAGAAGCTTGAAGAAGAAAAACAACTGCTGATGGATTGGTTCCAGTCCCACACCGGCGAATATTCGGAAGAAAAGAGCAATCGGCTGGGAGAGATAATCGAAAAACTTCAGGCGGCGGAGAACGATTGGCTGGCTGTCCAACTGCAGATTGAGCAAAGAGAATAGG
This sequence comes from Candidatus Altimarinota bacterium, assembly GCA_041752875.1. GTDB lineage: Bacteria > Patescibacteriota > Gracilibacteria > UBA1369 > UBA1369 > JTS-AC46. Next base: position 100,400 of record JBGSVP010000003.1, read on the forward strand.
CACCGTTCCTTGCGAAGCGGTGCCTATAAAGAGAAGAAGCTGATGTCGGATCACTGCGCCTGTTGACGCAAGATACGGGACAATACAGTTGTCCTAATCTGATAACTGTGAATAGCATGGTGTTTCCCTTTCCGGGTTACGAACGCACACATTCCCATCAGATCAGCTTCCGGTTACCATTTACGTTTAGGTATCGATAATCAGATACGGGGAAGTCTCTTCAGTTGTTTGAATTGCCTCCAGTTCCTTACATGAAAATGAACGTACAGATAGACTCTGCGGTATTTTGCGGTTTCGGCCGGATTGTTTTTTGTCGTACCGGCTTTTGCTTCAAGATACCCGAGCAGTTCCTCCAGCGAATTATCACGCAGGTATTTTGTCATACTGTACGTGGCGGAAGGTTGTCTGTCGGCATCCTTCACTTTAGTCCAGCTGTCGGCATATTCTTCGAAGTGATGGAAATTGGGGCCGGAATCGATCGTCTTTTTTATGTCTTTGATCGACCGGTCTATCTTCTTATTCCAGTTGATGATGTTGGTAGAGAATTCGTTCTCATGGCAGGGATTGTCCGTTGCCAGGATACGGAATATCTTCCAGCTTCGCGCGTGAAAGAGGATAAACTCTTTGTATGGAGAGTCACATCCGTCGGCGGATTCCGTAATGAACCGCCTTATTTCCCGCGCATGGGTTTCGATGACCTTTTTCATCGGATTGTATATTGCCGCTTTTATTTTTCCTCCTTTGCCGGCGGCAATCCAGCAGTCAGCGATTCTTGTGATTTCTTCCCAATGCGATTCGTCGAATACTTTACTTCTGGCAATATCTTCGAGAGTTAAGACTGCTTCGTCACGTGATTCCAAGTTATCGTTTTCGTACATTCCGTGTTCTCCTGTCTGTTTATGGTTTTATTCCAAGGGACTGTTAAATGTGATTGAGCGTTTATTGCGTACACACCTCCTATTCTGGTTGTCAAAGAAAGAACAGATTTCTCTGTGCCGGGATTATAACGTTATTTGACAAAATAGCAATCTCTGTTTTGTTCAAGAATTAAGCTGCCTGAAACTATTCTTCAGCCCGGAATATGCCTTATTGTTTCTTAGCCTTACGATGGACAGGCTTACTCTTTTTCCTCTTTTCTTTCCGGTCCCAACTCCAATGACGTTTTTCCACATACACGATCTGCCACCATACCTGCCCCAGAAAATATCCTCCCACCAATCCCGCAATCAGCATAATTATGGGTACATACGAAGGAAGATACGTCGAAAAAAGCCACAATATGCTTTTTTCGGGTAAGGAATCGATTTTAAAAGTAAAAGCCAGATAGATGCCTTCTAACAGGCTGTGCAAGATAACCATAAGCTCTACCCCCAGCAACATTGTGGCTATTAGATAGAAGACTTTTTTAACTTTCATGATATAATGATATATTGAAGTAAGATTTCTTGTATCTTAACATGCTGACGATATGAAAATCCAAATCTTCGGAATGGGATGCGCAAGAAAAATACGATACACTCTGACCTGCATCAAATGTAATACGACTTTCGACGAAAAAGAAACCGTCAGTCATTGCTTAAGATGCGGCGGCCCGCTCGATGTCAGATATCCTGATCCGAAACCTTTGCCTCGATTAAAAAATCTCCGCAATAACAAAAATCGGATGTTTGGTTTTGATGACAGTTTCGACTTTTTGGAAAAAATGAGTCTACTTCCGTTTAAAGGTGAAAATCGTGTTTCCCTCGGAGAAGGAAACACGCCACTGATCCACGCCGAAAATATCGGAAAAAGTTTAGGCATGCCAAATCTTTATCTGAAAGTCGAAGGAGCCAATCCCACCGGAGCATTCAAAGACCGCGGATCCTCGGTGGAAATCACCAAGGCTTTAGAGATGGGTGGAAAAGCGGTGGTGTGCGCGTCCACCGGCAACATGGCCGCATCGGTAGCAGCCTATTGCGCGAAAGCAGAGATTCCCTGTTATGTGATAATCCCCGAAAAGACTCCGATGGGAAAACTGGCCCAGTCGATTGCCTATGGAGCGAAAGTCATCAGGGTTCGCGGCGATTATGATGATTGCGTAAGACTCTCCGTCCAAATGTCAAAACGTTATAGGTATTATCTGGCGGGAGATTATGCTTTTCGCCTGGAAGGCCAAAAAACGACAGCTTATGAGATCATGAGACAGCTAAATATACACGACGGCCCGTTACTGACCCCGGACTGGGTAGTGGTCCCGGTCGGATGCGGCACAAATCTTTCCGCTATCTATAAAGGATTCAAAGAACTCATGGCCTTGGGATTGATCGGCAAGATGCCGCGTTTTGTTTGCGCACAACCAGAAAAAGTTCCCACAATCGCAGAGGCATGGAGACAAAGACTGGATCATTATTTCCCGGTGAAACATATTTCGACCATAGCTTTTGCAGTAGGCATAGGCGTACCGTTGGATGATAAGAAAGTACTAAAAGCCCTTTATGAATCCCATGGATACGCCGAAACATCATCGGAGGAGGATATCCTTGGTGCACAACTGAACTTGGGAAAACGGGAAGCTTTATTTGTCGAACCGTCAGGAGCTCTGCCGATTGCCGTCCTGCCAAAACTACTTGAAAAACATATAATTCGGCCGGAAGAAACAGTAGTGGGAATCCTAACCGGTAACGGCCTGAAAGATCCACGCTCAATATTATCCTCGGATGTGGATTCTCCGGTCATCGACCCTGCGATGGACGAAATCGAACGTTGTTTTCCGGTCAAGAATGAAATAATTAATAACACATGATTTTATGAAAATACCCGTCCAAGTAGGCACGACACTCGGTCCATACAGCCCCGGACTCCAAGTTAATGTTGGAACAGGGAAAATACTCTTCGTCTCCGGTCAGATAGGAATCGAACCGGAAAGCGGAAATCTTGTTTCGCCTGATTTCGGGCGCCAGACGGAGCAGGTATTCAAAAACATCCGGGCAGTCCTCCATAAAGCGGGATACGAACTTGGCGATATCGTAAAGCTGACGATCTATCTCACCGACCTGAAAAATTTCGCAGCGGTAAACGAATCATGCAAAGCCTATTTCAACGAACCATTCCCCGCCCGTGCAACTGTCCAGGTCGCAGCACTGCCAAAAGAAGCGCTAATCGAAATCGATGCGATTGCGGTTCATGATTAAAATATTCCTCACGCTGTCAAAAAAAATACAGAAAACATAGGAATTATGTTTACTACATTTTGTAATAAATATAAGATGATTCCGGTAAATGAAAATTTTTTAATTTCTATAAAAATAATCCTATGCTTTGGACAATATTCGTAATACTTTTGGTGTTATGGGTGCTTGGCCTTGTAAGCTCCTATACATTGGGCGGATATATTCATTTTCTGCTTGTGGTTGCAGTAGTGGTTCTATTGATAAGGATAATTCAGGGTCGCAAGATCTAGGAACTGATTCGATATCGAATTTTTCAATTAGGCATTATGAAAAAAAATACAATATTAGGTCTTATTGTAATCGTTACACTCATTTCTTCGCCACTGTATAAGGTTCAAGCCGGTAGTTCGGGTTTCGGATGGCCGGATTTGATATTGATGATTCAACAGTTACAACAAAGAATCGACATGTTAGAGCGGGATAATTCTGTTTTAGCGGAACAATCCTGCACAATGACCATAGCGTTTACAAAAACTCTGCAAATCGGAGTGAAAGATGATCAGGTCAGGAAATTACAGGAATTTTTAAAGAAATTTCCGGATATTTACCCTAATGGATTGGTAACCGGATATTTTGGAAAACTCACAGAAAATGCAGTGAAACTATTTCAGAAAAAAGAAGGGTTGGGAGTAACAGGAATTGTAGGCCCTGTCACTAGAAATAAACTGAATGAACTTTTATCGAATTGTACTGCTGTCGCAAAATTTGCGGCGGCATCTACAGGAACAATTGGACTGACAGGAACGATCGGCCCGATTGGCGCAACCGGCGCAATCGGTCTGACAGGAGTTACAGGAGTCACCGGACTCACCGGCCCTGTCGGAATAACCGGCCCCTTGGGACTCACTGGCCCGGTCGGAATAATGGGTCTAACGGGACCTTCCGGATCAAGAGGAACAATCGGACTGACAGGAACAATCGGCCCGGTCGGGGAAACAGGTGCAGTCGGTCTTACAGGAATTACAGGAATCACCGGACTTACCGGTCCGATAGGTGTAAGCGGCCCGATAGGCCTTGCGGGACCTATAGGAATCACAGGTCTAACCGGCCCGGCCGGTCCTTCAGGGGCAACAGGTGAAGCTGGAGCGACTGGAGCCGCTGGAGCGACAGGATCTTCCGGCGCGACTGGAGCAGTAGGAGCAACAGGAACAATCGGCCTGACCGGAGCGACAGGTTCGACTGGAGCAACAGGTACTATTGGACTAACGGGAACAATCGGCCCGATAGGAACAACAGGCGCAATCGGACTCACCGGCGTAACGGGCCTCACGGGACTTACCGGCCTCACCGGACCCATAGGTATAACCGGACCGCTCGGACTCACCGGACCCATAGGTATAACCGGACTCACCGGACCCACCGGAGCAACAGGAACAATCGGCCTAACCGGAACAATCGGCCCGATAGGAGCAACAGGCGAAATTGGCCTGACTGGAGTTACGGGAATAACCGGACTAACCGGGCCTATAGGTATATCCGGCCCGATAGGCCTTGACGGACCCATAGGAATAACCGGACTAACCGGCCCTGCCGGCCCGGCCGGAGCAACAGGTGCTGCCGGGGCAACCGGCGCGACAGGAGCAACAGGAACAGCCGGGGCCGTTGGAGTAACAGGAGCGGCCGGCGCAATCGGGGCAACAGGAGGAGTAGGTGCTACCGGTTCAACCGGCGCGATTGGTGCCGCAGGTGCGACGGGAGCAACAGGGACAGCGGGAGCCGTCGGAGTAACAGGAGCCGCCGGCACAGCCGGAGCTACAGGCGCAACAGGAGGAGTAGGTGCTACCGGTTCAACCGGGGCAATTGGAGCCGCAGGCGCGACAGGAGAAATAGGAGTAACAGGAGCCACCGGCACAGCCGGCACAACCGGAGCGACCGGCGCAATCGGGGCAACAGGAGGAGAAGGAGCCGCCGGTGCCACCGGAGCAATAGGAGCCGCAGGATCAACTGGAGTAACAGGAGCCGCCGGCGCCACGGGAGCAACTGGCGCTACGGGAGCCACCGGAGCTTCAGGCATAGTTTCATCCGCCCTGTATGTTCAATTCGGATCACAGCCGGCCACAATTGGAGCCGGTCAGCCGTTTACCTATTCGACAACGGTTTTGTCGACACCGGGGATTACTTCCTCTACAGGCGTATTTAATCCACCATTTACCGCCAGCGGCACAGTCTTCACTTTGGCAAACATCGGCAGATATGAAATAAATTATCAGATGACATTCCCTACAGACGGAGGAGTAGTGTTATATTTCGGTTCAACGCGTGATGATATGGCTCCATTATCAGCCACAATGATAGGAAAGACCCCGAATGGCGCCATAGCCGGGAGTGTTATTGTTGAAACAACCACTCCAAATTCATTTGTAAGTATAAATGCGGCTCCAGGAAATACGGCGGCAATCGAAGTGCCGCCAAATTCCAGTACTACAAACCAAAGTGCTATAACAGTATCTTTCAAACAGATTTAGTAAAGATAATCGCAGTTGACTATTTTAAATATTATTAGATACTTCAGGAAAACAGTATCTAACAATATTTAAAGTGAATAATCGATATAAAGGCTTAAATAAAGCTAAATATAAATCCCCGGATTTTCAGGAAAATTTACCTCAATCCTCCGTTCATAGCGAACATTTTTCATCAAACGCGGATATTTCCGGAATAAGCTCGATACATCGCAATATGGTTTTGTGTGCCTTAATCGGCATCTCCATGGTGGCCTGCGACAGTCATAATGTGCGCAAGATACAAGAGGGAAGGGATAGTGGAATGATAACTGAACCGGCAATTCCTTCCGCTAAACATCCGGAGAAAGCAATGGAACAACCAAAACAATTCTGCGGTATGCGATTTTCCGACGCACCGTTTTGGATAATGACAGAGGATGGAAAGATTGAAGTAGGCGTCTACACAGTCCCTAACGACAACCTGACTGCCGAGCAGGTTTACAGTCGTCATTTGTCGATACTCATCGAGCAGGGTAAGGATATTGTCGATCGCGACGACGCATCTATGCGTATCGAATGGCTTGATCCGTGCGACGACCCTCAACAGGGCACACTGGTCGTCAAAAACGTTGGTGCATTCCGTGCCACGCTGATGTGCCAGTGGCCAATGTCCGAGCAGCATCGTGCAAAAGAAATCTGCGCCGCCATTATTCCGAACCTTCACATCTTTTCACCGGGCGGTTGCAATCGCAGACCATGGATGACCACGCCGGGTCGTGCCACCATAGGCTTGCCCATTTCCCCCGGCAAAGTTATGGAGCCTATGCGCATGGCAAGCCACCCTTCGAACGTCTGTCCCCCTGTTCCGTTCCCTATCCCCGCATTCGGCAAACCGGCACAGGATAGATAAAAAACGTATTCTCCAGATATGATCAATCCGAAGCCTTTTTAGTCATGCCTTTTTTAAACAGCGACAACTGGAAATCCGCACAGGTCGTTAACTCACCGGTCGCGGTCAACAGGGTTTTCTTCTCTTCACTTAAATGCCAGCGGTAAGGAGTCATATCCACAAGATTCATGACATCCGCATTATTTTTAAGATGGATTTCATATTTCACACGGCGCTCTTCCACAAGCGAAACATCAGGGAATGCGGAAATATCAGGGGGATTTCCCTGAAGTTCAAAACTATCATAAATCAGCATCCCCAATTCTTTCAGATGACCAGCCCCCGGCCGTACAATCAGCATCTTTCCCCCCGGCTTCAGAACCCGAAAAATCTCTTTGGAATCGAACGGAGAGAAAACGGAAAAGACGATATCCGCCGATTCGTCCAGAAAAGGCAGATTAAAACTGCTCCCTATACAGAACCGGATCCCTCCGTACCTCTTGGCGGCCTTTTGGATTACTGGTTTTGAAATATCTATTCCCCAAAGCTTTACGTTGTCTTCTCCCCCTTTATCTTTCAATGCTTCTTTAAGTCTTCCACTGTAAAACCCCACGCCACAGCCGACATCCAAAATATTAAGACAAGAATGCCTTTCACCCTCCGCCACCAGACTCATGATTGTCTTATTTATCTCATCAGCTAAAGAATCATAATACCCTTTATCCAAAAAACTCTGCCGACTTTCTGCCATAAGCTTATCGTCCCCCGGATTTTTGCTGTTCTTTTGGTTTGCCAAAAGCAGATTCACATATCCTTCCTTTGAAATATCATAGGTATGAAGCTTATCACAAACAAAGCTTTTATCTGTAAGTTCTAGTCTTTGGTCACAAACGGGACACTTATAGATGAATTCCATAGGTTTAAAGCTTAAAAACATCCTCAACCAGCTTTTGACGAAGAACCTGCGTAATACGGAAGGCCAAAGCCAATGACGGATTATAACGGTTCTGCTCCAGTGCGATAATGGTTTGTCTGGATACGCCGGCCCTGGTCGCAAGTTCTTCCTGGGTAACACCGGCTTTTTTCCTTAATTGAGAGATACTGTTCTTCATTAATCCTTCTTATCTAAATAGATATTGGTAAAGGCCTTTGCGAATAGTCCTGCGACTAATGCTAAAATTATAACAGGATCGACCTGAAAGCTCTTTGCTGCGGCACTAATGTAAGATTGGTATACCGTTCCGGCAGCCAGAGCGACAATAATGACCCAGAGCGCATTACGTTCCGCTATCGCTTCGTGAATACGCTCGCGTTCATCCATAGGCATTTTGCGCATTATATCGAGCACATCCAAAACCAGAATCATGGCCAGTATAAAAGTCGAAGCAATCTTAACGGCTTCATCAAAAGGCAATACCTGTGTAATGGCCATCAGCCCCATAGCCAGTCCCAAATACACCCAACCCTGCCAAGTCGCGGGATATACTCCCCAACCTGCATATTTTCTTCTTTTGAACCAATGTGGTTTTCCGATCATATATGGTTGATGTAAAAAATATATTACGTAAGAAATATATTACATTCGCGAAGGAATTGCAAGATGAAACATGTATGTCTTTAGGATAGCGGCAAATTTAAAGGCCCGCACTATTCAATACAGGCATTGCCAGATTAGCTCCCGTTATAATGTAACCGCCGCTGCCATCAGATGAAATCTTGAGCTTTGTTGGGCTTCCGTCCAGCTGATGAAAAGTACCCGTAGTACCTCCCGAAAAACGTAACCTTTCGACTTTAGGCTGGATATCGGGAGGATTTTTAGAGTCTTCCCTGTGCCAGACGGTTTTATTTAGCGCTTTATTGAACCAGACCTCTGTGACAATCCTACCGTTGCCTATCGGAATCCATGTTTGGGTGTAAATGGCCTCGGCATACTTCTCCCCGCCGGCTTCTCCCACATTCCAAAATTCGATGCGCTCATTAAGTTTTGCCTCCACATTCCAGTTTCCGATTCCATCGATGTTATTGATCTGGTAAGTCCCCATCTGGGGCTCTGTTGCTTCAGCTACCATTTTTACCGGAGTTTTCTGGCTGGAGGCAGTGGTCGCTGCAGGCGATTCATCCGAAGCGTCCCCTTCGGCAAACATCGGTATTATACTCCCTGATTGCTCCTTCATCCCTGCATCTGAACGTTCCTCCTTTGAAGGTCCGGCTCCCGGAATGCCTGCTTGTCTTGCCTGTCGCTCCGAAACGCATCCGGAAAGAAATAGTACATTAAGAATTATTAAAACAAGCAGACTCTTTGATAGAATATTTCTATACATAGATTTAATTAAAGATTTTAATTCATGTTATCTGGCTACCCCGACTGTAGGCAATATGATATTTACATCGCGACCATCGCCCCGAAACCGTCGGGTTCAAAATGTTTCTCGGATGTAAGCGGGGAATGGTTCGCGCCATTTGTCTGTCACGCGAAAAAAAAAAGACGCAGGCTCAAATTGGTACGATGTCTACATGAATACCGCCAACGGCCTCAAAATCTTGGCGAATATCATCGATGCCGATCCGGGGCACACTTTAAATAGAGGTGAAATGGCGGAGATCATATACAGAAAGCGGTGATTATCTTAATTGGAGGTCGGATCTACCTTCCATTCCAGCGGCTTAACATGCCTGGCCATCTTTGTCGCTTTTATGACATTTTGCGCAAGCAGACCAACATCTTTTTGATAACATTCGCTCAAGACAACAGGCTTATCTTCGTTGGTGGACATGCATATCGACGACATGGCATACATGTTGCTGAATGGCGGAAAAATCATGCCGAAATGACCGAGCGTCATAAAAAGGTTGCTGATAGCCATAGATGCGCCTTCCTCATGGCCCGTGACAATAATGCCCGCCACTTTTCCGGAAAATCTTCTTAGAAATCCGCTTCCCGGAATATTTTCATCGGCGGTTAATTTAATATATTCCAGATGTTTTGCGTTTATTTCTTTGTTTTTTGGCATAGCCGGATTTGCCGGCTTCAGACTGCCATCAAGGCTAATGCACCGGTCAATGAAAGCCGCCATTAAAGTCGATATTTTGAAATTATTGACCGGCGTGGCAAAAATAATCGCGTCAGCTCCCAGGATCTTATCATAAAGAAGATTAGTCATATCATCCCCTTCGGGTGTGCCTTTGGGATAACAACTGCAATAGAAATGGCATTGCGTGTTAACGGTGGAATAACAGGCCTTGCAGTGATTGATCGAAAATTTGCGAAGGGGAATCAGCTCCGTTTCGGCACCCAAGGCTTTACAGTCCTTCAGGCATTGTTCCAACAGCGTTTCGGAATTGGATTTTTCCTGGGCCATGTCATGCTCATCCCTGGCCGATCCGGAAATCCCCAGAACTTTGATTTTTTTGTTTACACGTCCGTTAAGCGCCTTAGCTTCCTTGATTGCTTCAGCCCGGACTTTCTTAAAAAGTTCCAGCGTCTTTGCGTCTATCTTCAGCAACTTCATCAAACCCCGGTCTGAATAGGTTTTATTCCGGTTCATAAAAAAAGATTAAATATCCAGTTTATCGAGTCCTCTGGTGGCTGGCCCGTTTATTAATTTACCATCAGCTTCGAACCTCGAATTATGGCAGGGACAATCCCAAGTATTTTCGTTGTCATTCCATATGATTTCACATCCCATATGAGGGCAGACCGCTGAAAATGTCTCAATCTTACCTTTATTATTATAAACCGCGACTTTTTTCCCCTTAATATTAATAACTTTACCCTTATTTTCAGGAATATCTTTTAAATCAGACATATTGGAATTTGATTAAAAATGACTCTTAGATAATATTCCTTTTTCTGTATACCACAATATTTAGCAGGTTGTTTTTGGTCGTTTTTATATAATTACTCCTGCAAAAGCGCCTCTCGTCATCCAATGATGATTCACATACCTTTTAAGCTGAATATGTGCTATAATTTTAACAGTCTTTTAGTATATATTTAGCCTTATCATTATGCCTGAAGATATTACGAAAATAGTCATTAAGGAACCCAAATACCATAATATTCAGAATATTGTTTATTACATCGCGGGAGCCGTTGAGATTTTGATTTTAATCCGGCTTGTTTTTAAGATGACCGGAGCGAATCCGTCGAGCGGATTCATAGCTTTCCTCTATGCCCTTTCCGGCTTTTTCGTTTTCCCGTTTCAGACGATTTTTGGGAATACTACAGCTCCCGGTGCTGAAACGACAGCTGTCTTTGAACCTGCCACGCTGATTGCTATAGCGGTTTATGCGATTTTAGCATGGGGAATCGTTAAACTTATCGGCATTATCGCAGGCAGTCCTCATGATGTTGAATAAATAACATGAATAAAAATACAGTAATTAGCCTGATAACAATTATTGTTTTTTCAGGCTGTCAGAATTCTTCAACTCCTCTTTATAATCAATCATCGGATCAGACTCCGTCAAACGAAACCGTACAAAACCGTGAAAACGCCGTTATCTACATAGATGCTGAGATCCCCTTCACTTTAGAACCCTCGCAGTCGGCAAAATTTAAGTCGAATGGAGCAGAAATACGTTTTGATAATGTCGAATCGGATTCACGCTGTCCCCAGGGTGTACAATGCATTAGGGCGGGGGATGCGTCTGTAAAGATTTCGGCAAAAGGGTTTTCATCCACAAGCACTGATAATCAAACCTTAACAATTTCTACGGCAAACACCAAAATCAAATTAGGAGACTCTGCCGGCGTAGCCTATTCCCTGGAGCTTCTTGATCTTTCTCCATATCCAAAACGGGAAGAAAAAATCTCCCCCAATCAATACCGGGCAATCTTCAAACTTGTTGTTGAAAATCAAAATTAAACCTCCGAATCCGATAAAATCTTCCGCCGCAAGCAAAGATTGGAGCTCCATCACAAAGGATGTCCACGGAATCATGGGGATGGTGTTAATTTTATGTTGTTGCTAACCCGAAACTAACACACTTCAACATCCCCATTAAATACTTTTGCGGGTAGGGGAAGAAAAATAAACTTAGGATTGTTGTCCTAAGCCATTTTGACCTATTCTGGAAGCCATTGTTGGATGATAATCCTGGAGCGGGTAAGGGGAATCGAACCCCTGTCTTCAGCTTGGAAAGCTGTCATAATACCATTATACTATACCCGCGTTTGTCCTTACGCGGGAACAATATTAAATACTCCCGCCGTCTTTTTCAAGGTCATTTATCGATGTCGGCAATCTTAGTGTATTTCGAACTCATCGCCGCGTGATGGCATTTCCACATCCTGCATACCTTTTTCCTTCAGATAATCGGCGAATTTCAATCCCTGCTCTTCTTCACCGTGGACCAGGAATATCTTTTTCAGATCTTTTATCGGCTTGATGTACGAATAGAGCTCGTTCTTATCTGCGTGGCCGGAAAACGCATTCATTACGACCACTTCCGCTCTCAAATGATGCGGCTCATTGAAGATGTTCACGACCGATTGTTTTTCCAATATCTTGCGGCCCAGAGTATCTTTAGCCATATAACCTACAATCATAATAGTATTCCGTGAGTTTTCGATATTGTTCTTAAGATGATGCAGAATCCTTCCGTTTTCGCACATCCCCGAAGCGGAGATTATTATCGCGGGGCCGTTGATGTCGTTCAGAGCCTTTGATTCGCTTACCTCACGCGTATATTGCAGACGGCCGAAACCAAATGGATTTTGGCGGTTTTTGATGAATTCGTCGAAAGTATCCTTATCGAAGCATTCCGGGTGTGACACGAAAACTTCCGTCAGATTGGCGGAAAGCGGGCTGTCCACAAATATCGGCAAGTCAGGAATCCTGTGCGCGCGCCATAGTTTGTTCAGGTGATAGACTATCTCTTGAGTCCTTTCCAGTGCGAAAGCCGGAATAAGGATCTTGCCGCCTCTTTTTGCCGTACGCTTTATGACCTCCTCAAGCTCTTTTCCAACCTCCAGCATCGATTCGTGCAACCTGTCTCCGTATGTACATTCCGACACCAGAAATTCTGTCGGTGGCAAAGGCTGTGGATCGCGCAATATCGGTAGATGTTCCCTTCCAAGATCACCCGTGAAAGCAAAAGTGAAACGACGGTCAAATTCTTTTTCGTAGACGATCAGGTGTATCAACGAGGATCCAAGTATATGTCCGGCATCGTAGAACGAGCAGACCACTCCGTCCGTAATCACAAAAGCCTTTTCGTAACCCACACCGTAAAAATGTTCGAGTGTCTCTTTCGCGTCTTCGATATCATATAGAGGCTCCACTGCGGCTTGCGAAGCCTTCTTCTTTCGGGACATCTTCTTCATCATGTATTCGGCGTCTTTTTGTTGAATAAAAGCGCTGTCCAAAAGCATATAGTTACACAGGTCGCGCGTGGCAAATGTTGAGTATATCGGCCCTTTGAAGCCGTTTTTGACCAGAAGAGGCAGTGCGCCGCAATGATCTATGTGTGCGTGCGAAAGTATCACGGCATCGATTTCCTTTGGGTCGAAACCGAAATTTTTGTTCTTTTCGTCGGCCTCGATACGTCTGCCCTGAAAAAGTCCGCAGTCCAGAAGTATATTTTTACCGTTTACCTTGAGCAGATGACGTGATCCGGTTACTTCCCTTGCCGCACCCCAGAATTGTATTTTCATATGTTTTTTGTTTTACAAAATCTATATATTATACATCTTTTTATTCAATTTATCAATTTATTGAAACTTAGTAATAATAAGTTATACTAACCGTGCATATTTATAATTCATGACAGAAAGACATCGCGACAAAAAGGCCGCTTCACGTGAAGTCACAAAAACCGCTTTCAGAAGGCTGGGAATAATGTTTGCCTTTATACTTCTTGCGGTTAATACATATCAACTTTCGGGGTTAGGCTCCATAGTCGAGCGCGTCGACAGGTATAACAGGGGAGTAATCGACGAAATCGGAGCAATCCGCGGAGATGTCTATACTTTCGGTAACGACCTGAACGAAATAAGAAAGTTTCTGCTTCTTCCTGAACGGAAATATTCTTTTTCCGAGTCGGGAGAACAATCCACTCAAGCCGAAGAATCACTGAACACCCGAACGGGACAGGCAGTCTACGGTTTTATGAATACGCTGGTGGCGGAACGGAACCTGCAAAAGAAATCTGCGGAGGCACGGAAATCGATTGAAACCCTGATGAATGATCAGTCGTTTAAAGAATCACTTAAGTCAACCGGTTTGACGGCTTCCGGTGGAATAGAGGACACTCCGGACGGGCTTGTGCAAAAGATAGCCGGTGCCGGCGGAAAAAGTCGGTTAGAAATCACCATAAGCAAAAACGACCTTTCTTTTTCCATAGGCAGTATCCTTGGCTTGAGCAAAATGGCCTCGAAAGAATATGAAAATCTGAAGGCGGAAATAATAAGATACATTTCTGAAAACAGCCGGGAAATGGAAAGGATATTAACTCTGTCGGAAAAGCGAAAGGAAGAGGTCGTTAACTTTTCTAAAGATAAGGAAGTAAGCGGATTGCTAGGCAAAAAAAAGATAGCATTTTCGCAAGTGCCCGTTGAAGAAGACGGCTCTACGGTTTTCGATGTCACTAATGAAGAAAAGGCTACATTACTTACTGTTTCCCTCTCCCAAAAAGACGGAACCATATCGTTCGAAGGGAAGAAATACGGCTCCATAGTGGAAATGAAGCCTGCCTTTATCGAAAAAATTAAGTCATTGGATACCTCCAGCGCCCAGGATAAGTTGATAATGGAACGCAGAAAAGAGCTCGAAACGATTTTCAAAGAAGGAGCTTTTACCGAACTGATAGGGGCCGCCGGAATGAAAATAGCCCTCGAACCCAGGACGGAATACAACAAGATTCTATATGATGTCATCGATTCGGGCGGAAAGACGTTGTTTTCTTTCTTCATCGAAATGTCGTCCGGAGCCTTTAAGGTACTGCAAAATAATGAAGAAAAGGATCTCTTCCAGTTTCTCCAGGAAGACGGCTTAAAAAAAAAGCCCTGATTTTGCCCGACCAGATTCCGGAATACGGCAATGAAGCCAAAAGTGTCGCCGGCCAGATTAACGTGCTCCTTGCCGGAAAGAACGGAAGCCTTACGGATACGATGATTTTCGCGAATATCAATCCTCAAAAGAGGTTTATTACCATGGTCAGTATCCCTCGTGACCTTTATTACAACGGCAGAAAGATAAACAGCATCTACGCGCTTTACGGTATGGATGAACTTAAGCGTGCCCTGTCGTTCGTTACGGGCTATCGTATAGACAAATACGCGCTTATAGATATGTACGCGTTCATCGAAGTCATTGATATGGTTGGAGGTATCGATGTGCATCTGGATCAACCGGTGATTGACCCTACATACCGCACTCTCGACGGAGGGCAGTGGAGTACTCTCTATTACAGGGCGGGAGATCATCATCTTACTGGGAAACAGGCTCTGCGCCTTGCCCGTACACGCCACACATCATCCGATTTCGCCCGTGCCGAAAGACAGCAGATGTTAATAGAGTCGCTCCAGAGCAAAGCCCGTAATTTCGGATTCGGAGACGCTACGGCGCTAAACACTTTGGCCAGGCAGATACTCAAAAAGGTCGAAACAGACATTAACCTGGCTGAAGTCATCTCCTGGTATTTTCGTTACCAGAGCTTCAAGATCAGCAGAGGAAACGTATTATCGTCGGGGAACGTGCTGGAATCCAAATTTACGGGAGATCTTAAAAGAAAAGAGTTGGGTTGTAAGGAAAAGAATTGGAACGATGTTACGGATGAAATAAAGGAAGTTATCAAAACTGACGGAGCTGAAGAGGAAGAAAATCTCCTGCAGGATAAGAAAGATCCGTGCGCCGGCATAGAGAAAGGCCAGTACATTCTTGAACCAAAAAACGGTAACTGGAATACCGTAAAGTGGTTTTTCAGACAGCTTATCGAAGGTACTTCGGCGGGTAACGAATCAACCCAGCCTAAATGAAGCGATTCCAAGGCTAAGTATGGCCGCAGTCTCCGTCCTCAATATCCTCCGTCCCAAAGTGAAGGTCTTTATCTTCATCCGTTCAAGAAGTTGTTTCTCTTCCTCGCTGAATCCTCCTTCCGGGCCTACCAGAATACTTAAGGCACTTCTGTCCGAATATTCACTCAAGACCTTATCTATGCCATCTCCGCCTTCCCGTTCCATCGCCGCGAGAATCTCTGATCTTTCGTCCTCACGCAGACCGCCCAGATAATTTTTCATATCTCCCGCATCTGTTATTTTCGGAACGATTGCCCGCTCGCTCTGTTCGGCCGCCTCAACTATGATCTTTTCCAGACGGTCCAAACGAATTCCGTGTTTGAATTGAGTGTGGTCGCTTTTCAGCAATATGATCTGTTCGGCGCCCAGTTCCACGGCCTTTTGTACTATCATATCCAGTTTTTCGGGTTTGTTCGGAAGACACTGCAACAATTGCAATCCTTTTTTCAGTTCGTTGATATTCTCTTTCTTGCCGGTAAAAGTAAGAGCGATGTTTTTTCCTTTTGTTTCGAAGATATCAAACTCATATTCGAAAATCGGGCCGGAATTATCCTGGTTCATGGGCAACAGAACTACGATTTCACCACTGCGGGCACGTAGAACTTTAGAAAGCTGATAAAATATTTCAGGCTCATCTTTCTCGTTCAATGCCATCGCGTCCCCGGTCTTAAGATCGCGAAAATCTTTCACGTCGGAAAATCTTGTTATAAAGCGGTATTTTCTCATTAGTATAAAAAGGTTATAATCCCTGCCGAAAGTAATATCATTTAATAAATCCTTACATGTCTCCTCAAGTATACCAAAATCCGATAGATATTATCAAAAAAACCTTCGGTAAGGCATTAACCGGTCTGGTAATAGTTATTGGAATAATAGTCCTGGTTAATCTGATGAAGTTTTTTGTCATCATAGAACCGGGTGAACGCGGCATCCTTTTACAGTTCGGCAACATTCAGAGGATATATGATTCAGGTTTGCACTTTCAGCTCCCTATTATAAATACGGTCGTAAAGATGGATGTACGGACGCAAAAAAGCCAGGTGCAGGTCAATGCGGCCTCAAAAGATTTGCAGTTGATTACCAGCACGGTCGCCCTCAATTACCATATAGATCCGTTTAACATAGATAAGATATACAAACTGATCGGAACGGAATACGCGGAAAGGATTATCAGCCCCGCGATTCAGGAAAGCGTAAAAGCTACTACCGCCCAGTTCACCGCGGAAGAACTGATTACAAAACGCCCGTCCGTGAAAGAGGATATCAAGAAAAAATTATCCGAGCGTCTTTCCGTTTCAAACATTATCATCGACGATTTCTCCATAGTTGATTTCAGCTTTTCCGAAGAATTCAACCGCGCCATCGAATCCAAACAGACAGCAGTCCAGACCGCGCTTAAAGCCGAAAACGATCTAAAGCGCATCCAGATAGAGGCCCAGCAGAAGATAGAGACAGCCAAGGCCGAAGCCGAATCCATCCGCATTCAGGGTGAAGCCTTAAAAAACAATCAGGGCCTGGTGGAATTGAAAGCCGTGGAGAAATGGAACGGAGTTTTGCCCACATACATGATGGGTAGCAGCGTCCCGTTTGTGCAGTTGCCCGGTATAGTAAAATAAGGATACATGCTAAACATCAGCCACTATCTTCAAAGAGAATACGGTAGGCGTAAAGATTATGTCAGCGCCGCAAAACTGGAAGCATTCCGTCTTTGCAATCAGACAGAGGTACTGCCGTGTGCTATCGATATCTACAAAGATAACGCTGTAGTCCATCTGTTCGATGCCGTCACGCCGGATGAAATAGCACAGATCGAAGAAGCACTGAAACGTGATTTTTCAGTCACAGATGTGTTCTTTAAAGACCGTAGCCGTCTTGGCCTGGAATTGCCCAAATCTCCGCATAAAGAGATAGTTGTCACGGAAAACGGCCTGGATTTCCTCATAAACCTGTCCGATTACCAGGACACCGGCCTGTTCCTGGATCACAGGGAAACACGCAGATGGGTAGCGGAAAGAAGTAAAGGAAAGAGCATGCTGAATACTTTCGCGTACAGTGGATCTTTCAGTATATATGCCGCGAAATCCGGAGCCGCAAAAACATGGTCGGTGGATCTGTCCGCGACATATTGCGACTGGATCAAAAAAAATCTTGAATTGAACCACCTTGATGCGGAAACGAACTGGGTATCGAAAATGGATACGATGGAGTTTTTCAGATATGCGACAAAGAAAGAACTGAAATTCGATATCATAGTTATCGACCCTCCCACTTTTTCGCGCAACAAAGGAAAGTCATTTTCCGTACAAAAAGACCACCAGGAACTGATAAACGGCGCATTAAAACTCCTGGCTCCACGCGGATTCATCATGTTTTCGAATAATTGCAGGGAATTTATGCTTAATAATTACAGGATAGAATCCACAGCCATAAGACCGCTAGACCTGATCCCCCCTGATTACGCGGGCTACCCTATACATAAATCTTTCATTATAGAAAATAATTGACTATCGGGCTGGATAATGCGACAATCACGCCCAACCTAATAAAGAAAAAATTATGCAAGCAAAAAACGACTGTGGTTACGACAATCAGCCTCTGGTAATGGACGAAGTTCATCTTCCAGTCCATGTTGCCGCGGCATCAGGATTTGAAAAAGCAATCATTGGCGTATACACGGACCATTCGTACAAAAAAACCGGCAAGTGTGAGAATTTTGAGACCGAATGTACCAAGCCGGCTACTTTGTTTAAGAAAGAAATTTTGGCGGTCATAGATTCCACGGGGAAAAGAGTGAACTATGAAAATCTCCCCCCCGATGTGACAAGGATACTGGACGAAGTAAAATCCAAGATATTCCTGTGCTGGAATCATTTTTTGCCATCACACAAAGACGGGACGCTCTATAGATAGCAATAGATTTTTTCCACGGACGGGCTTTATCCACGCAGATAAATATGCTAACATATTTCTGCGCGCGATAGTAGTACAATGGTAGTATGTGGCCTTCCCAAGGCCAAGACGGGGGTTCGATTCCCCTCTATCGCTCCATAGTTTATCTATCGGGTGCCCATCGAGCCAAGTTTAGAACCCCGGAGGTAACGGAGGCACAGTTTCTTGAGGAAGTTCAGGTGCTACAGTCTTAACCTCTGGTGAAGGTAATACATTTTTTGTCCTGATAGGTCTGAATGATCTCACCGGCTTTATTTCCTGTGATGGTTTTTCGTAGAGATCGGTCGTAGGTGTCGGTTTCTGTTTAGATAATCCACTCGCATCCAGCCTTCCATTCATCCAGTCGGGGACCGGTACGTCTATAACCTCCTGCGTCTCGAATTTTTTGAAGACCGCATCAAAGTCCTTGTATTTGACCCATGTAGGATAAATTTCCCGCCCGGAGTGTTTGATACCTTCTGGTTCTTCGAACTTTTCGTCGGGTTTGTCTTTTAATAGTTCCGTCATAAAATATTTCCATATCGGTCCGGCATCCGCAAACCCCCAGGCATTACCTTTCATCTGTTTTCCGTCGGTATTTCCGACCCAAACCGCAGAGACCATGCTCGGCGTATAGCCTATCAGTACGTTATTGTTCGGATATATTCGATTACCTATCTTTTTGTTCGACGTTCCCGTTTTTGCCGCGATGGTGTGTCCTTCCACAGTCATCATGTTTCTCCATGATCCGGCCGGCTTAGATGATGAATCTGAAAGAATATTCGAAATTATATATGCGGCCTGCGGATTGATAGCCGGCCTCTGGTTCGCTTTGAACCGTTCAAGTATCTCTCCGTCACGATTCCTTACTTCCAGGATAGGATTTATTTGTGAAAAAGTTCCTTTGTTCGCCAAAGCCGCGTAAGCGCCGGCTAAATCCAATAGTTTGATTTCACCGCTACCTATAGCCATCGGCCATCCAAAATGAAAAGTCCATCCACGCTTGTTCGAGTCCTTGTTAAATTCATTTTTGAACTGACGAAGCCCGGTTAGTCCCACACGATCCATGAAGTCGAGTACTTTTTCTTCCTCCCCGGCAAGATAATATGCCTTTATTGCCGGTATATTTCTGGATTGTGCCAATGCGGATCTCACGGTCATCTTACCTTTATAAGTATTGTCGGAATTACGGGGAACATCATCTTTGTTGAATACGGTCTTGCTATCAGAAAGCACACTCCCGGAACCTATGCCTGCATTTTCTATCGCCGCGGCATATATCAAAGGTTTGAAAGCTGATCCGGGCTGTCGCGGGCTGGTTGTCACATTCACTTGTCCGTCGATTTCTCCGTTCCAATAATCCACGGAACCGACCATCGCCAAGACCTGTCCGTTCTTCGCATCGAGTGTAATCAGTCCGGCATTGTCGGCGTTGAAAGTCTTAAGATTGTATTCGACCTGGCGTGAAATCGATTCCTCCGCTATCGCCTGCACATGCGGATCAAGTGTCGTACGCACCTCAAGACCCCCGTTTTCCACAAGTTCCTTACCATATTTTGCTTCGAGCAATTCCTTAACGAAAAAAACGAAATGAGGCGATTCGATCTTGTGTTTCGGATCGATGAATTTCAGGGACAGTCCGCTTTTCCAGGCCTCAATCATCTGTTCTTTCGCTATATATCCGTCTTCCATCATTCTCCCCAATACAAAATCTTTGCGTCCCCAAACATAGTTATTGTCGAAAGGGGAAGTACATAATGTCTTTTGTATCGTCTCTTGTGAATCTTCCTTCTCTATATATACATTGTCGGTTGAAACTTCATCCGTAGTCACTTCGGATGTCGGGATTTCAACCACGGACGGTGGATCGGTTTTCTGTGTTTCAATTTTACAATATCCCATAAGTTCTTTTTTGTTTTGCCCGTACGGAGAAAAATAGGAAGGAGCCTTTGGCAGTGAAGCCAGCACCGAAGATTCCACGAGGTCCAACTCATTAGCGCTCTTTCCGAAAAAAGTCTGTGACGCGGCTTCGATTCCGAACGAATTTGAGCCGTAAGCTATTTTGTTCAGATACATCTCGATGATTTCGTCCTTGCTGTACAGAAGCTCTATCTCAATCGCCAAGATAATCTCTTTAATCTTTCTTTCATATGTCCGCTTTGGAGAAAGAAAAATATTTTTTGCCAGCTGTTGTGTTATCGTAGATGCACCCTGACTGATTTTGTCGTCCTGAAGATTTTTTATCTGTGCCCTGATCATACCCAAAAGATCGAACCCCATATGACGATAGAAATTCTTGTCCTCTATTGCTATAGTAGAAAGAACGGCTTGTTTAGATATCTCCTGCAACGTTACATATTTTCGGTTTTCAGAATCGAAGATACTATATAGAACATTTCCTTCGCGATCGTATATCCTTGTGGTCTCGTTGAAATCTATTTTCTTAAGATTGGTGACATCAGGAAGATCACGACCGAACATCAATATCATTGTGCATACGAAAACAACAAAAATCGCCAGTATAAATATAGCGGTCTTAATCACTGAAATTATGGGCTTTCTGAACCTCTTCCAGTATTTACCGAAGCGTCTGTGATAGAAAGTAATATATGAGTGGTTCGAACGTTCCAGTAATATTTTTTCTTTCAGTGTGATTTTTTTTTCTTCCTTCAATATGCCGGAAATTTTCTCCTTGAAGTCTTTCCGTGCGAGCGCAATCTTTTTTGAATTTCCTCTTTTTACGGAGGAAGCCTTTTTTTTGTCTTTAGATAAATGTTTCTTTCGTGGTTTGTTTTTTTCGGACATCACTTCTGATGATATACTTATGCTTAAGAAACATAATCTGCGCGGTGAAAATAGTCAAAAAAAAACTCCGCACTGGGCGGAGTTCTTTTTTGTTTTAGAAACCGATTATTTTCTCTTCTTAGGAGCGGCCTTTTTTACTGCCTTTTTTGGAGCGGCCTTTTTTACTACTTTCTTTACTACTTTTTTTGGAGCGGCCTTTTTTACTGCCATGTTGTTTTTGGTTAGGATGTATACGATGTTTGTTTGTGTAACTAAATTCTATCAAAAAATAATTTTTATGTAAAGAAAATGTGTACGAAAAATTATGTAAATATGAAAATTTTTTTTCGCGCGAAAAATATTGACCTCGATTTTTGCATGGAAACAAGGTAATATTCGCCTGTTATCATTTTTAGAATGATGTTGAGGAAATAAAAAATATTTTTCAGAAAAAATTTATGACACAAAAAAAAATTATCATTTACACCGACGGAAGTTGTAAAGGTAATCCCGGCCCCGGAGGTTGGGGTGCAGTAATATTCACTAACGGCAGCCAAAAACCGAGTGTGATGCTCGGAGGCGGAGAAGTGGGTACAACAAATAATCGCATGGAAATGTTGGCGGTGATCGAGTCGTTAAAATATATTCACGCGAATCATCTTCAACAGAGCGAGATAAATTTATACTCAGATTCCAATCTTGTCATACAGACACTTAACCAAGGCTGGAAGCGAAAAGCTAATGTTGATCTTTGGGAAGAACTTGATTCGTTGAACGAAGAACTTAACGTAACTTATAATTGGGTGCGTGGTCACAACGAAAATAAATGGAACGAAGAATGTGACAGGATCGCAAACGCCGAAGCCGCAAAAATTATCAGAAAAAATCTCCACGCCGACTCTACCAGAAAAATATTCTCAAAAAAATCCGGCCCCGCGCAACAAAGTTTTTTGGAAATAGAGTGATGCCGGTGTGTCTACGTAAAGTGCATACAGGTGCGCAATACAGGCCATAGATAAAAAATCCGCAAAGCGGAATTAAAGTCTCAATTCCGAATTCCAAAATTTTGCGGCAGAAAAAATTTCTCCAAAGCTTTCGCCATCTCCCAGGGGAAATCAACCACTTCAACTCCTGCACTTTTTAATACCGAGACTTTTGAATCATAGCTTCCACTGCTCCCCGAAATAATAGCACCCGCATGCCCCATTGTTTTTCCTTCGGGAGCGGCGCGCCCGGCAATGTAAGCCACTACCGGCTTAGTGACATTGTTTTTTATATACTCCGCCGCTCGCTCCTCCGCTTCGCCACCGATCTCACCGATAAGCACAATAATTTTTGTCTCTTCATCCCGCTGAAATTTTTCCAGGGTCTCAATGTAGTTGATGCCGTTAATAAAATCTCCGCCGATACCCACAACGGTACTCTGTCCAAAATTATTTTTACTAAGGTTATCCACAATCTCGTAAGTCAAAGTTCCGGACCTTGATACTATTCCGACATTTCCCCTGGTAAAGATATGCCCCGGCATAATGCCGATTTTACATTCACCGGGAGTAATGACTCCGGGGCAGTTCGGTCCGATAACGATAAGTCCTTTAGACTTTGCTTTAGCCACAATAGCCATCGTGTCACGTACAGGGATATGTTCGGTGATGATCACCAGATTCAATCCCGCATCAAGAGATTCCATCGCCGCTCCCAACGCTTTCGGTGCCGGTACAAAAATCGCGGAAAAATCCGCCGGTGAAAATTTAAGAGACTCACTTACACTGTTAAATACCGGAACACCGTTCACACTTTGTCCGCCCTTACCCGGAGTAACTCCCGAGACGATTTTTGTGCCGTACTCCATCATTAAACCGGTATGGAATTTTCCTTGTTCACCGGTTATTCCCTGAACAATCACTTTGGTTTTATCGTCGACGATGATGCTCATTTTATTTACTAAGGATTATTGAGCTAAGCGCGCGGATATTTCTTCAACAGCCTTCTGAAAAGAATCGAACGCATGAACATTGTTTTTGTTTAATAGTTCCAGTCCCTCTTTTTCATTGGTGCCTGTCATCCTCACTACAATAGGTATTCCGATCTCCGTTTTTTTCAGATACGATACAAGTCCTTCCGCCACTTCGTCACAGCGGGTAATTCCTCCATATATATTGATAAAGATGCCCCGCAGTCTTTTTTTTGAAAGTACGATTTTAAGAGCTTCCTCAACCATCAATGATGAAGCTCCTCCTCCCACATCGCAAAAATTAGCGGGATTAAGTCCATATTGTTTTGCCGCATCCAAAGTGGACATCACCAGCCCCGCGCCATTCCCTATTATAGCCAGGTCTCCGTCCAGCTCCACATAAGACAATCCGTGCTCATGCGCATTCTTTTCCTGTTCGGAAAATTCACGGACGGAAATGTCGATATATTCTTCGTGTCTGAATATTGCCGCGTCGTCGATAGTGATTTTTGCATCAGCGGATATCAATCTTCCTGCTGTGTCGGCGATCAAAGGATTTATTTCCGCAAGTATGCAGTCTTCACCGAAGAAAAGTGCATAAAGTTTTTTTGCCACATCAATCAGATCGTTTACATTAAATCCTTCAGTAATCTGTCTTTCCAAAGATTCACGGAATTCTTTTTCGGGGAATGAATCTTCCGTAAAAACAGTCTTCACTAACATATTCGCATTTTTTTTTGCGACATCTTCTATATCTACACCTCCCGACTCCGAAAATAACATCAAAGGTCTTCTGGAGAACCGGTCCACAGTAATACTCAAAAAAAGCTCCCTGTTGATATCAATTCTTTCAGCGGTCAATATCTCATCTACATGGTGTCCGTTTATGTCTTTTTTCAAAAGTTCGCTGAAATTCTTATCGAAATCATCGAGTGCGGTCTTAACTACACCGCCACTTTTTCCACGCTTTCCTCCTGCAACCTGGGCTTTTAGCAGATAGGTCCGGCCGTGGTCGTCGGCACTGTTTTTCCTGGCCCATTCTAAAGCCGCTGTCGAATCGGCGGAAACGAAACCATCCGGAACGGCCATGCCATACCTTATGAACAAGGCTCTGCCTTCATGTTCCTTCAGGTTCATCTGTCTTGGACTAAGCTAAATGGTTTTCAATGGATTGCTTCAACTTTTCTTCGCTCTGGAATCCCACATCTTTACCCACGGGTTGTCCGTCTTTGAAATATATCAACGTCGGAATGCCCTGAATCTCGAACATAGTACTCACAGCGGGACTTTCATCCACATTCAGTTTGCAGACCTTTACTTTTCCTTCATATGCCTTAGCCATTTTTTCGATAGCTGGAGCCATCATTTTACACGGTCCGCACCATTCGGCATAAAAATCCACAAGCACGAGGCCCTTCGATTTTGCCACCTCATTTTCGAAATTGCTGTCCGAAAGTATAACTTCACTCATAGGATTTTGGAAAAATATTAATAACGTAAAAAGGATAAACTTTTTTTACTGTTCTGCCAAATTCAAATTACCGCGTCCGTTTCCACCTGTGTTTTTCGGCAGGACAAGGGCTTTTTCGAATATCTTATCCAGTTCGGCACTGAACCTGTCGGTTTCAACATTCACCGACTTTGCCAGAAAAGATTTTCGTAACAGTCTAAGATAAGAAAGTCTTTTTACCGCGGTACGGTATTTGGATTTGTTGATTTCACGCCTGTCTCGCAATAATGGATTCAGGTCATACCTGAAAATAACCATGCTCTGATTGATTTCCATAATTTTTGCCGGAAGTTTTTCTTTTGCGTCGCCCTGCTCCATTATTATTCGGAAAAAATAAAATCCGCTGTCCTGACATCCGGACAATCCGATAGCCACAATATTCTTTTCCGGAATAGCCGCAATCATCAATGCTTTCACTGTCATCTCTTTCTTTTCTCTGTTGCTAAACGCGAATCCCAGATAGAAGTTTTCATCGCCGCTTATAGAACGAAGAAGTTTCATCTTTTCCCCCATATGCACGTTACATTGAATAGCCAGATCGAAAAGCCTGGAAGGCAGATCATCATGTAGCTTTTTGAATGTGCTGAATTGCACCGCTTTTCCACCTTTAACCTTGTTGGCCAGCTTAAGAAGAGTTGCGGGGTCGAAACCGGGTAACGCCTCATTGAGGTTATTGAGTATCCTTTCGTACATCTTCCCCATCAAAGTTTCCATAGTCTCTTTCGCGTCCTCAAAATATGTACCCAGCTTCGATATCTTTATGGTATTTCCGTTATCCAGTGTCAGCTTGAGCACATATTCATCCTCGTCGAACTCATGACTCTTCAGAAAATCCAGGTATATGACCACGCACTCCTTTAGTTCGGGGATTATGACGATGCTTCCTTCATATATCTGAATCCGTGATTTACCTTTATTCAGTGATTTTTCGTAAGTATTGATTATCTCGGCCGCGCCGTCATATTCACGCACAAGCATTCCCACTTTCATGAACAGGTTTTCCGCCAGAAATTCGTTTCTCACCTTCATGAAATCCTTGATGAAAGAATCGAAAAGGCTGGAGAAACTGGAAAGCACATATTTTTCTTTTGTATAAGTAGTGAACATCAGAAGATCGTCCTTTATGAAAAGATCCTTCATATCACTAAAGAAGATGTTTTCGCCCATATCCTGGGCCCCTTTTCCCTTCAGACGGAAAGAATTGCGGTCGATGATTATCTCACCTTCCTTTTCCATGACCACCTTTTGGAAAAAATTGATTTTCTTGTATTTAAGGCTGTAAGTAAGAGCCATCAGTTTTTACCGATACAATATAAAAGAGATGATTTTTTTAAGGCCCTTCGATGAAAAACCGGAAATCTCCCTGTGAACATGCATATCATACCGCTTTGGAGTTAAAAATCAACCTGAAATAACATTCAGAAACGGTCTATCCATAGGAATACAAGCCATAAAGTGATACACTATTATAATCGGGTAGATGAAAGAAAAGAGCCCGTTTAACCACTATTCCCGCTTATGAAAGAACCTCACCGCATTATTGCGCTCATCACACTGGTTTTTGCATTTAATCTTATTACTCCTTCTGCTGGAGCACTTGCCGATGAAAATAGGCCTGAAACATATCTTCCTCAAAGTACATATTTTTCGTCCATCAAGGAGTCCCCAATACCTTATACGGCTCTTGGCGTGGAATGGCGCCAGCTTACGCCACCGGGGACGTCGGCATATATATATATACGTTTTCAGGAACAGGAAGGCTGGGGAAAATGGAAGGAAATCGAGGACGACTCTTATGAAGAGTTTCAGAGTGGGGACATGAAGTCGGCTCTTTTAAATACACAAAGATCGGCCAAGTTCCAATATAAGGTTTATCTTGAAAGCTCCGTTCCCCACGTGACTCCTGTACTTGACCAAATTAGCTTAACTTATATAAACGCAAAATCCGGTGATATGGGTGTCGTAAATGAAGATAAGCCCATAGTGAAGGATGTGGTGAGTGCCGCTTTGCCGGAAGAGACAGTCGTCAAAAAAGAATTGACGGCGGCAATCAGCTTTCCCCAGGATGGTTCCACATTTATTCCGTCTGTCAGTTCATCGTTCATAGCTAAATCGTTCAAACCCGGTTCAATCAGGGTAATAAGCCGTTCCGAATGGGGTGCGGACGAAAGTCTTAGGGTCTATACGAAAGAAAGGCCGGATCCCCAATTGGTCAAACTGGATCCCGATTTCGGTGACAAGTTCGCGAGTGAACTCAAGATAATAAAGAAAGTAGATAAGAATCAGGCAGGAGAGGACTTGACCTGGCCGATGGAATATCCGCAGAAAGTGACGAAGATAATAATTCATCACACAGCCACCGATAACGACCTTGAAGATCCAAAACAGGCAATCAGAAACATCTATTACTGGCACGCCATAACGCGCGGCTGGGGAGATATAGGATATAACTTCATTATCGACCGGCAGGGTAACATATATGAGGGTAGGGCCGGAGGCGACGGTGTGGTCGGGTCTCACGCGGGCAAAGCGAATGTCGGCAGCATAGGAATTTCCATTATCGGTAATTATCAGGAAAACGATATTCCTGACGCAGTGATACAATCTCTGATTAGCCTCATTAACATAAAGGCTACTTTGCATCATATAAATCCAGTAGGTGAATCAACCTTCCGCGGTGAAATACTGCCTAACATCATAGGTCATCGTGATGTGATGAACACGACCTGCCCCGGTGACAATCTTTACGACCTTTTGCCTGCTATAAGGCTACTGGCCAAAGATGGATTGAAATCGAATGTTGTAGACAAGCGCAGAGGGAAAGTACAGTCGGGTTATGATTTCCTTCCTTCGACCGTGATTCCGATGGTTACGTTTGAGCCCGGAGGAAAACAGCGCATCAAAATTTCCCTCAAGAATACAGGTGCCGTAAAATGGGGAAAGGATACTGTCGTCGTTCTCAATTCGGGTGAATCCACACAGTCATAT
The DNA here is from genome assembly GCA_041752875.1 of Candidatus Altimarinota bacterium. GTDB lineage: Bacteria > Patescibacteriota > Gracilibacteria > UBA1369 > UBA1369 > JTS-AC46. The sequence goes on from JBGSVP010000003.1 coordinate 128,125, forward strand.
CTGGAATCGGATGGCATGATTCGCTCATCCGCCGCAGGTAAAGAAATAAAGTCGGGTGAAAGTGCTAACTTCGAACTGAATCTGAAAGCCGGATTTAGAGGTGGTATAAGTCATCTGGAACTTTTCCCTCTTGTTGACGGGAAGACCAAGATCGAGAAATATCTGAATGTTCCTTTTCAGGTAAAATCCCCAATCTATGAATATGAATTCATAAGCGCAAAGATAGACAAGAACATCCTTAAACGTAACGAAACGACACAGGCAAAGATCAGTCTTCGAAATAACGGCAATGTTACATGGACTCGTGAAGGCGATAACAGAATCATGATCGGTACGGAAAATCCGCGCGACCACATCTCCTCTATTCTGGAAAAACAGAGTGCAAGGCTTGCCGCGATGGATCAGCGGGAAGTGAAACCGGGAGCCACTGCCACTTTTACCGTAAAGATAAAAGCACCTTCTTCACTTGGCTCATATAGTGACGATTACGCGCCGGTGATAGAAGGCGTTACATGGCTTCCTGCAAAGAATAAGTCACTGGGAATATTCGTATACGATGTATATTGGGCCGCGACACTTCCGGGGAAAGCCATGAGCTTCGTATTACAGCCGGGTGAATCCAAAAAACTTTCTTTCGACATCCGGAACGTAGGCGGAGGCATTTGGAGCAAGGATAGCCGGGATAACCTGAATTTCGAAATAACCCGCGATAACGGATTTACCATCAAGACTCCCGTTTTGAGCAGAACTACAGTACTTCCCGGTCAGACGGTAACGGTGGAAGTACCTGTAGTGGCTCCTTCGGTGGAAGGTAACTATAGTTTTAAGATAACACCTAAGGCCGGCACAAAAAAACTGGTCGAAGAATCGATGCTCGTGGTATTGAAAGTGCCTAAGAAAGAATCCGGTTCCGTCACAAGTGATACTTCAAAAAACGTACCCGCGAACAAGGGGAATGCTTCATCTTCCATAAAAGTGGATATCGGATACAACGGAAATCCCGCGATAATCAGTGCTAGCGGATCTTTTAATCTATATGAAGGATCGAAAATGCTTGGATCGTTTGTCAGTGACGAAAAGGTTACAGTCTCTTTCGATAAAGACAGATTCGGCATAAAAGGAAATAAATCTTCATATACTACTTCCGTGCCTCCGCGTTTCAAGCCGGTCGGCGACTCCATATTGAGGATAGACGATTATAACCACAGGCCCGAATGGAATAAGAGTTACAACGATAACGAATATCGCGGCGACCTGGTCATAAACCAATATCAGAATGCCTTGCATGTAGTAAACGAGCTTCCCATAGAGGATTATCTTAAAGGCCTTGCCGAAATATCGGCCAAAGATCCGGTAGAGAAGATTAAGGCCATAATAGTCGCGGCTAGGACATACGCGGTATTCTATACCACGGTCGCGGAAAAGTTTCCCGGAGCACCTTTCGACCTTACCGACGACCCGCAACGTTCGCAGATATACCTGGGTTACGGTTTCGAAAAGCGCAATCCTACCGGCGTAAAAGCAGTGAAAGCAACGGAGAACATGGTAGTCACCTATAACGGTAAGATCGTAAAGACACCATATTTTTCGAGCGACGACGGACGCACACGCAGCGCGGAAGAGACATGGCAATGGAAAGACACCCCTTACCTTCAGAGCGTGGATGATCCCGGATGTAAAGGTAAGACGATGAATGGACACGGTGTGGGTATGAGCGGATGCGGCTCTCTTTATCTGGCGGGAAAAGGAAAATCCTATATCGAAATACTAAAATATTTCTATAAGGGAGTGGAAGTGACAAAAAGGAAATAGAAAAGCGAAGGAAAAGGAATACGAGCTACTGGACTTTGCAACAAAAACAAAAATCTTAATAAAAACAAAATGTTTAAATTGATTCCCCGGGAGGAAAATACGCAAAGATCATCGGTAAAATCGAAAGACAAAAAGATGAGGCCGGAGAAGAAAGACATTTCTCCAAAAATCCGCCAAAAGAAGGATATTGAAAAAAACGGGGTCAATAAGGTGTTGAAACGTATATCCTTACAGTTGGTGAAATTCGCATCTGATAATAAAGGATATTCTTCGAGGCAAATCTCCGATATGGTCCATGACCTTCAACAGGGGATATGTTGTCTGGAGAAAAAACGCCAGCTGATGATTTGGACCGCCAAGAGAAAAAAGAAGGCCAAGTCATAAGAGTCTAAAAAATGACTGTCATATACGCACGGATGATATATAATCGCCCTGTCTTTTAACATAAACGGATGTTGATACTTGGAATAGATACGGCCACATCAGAAACAGAAATAGCTTTGGTGGATAGCGTCAGCCAAAAAGTTATTTTCGCGAAATCATGGAAATCCGATCACGACGAAGCTGAACGTCTTCTGCCGCAGATTTCGGTAGCCATAGAAAAAGCGGACGGACGAAAGATAGATGCGATCTATGTAATCGAAGGCCCCGGATCTTTTACTGGCCTTCGTATCGGCGTTACAGCATCGAATATATTGGGTCTCGTATCGGGGGCAAAGCTTTACGGCATAGACACTTTCGAGTTCATGGCGGTCAAAGCGAAGTCTTCCGATAAGGATTTTGCCGTAGTTTTACGAGCCGGCGGAGATAATCTTGCGGTCAGACGTTCGGAAAAAGAAGATTACGAAATAGTTAAAGGCGAAAGCCTCGGTGAATTTCTCCGCGGTAATTACAATCGAATAAAGTTAGCGGTTACAGACATCCCTGCAAAAGAAAGAAGCAAATATATATTGCCCGCAGGCTGTGGCTGGATGGCGGACAGGCAAATGGCATCTTTTGGCGAAGCTTTGCTCCGTTTATCCTTAAAGAAGAAAGTCTCGCGAAAGATTATCAGTCCTTACTATCTGCAGCCGCCGAAGATAACGCAAAGCAGCAAACCCAAATTCGTTTAGCCCAATCATGTTACATGTAGTTTCGACACCTATCGGAAATCTGGAAGATATCACGTTCCGCGCAGTGCGTACATTAAAGGAATGCGACTATATAGCCGCAGAGGATACGCGTCACTGCCAGATACTGTTACAGAGATATGAGATAAAGAAACCCGCCATAAGTTTCCATGCTTTCAGCGACCAGCGGAAACTGGATGAGCTTGTTCGCCTGCTGGAAGAAGGAAAAGATATAGCTCTGATTTCGGACGCGGGTACTCCCGGCATATCGGATCCGGGATATCTTTTGATAAAAGCCGCTATCGAAAAGGGTATAAAGGTTGTGCCTATACCCGGACCAGCGGCTTTTCTTACGGCACTTTCCGCTTCGGGGCTTCCAACTCCAAGATTCCTGTACCTCGGCTTCCTTCCGCAGAAGAAAGGTCGCCACACCTTGCTGGAATCTCTAAAGGAAGAAAAAAGGACAATAGTATTCTATGAGTCGCCGCATCGTCTTCTTAAGACACTGTCGGAGCTGGATATTACCTTCGGATTACGGCCAATAGTAATTGCGCGTGAAATCACCAAGATGTTCGAAGAGTTTTTCCGCGGTACCGCGAAAGAGGCACTGGAACATTTCACTAAGAAATCGGTGAAAGGTGAATTTGTCATCATGCTTGGCCCATTGTCCAAACATGATTCCGATTCCGAAGATTGACCTATTGCTGAATTACATATTCAAGAATTCCTCTTTCCTGCGGAACCTTTACTTCAAGAACTTGTTTAAAGTTTCCGGAAGTGCCTTCCGCTGTGATTGTTTGGGCTTCGTTTGTAGGCGGCTGGATAACTCCCAGCGCGTAAGTTCCGGTCGTTAGGATCTGATATTCAAGATAGGGTATCCTTATCTTATTCGTTCCTACGGATGATGTTTGTGTGGAAATAAGACTATGTATCACGGAAAACTTAAAGACGGGATTTTTGATATGTTGGCCTAAGTTTGCCCACGGTGCTCCGTCAGTAAGAAAATCCTTTATCGTACCCGTTTGTTTCTGAAGGTCTGTACCTTGATTATTCATATCGAGGAAAGTTGTCGAAGCGTTAGGCGATGTAATGCTGTTGATATCGGACTCTTTTATTATATCCGCACTGGAAGGTCTTAACATATATGTCTTTCCCGAAGTGCTGTCCTGACCGTATATCTGCCATGCCACAATTGGGTCGTCTGTTGCGGTATCCATCAAAAATCTATTATTAGAATAGCAATAATGGTTGTTGTCTTGGCATGGAGTCCTAAGTCTTAGTTCGAAAGACGATGATGGGGTGAACAATAAACGCGAAGCGCCGCTCGCATCCGTATAATACAAAGGTATGGTCACTGTTTCACCTGTCTTTATGGTTCCCCAATTGCACGGGTGATCTTCCGGCTGTACCGTTATGGGCGGTAATGAAGTAGACCCTGGGTAGGTGACTGGATATGTCCCTGGGTATGTTTCGACATTCCCATCCGCCTGCGCATGTGCCGTCCATATCAACCCGGCGAATAGGCGGTTACGGTCAGAAACAAAAGCAAACATATCAATGTTCGGGTCATAGCTTGTGGTGGTAAGCGGTGGAGCAAGAGGGTTACAATCTTTGCCTGCTTTTCCCGTCCCCGGGGTAGGTATTGAATTGTAGCCGTTAAGTGTATCCGAACTGGATACCTGACCCTTTATGCTATATGAGGCCTTGCTGTCTCCGAGGGATTGTTGCCCCGTGGTGCCGGGATTAGTCGGGCATGCCTTTATACAGTTCTGCTGGTTAGATAGACAGATGGAGTGACTGGGTGATCCCGTGACATAGCCGGAAGTGCAGTTAAAAGTATTATAACAACAGTATTGGCAAGCTGAAGTGCTGTTAAGGTTGTTGCATGTCCTGTCCCCTTCACCCAAAACCACCTGCTGGGAGGTCGAAGTGGAGTAGCCTGTTCCCTGCTGCAGGTTTTCGTACAGTCCCTGTTCCAGTGCCCCCTCCGCGCCGTAGTAAGCTACATTGGCACTGTTCACGCTGGCGGACTGCCTTATGCTTTCCACTACTGTAATGCTTGCGGCTGTCGCGAAAAAAACCATAACGCCCGTAATGACCAGTGCGATTACCAAGGAAACGCCTTTGGAGTATACAACAATTTTTTTCTTGGGGGATTTTTTCATGGGAAGAATTTTATTTTTATGTGTAGCCTAGTTTAGTACATCTGCCTGTGCCGTCGTAACTATTAACTTCGTTATAGACACGGCTTGTAACTGTCGTCTGTAATGTTATCGTCGGTACCTGTCCGGCAAAGTTAAGAAGCTCGCTTTGTGCCGGTTGCAGAGAAAGAACCACGGTGACATGTGGCTGTTGCTGGATCGCTTTGCTGATGTCGGTTTCCGCGAAGGCTTTTCTGGGGTCTTCCACGGGGGAAACATAAAAGCGCAGGGAGACGACTTTTGTCCTTAATGGAGTTAGAGGGATAAACCCCTTATATCCGCTCGTGTCATTGGCAAGAAATAAAGTCTCTTCAAGACTACCTATTCCGCTCAAACTGCAATCGAAATTAGCCGCGCAATAGAAATCGGTGGGTAAGTTCTTAGGAGAAAACCAGTCATCGTATATCCCGTCTATGGGATCTGTATCCTTACCTTCGATTTTGACTATAGCCACCGACGAAGAAGGATTTAAATCGGGATCGTTAACTTCTTTGGTCGCTATTATGGTCTTTGTCTGTCCGCTCGGATCGATAAGGTATAGGTGATTTTTCTTATAGAAATCGACACCTGTACAGTTTGTTGTTGCTGGTGGAACAGTTGAAGTGTTACCGAATTTTACGTCACAATATGCATTTGCCATGTTTTCGACAGGGGCGGGAGTATAGATAGTGGTTCCCGCATAAGGATTCTGCCCAGTATTAATATCAAGAGTATTTTTGTTGATTATACAACAGGGGTTTATCTTGGGGTCGCTCCCGTTTGTACACAATGCCCCTAAACCGCCCAGGTTAGGGCCGCCCGTTCCCGGATAGTAGAACCTGTCCGCGTAACATCCGTAATCGGTGCCAAAATTGGATGAAGGTCCGTTAGTAGCCTTGTTATAATATTCTTCATAATCGACGGTGTTCATCCTTATCTCACGGGAAATTCTTTCCATCATATACCTGGCATCTTCATAAAGTGCGTTTTCCAGCGAGAGCCTTCTTTGTATCCTCATTATGTCCGTAAACACCATGGCCCCGATGGTCGTCGCAACAGTGAATATAGCCGTGGCAATCAGTACTTCTACAAGAGTAAAAGCTTTTCTGGCGGACTTTATCCTGATTTTCTTAACCGGTAAGTTCATGTATGATTAGTGTTTGTCACCGTTACGGGGATACTTTTATCTTGTTATAGTTTGTCAGTATAGAACTGATCTGTATTCTTCTGGCCAAAGACCCTTCTTTCCATTGCACAAGGCATTTGACAAGCATGGATTCCGCACCGTCCGGAGTGATTGCCCCCATATAGTCGATGCTTACCATTCTGTAGAATAGGCTGGAACCGTTATCTGTTACCGGTGAAACAATGGAAGCAATAGTGTTGGCGGAAACCATAAGGTCCCGGTTTGGCGAGCCATCCATGGATATATAATTGAGAAGATAATTACGGTCATTGTTCGAGACAGTTACTCCGGTCTGTATTTTAAGGGGATTAGTCGTGTTTTGTGTTAAAGTCCATCCCATATTTAAAGGATTGAGATCTATGGTGTAGTTACCTTCAGCCATAAGATTAGTGACTTCTTTACAGTCGCTGCCCGCCGGCTGTTCAGGCCTCATGTTCCAACAGTTTTCTTTGTCATAACTGAACTTGAGCCAGTTGTTGTCGCGTATGTTGCGGACGGCTTCTATTCCTTCCACCGCCAGGTTCAATGCCAGCAGATTGTTTCTGCTGAAGATATTTGATTGTGTAGAGTTTACAATCAGGTTTGTAGCCACTCCGGATCCCAAAGCCAGTATAAAAACAGCCATCAACACTTCCAGCAGAGAGTCGCCGCGTTTATTTCGTTCCGGTCTGTGATTTTTAGTTCCGCTTTTCATGGGGAAATTTATTACGGCGTGCAAGTAACATCTTCAGGTACTCCTGCGATTATGTTTATCCGGAAACATCTCTTCCTGGTCCCGGGAGAAGCTTCCGATATGTCGAAATTAAGAAAATATGTCGAAGCGGCCAGCCCCGCATCAAAAGATGCATCCGCGAATATAGGGGAGAAAAGTATCGTCTTGGTGGTAACGGGGGTGGAATATATCATAATCGTCGGATCAAAAGAAAACCTTTCCAGAATGATGTCTTTGCCTGCTTCATAAGTTCCGATAACAGAAGAAACCGGGGCATCATATTTACCTTCATTAGTGGAACCATGCAAATCCGCGAAAAGTATGACCTGGCTGGGATTGATTTTTGTCGGACTGGGGACGATATTGAAAAAAACTCCGAAATTTACTGGAGTCACAGCATCTATAATAGATCCATTTTTGTTGTAGTCGGTATAGTCGGTCATCGCCTTGCCCGTAACAGCGTAAGACCTTGCCAGACGCACAAGCGCCAGTGTACGTCCGTATGAATTTGTGAACATTAAAGATTTTGTTGAACTTATGGACGAATTGATTGTCGCGGCCATGAACATCACCATCAGAAACACCACTAATATTATTTCAATTAGAGTGAAGCCGCTTTTCGCATTTAATTCATTTTTTTGTTTTTGCATGAGTTTAACTCGATTACTATATAGATTATACCAGTAATCACGCCAAATATCACTTGTAATTTATCTAAGCCACCACGAAGTTGACCATTCTGCCGGGTACGTATATTTCTTTAAGGACCTTGTTCCCGTCAAGAAACTTGGCCACATTATCGACCGCGCGGGCTTTAGCCAGAATGTCTTCCTTAGCCGCGTCCGCCGGTACTTCGATTTGACCACGCAGTCTTCCGTTTACCTGTACCGGCAACAAAAAGGTGTCTTCCGCCAAAAGAGCCTCATAATATTCCGGCCATTGCTGGTCAAAAACACTGAATTTTCCTCCGACATGTTCCCAAAGCTCTTCGGCCAGATGCGGAGCCAAAGGTGCTATCAAAAGTATCAGCCTGCGCCTTGATTCCTCATCTATTCCGTTCTTGTTCGCAAAATTCACGAATTCCATCAGCGCGGAGATTGCGGTATTGAAATGGAACTTTTCGATGTCTTCGGTCACTTTCTTTACGGTCTTGTTGATAGCCTTTGTTATAGCGGTTTTGTCGGTAGTGAATTCGTTGGATTTCGCCAAAAGGTATAATTTTTCCACAAAGCGCGCTATGCCTGTGATTCCCTGGTCGTTCCAGTCTCCGCCGTCACTGAAAGGCCCCATGAACATCAGATACATCCTGAATACGTCACTTCCGTATTTCTCCACGAAAGCATCGGGACTGACCACATTTCCTTTGGATTTGGACATCTTTGCCCCGTCTTTGGTTATCATTCCCTGGTGGATAAGCCGTTTGAAAGGCTCATCGAAACCTATATGCCCGAGGTCACGCAGTACCATGGTGAAGAATCTGGCATAAAGCAGATGCATACAGGCGTGTTCGGGGCCACCCACATACATGTCCACAGGCAGCCATTTCTTCGTCAGTTCGGGGTCGAAAGGTGAATCTTTCAGATTTGCCGAAGGATAACGTAAAAAATACCAGCTGGAATCGACAAAAGTATCCATCGTGTCGACTTCTCTGGTCGCGGGGCCTCCGCAATCGGGACATTTTGTGTGAACAAAGCTCGGGACGGTATTCAAAGGGCTTTTTCCGTCGCCTTTTGGAGTGAAATCTACATCTCTCGGTAATTCGACAGGCAAATCTTCCTCCGGAACCGGAACTTCACCGCATTTTTCGCAGTAGACTATGGGAATAGGTGTTCCCCAGTATCGCTGGCGGGAAACCAGCCAGTCACGCAGTTTGTAGTTGATGTTAAAGTCCGCATAACCTTTCTCTTTCAGATACTCCGTAATCTTCACACGGGCATCTTCCGATGTCATACCGCTGAATCCTTCCGAATTAACGAGTACGCCATCTTCGGTAAAAGCGCCTTTTTCCAGTATTTTTGATACTTCTATTATGAGTTCGGCTTCCGCGACCTCTTTTGATTTATGGGAGCGTTCGTCATCGTGCCCGTGAGCTATCACCGGCATAATAGGCAGACCGTATTTTACGGCAAAGGCATGGTCTCGTTCATCATGGGCGGGAACGGCCATCACAGCACCTGTTCCATATGTGATCAGTACATAATCGGCAATCCAGACGGGAATAAGTTTTCCGTTTACCGGATTTATGGCATAGGCTCCGGTTTCCACACCCGTCTTGGGCCTTTCGGTCGAAGAACGGTCGATATCCGTCGCGTGACGCGCCTTTTCCATGTAATCCTTAACGTTTTCAATATGTTTATCCGAAGTTATCTTCGGAACCATATCATGCTCTGGCGCCAAAACAACATAAGTCGCCCCGAAAAGTGTGTCGATTCTCGTAGTAAAGACATTTACCTTGTTTCCGGTAGTATTTCCTTCGCTATCGGCCAGTTCGAAAGTTATCTCGCTTCCTGTACTCTTCCCGATCCAGTGTCTTTGCATCAGCTTGGTCTTTTCCGGCCAGTCCAGCCCTTCGAAGTTCAGCAGCTTTTCCGCATATTTCCTGATATTGAAGAACCACTGGGTCAAATCCTTCTTTGTGACTTCGTGCTTGCATCGTTCGCAATGACCGTCTTCCACCTGTTCGTTAGCCAGCACTGTCTGACAGGATGGACACCAGTTTACGGGGGCCTTTTTCTTGTAAGCCAGACCGTTCTTATAGAGTTGAAGAAATATCCACTGTGTCCATCTGTAATATATCGGGTCGGAAGTGACGACTTCGCGGCTGAAATCGTACATCGCTCCCATTTCCGTGAGCTGTTTCCGCATATGCCCTATGTTGTCAGCGATGCTTATCGTGGGATGGACGCCATGCTTGATAGCGTAGTTCTCCGCCGGAAGACCGAAACTGTCGTAACCCTGCGGTTCGAATACATTATAACCCTTCATCCTCATATATCTGCCCCAGGAATCGGCAGGAGCAAAATTATACCAGTGCCCGATATGCAGCTTATCCCCCGAAGGATACGGAAACATCACCAGATTGTAGTATTTGGGCTTGCTTGTGCTATCAAGGTCGGTTCTGTGAATCTGTGTTTCGGTCCATTTCTTTTGCCATTTCTTCTCGGTGGCGACGGGGTCATATAAAGGCATGCTTTTTTTCTTAAGGACTGAAAAAATATAGTTCCGCGCGATGGAAAGTACAAGTTGACAAACGGATAAAAATGTTATATTATGTTACGATAAACGGGAAAAAGACTGAAACGGAGCAAATATAACCACAAATATTATGAAAAACATCACGAAAATGCTGAAACTGAATCAGAATGTAGTGATTGTTGCTATTGGACTTTTTCTTGTCTCGTTCACCGCACTGATGTTCGTATTGAATTTCTCCGATAAGCATGATGGGAATGAACTCAAAACCACTGTTTTCGGAAGCTCATCGCCGGAACACATGGAAGAAAAAACGGTAGATATTGATTATAAGAAGTATACACACAATAGCGAAGATCCATATCTGGTATTGCGCAATGACGGAACGATTTACCATTTAAGTGAAGGTTACAGGGCTCTGGAAGGTTTCGAGTCCGGAGAAATAGAAAACAAGCTTTTCTTCACTATGATAAAGATGGAAGATTTGGTCTCTTTCATGGCTTCGTTCGGCAAGGCTTTAGCCAGGGAACAGGAGATAGGTCTGGTAGGTCCGTACAGGCTAAAGAACAATAGCGGGCAGTACCATTACATGGTCAGTTCAATGTACCCGATAGTCACGGAAGGCAAGGTAAGTCTGATAATAGTAACGGTAAAAAACATAAGTAAAGACCTGGACAACAAAAAAGAATCCGGCAGTCAGCAGTCGGAAGGGAGCCAGGAAGCAAAAATATACGGTCCAAGCCAGCAGATTGCGTTCGTTAATCATTAGGCTTCAGGCTTTTCCAGTTTTTCGACCCTGTCTTTCAAATCCTTCACGACCTCGGCCTTTTCGTCTTTTGGCATGCCCCTTGCCGTATATTCAGGAGTGTTTGTCAGTTCCAGAAATGTAAAAGTCCACACCGTCGCCGCGAAGACATGGATAGTCCCGCTAAGATAAGCCGCAATATAAAGGAGAGTCATACCAAGTCCCAGTCCTACCGCAATACCGACCACTTCGAGACTGGCAAGAGTAAAAAAGTAAATGGAAGCGAAAATCGCCAAAGGAATCAACATTACAAATACGATCTGCATGATTATCCTTAAGCTTATGATGGCCATGAGTATCGAAAGCATAAGCGTTTCGCTGAAATGTTTCACCACGAGTTGTGAACTTTTCGACACGGATTCTATTACTTTGGTGTCATCGATGACGATAAAGAACTCGGTATATGTGAAAAGAAGAGTTAGAGTGATTGCCACTAATGTGAATACTATAAATACAGGGGAAAGTGTTTGTAGCGCCTCCAGTCCGAGATTACGCGCTATGGTAGATATGGTCCCCAGAATAGAAACAAGACTGAATGTCCTTACCAGCCATGAATAATCGAACATCGGAAGAAAACTCCAAAGACCGTATTTTATGCCGTCAAAAGTCTTTACTTCCTGGCCGTTCTTTTTTCGCGCTATCATTTGTATGATAGCTCCTTCGCAGATGGGCGGAATAAATATATACAATAGGACGATGACTATACCAGCCACAATAAAAGGGATTAGTGATGAGATGTTGTCCCTGAAAGTATCCACCACTGTGGTTATTGCCATATACCCAAAACTTGTACTCCAGTTTTCGAATAGCGGAGAGCTTTTGAAAGCGTAAAACTGATATGATACATATATTATTCCCGCCAGTATGGAAAGAAGGGACGGCAGAAACGTGTACCACAGAATCATCCGCTTGTTGTTCTGCGTGAATTCCCAGGCTTCACCTATTATCTTCCGGTGTTCCATATCGTTGATATGCTAAAATACGGACGTGCCTTATATTAGTCCATTAATAACACCTTGCCAAGGAGCAGAATATTTGATAATCTTTACCCCGAACTTTTTACTTTTTGAAATGAAGCGAGCACAGAAAAAAACAATCATCAAATCGTACGCGGTCCACCCGAAAGACACAGGTTCCCCGCAGGTACAGGTAGCAATCCTTACGGAAAGGATCAATCAGCTTTCCAAGCATCTGGAAGAGCACAACAAAGATAACCATTCCAGAAGGGGCCTGCTCATGATGGTGGGTAAGAGAAGAAAACTTCTCAATTACCTCCGTCTGAACGCGAAAGACGATTACGAAACTCTCCTCGGGAAACTACAATTACGCAAATAATCATAGGTCGCCCGAGAGGGCGACTTATTTTTTCCTCCCGATTGGAAGCATGAAGTCGCAAGTTACAGGTCAGAACGGATAGGTATTATCAGCTCCGACTTGTCACTTGGGCTCACGGCAGCCAAAAGGGGGGTAATAACAATTACCATTAACCCCTTTATACATAAATATGGAAAAACAGACATTTAGGATGGACCTTGCCGGCAGGGAACTGAAAATCGAAACCGGTCTTTTGGCAAACCAGTCGCACGGAGCCGTAACAGTAAGCCTCGGCGAAACGGTAGTTTTCGCTAGCGCCACGATGGGAGGCGTACGTGAAGGAACGGATTTCTTCCCGTTGACGGTCGATTATGAAGATAAGTTCTATGCCGCGGGCAAGATCAAAGGCAGCCGTTTCATCAAACGTGAGGGAAGGCCTTCGGAAAAAGCGATTTTGACGAGCCGTCTTATTGATAGGCCGGTACGTCCGCTCTTCCCGAAAGGGATGGTCAATGACGTACAGCTTATATGTACAGCTTTATCTGCGGATTTGGAGGTGGATCCGGGAACTACGGCTCTCATTGCCGCTTCAGCCGCCCTAAGTATTTCCGGAATGCCTTTTCATGGACCGGTCGGCGCAGTCAGGGTAGGTTTGGTGAAGGATGAGGGAGGAGAAGAAAAGTTGATTATCAACCCGACATACGCACAGATCGAAAATGGACGTCTTGACCTTGTTGTCGCCGGTACAGCAGAAGCCATAACTATGGTCGAAGCGGCAGCGAACGAAGTCACTGAAGACATCATGCTGAAAGCTCTGGACATGGCCCATGAAGAGATCAAGAAAATCTGCGCTCTTCAGAAGAGCTTTATCGAAGTCTATAAGAAACCTGAAAAAGAAGTCACTATGGTGGCCAGTTTGGATGAGGTAAAAAAGCTGGTGACCGATTCCATTACTAAAGAGATGATGGACGGAGTGACCGGAAAGACGAAGGGTGAGGTAAAGGACAAGATCCACGCTCTGGAAGACATGTTGATAGAAAAATATAAGGAACAGATAGAAGCATGCACATTGACCGAAAGAAAGTTGAAAGAGTCATTGTTGTATCTACTCGAACAGAACATGCGCAACAATATCCTTGAAAAAGAACAGAGACTTGATGGCCGCGGAATAGATGAGATAAGGCAGATAACCTGCACGGTGGGAATATTGCCAAGACCGCACGGGTCGGCTCTTTTTCAGCGCGGTGAAACACAGGCATTGAGCATCACGACATTGGGTGCTCCGGGGGCCGCACAGATAGTCGATTCCATGGATGAAGACGAAGTGAAACGCTTTATGCACCACTACAACTTTCCTCCATATTCCGTCGGAGAAGTTAAGCCTTTAAGAGGACCTTCACGCCGCGATATAGGACATGGGGATTTGGCGGAAAGGGCACTGTTGCCGGTAATACCCGATAAGGAAAACTTTCCTTATACCATCTGGGTCGTTTCGGAAATATTCTCCTGCAACGGTTCGAGTTCGATGGCTTCGGTTTGCGGATCGACTCTCTCTTTGATGCACGCCGGCGTTCCTATCAGAAAACCGGTTGCCGGTATCGCCATGGGACTGGTTTCCCGCGATAAGGATATCAGCAAGGGATATAAGATTCTTACGGACATTCAGGGAATGGAAGATTTTGCCGGAGACATGGATTTCAAGGTCGCCGGTACACGTGACGGTATTAATGCACTGCAGATGGATATAAAAGTAAAAGGACTCTCATTGGAGGTTTTGAAAGAGGCGCTGGAAAGGGCCAAGAATGCTCGCAATTTTCTTATCGATAAGATAGTCGAATGCATTCCCGCTCCGAACAAGGAACTTTCAAAATACGCTCCTTTGATCATGAAGATAAAGATCAATCCTGAACTTATTAAGATCGTTATTGGAAAAGGAGGAGAAACCATTCAGAAGATTACCGCCGAATGTGGTGTCGAAATGGATATAGAGCAGGACGGGTTGGTCATGATAACCGCAAAAGACCAGGTCAGCGGACAGAAAGCGGTGGACTGGGTCAATCGCCTTACTTACATACCCAACATCGGCGATGTGTTTGAAGGCAAGGTAGTACGCATCATGGACTTCGGCGCGTTCGTGGAATTCCTTCCGGGCAAAGACGGACTGGTACATATTTCCCAGTTGGCATTCAACCGCGTGAACAAAGTGGAAGATGTGGTCAAACTGGGTGACACCATCAAGGTAAAACTGATGGAGGTTGATGACCAGGGTCGCTACAATCTTTCACATAAGGCGACTTTGGAATATAAATCGGGGGCTAACCAATAGACAAAGTTTAACGATTAAAAAAAAGAGCGGTCCGTTTCTCATGGGCCGCTTTTTTATTTGTTTGATTATCTATAATAAACAAGATAGTTGTAATGGAATAACTGTTAGATTGTTAATTAGCTGCCAATATGTCATAATATAATGATTTTGTTTTAGTAATTGCGACCATGCGTATATTCAAAGGTTTGATATTCAATCCGATAACAAGAAAAAAGACGGAAATCTACAATCCGGGGTATCTGGCGGTTTCCTCTGACGGACGCATAGAAGGCTGTTATAATACAAATCCCGGCAAACGTTTTCCAAAAGCCCAGCTCATCGACCTCGGCGGAAAGGTCATAATGCCAGGACTAATAGATACCCACGTCCACCTGCCGCAATATGCCTATGCCGGAATCGGGGTTCCTAACCTTCTTCTTTGGCTGAAAAAATACGCGTTTCCCCGCGAAACCGAATTTGCCAAGAGACAGATTGCGCGACAGGCCGCGGAAATTTTCTTCGATGACCTGATAAGGAACGGAACGACCACAGCCATGGTCTATGGCACGATTCACCGTGAGGCCACGGATATAGCCTTCGGCGTTGCGCAGAAAAAGGGGCTTCGCGTAATCATGGGAAAGGTGATGATGGACAGGGGAGTACCGAAAGACCTCCTGGAAAAGACACAGGATTCGCTCCGCGAAAGCGAGCTGCTGATAAAAAAATGGCACGGCAAAGATAACGGAAGACTTCTTTACGCTCTCACCCCGCGATTCGCCATCACCTGCACGTCCGCATTGATGAAAGGTGTTGCGACGCTGGCGAAAAAATACGGCGTCCACATCCAGACCCACCTTTCGGAAAACCCCGGCGAAATCGAAACGGTTTCCAAATTGTTCCCCAAAGCCAAAGATTACACCGATGTCTATGATTCATGCTCACTACTCGGCAAAAATACGGTCATGGCTCATTGTGTACATCTGAACGGGCGGGAACGGAAAATCCTGAAAGAAACAGGGACAAAGATAGCTCACTGCCCAACCTCGAACAGATTCATGCAGACAGGAGTCATGCCATACCGCAGATGGACCGACGAAGGCCTGACCATAGGCCTTGGAACCGATGTGGCCGGCGGATACACGCTTTCGATCTTCAACGAGATGAAAGAAGCCATCGAGACCTCGAAATCCTACAACATCCTGAACCCCGGTTCTCCGAAAAAAATCATCACGCCGGAAGAAGCATTGTACCTGGCGACACTGGGCGGAGCCAAAGCCCTGTGCCTGGATAAAGAAACAGGCAATTTTACGGCGGGAAAGGATGCGGACTTCATAATAGTCGATCCGATACCGTCGGACCCGTTTAAAGGCAAAAACCGATACGATTCCCCGACGGAGATACTTTCAAGACTTATCTACCGCGCCGGACATGAATCGGTGGATGCAGTATTCGTGCGCGGGAAACAGCTTTAAATGACCGATTACCTATGATGCCTGTTACAGATTTCACCATCCCCTTCCTAACAGTCGCTTTGGCCGAACTGGGTGATAAAAGCCAAATCCTTGTTTTTCTTCTCTCATCCAAAACAAAAAAACATTTCTCGTTACTTTTGGGGGTAATGGCCGGCTTTTTTGTAGTCGACGGCCTGGCTATTCTGATAGGTTCTCGTGTCGTAGATGTCATTCCCTCTTTTTGGTTAAAGGCCGTAACGGGAACGGTATTTATAGTCCTGGGGGTACTGATGCTTACCAATAAAGAAAAGGATGAAGGAAAAAACACTCATCTAAAGAATCCTTTAGTGACGGGTTTTACCATGATATTTATGGCGGAATGGGGGGACAAGACCCAAATCGCCAGTGCCCTTTTCGCCACAAAATACGAACCGATGGCTGTATTTGTCGCAGTGATTGCGGCATTGTTGTTACTCTCGGTTTCGGCAATCTACTTGGGAAAGATCTTTGCCGATAAGATTGATAAACGGCTTACCACAAAGATAGCCGGCGTCCTGTTTATGATAATCGGGTTATCTTCGTTCATTTATTAAAAGGTGCACGGCAAAGAAGCCTTTAGCTTAACATAAAAAGCTTTTTAAGATCGCTGGTATTTGCATCTATCGGCTTTATGCACATCTACTTCAAGAAAATGCGTATTTGAGCTATAATATAATGAAAACAATCAATTTATTCATTTTAAAAATGCCTAAAAATTCAATTGAGATAAACAAGACGCATGACTGGCATACGGTGTCAGCTGATAAACTTTTCCTAATGCTCAATTCTATGTCCTCCGGTCTCACCGGCGACCAGGTGGAAAGGAGACGTGAAGAATATGGAGATAACTCATTACCCAAGCAAAAACACCCAGGGGTTGTTGTTATATTTCTGCACCAGTTCATGAGCCCGCTTATCTATATACTTTTTGCGGCCGCGGTTATTTCTATGATTATTGGCGATTTTAAAGACGCGATTTTCATCTTTGCAGTAATATTATTGAATGCGGCACTTGGTACTTTTCAAGAATGGAAAGCTGAAAAAAACGCTTCGGCATTGCAGAACATGCTGAAGACTATAACTGTAGTTAAGAGGGGAGGGCATGAGATTGAAATAGCCGCTGAAGAGCTTGTGCCTGGCGATATAGTAATGTTGGAATCAGGGAACAAGGTGCCTGCGGACATTCGCATTCTTAGTGTCAAGAACCTTCAGGCGGACGAGGCATTGCTTACGGGGGAGTCTCTTCCGGTTGGAAAGACCGATATTCTTCTTGATAAAAGCGTTGAAATCATAGAAAGGAACAATATGCTGTTCGCGGGAACTACCATCAATAGCGGCAGATGTACGGGCATAGTTGTCGAAACAGGGATACGCACGGAGGTCGGTAAGATTGCGGCATCGGTGACGAAATCAAAGATGACCAAACCTCCACTGGTGATAAGAATGGAAAAGTTTTCCAGCAACATTAGTTATATAGTATTGGCATCCTGCCTGCTTCTTGCCGGTGTGGCTCTGGCCAGGGGAATCCCTTATGGCGAAGTTTTTTTTCTTGCAGTGGCCCTCGCAGTATCAGCAATCCCTGAAGGACTGCCTGTGGCTCTGACTGTCGCCCTTTCAATCGCTACTAACAGGATGGCAAAACGGAATGTGATTGTTCGCAAACTCGCAGCCGTGGAAAGCCTTGGAAGCTGTACCTGTATCGCCAGTGACAAGACGGGGACATTGACACACAACAAACAGACAGCCAAAACGATATGGTTACCTTCCCATGAAAGATTTGACCTGACGGGCGAAGGATACGAGGGAGTCGGCGAGGTACTTTTTTCAACGGGAGACAATGTTAAAGCAGAAGCGGAAAAACAGTTGCATGAGATTGCTGTCGCTTCCGCAATATGTAATGAGGCGACACTGGAAAAAGAAGACGGAAAATGGAAGCACCATGGTGATACGGTAGATATAGCACTTCTTGCGATGGGGTATAAGATTGGGGTCAATACACACGCTTTAAGGAATAAATACGATATAATAGGTGAAATACCTTTTGAGTCGGAAATCAGGTTCTCGGCCAAGTTCTATCATAATGGGCACGGGAATGAGGTGGCGGTCAAGGGAGCACTTGAAACAATTCTGAAACATTGTGATACCATGATGGTTGACGGGAAGCATTCACCAATCAATATATCGGATATTGAAAAGGCAGGAGTGATGTTGGCAGAAGAGGGATTTAGGGTCATCGCGGTTGCTCACGGTAAAGTCGGCAAGAACTGGCCCGGTAGTGATATAAAAGATAAGTCCCTTGGAGAAGATGACCTTCCCCCTCTGACTTTACTCGGTCTTGTGGGAATGATAGATCCGCTTCGGGTGGAAGTTAAAGATGCTATCGAAAAGTGCCGTCAGGCGGGAATCTGTGTTGTTATGGTGACGGGAGATCATCCAGCCACTGCTCTGGCAATAGCCCGAGAACTCGGTATCGCCAATGGAGAAAATGATATAGTTACGGGGAAACGACTGGATGAAGCCGGATCATCCGATATGCCCGCATTCATTGAGGCTGTGCGCTACGGCAAGGTGTTTGCCAGGGTAACGCCACTCCAGAAAATGGAAATTGTCGGAGCGCTGATGAAACTTGGACATTTCGTAGCAGTCACAGGTGATGGAATTAATGATTCTCCAGCTTTGCGTAAAGCCAATATCGGTGTAGCAATGGGGTCGGGCACTGACGTCACCAAGGATACCGCTTCCATTATCATCACTGACGATAATTTCGTTTCAATCGTCGCGGGGGTGGAGGAAGGTCGTCACGCCTACAACAACGTCAGAAAAGTTATATATCTTTTGATTTCCCAGGGTGCGGCGGAAATAGCCCTCTTCACACTTGCATTGTTTGCGGGATTGCCTATGCCATTGCTCGCGGTACAACTTCTCTGGCTAAATCTCGCCACCAATGGCATTCAGGACGTAGCTCTCGCATTCGAAGGAGGTGAAAAAGAAGTGATGAAATCTCCACCGCGAAAACCAAAGGAAAATATTTTCAACCCGCTAATGCTTAAACAGACAATTATCGCAGGCTCCACGATGGCCACGGTCGCTTTCGTTACATGGTATATCCTCTTACGCGAAGGTTTTAGTGAATTTGAAGCCCGCAATATTCTACTCTTCATGATGGTACTAATGGAAAATGTCCACGCCTTTAATGCTCGTTCTGAAACTGTTTCAGCCTTCAAAATACCCATACGCAACAACATACTGTTAGTTTTCGGCGTTATTGTAGCTCAATCCCTCCATGTGATTTCCACATATGTACCGTTTATGCAGGATACTCTTAAGATCGCACCGGTTTCCCTTGGGCAATGGCTCATAATGATTCCGTTTGCTCTCTCGGTGTTAGTAGCTATGGAAATCTTTAAAAAACTACGAAAAAAGGATGAACGCGCCACAATTAAATCTGCTTAGTCCGATTTGGCATAAAATTCAAAAAAACGATATTTAAAAATATCGAATCTTGATTTTATGATTTGGAGCGGGTAAGGGGGCTCGAACCCCTGACCTCAACCTTGGCAAGGTTGCGCTCTAGCCAACTGAGCTACACCCGCTCGAATACGGCAATAATTTAACTGATAGCTTGGCTTATTTCAATATCTTTTTTGCCGGCCTCCCCGAACATCTTGCGGATTTTACCCAGACCGGAGATGACCATGAAGCTTTCGCCGGCTATCGCGCCCGCCATTATCAGCCAGGTTTTGGCGATTGGGTCCTGGGTTGCGAAGAC
Organism: Candidatus Altimarinota bacterium; assembly: GCA_041752875.1. Lineage (GTDB taxonomy): Bacteria > Patescibacteriota > Gracilibacteria > UBA1369 > UBA1369 > JTS-AC46. The sequence goes on from JBGSVP010000003.1 coordinate 147,999, forward strand.
CATGGCAAAGAAAACGGCGGCTAAAGCAAGAGCTCCTAATTCTCTTTTCAGTAGCCAGATTTCCTTTTCCATGGCGAAGAGGGTAATCAGAATCAGGTCATATCCGTAAGAGACGGCGGCCAAAAACAACATCATCGGCATCACGAACCATAGTTCGGGGAGTATGTATTTCTTGTGTGCCAGTATTTCCAGCATTAGCGAGCTTACGATCGTTCCTCCCGCGAACAAAAGGATACCCGCCAAAAGAATGATTTTCTTTATCGATGAATATAGTTTTTTTGCTTTTTCGAAATGACCTTCGTCCAGTGACTGTTTGAAGCCCGGTAGTACCGAATACATAAGGAAAGTAGAGGCCAGACTTACGATTTGCGCGATCCTGAAAGAAACGCTGAACGAGCCGAACTGGATTCCCGTAAGAGAACTGTTTGCCAGATAATCCGGGATGAAACGGAAATAGAGGTTGTTGAATATGTTGATAATCCCGAAAGGCAGACTGGCAAGCAAAAAATTCACCATCATTTTCTTGTCGGGCCTGAAGTTCCATACGATCTTCTCTCTTACGAAATGCATGGCTAGTCCGACGGAAACCACGCTCCCGAAAAGAAAAGGCAGAAAAAGCAGAGAAAGATCAAACACGCCATTACCTGTGGTAGTGCCGCCGCTGAAATACCTTACCACCATAAACACTCCTACACACTGTATCAGTTTGCCGGCTATAAGAGAAAAAGTCGACCTTCCCATCATGTAGTTGGACTGCAACATCCCGTCACAGACCGACTTGATGTTATCGAAGAACAGCGAACCGAAATAAAGAATCGACCCGAAGATGAACATCCTGTCCGCGCCTGTTATGGACAGGACGAATATTGCGGTCACAAAGAAAGTAAGAGCGGTAACGATACGCAGTGCAAGCGCGTTGATGAAGATCTTCCCGTCGGATGGATTATCCGCCATCTTTTTGACCACATTGCCGAATATTCCCAAATTTGCCGCGGTCGAAAAGAAAAGCGTATATTCGGCAATCGCGGCATATGTCCCGTAATCATGCCCGGACAGGAATCCCGCAATCAGCTTGAGGTTAATCATCGAAAATACCAGCTGAAGCATTTTTCCTGCGTACTGCACCATCGTGGAGAAAGCTATCTTTTTGCCCAACAGGACAAGTGAAGGGGTTTGCATATGTATTTTGTGATTTGCATTATTATAACGATGGAGGCAATACCTCTATCATCCTCTTTTCGCCGGATTCTATCGGTTCCGCCCAGTCGTGAAGTGCATTTTGTAGAACGGACCATCTGTAGACATAATTTTCACCCTTGCGCGTACCTACATCGTGAGTGATGACCTTTTTTCCTTCCTTGTAGCCTTTGACGACCATTGCATGATAGACCGGACCGCCGTTCTTATAGTTGGGATTCCCGATTTTCTTACCGGCAAAAGTCATTACTATAAGATGACCTTTATTAAGAGTCTTCATTATGTCTTCGTAAGACGGATTCTCCACGATTACTGTCTTTAGACCAAGATAGTCGGCCAGTATCTCCGCGGTCTGTTCTACTGAAGTATGTTTGTAATCGCCGAAGCGCTTCTTTTCCCATTCCACAAGTTTCAGAATCTGGTCGTTGAACTGCTCCCGGGTCCAGTTATGGTCATAATAAGCGTTCGCGATAAGCAGTACGGATGCCTCTTCACAGGCTTCCTGCCAGGGATTATCCCAGTTGGAGAAAGGCGCCTGGGTGTAGAACGGGATGTCGAGGTTAAGCGAAAGAGGCAGGGGAGCGGAAGCGACTTTTTCGTCACGGGTGATTATTTCTTGTGTGACTATGTCGGCTTTTTCCTCGATAACAGAAGCCTTTTGTAAGTTTACCTTTGGCCTGGCCGATAATCCTTTCGTTGATATGCTTTTTTGTTCGACCTGTGTGTTTTTCCCTTCACTATTCGTGACACGCATATTCTCCGCCCCCAGTACATCCGCCATGGAAGACTTCGAAACGACTTCGGCCAGACTCACTGCCTTGGGTGCCGTTTCCTTAGCATTCATGATGAACCTGAAATATATGAATGTACCGAAGAAAGAGATAATCAGTACGTGAACCAGGATGAATGTTTTTTTAGCGCTCATGATGACATTGATAATCGGAACTAATACTGCCAGTTTTTACTCCTCCCGTCCACATTCACCAGGTGAGTGGCATTCACCTGGTGAATTTACCACACTCTGATTGACGGGCGGGATACGTAGTCTCTGGTTTCCGCGGCGGGATTCTGGTTTATGTAGAAAATGAAACAGTTGTTGATGGAGTCCCATCCGGCATAAGGTATAGATATCTTCCCGGAGAGATCAGTCCATTCTTCAGCGAAATCTTCCGCATTCCCTTTCCCATTGCCGGGAGTAACCGCGGTATCGGACAGATGCTCGTTGCATAGCAGGGTACAATGGACTTTATCTATAATCATTTCTTCCGGTTCCTGGTCGGGGGCTGTTTTTGCGCGTTCATAAAGACGGAGCGACATCTGTACCAGCATTGCGTATTCGTGGTCGGAAATCATGGCCATCCCCTGGGAAAGATATGAGTTTTTTATGAGAGCATAAAGTTCCGGCAGTTTCTTGTTTTTCTTCATCTTCGCCGGAATCGGAGGCATACAGGGACTGCCGTCCACGACGTAAACCTCGATGGATTCTTTTTTCGGTCCCCAGACGTCGCATCTGGGGTCGTGTGAGAATCCGGTTATTCCCTGTGAAAAATTCTGCCACTCGTATTTTGGGTTATGGTCAATCTTGTCCACCTTGGAAAAAAAGTTTCCCGGCGGTACCAAAAGGATAACCGGTTTATTGAAACGGTTTATACACGACAACATTTCCGGCCCGAGTTGCCGTATTTTCGTAAGAACAGGAATCATTATGGGAATCTTTGTCTGGTATCCGTAATCTATCAGTGTGTCGACCATCAGTCCGTAGCTATTGGCGAGCTTTTGGAAAAGTTGCCGGCTTTCGGGAGGGACGGTGGATAAGAAATTGTCGATGTTTTGCGTCACGGGTTTTTTCTTGGGTGTTTTTACCGGCTTCGCTATGTGATTTTGAGCTCCCGGTTCAAAGAATTTGGCTTTTTGTGCCACATTCACCGCTAAGGCAATCGCTTCCACGATATTTTCGATCTTCTTCAGAGCGTATTCGTCGGTATCGATTTTTTCGACTATTTTCATCAGTTTCTCTGCATGCGCATCCACGATGGCTTTGCACGGACCATATTCATATTCCTTGCTGTTCCTTATGTTTTCCAGGAAATCCCTTATGTGCTCTTTTGTAATCATTTAGATAGATTGGATCGACTATTTAAAAAATTCAGGATCAGTTTCCTCGATTGTCTGATACTCCAGGGAGTTTAAAACTAAATCGACAGCAGGCCGCACCCGTATGGCATTTTTCCCATCGGATACGTCGAGTGCCATAAATACCATTCTGCAATCCCCGTTATCCTTGTTCCTATGCCAAAAACCGAATACGGGGCCTATTTCCTGCTGAACAGGCTTGTCGCGGTTCAAAGGAAGAAAAGTCTTTGGCCCGATAGTCCCGCTGACGTTTACGTCAATCGGATGTCCGTCTCTTATCGCCTTCATCGTCAACATCGCATATTCGTCTGGAGTCATCATCCGCAGACCTTTTCCCGCGAATTTGTTCTTTAGTATATCTATCTTCGAAATTCCAAGATCATTAGACACTCCGCACTGGTCCGGCGGCATAGATTCGGCTCCGTCCACGATACTGAAGTTGATTAGAAAACTGCTCTTCTGTTGCCAGTGTTTTGCCGCTACCTCTGTAAAAGAAGTGGACGACTGCTTAAACATTTTTTTGTTACCGTCCAGACGTTTGAACTTTTCCATCAGTTTTTCCGGCGGCGTAACTATCACCTCCGGCTTCCCGAACCTGGATATTCGCCAGATGACTTCCGGATTAAGTTTCTTTATCGAAAAACGGATAGTACTCCAGGCAGGCATATTATTTGTATAATTGTTTGTATATCCGAATTCCTTAAGTGTTTCGATGGTGTGTTTATAACTCTCCTTCATGCTGGCCATCAACGCCTCCGTCTCTGCCGAATCGAGTGAAACGGCGGAAGCCTCTTCCCCCATCTTCGCGATGTTAGCCATGTCCGGCTCCGTCTTTTCCTGTACTTCTCTTATCCTTTCCCCAACAAATCCCAATATCCTTTCTATGGCTCTGATGACAGGTTTAGTATCCGTCGCCTCATCCGGCGCGAAGGTTAGATTTACCAGCTTCGAAAGAGCCTTACACATAGCTTCTCTCACTGCCGGACGCGCGTTTTTCAGTTCCTCGCTTTCGGATACGCTATGTGTGAAATCCTCGATGGATTGTTTAAAGGACTTGGTCATGAAAGTGTTCTAATGGTTTTTAGGAGTCAGTCCGGCCGTTATCGAGGCCATCTTACTGATCAGCCCGGCATGGGCGGCGGAGATTTCAGGATTGGCTTCAGGCTTTGGCGGCAGAATCGTGGCCCCGCCTTTTGGAGTTGGTGCGCCTCCCTGGTCGGCATCATTAGCAGGTTCATCCGGTTCAGTATCATCGGCGACATGAGTCGTAGCTCCTGTCTGGGTGTCCGCGGGCGGATTGGGCGCTCCATTCTGCTCAAATACGGCAATCCCCGGCATCTCATCAGTCAGGTCGTTTATGGGAATTCCGCTCAATACCTGGAAAATCCTACCCCTTATGTCCATCCTGATCTTTTTTTCTTTACTTTCGTCTTTTTCGTCAGCGACTTTTTCTTCCCAGAATTTTTGCTCCAGCAGATTCCTGATTCTCCACTTTACATATGTTCTCACAGGTACACGTTCGTTCTTCCTCTTGTATTCCTTCAGTTCCGGCGACAGCACGCTTGCAGGATGGTCCGGAAGTTTCATCTTCACCTCTTCACGGAACGCGTTCACATAATAGAACTCCAGCGCCAGGACAGCCGATTCCAGCATTTCATCCATTCGCGTCAAATATGGTTTTACACCTTCCTTTTCAGCCTTTTTCACTTGCAGGATCATGAACTGGTCAAACGCCCTCTGGTTTATCTCGTTAAGAAAAACTTTCGGATCCTGACGCAGGTCTTTCAGCACTTCGGCTTTCAGGACGGTATGCACCACCTCAAAAAAATCGGCCGCCGCATCGACTATCCTGTCGGGAATCTCCAGCAGTTCCGGCGGATAGAATCTGTGTGACCGAAGTTCCGTTCCGTTATTGACAGGTGATTCTTTTCTGTAACGGCCGGCCATCCTCTTCGAGTCGGTCCCCTGCGGAAGACTCCCCAGCATATACGGACGCACGCGCCTTTCCTCGCGCTCGGTGGAGTCTTTGATTTCGCCCATAGACTGGCCTTCGCGATAGTTGCCGGTCGCGGCCAGAAACCACCCCGGATTTGCGGTTATGGTTGTCTCACGCCCCGGAAAATCTCCCAGATGCAACTCCGGAGCTTCGTTATACACGTTTGGATTATTCGGACGCTCCGTCGGCTCAAGAATTACCTGCCTTTCTTCCGGCTCAAGATTGTTGATCTCATCCACATGCAACAGCCCGCCCGTCATCATGGACAAAGGCAGAGCCCCCAGCCTTCCTTTCCACGTGCCGTTGTCGCGCACATAGGCCCACAGGAACTTCTGTTGCACGTTCATACCTTTTTCGCACTGCACACGGAAATATGGGATATTCAGCAGATATGCGAAAAACTTCAGCATACGCGATTTACCGAACCCCGGAGGCCCCAGAAACAAAGTATGGTGGCCGATGGCATAGCGCATCATCGCCGCCTGCAGAAACTCTATTTCGGCCGGACCGAAACTCAAGTCCGCGAACTGCTCCGCAGCGCCGTCGAAAACCGGAATCTTTTCTCCGTCTTCCTGCCCCGGAAACCGGTCGATCTCACCATCCCTGCGCCGTATCTTTACGCCAAGCACATTCGAATACTCCACAACGCGGTCAAGCTCCACATTAAATTCGCGTTCTATCTTCACCGCTCCTCCGGCGAACTCCCGCACTATCTCCGTATCCCCGTTTTCCGATGGCTTAAACATGTGTTTTAAAGTTAGAGTTATATTATTTATTATTCGATATGTATATCCAGTTCCCGCTCGATCTGTTCTTTGATGCGCTGTGAATAAGTGTCCGGAAAGCAGATCATCGTGCGCACCACCACATCCAGATAGCGGATAAGTCTCTCCGTGGATTTTTCTATCAGAAAATTGTTTTCCCCATAAGTCCGTGCCGGAGTGGCAATCTTGGAAGCCCCCGCGGTCTTAAGAACAAAACAGAAAGCCTTCCCATCAAGCGCCGATTGGGTCAGCCTGATCTCTTTCAACACAGCTTCCATGGCGTTTTTCGCACCCAGCTCTATCGCCATCTCATCCCATAGGTCGATCGCGAACTTACGCTTCGCGGAAGGATTATGCTTCAGTAGTCTGTCCCTTTGCGTCTTCAGCGCCGTAGCGTCCTGCACAATCGGGAAATTGCCTCCCTGTTTGGCCGACTTGTTCAGCACCATCAGGTTATCCACAATCTTTTCGTAATCCGCCACCGGATCGTCGCCGAAACTCACCACCACCGGAACCGGGGTTTTGCCGGAAGTTTTTTTGACATCGGGAATATCCTGCGAAAAAAGTATTTCCAGATCCAGATGTTGACGGATTTCCGCGTCGCTGTGGATCCTGCAAAGGAACAGGATAAGCTTAAGCGCCTCGCTGACCGGCATCGCCACCGTTCGCCACAAAACCGAAAGGTTTATCTTTTCGCGTTTTTCCACCTTCGTATTCAGAAAAATCTTCCCGCTCTGCTCCAACCCCATTTCCTGACGTATCTCATCCATCACCAGTTCAGGGACATACAAGGTGTCCTGCGGCCGATCAGTCTTCTTCTTCGCTCCCTTGATTACGCTATGAATCGCTTCGCGCCAGGCAAATATCCTTTCCTGCATATCAAGATTCTCATCCAGCCAGGCTTCGGTCTCCTCCAACTCCCGCGGGGCCAGCTTAATCAGGTCTTCCACCGGCAGACTGTTTTGCGAAAACGGTTTGGGATTAGGCTTTTCATCTTTCTGCGGCATCGGCGGGGGATTGTCCTCCGATTCCTTATGCGAAGGCATGGTCGAAGGCACGGTATGCGGACGCAACTTCTCGTTAATCGCGTCCTCGATAACCTTCAGCGCCTTATCCGGATCGCCGAGTAACATCTGCAGAATCTGGTTCAGCAGGTTTTGATTAATCTCTTCCTGCATCTCCTTAGACATCTCTTCAAAAAGTTTCTTCAGAAAATCCCGCAGAGGGTCGGAAATTCCCTCCACCTTCACCGCCGGGCCCAGCAGGTCAAAATAGGTTTCCGGTTGTTTGGCCGTAGCTGTGCCTTCTCCTTCAGTAGGTTGTGAATCCGGCTCGTCCGACAAGCCTTCCTTAAACCCCGGAGCGCCCTCCAGAACCTCTTTCACCTTCTCCGCCTGTGCATCCGCTATCGTCTCCGGTGAAATATTGTTTTTTTCATAATCGGCCTTGTCCATCTGTTGAAAGGCGATATGGTACTGCAACTCGTAATTCAACTCCTCATCCATCGACGAAAGTTTTTGCTCCAATAGATCCTTAAGTTTTTGAGGAATCCCCGCGTATCCCGACCAGAACAGCCCGACTGCCGAAACAGCCTGATGGATAGCCTGATTCTCCCGGTCCCTGCTCACCAGCACTTTCTGATAATCCCCGGCATTAATCTTGCTTATCTCTCCATAAGCCTTCCGCGCCTTGGCCTTAACTTCAAGTTCATGCGGATTCCTTGCCGGAATACAAGCCTTGTCTTTCGCGATGAAAAGTATCTGTTCACGGTGAACTTCCAGAAGATTCTTCACTCGCGGATTGGTCAAAGGATGGATCTCCCCGAAAGCCCAAATCCGCATCGCTTCACTCTCGAACTGCGTAAAAAGAGGAGAGAATCCCGTCTTCAGAAGAATTTCCCGATCTCCGGAAATCCAGTCCTGCCTGCCGTCCGGTCCGAAATTAAAATCCACACAGTCCGTCATGTTCTCCTTAAGATCGGGATGATGAACCATAATCCTCTGGTCGTTACGGCAATCCAGCAGAGCGTTAGCCAAAGAACTGATTCCGACCATACCCCACTCCTCCTGCGAAATCCACAATTCCGAAGGCCGCCGGTCAATCACCAGATGCCCCGCCTCATGTGCCGCGTCCGCAATCAAAGAAGAAACCACCTTTTCTTTCAAAGATTTTACATCGATTTCCCCTTTGCCCGCCGCAAGCCCTCCCAAAATCTTCTTTTCCCATGTAGAAATCATCGCCTTAATCATCCCCAACCCTAAATGTATCTGTCTGGTACCTAAAGTAGCGAACATCTTTGTATCCGCAGTAAAGACAACCTCGAATTTCCTATCCCCAAGAACCCCGACAATAGTATCAGTCATCTCCCCGGCCAAACTCTTAATATCCTCCGCAGAAAAATATTTACTAACCGCTTCAGCGGAGCATATTTTCTCCAAAACCGGATTGATATTCGGCACCTCCATCGTACGTTTTACATTAAGGTTGACTTGATAGCAAAATATAGCTAAATTTTCAAGCCTAAAATCCAAAAAAGATAAATTCTTATGCCAAAAGAAACCCCGGAACCAAAGATCACACAACAGGATGTGGAAACCTTCATAGCACAGGTAAAAAACAGCAAAGAATACGACGATCCGCAATGCCGTGAGGTCATCGATGAAGTCTCGACAATTATCGGCTATTTATTTCTCGGCCCGGATATCACAGAACACCCTGTCTATCTGGAAATTTTAGATAAACAAATCACAGCCATCGCCGCGGCAATCCAAAAAGCGCAGTACTGTTCTAAAATCGCAACCGGCGAACTCGCGCCGGAGGTCGAAGAACTGATAGGAACCTTGTCTGCCGACTACCTGAAAGCGACAGAAAACCTTGCATGGTACGGAATCCTGGAATCCGCAGAAGACGGCAAAAGATTCTACACCGCCGACTACGACGGCAGTGCCGAGCCTGATGGAAAAGGGGAAAACTTCACCGGTGAAAAGATACCAATGCCGGAATTTTCGGAAGTCATAGGCTGGCTTACCCCCGCCAATGCCGCGCTATACCGGGAATATAAGGAAAAAGGATTGGAACCGCGGCTTCAGATGACACCACTGGCGCTTAAGCTAAGGACTTTGGCGGAAAAACTTGATGCAAAAAAGGAAGAGATCAACACCCGTGCCGGCAGTGAGCTAATCAAAAAAGACACTTTCATCTGGGATAAAAAAATGGAAACAGGAGAAATCGATGAAAGCCAGTTGTGCTATGAACCGGAGCAGTTGGAAGCATCGGAAGACGGGAAAAGTCTGACGGTCGGAAACGGATTGACCAAGTCTGAATTGATTAACAAGTACAACGGCTGGCTGGTGCAGATAGTACCGATGAAACAGGATTTGGACGCCGATCCGGATAAGATCAGCAAAGAAATAACGGAAGGTGGAAAAGTCAAAAAAATAGAATTATCCAATGCCGAAAAGTCAGCACTATACATGAAAGAAGCCCGCGGGCGCGGAGAATCCGGCATGGGCTATGAGGATGATTTGATTGCACAAATGAACTCCCTAGCCGGAGATTCTCCAAAACCACTGGAAAAAGATTATTGGACTATTTTACCGGAATCGACCTTTACAAAAATAGAAATTATTGCCGTTGGCCGCTGGGACGGTGTTCGGGTCAACTTGACCATGCGCAATTCCAGCAATCAGAACTACAGTCTTCGCTGTCGTCGTTCGGCGAGGGTTTTAAGAGCTTGATCTTTGATTGTTGATCCTTTCATTGATTATTAATCTTTGATTTTCTCACTAAACACCAGTTTGGCAAAAAGGTTTTCAGTCGCTCGCATGCTCGGCGGATGGTTGAAAAGCCTGCCATGATTTTATGTGATAAAATCCAAATAATTCTCCCGGTTAATCACTTCATAACTACTTCCCGGATAATTATCAGTCCAGTCCTTGGGGGCTTTCACCTGTTCATTTCTCCACTTGAATTCATAGCCGAAAAGCTTTCCGTCTCTTTCTTCAATCAAATCAATCTCTTTTTGGCTGTAGGTCCTCCAGAAATAGGAATTTGCACTGTGTTTTAGATACTCATTCCTTTTTAAGCGTTCGATTAGCATGAAGTTCTCAAAAAGTTGACCCTGGTCGTTGCGTTCGTCGAATTTATTGAAATTCGCAATTAAGGCATTGCGAACACCTAAATCATAAAAGAAATACTTCGACATCTTGCTGACTTCATTGCGTAAGTTTCTTGAGAATCCGGATAAAGGGAAAATCACAAAAGATTTTTGCAGCAAATCCAGATAATATAGTGTCGTTTTGACATCAATACCCAGTTGCCTGCCTAATTCATGGGCGGAAACCTGTGAGCCGATTTGGAAAGCCAGTAGTTTCAATAACTTTATTATGACATCTGATCGCTTAATACGATCAAATTCCAATATATCCTTGATTAGATAGGAGTTGGAGATATTTTCGATAATATCGCGTTTTTCTACATTTAACGCGGAAGTGATAACTTCAGGGTAGGAACCGTAAATCAGATATTCTTCCAGTTTTGTTTTTAATTCGGATTTAGCCATCTTTGATGATAATTCCAGCTGTGAAATCGGAAACAGTTTGATAACTTTTTTTCTGCCTGTTAAAGATTCATCCGTTTGATTTGCCAACTCAAATGCCGAAGACCCGGTTGCGATAAAAATCCTGTCCGGATGCCGGTCGGCCATAAGCTTCAAGGCATTACCGATATTGGGAATCTTCTGGGCTTCATCAATTATTATCATTTGATAATTCCCGACATGATTATCGGTCGAATCATAAGTGCAGGCGGAAATATTCCTGGCAAGTTCAAGATTATCTCCCGTATCAAAACGATAGCTAAGTTTGGTGCCTTCAAGAAAATTCTTGATTAATGTGGTTTTGCCAACTTGTCTTGGTCCATAAATAATCAATACTTTACCCGCTCTGATTATATCGTTCAAATCGTAGATTCTTTTTAACATTGGAATCAGATTAATTACCTATAATATAGCCCAACTCCACATATTTAGTCAAATTTGTGGAGTTGAAATCCATGAATTTAGTGGAAATTGTGGAGTTGATGATGGTTGCATTGACAAAAAGGGAAATATTTCACATATTAGCCCCCTATATTTTTCCCCATGCCCAAAGCCCCCCCGGAACAGAAACTAACAAAACAGGACGTCGAAAACTTCCTCCGCCAAGTGGAAGACAGCAGAGAGTACGAAGATCCGCAGTGCAGGGAGACAATCGATAAGATTTCCCAGCAGATCAAATCATATATTTCCTCACAGGGAGACCTGGAAAACACAATAGGCCTATCGCTGATCGGGAAAAAGATAGATGAAATCGCCACGGCAATCCTCAAAGCAAAGTACGGTCCTAAAATCGCAACCGGCGAACTTGCGCCGGATGTCGTAGAGCTGATAGGAACCTTGTCTGCCGACTACCTGAAAGCGACAGAAAACCTTGCATGGTACGGAATCCTGGAATCCGCGGAAGACGGCAAAAGATTCTACACCGCCGACTACGACGGCAGTTCCGAGCTTGATGGAAAAGGGGAAAACTTCACCGGCAAAAAGATAACCATACCGGAATTTTCGGAGGTCATCGGCTGGCTGACCCCCGCCAATGCCGCCCTATACCGTGAATACAAGGAAAAAGGATTGGAACCGCGGCTTCAGCTCACTCCGCTCGCCCTTAAGCTAAGGACTTTGGCTGGAAAACTTGATGCAAAAAAGGCAGAGATAAATGCCCGTGCCGGCAGTGAGCTAATCAAAAAAGACACTTTCATCTGGGATAAAAAGGAAACAGGAGAAATCGATGAAAGCCAGTTGTGCTATGAACCGGAGCAGTTTGAAGCATCGGAAGACGGGAAAAGCCTGACGGTCGGAAACGGATTGACCAAGTCTGAATTGATTAACAAGTACAACGGCTGGCTGGTGCAGATAGTACCGATGAAACAGGATTTGGACGCCGATCCGGATAAGATCAGCAAAGAAATAACGAAAGATGGCAAGGCCAAAAAAATAGAATTAATCAATGCGGAAAAGTCAGCACTATACATGAAAGAAGCCCGCGGGCGCGGAGAATCCGGCATGGGCTATGAGGATGATTTGATTGCACAAATGAACTCCCTAGCCGGAGCCCCTCCCAAACCACTGGAAAAAGATTATTGGACTATTTTACCGGAATCGACCTTTACAAAAAAAGAAATTGTTGCCGGTGGTTTCTGGTGCGATGATCGGGTCGACTTGGGCGGGGGCGGTTCCAGCAGTCAGTTCCGCAATCTTCGCTGTCGTCGTTCGGTTCGGCTTTTAAGACCTTGATCTTTAATTCTTGAATATTTTTTTGATACCTACCCCATGCCAAAAGAAACCCCGGAACAACAACTCACAAAACAGGATGTGGAAACCTTCATAGCACAGGTAAAAAACAGCACAGAATACGAAGATTTAGAATGCCGTGCGGTTATAGATGAAATCTCGACGCATATCCATAACTTACTTGTCGGACCGGACATCATAGAACACCCGGTCTGTCTGGAAATTTTAGATAAAAAAATCAACGCCATCGCCGCGGCAATCCAAAAAGCGCACGAAAAAATGAACCAGCCCGAATTACCAGAACTGCTTTCACAAAGCTACGACGAAATGGCCGAAGTCCTTAAATATTTTGGTTTCGGCCATCCATTTATACTTAAAACATGGGTAATGGAAGCTGTAAAGGCACTTCCTCTACATATGGTGGAAACGGTAAGGAAATTCGAAAAGCCGACCATAATCATCAGCCCGGCATGCGGCTTTGGAGCGAAAATAGGAACCATAAAAACAAGTTATCCGCATTGCATCAACTGCTCCCCATCCCATGACCATGAACTTTGGGGTCAGAATCCGACTAAAAAGATAGTAAGCATCGTAGACGGGATTGAATCCATGCCAGGCCTTGCCTACATCAAAAACAATATGACGATCGACTCAAAAATAGACAGATACAAAGAGGAATATAGAAAACATCATCTGGAAATGATGGACATAAACGAGGCCGCAATGCTGGTGATGAAATCCCTGAAGACAGGAGAATACATAGACGATTCCTCACTCAACGGCACCGAAACGTACTATAGTATGCATGGCTCCAACTTCACGCCCAATGTCCACTGGGAATCCGTTAACCAGAACTTCGATTTCAATACATACCACTTTTACGGAGCCATGAGCCACAAAGTCCGCTGCCGCCCCTCGTTGAAACTATTGGAATATTAAACACCCATGCCAGAAAAAATCACAAAACAGGACCTGGAAAACTTCCTGGATCAGGTAAAAAACAGCGAAGAGTACGAAAATCCGGAATTCGCCAAGGTTATCGATGATTTCGCAATTGAAATCAGAAGTCATCTGATAATCCAGGGCGTTCTGGATAGTAATCATCAATTGGATAACTTTGTAATCAAAAAGATCGACCGGGTGATAGACGCCATCGGCACGGCAATAACTATCGCGGCTGCCGACCATAAAGAATTCCCTTTTCTAAACGATGAAAAACTGAAAGAAATGGTCATGGGCTACCCCGAATCCATCATCACCGCCAAAGAAATAGACCCGAAAGCGGAAATCAAACCGGTAAAAGAAGTCCTGGCGAGAATCAAAAACCTTGGCCCCGACATTCTTCGGGAAATCGCCAAATTCCAAAGACCGACACTGCTCGTAACCCCCAAAAACAGCTTCCTGGAAAAGAAAGAGAACATGGATCACCATAAGAGATATGTGGACGAAAAAGGAAAAGGCCAGGCGGATACATGGCATATGGAAAAAGAAGACAGCCCATATTTAGAGGTCAGCACCTCGGATTCAACATTGATCAGCATTGTAGAAGGGGCGGCAAGATTGAAACATCGACCCGATATTATTCCGTGCGAGTCCCAACTTGAAGAGAGAAAAAAGGCATTTATAAATCATTACATAGAGAAAAAAATTCTTTTGATCAGTGTCCACGAGTACGCGGTACTGATGCAACGTTCACTCAGGGAATACAGACGGCACGGAAATGATAAAGGCAAAATCCTGGATTATTTCGAAAATGAAAAAGACACAGTCACATGTCTGGGCGACAGACATTTGAAAAAAACGACCAGAATCCCCGTCGCTTTCTTCGCCGCACGCAAAGTATCCTTCTCCGCCTACGGCCCGGATTTCACCATCGATAACTTCTGCGCCCGTCCTTCGCACCCTTTAATGTTATATTAAACTGCCCCATGCCCGAACAACTCACAAAACAGGACCTGGAAAACTTCCTGAAACAGGTAAATGAAAGCGAAGAATCCGACGACACCGAATGCAGGGAAGTCATAGACAAAGCGGCATCAAAAATCAGAGCGTGCATCCTATTTTTGGCAGACACCATAGAAGATAAGACCGTAATCCATGAAATCGAAGGCTACATAGACGCCATCGCCGACGCGGTTAAAAAAGCCCAAGAAAAGCTGAATCCGCCTAAATTGATTGAAAGTCTTTCGAAAAGTTTCGACGAGATGGCCGATTCATACGAAGACTTCGGCTTCGGCAAGCTCGACCCTGAAATAAAAATCTGGACGATGGCTAATATACAATATCTTAGTGCCACCAAATTGGAAACAATAAACAGCTTCGGAAAACCGACCATCATAATCACCCCCCCGGGAAGTTTTAAGTCAAAAGTAGACGCCATAGACCACAACAAGCAGATAGAACATCAATGCTGGACCTACTGTGATCCTTCCCCAAGCGATCCATTATGGGGTGGCGAACAGACCTGGTTGGAAGTCAGCGTTGTAGATGGCATTGAAGCAATGCCGGAACCGACCTTTATAAAGGATAATTTTACTGTCGGCGATAGAATGAAAATATACGAAAATGAATTTAAAAAACAAAAGTTAAACCTAATGGGATTACATGCAGGCGCGATGTTAATGATGAAATCGCTAAAAAATGGCATGCCGGTTGATGATCTACTTAAAGCCAATACAGCGACATATTATAAGACAAAAGGATTAACATATTTTAGTAGAATACCATCCATATTATGGCACTCAAAGAATAGTCATGTAACTTTCAGCATGCAATCTGCAAAGACCTACGGCTGCTCCCATCTACGTTGCAGACCATCATTGACGCTACTTAGCCATTAATCACTCACTGGCCCCCCCGTAAGCCGCCAGCGCAACGGCCCGCCAAGCCACCAGCGCAGCGCCGTGGCGCCCCCCACCCCCCCATCGCCATAGATCCAAAAGTGTCAAATTTCTTATTTTAGCCCGTCGGCAAGCAAAAAAAACAGGAGCCGTACGAGTGGTACGGTGAGTGTTTTTTTATGCGCAGTCCGGCGCGCTAAAATAAAAATTTCACACTTTTGGACTTTTGGTGCCAGGGGGCAGGATCGAACTGCCGACGCAAGGATTTTCAGTCCTTCGCTCTACCACTGAGCTACCCCGGCAAGCATCCAAGAGCACGCAGAGCTTACAATAACGGTTTACAAATTTCAATGCCCGCCGCAACAAAAAGTTAAAGCATTGGGCTTGACAATGGATATATTTATTTGGTATAATATTATGAAACGCTAAGAAAAGACATGTTCTTCCGCCCCTCCACCCGCTCTTTGTCATCACAGGAAAACTTATCCTTAGGGAGAAAGCTGTTAGAGGCCTTGAGTATTGAATCCGCCATTCATGCTTAAATTCTTTGGCAGCTTCCTCCCTAAGCTTAAGGGTTTGAACTGTCTCCTTTTTATCCCCCAGATCTAAAGAAGACACCGCTTATTTCCGCTTGATGGGCTTGGAGGTCAGGCATACGAAATATTCGGAATGAACTTAACCTGCATCTGTCGTCTTCTCCTGGACTATGCCAAGCATATCTCCTGGTCATGACTTATGGGATGCTTTCGTTAAGGTCGAAAGACTTCTATGGAAATTTTAATCTTTTTCCACGGCGTTCATTGTCCACTCCCTTTGCTTAGGGAGTCCATGATCTTTCACAACTAGTCAGCCATAAACTTGGGAGAAAGCCGTTAAAGGCCTTTGGTATTATTTCTACACCCTATAATACCCGAATCCTTTGCCGGCTTCCTCCCTAAGTTTCTGTGCTTTAAGTCTGTATCTCTATGATCCGTGAGTCCCCCAGGTTCACGGCACATCTGTTCTTTTCGTTCGGTGGGTAAAAAGGCCGGGCTGTAAATGAATGGAAATAGACCTCGTTTTCCGACTATGGTGTTTTTTCGGTCTTGGACTTCGGTTCATCTTCGTCAGACATTGTAAATCGGCAAATGAAAGTGATTCTGTCTTATGGCAGCAATGTCATGATTCGTGGCGCTATTCTGGAAACCAATCTTTCCGGGATGCTTATTGTCTTACAGGTTTATCGTATGGTTTCTTGGGGGGGATTTTTTATATCTCTTTCCCGTTCGGATAAATTATCCTGTCCACAAAGACGCGCGGATCCGGATATTCCTTAAGCAGACGGTAGATGTTTTCGACGGTTATGTTGCCGGAAGATATGATTCCGCTTAAGAATTTTTCGTCCACCGCTTCCATTATATGTTCTGCCATTTTTTCGTGTACGCCGGAGGAAATCATCTCTATCCGTTTTTTCTCGCGCGCTTCTTCGAAAGGGTCTTTTCGGTTGGGGTCTTGTGACATCTTTACCGCCTCCCTGTGGGTTTCATGGATCATTTCCCGTTTTTCCTTCGGTACTATTAGTCTTAGGTTGGCGGGGATTTTGGCATCATCATCCGTAAGGTCGGCATAAAGGTTTTCGGCGAACTTATTTTTAAGGAAATCTACGCCTCCACTTTCGCACATGGTGGCTATGATAGCCGCTGTCCTTGTCTTTTTTGCGCAATAAAGCGAATGTAGTTCCGGATAGTTTATGATCATGCAGTCGCTCTCGATTTCTTCGTCCAGTTCATGGATATCCTCATCCAGATTTTGACAGTGGGGCGTTATGAATTCGTCTTCCCCGTCTCCGTAGATAAAATCGTACATAGTCGGCAACAGATAAGCCAGCGGCCTGTAATCCTTAATAATCTGTTCAACCCCCTCCGTGTCGCGCAGATATTCCAGAAACCTCTTTTCCAAAGCCTCACACGTTTTTGGGCGGACGTTTTTCCTGTTTTTCATCGCCGCCACAGCCTTGTCAGGTAATTTAACGCCCCCCGATTTGAGCGCTTCTTTGAGAAGATTCGAAAGTTTATCCGGCAAACCGAATTCACGGGCAAGCCTTTTCGCGGTAATCCTGTCGGATTCGTCCATCAGCTCTTCTATTTTGGCTATTTTATCCGAAGAATCTATCCTTTCGGTCATCGTTGTTTGGATTTAGTGACTAACCGTATTTCAGGATTATTATATCATTTTTTGTCGATTCTGTCTCTTGTGGCCTAGAAATTGCCCGCGCAAAGCCTTTTGTCCCAGATTCCGGCTTCGTTGTCTTGAGCCTCCTGTTGGTCTTTCAGAAATTTTTCACGCTCCTTGTAAGGCTTGTATTCGGGATTAGATTCCTTGGCCAGCCCGTCCTTAAGCAGATCCGCATTCAGCATAGACCCATCCGCGAGGGTGACATAACGCAACAGCCTTCCATAGATGTCCTTATCTCCCATCTTATCGTCCTTCGTGAGCGTTACGTTAAGGCTCTTGCCGAAATATCTCTCCGCCGCCAGTCTTTTTGCTTCCTCATCGAAACACTGGGCAGATCCGTCCACTCCTGTAGTTTCGGGCGCGTCCACGCCAATCAGCTGAACTCTTTTCAGCTTGCCCCCCTCCATAACAATCAGACTGTCCGGGTCAGTCATGTGGACAATATAGGTCCTACCGTTCAATAAAGGAAAAACAATGAACTGATAAAGTGAGTATACGATCAGCACCAGTACCGCTAAAGTAAAAAAAGGTCTTAAGATTCTCATACATAATTAAATGACGGGCGCTAAATATAAACCACAAACGCAAGATTTGGCAAGTAAAAGCACCCACAATTAAAAGCCCCCTTACCGGGAAATATGTTTAAACTCACCCGACAAAGTTGAATCAGACATTTTTCATCAGGAACTCCGTATTCCAGACCTCCGCGCCCAGCTTTCTCAATTCTTTCATCGTCGGTTCGCGGTTGAGTTCGTTAATCGGTTTTACGGCATCGGCCGGGATCCATACCTTGAAGCCCTCTTTAAGCAGGTTCACGACATCCATCTCTATTCCGTAATCCAGGGCAACGCCGTAGATTATCAGATTTTGCCGTTTCAAGCTTTTCAGCAAAGCCAAAGAATGTCTGTTACTCAAAAGATTGAACCCGGTCGTTTCCAGATGGATCGAAGGAAAAGTATTAAGCAGACACCCATAATTTATTTTATGATTGATATTGGGAATCAGCACTGCGCCTTTGATTTCGGTCTCCGGAATTTTGTCATATCCGGTCAGCCCGGGAACGCAGTATTTTTCACCGGTTTCCACTGAAGAGATTAGTGGAATCCCTCTGGAAAGGGCGCATATCGTGAGCTTTTTCAGGTTCGGCCGGATTTCGGCGGCATCCTTGATAAACTTGAGCCCCTTGCTATTGAAGAATTCATGTTGAGTATTGATATCCAGGAATATGCAGTCTTCGATCATTTCTTTTTGATTTGTAATATTTTGGTGACGATTTTCTTGTTAGATTTCTTCTTTGACGGCTTTTTAACGTTGGAATGTGAAGAAGAATGTCCGCTCCCGGGTATGAGCGCAAGTTTAATTGCATCTTCGACAGTATTGGCGAACTTGATGTTAAGGTTAGCCAACATATGCTTCGGAATATCGAGCAGATCTTTCCTGTTCCTCTCCGGAATGATGATATTCTTTATCTGCACACGCTTTGCCGCCAGAAGTTTTTCTTTAAGTCCTCCTATCGGCAAAACTCTGCCCGTAAGAGTTATTTCGCCCGTCATAGCGGTATCGTGTCTGATTTTTTGGCCCGTGAGAAGTGAAATCAGCGCGGTACAGATTGTTATTCCGGCTGAAGGTCCGTCTTTTGGCGTCGCTCCTTCGGGGACATGTATATGAATGTCGGACTTTTCGAAGATTTTTTCGTCGATATGAAGTTTTTCGGCATTGCTCCTTATGTAACTCAATGCCGCGCGTGCCGATTCCTGCATCACATCACCAAGACTGCCGGTCAGAATAAGGTTTTTCGATCCTTTCATCTTAGTCGCTTCTATAAATATGATATCGCCGCCGCTCGGAGTCCATGCCAATCCTGTCGCCACTCCGACCGTATCTTCCCTTTGTGCCGCTTCAAAAGTATATTTCTCCACCCCCAGATATTTGAAGATGTCCGCCTTGCTGATGACATCTATCTCCTTCTTTTCTTCGATAAATTCCTTGGCAACCTTTCGGCACACGGTCGCAATCTGCCTTTCCAAATCGCGAAGTCCCGCTTCACCGGTATAGTATTGGACTATGTGGATGATGGCTTCGTCCGTAAATTTGAGAGGTCTCTTTGCAAGTCCGTTAAGTTCGATTTCCTTCGGCAACAGATAACGTTTCGCAATCTGAAGTTTTTCTTCTTCGGTATAACCGGCCAGTTCGATAATCTCCATCCTGTCCAGCAGGGCCGGAGGAATCGGATCCAGAAAGTTTGCGGTCAGAATGAAGAATACTTTGGAAAGATCGAAAGGCACATCCAGATAATGATCCGTAAAAGCATTGTTCTGTTCGGGGTCCAGAACTTCCAGCAGTGCCGAAGCCGGATCCCCCTGAAAATCTTTTCCCATCTTGTCTATTTCATCGAGCATAAAAACCGGATCATCGAAACCGGCCCGCTTGATGCTCTGTATGATGCGTCCCGGCATAGCTCCCACATAAGTACGCCTGTGCCCGCGAATATCGGCTTCGTCGCGTATACCGCCCAGTGAAGTATGAATAAAGGCCCGTCCCATCGCCCGCGCTATCGATTTACCTAGTGAAGTCTTTCCGACCCCGGGCGGCCCGACAAAACAAAGTATCGTGGCCCCGCACCTCTTTTTCAACTGGCAGATTGCCAGATATTCCAGGATGCGCTCCTTAATCTTCTCCAGCCCGTAATGGTCTTCATCGAGTATCTTCCTTGCTTTTTTCACTTCCACCTTGCCGGGACTGCTTTTGCCCCACGGCATTTCGCACAACCACTCTATATATGTACGCGCCACGGCATACTCCGGTGAAATCTGGAATATCTTTTTCAACCTCTCCAGTTCGTTGTTGGCTATCTTTTCCACTTCGGCAGGCATCTTCGCGCTCTTAATCTTCTGGGCCAGTTCTTTGGTTTCCTGTTCGTCGTTCATCCCTCCCATTCCTCCGAAATCGTTGGAGTCTTCTCCCAGCTCTTTTTTGATGGCCTTCAGCTCCTGTTTCAAAAGAAAATTTCTTTCGCTCTTATTCATCTCTTTGGATATGTCCGTGCGAATTTTTTTCCTGATTTTCAGAAGCTGTATCTCTTTCATCAGATATTCCGCAATCTTCGTCAGTCTGACATTGTGGTCTATCAGTGACAGCAGTTCCTGTTTTTTTTGAATATCCAGAGTAAGGAACGAACAAGCCAAATCCTCGATCTGGTCTATTTCCGTGACATTTTCCAGTCCCGCAAAAAGTTCCGGCGGCAAAGTCTTTCCTTGTTCCGAAGCTTCCTTAATCAGCGATACTATTTCCTGTGCCTTCGACTGCAGATTAACATCTTCGTCAGGTGCGCTCTTTACCGGTATGACTTTCGCAATCATAAACGGCTTCTCCTGTAAGAATTTTTCCGGATTGATTCTGCTGATTCCTTCGACAAGCACCATCGCGTCCGTACCGGTGCTTCCCTTAATGATCTGCAATATGTAGGCGCTTGTTCCCACATCATAAAGGTTATCCGTAGGAGGGGCGGGCTTGGAATGATCTCTCTGCGTTAACAACCCAATCAGCTCCTGTTCCTGGTTGGCTTTTTCAACCGCCGCCAGTAGTTCCGGACTATGAATAAAAACCGTCACGACCATAGTCGGAAATATCACCAGGTCCTTTATCGGGATGACTACTATTTCTTTTGGAAGCTTATATTCCTTCTCCTGCCTGGAATCATTATCTGTAATATTCAGTGCCATGCTGTGGAATATGAAATAAATATATCTGTACATGATAGCAAAAAAACGGCTTTTAATCCATGAACAAGGCCGTGAAATGAAGCTCAATTCCAAAAGATATATTGCCGAAATGGAAATATTGTTTTATAATTACATAGAAGTGACAAAAATAAGCAAAAATCCAATAAAAAACATCATAAAAACCCACAATGAAAAAATTCCTCAAAGAAAAGACCGCAAAAGACATAATGACCACAGATGTATATAGTGTCCGTGTCAATTCGCCGGTCAAAGAAATAATCAAGAAATTCCTGAACAAGAATGTTATGAGTTTGCCGGTAATCGACAACGAAGATAAAGTCGCAGGCATCATTACGGAAAGAGATATAACGATAAGGTTGGAAGATATCGAAATGCCCGCAAGCATAAACATTCTTGGCAGTGTGATCTATCTTGATAACATGGATTCCTTTAACGAGACCCTTAAGAAAAAACTGGGGCAATTGGCCGCGGATATAATGACCACCCCTCCTTTGACTCTGAACATGAACGCTAATGTGCACGAAATCCTGGAGTTCATGGAAAAAAATTCAATCTATAGGGTTCCCATTGTCGACGATTCTGAAAAACTTGTCGGAATCGTAACGAATACCGACATCATCAAAGAGCTTATAAAGGAAGGAAAAAAGTTGTAATTAAAGAATAAACCGAACTTAAGTCCAAGGAACTTGCATATAAACAGTACCCGGTAAATTGAAGCCGTGTGCTTTTTGTGCTAACATTAAATGATTTAAACAATAAAAACCAAAAAATCTAACAAAAACAAATATGAAATTACCCGAACTTATCGACTACGTAAACAACGACGATGACGCGAATAACGAAGCGTCGAAAAACACCGAAGGCGCGGATAACGTGACCGAATCGGTAAAAAATGACGAACCTCTGACTGCCGGCGTAGAATCAGCGGCAGCCCCTTCTCTAAGCTATGTGGCCGTGGAAGAGGAGGAATCCGAAGATGTATCAGATAATCATGTCGTGGAAAAGGAAAAACATGCTACACCGGTTCATGAATGCCATGAGGAAGACGGAACGGTCACCGGTGGAACAAAGATAAAAGTGATCACTGCTTTACTTATAGTCGGTTTTGCCACGTTCATAGCTTACTGGGTCCAACAGCCCGGAGAATACAAGGCGCAGGTCTTGAGTGATACGATGGAAAGGGTATCCACAAGCGAAGTGGTAGCTACGGAAAAAGTGGCTGCAAATACGCCCGCCGGCGAAACACAGGAAATCAGCATGATAGATTTCTCTTTCAGTCCGGCTTACGTGAGCGTGGCCAAGGGAACCACGGTCGTATGGACAAACAAAGACATCACCGACCACAATGTGACGATGGATGCTCTAGCCATATCCACACCCACTCTTGCTCCCGGAAACAGTTTTTCCTATAAGTTCGAAAGTGACGGATCATTCGATTACATGGACGTTCTCCATCCTGACATGAAAGGACAAATCATTGTAGGAACAGGCGTTTCGGAAACAGCCTCTTTTGATAAAGAAGCCTTAGCCCGGATGGAAGAGATTCCCGCGCTCGAACCTGAATTAACTGCTCCTGTAACACCGGAGCCGGAACTCCTTTCGGCTAATGTTCCCGACGCGACGGCTTCCATATCCGCAGCAAAAGATCTCAAAAACCTGGCCGCCGCCGAATCGGAAACAGATGATCTTCATGCTTCGGCCACGGATGACGAAATCCTTGCAAAAGGCAAACTCGCCAAGTCCGGACCGGAAGACATCTTTTACGCCTTTGCTCTGGGAATCATTCTGTATCTGAACAGAAGAAAAATATTGTATAGGGCAAACTAATGGTTTAAACTGCGGGTGGATAAAGCTTTTTCTTCCCGCGAATGGAATACTTGAGCCGCCTAATCGCCGAACTGATCATATTCATCGGCAGGCAAACCCACAGTTTCTGGGAAAACCTGCAGATACTGAACTTTTCTTTGCCGCAGATAATGTTGGATATCGCTCTGGTTGCGGTGGTCTTCTATTTCATTTTTTCCCAGCTTAAAGGCAGTCGTACAGTACATATACTAACCGGCTTAAGCATTCTGGCGGCGGCGTATTTTATAAGTAAACTGCTTCAGCTTGTAACATTCGGCTGGATGCTGGAGAAGTTTTTCACGGTAGTCCTTGTAGCCATACCTGTCATCTTTCAGCAGGAGCTCCGAAGCGGACTGGAAAGACTTGGACATACAAAGCCTTTTCTTAAACAGCAGGCAAAAGAGATTGATACCATGATTAATGATCTGGTGGAATCCAGTTACATACTGGCCAAAAAGAGGGAAGGAGCTCTTATTGCCATCGAACAGACTGTTCCGTTAAAAGAATTCATCGACACGGGAAAGCAACTTAACGCGCAGGTCTCCAAGGAAATAATCCAGAGCATCTTCAATCACCAGGCGCCGTTACATGACGGGGCGGTAATAATCCGCCGCAACCTGATTGCTGCCGCATCCTGTGTTCTTCCCCATACCGCGACAGCGGGAGAGATGGGAAACGGTACGGGCGGAACAAGACATAAAGCGGCGCTCGGCCTTAGCGAATCCACCGACGCTCTGATAATCGTGGTGTCGGAGGAAAGGGGAATAGTATCGTTCGCGAACAAGGGCAACATTGAAAGAAACATATTGCCTGCGCGACTCCATTCTTTGTTAATGCACAGTCTTAAGACCCAGAAACATAAAGTAAAACCGGTAGCATGATAAAACCTCTGCAAAACCTGCATCTTAAAGTCCTGTCGCTTCTGGCGGCGGTAGTTTTGTGGATGTTTGTTGTCGGTATAGAGAATGTGGCCTACAAGTTTCCCGAAAACCTTGATATACGGCTGATAAATACGGGGAGTGACATCAGTGTGGCCATGAAGATTCCGCAAGTCGGTATTTACATTAAACAGGACAAGGAACTTATTTCCACCCTTACGAAAAACGATTTCGATGTCTATGTGGATCTGGCCGGTCTGGGAGCCGGAGATTATACCCTTCCTGTGACCGTAAACGCCAAAAGCCCGCAAGTTCGCGTGATGAAAATCGATCCATCGGCAATCAGGGTAAAGCTTGCTCCTTCCGGGGAAAAGCAAATAAAAGTGGAGGGAACCATAGTCGGCAAGCCGGCAACGGGATTTGAAGTCAAAGAACTTTCTTACGAATTCGAAAAAGTTCGCATCCTGGGGGCGCAGAAATATCTGGATGTCATAGATAAGGTACAGGCAAAAATAATTCTGACCGGTAATGAGACCGAAGACGCCAGTCAGACAGTGAAATTGCTTCTGCCGGATGAATATTCGGATTACGCGGATAGCATAACCATAGTGCCGGAGCAGATACTGATAAATGTCGAAATAGTATCCAAACAATCGCAAAAGAAGGTGCCGGTCGTGCTTCAGCTGGCAAATGCCGACAACCTTGATGCCTGGGGCAAGAGAATAAAGCTTGTGCCGGCAACCGTGGAGATTTCCGGCGACGAAAAGGTGATAAAAGGAATCACTTCTCTTCAGACGGAGCCCGTCGATGTATCGAAACTTGGAACTAATGCCTCGTCGTTCAGCGCTGGATTGGTCATTCCGCAGGGGATTAAGACATCAGGGAATGTTACTGAAGTCGGGGTTCAGGTTAAAGAGGAGTCCGTGGAAAGAAAAACAGTTCGTGCACCGGTAAATCTGATAGGCACAAACCCCGCATTCAACATAAACAGGATTACTCCGGAAACGGTAGAGGTGATAGTCTCCGGTGCGGCATCGTTAATCAACGGTCTTAAACCGGAAGACATTTCCATAAACATAGACCTCGCCAAACTTACGAATGCCGGTCCGGTAATATATTCACAGAGCGATATCGTCGTCCCGCAGGGGATTTCCGTATTGTCTTCCTCGCCGCGGCAGATTACGTTAGAATAACCCCCGCTTTTTAAAGAAATATCTATGATGAAAATAGGAATAGTAGGCTTACCCAACGTAGGCAAGTCCACATTGTTTAACGCATTGACCAGATCTAAAGGAGCAAAAGCCGCCAATTATCCGTTCTGCACCATCGATCCGAACGTGGGCGTAGTGGAAGTTCCGGATCCCCGCATCAAAATGCTGAAAGATGTCGTGAAGACAGATAAGGTCATACCCGCGATAGTTGAATTTTATGACATCGCAGGCCTCGTTAAAGGCGCCAGCGAAGGTGAAGGGCTCGGTAACCAGTTTCTTGCCCATATCCGCGAATGCGACGCCATAGCGCAGGTCGTACGCGTCTTTGCCGACAAGAATGTCATCCACGTCCACGACGATGTTGATCCAAAAAGGGATGTGGACATAATCGAAACGGAATTGATCATGGCCGACTACCAGACCGTGCAGAAGCGTGCCGCAAAAGCCAGAAATGAAGCCAAGTCCGGCGACAAGGATAAGGTCCGCTATGCCGGCATCGTAGATAAAGTGGAAAAATACCTCGCCGAAGGTAAAAAAATCATCGACTGTGATTTTACTCCCGAAGAGAAAGCGGAACTTCAGGATCTGCATCTGCTTACCGCCAAACCGTTCCTATACATCGCCAACGTCCATGAGAACGAGGTAAAAGATATCAATATGTCTGAACTCCACGCACAGCTCGGACTAAGCCCCGAAAAGGTCGTGATT
This sequence comes from Candidatus Altimarinota bacterium, assembly GCA_041752875.1. GTDB lineage: Bacteria > Patescibacteriota > Gracilibacteria > UBA1369 > UBA1369 > JTS-AC46. The sequence goes on from JBGSVP010000003.1 coordinate 173,853, forward strand.
CCTATTTCCGCCAAGATAGAGGAGGAAATCGGCGAATTGAGTGATGAAGAGGCTAGTGTGTTTCTTGCCGAACTCGGTCTCAAGGAGACGGGACTGAATGCCCTCATACATGCCGCGTACAAGACACTCGGACTTATGACGTACTTTACAGCCGGGCCCAAAGAAGTTCATGCCTGGACTATTCACAAAGGAGACACCGCTCCCAAAGCCGCCGGTGTAATCCATACCGACTTCGAAAAAGGTTTCATCCGCGGCGAAGTGATGAACTGGGAAGACCTTGTGAAATACGGAAGCGAAGCCGCGGTCCGTGAAAATGGCCAGATGCGCACCGAAGGCAAAGAATACATAGTGCGTGACGGCGACGTGATGCATTTCTTCTTCAGTCCGTAATCGAAAATAATCAGCCTTCGCTAAGTTTTTTTAGCAGTTGTTTCTGATAATCCACGGGCGCGGTTATTGTCCCCGCGACAAGCACCAGACGATATGGGTTAGGGAAAGCGACAAGTCCGTTTGTGATATCTTCAGGCAGTATGTTTCCTGCAAAAACACGGTCCCTCTTTTTGTTGAGTTCCGGATCTATAAAGTCGAAATCACGAAGGTGGGAATACTTCGCCGCGAATTCCTCCGGAAGAGCTATCGGACAATGGGGACTGTAAACCTCCAGAAGAGGTAGCTCGGCCAGCCTTTCTGTCCTGAAACCCATATAATTGATGTCCTTTATGAACTCATAGACTGATTCCGCTTTGTCCGGATTCATCCATTTTTTGCGCGGATCAATCTTTTCGTCGAATATGGTAATCTTCGGAACTTCTGTGGAAAGACTGTCCGTGGCCGATTCCAGCGGGAATATCTGGCCGAACATGAACCTTGTGCTACTATCCATCTTAGCCAGCCCTTTCATTATTTCCATAGTCGGCATGATGTCACGCAGACGGTCAAAAGCCAGATTCATGTAGAGACTGTCGCAGGTGTTAGGTAATCTTCCCGTCTTCGAAACGAATCTCATCATGAAATCATCGGGCGACTCGCATAAATCTGCCTGCACTCCACGCATTCTGGCGTTAACGGCCTTGTCGACGAATCCCTTGGCTATATCCAGAGCTATAATGTCATGATCGATCTTCTTGGTCTTTTTGGATAGATAATCGCCGATAATCTCCTGAAGCTTCTTAAAGCTGAAATTACTGCTCTTGTTAGGTTCTTTTGAACGCAGGTTGGCGATGAAAGAGGAATTGTTACGCAAATCGCGAAGTGTTCTGCTTATTTCCGCGTTACCCGCAGCCATCTCCACGCAAACCAGTGGATTTGGCGGAGTCCCGATAGCGTTTTGCCTGTAGACCAGATTGTCGAGGTTCTCGATAGGGATATCATGCATTATCGCCAATATCCTTTCGTCAATCTTTCCGCATTTATAGGCATCCCGCTGGGAAGTTCGCCTGTACCATTCTTCAATCGTGGCTATGTCTCCAAGCTGGCCCTTGTTTTGCATCCAGTAAAGTTCCTGGATAAAAGACCCGTGGAACAAGGTGTCCCGATATTCCCTTTGCGGTTCCATCGTATCGATTAGATCGGGTGTATCGATGATTATGTTGTTGCGGGATTTCAACAGTTTCTTTACCTCTTTGATATAAGCCGGAGGTTTTATATTAAGGATTTTTTCCTCATCCTCTGATTTTTCGGATTCGTTAAAATTACCGTTGCCGTTGGATAGTGCAATTTGCCTTCTGGCCTCTTCAATGAGCGAATCAATATGGGGCCCGCTTTTTGGAGGCTCGCTGATCATTTTCTTCTCTTCAGCGGCGTAACCTTCCGCTTCCTGATCTTCCTGTTCCGATTTGTCTTTTTCTAAAGCCATTTTCCTTCAATACTTATATGAAAACGATTAGGCCAAATTAGGCACCTTACTTTAATCACAAATGTGGTTATAGTCAAGCGATTATCGGCGTATCAGGAGCGCCTTCTGTAGCCGACATATTCGTATGTAAGATAAGCAAAAATCATCAAAATCAAAACTGTAACGATAGCCCAGTTAAAATTGATACTGAAGAAATAAACTTCAGCCATCATCGTCAGAAGCGCGAAAAAGTTTAAAAGATAGGTAAGGATCCAGAAAGTCCTCGTCTCGCGGAGTTCCGGAAAACTTAGCGGAGTAAGGCTTTTCAGAAAGAACACCATCGCGAAAAGCATAAATACCCCCATATAAAGAAAAGCCGAAGATATCAAAGGATGATCGTCCGAGGAGAGATGTTCCATTATATAAGCCAAAACGAAAGGGTGCATAGCCCACACAGAGAAAGTCAGGATTATCCCCAGTGCTAAAATCGCTTTTCTGTGCCAAAAAAGCCGTTCCACTTTCTTTACGCCGTCAATCTGCTCCAGGTTTTCGAAAAGCTCCGAAACCTGATTGAAAGTATTCATCGAGACATGAAGTTTACAGATGAAGTGGTTGGAAAAGAAACTCATATAGGCCTGCGTCTTGATGATGTTGATCTTAAATGTTGAAAGTATCTTCAATATCTTCTCCAGCTGACCGACCGCGTCTTTACTTATTACGCGGATGGTAACCATAGTCCCGTTATCCGGCAGTTTTCGCAAAATATTGCGGTCCAGGAAATTGAAAGCACCCAAGGTAACTCGCTCCTGGTCATAGATATGGCTAAGCACATCAATAGGCTTGATACTTCCCTCGCCGATTCCCGCCAGAATGTCGTCGAAAGAATTAATCTTTTCGTTCAGATTCAGAAATTCCTTAATCTTCTTCGCCGGCAAATCTTTGAAAAGCCCCAGCCCGGCCCTGTCCATCTCTTTCTGCAAAAGATTTTTTCCGGTTCGGATCTTATCCTGCTGTGAGATCCTGCGGAAATATTCGCGGATGCGGTTCCGTGCGATATTCGTTTTCACGAAACCCAGCCAAGCCCTTTCCGGACCTTTGTCGAAATCGGATACGATTATCCTCACGATATCGCCGTTCTGAAGTTCATGCGCCATCGGGAGAATATCACCGTTCACGTCGGCCTTCAGGGCACGGTCGCCGATATCCGAATGTATCTCGTAGGCAAAGTCGATACAGGTAGCCCCCGCAGGCAGATCTATGGATTCGCCCGTCGGAGTAAATACGAAGATGCGGTCATGGAATATGTCGTGCTTCAGATCCTCCACGAAATTACCGTCGTAGTCCTCCTCTTTCTGCATCTCGATAATCTTATTCGCCCAATCAGACCGGGAGTCTTCTTCAAGAATGCTCTTCACGTTTTTCCTGGTTCCATAGAAATAGTGCGCCGCGATGCCATATTCCGCCTCTATATGCATCTGGTTCGTCCGAATCTGGACTTCCGTGGTATACCCGTTAATACCGAAAACGGTCGTATGCAAACTCTGGTATCCGTTGACCTTGGGCATGGCGATGTAATCCTTGAACTTGCCTGTCTTCGGCTTAAATGCCGAGTGGATAAGGCCAAGAGCCTTGTAACAGTCGTCCTTGTCGTTCACCAGTACGCGCAAAGCGATGAAGTTGTCGAACTCTTCCAGCCTGCGTTGCTGAAGCGCGATCTTTTTGTAGATACTGAAAATGTTTTTCTGCCGCCCGATTACTTTCGCAGTAATACCGTCTTTTCTAAGCTCCTCCTTCACCTTTTCGATTGTATCATCAAGAATAGGCTGGTTCTTTAGCCTTACGTTAAGTATCCGCTCCGAAAGACTTTTGAATTCGTCCGGAAACAGATATTTCAGACAAAGATCCTCCAGTTCCGACCGGATCTCTTCGATACCCAGCAGGTTGGCGATCGGCACAAAAATCTCCAAAGTCTCACTGGCGATACGCGTACGCTTTTCCGGCGCCTCTATGAAGTTCAGTGTCCGCATGTTGTGAAGACGGTCGGCCAGCTTGATAAGGATGATACGCGGATCCTGCGCGGTATGGATAAACAGCTTCTTCAGGGAATCCACCTGCCTCTGCGCCATGTTGTTCTGATAATGCACCTTGGAAAGCTTCGTAACTCCCTCAACTAAAAACGAGACCCTTTTTCCGAACCTGGTCTCGATTTCTTCTATCGTCTTTTCAGTATCCTCCGGTACATCATGCAGAATCGCCGCGATAAGTGTGTCTTCATCCGCGTGCAGACCGGCAAGAATCATAGCCGTCTCCAGCGGATGCGATATATAGGGTTTGTTCTCCCGACGCATCTGCCCGCGGTGGGCCGCCGCCGCAAAAACGAAAGCCTTGGAAAGTTTTTCGTCGTTTAAAGTGGGTAGATAACGCTTCACCTCCTTAATAAGAGGATTGGCATCGATACCGAAGTCACCGAGTTCCTTAATGAGCTCTTCCGAAGGACTCATAGATAAGGTTGCAGATTAGTGTAAATTATGGCATATACATACAGTACAGTCAAATTTTTCCGACCCTAAAATGAAGAAAAAGGTTCTGGTAGGCATGTCCGGCGGAATCGACTCGTCGGTAACGGCTTGCCTACTGCAAAAACAGGGATATGAAGTAGTGGGAGTCCACATGCGTTTCTGGTCCGAAAAAGACATCGAAGACAAGATCCGCCGCGAAAACCGCTGCTGCTCCATAGAAAGCTGGGAACTAGCCGCCGAAATCGCCAAAAAGATCGGAATCGAATTCCACGTTCTGGACGTGGAAAAGGAATTCAAAGAAACCATCGTCGATTACTACCTAACAGACATCAAAAACGGCAACACTCCCAACCCCTGCATAGAATGTAATCGCAGAATAAAGTTCGGAGCGTTCCTGGAACTGATGGAAAGGATGGGCGCGGATTACGTGGCGACGGGACACTATGTACGCAGGGTGGAAAGGCAAATAGCGGAAGATTGCGCACCCGCGGACAAAAGCGCGGACGGGGAAGATGGCAATACCCGCGGCAAAAGTAAAACAAAATACGAACTTTGGACAGCCGCGGATAAAGCCAAAGACCAAAGCTACTTTTTATACACGCTAACACAGGAAAAACTAGCCCACACCCTATTCCCGCTTGGAGAATACACAAAACCGGAAGTAAGAAAGATGGCCGCTGAATTCGGCATAGACTTCATCAACAAAAAAAAGGAAAGCCAGGACATCTGCTTCATCCCGGAAGAAACACCAGGCCCGTTTTTGCAAAGAAACCTGGACAAGAGCGCCTTCGAACCGGGCCCGATAATGAGCGTGGACGGAGTCAGGCTGGGGATGCACAGGGGGTTACCGCTATACACCATCGGCCAGCGCAAAGGTATAGGATTGGGCGGCATAAAAGGCGATGCCGAAGGCGAGCCGTGGTACGTGACAGGAGCCGATGTCGCAAACAACACACTGATAGTAGGGAAGGAAAAGGATCTGTATAAGAAAAGCGTAAGGTTGAAAGAGGTCACGTTCATAGACGAACCGATAGAAGGCGATTTGGAGGTGAAGATACGGTATAGGTCGGTGGCATGTGCGGCGAAACTGCAACTGGATTTGGAAAATAGTCAAAATAGTTTTGGAGTAGGTCTGCCCGGGCAGACCGGAGATTCGTTCGGTGCGTCTCTTAAAGCACAGACCGGCATCCTGGAATTCGCCAACCCTCAAAGGGCCGTCACGGCAGGGCAATCGGCGGTTTTTTATAGAGGAGAACAGGTGATTGGAGGGGGAGTGATGGAGTCAGAGTAAACAAATCAGATAATGCTTAGCCTTAAGGCAAACTTTCACACGCTTCACCATCTCCATCAGAGTCAAATTTATGAATATCAGTGCCCTTTTCTGTCATACATTTATCATACACAGCCTGAGCATCAGCATGCGTTTTAAAGTCAGTGCAATTATATTTGTTACTGTCACAAGTATAACTGCTTATATCTATCGTACTGCTTTGATTTTCTTCTAATTCAACTGTTTCTGTGCCTTCCGCGCACGCGTTGTCTCCCCATAATCCTTTTTTGTTTTTCCGGGCATCCAGTTCTGCTTGCTGAAATTCTTTTTGATATTTATAGGGAATATCGTAAGTGTATTCATGACCATACCCTTCCTCAATCATCATTTTATTGAAATTCGTACCATCTTTTAGGTATACATAACGAAGCAAACGGTTGTATTTGTCTTTATCGCCTTGAGTTTCGTCTTTTACTAGATTAACACTGGCTCCTGTAAGGACTTCTTTGGCTTTATTAGAAGCTTCTTTACCAAAACATTGAACAGGCTTTCTTGGATCAACTGTTTCAGGTGTGTCCAGACCAATCAGACGGACTGTTATAGTTTGGCCGTCCATATTCACGCTTATTGTGTCGCCATCTATTACTTTTACAACATTATAAAATTTTGTTGCGACATCTGTCGGCGTGCTGGTAGAAAATGGCAATTCACTACTTTCAGCTATTATCATGGCCCTGTATATATTCTCACTGATAGCCGCGCGTTTCATTTCATCATTAACTCCATATATATTTCCGCTTTCCTCCAGTAAACCTTTTTCTTTTGCTGCCGTTATGTAAGGCGCATACCAGTGATTATTATCTACATCACTAAATGACTGGGTATCAATGCTTGCCGGCGTGATGTAACCCTGCGAATTGACAAGCATTTTAATCGCCTCAACTTTATTTACTGTTTTTGCAGGCTTAAAAGTTCCGTCCGGGTAGCCGCCGACCCACCCTTTTTCTTTCGCATAACAAACGTAAGGCGCAAACCATTCTTCTTTTACATCAGGAAAGCAATTTTTATAACCTTGGTCGAGAGTTGGTTTTACATTTTTACCACCTGCAAGTATTTTTAACAGTTCGGCGCGGTTTAATGTGTTGTTAGGCTTGAAAGTACCATCGGGATAACCGGAAATTACACCATTATCATATAAATATTGAATAGCTGTCTGGTTTTTATTATGACTTATGTCACTTAGCTCATTGCCAAATGTTTTTGGAATTAACAAAAAAGAGAATATCCAAAAAATACTAAGAATTTTTATTGTTTTTTTCATGATTATTGATATCTATATTTGGAAATAATCTAAGCAATCAGGTGGTTAAATCAGTTTTTTATTTCCTCTTTACTATTTACAATTTATTCTTCAAGTTTACTCAATCTTTTAATTTGCCAATCTCCGTGCCATTCTTTTTCGCCCTTTTTACCTTCTGACCCATCATTTGGATCATCTAAGTATTCGACCTGAAACTGTTTAATGCCGTTAGACAAGGTTCTGTCTCCTGTATATCTAATTTTTCTGCCGGACAGAACATAAGTCTGTCCAATACTAATTTCTGGGAGTTCCTGCACTCTTTCTGAAACCATTTCTGTCGGCAGCCTTGTCTTGGCATCTTCTTCGATTACATTCCCTTGGTGTTTTTTACAATAACCATCAGGCACCTTTTGTCCTTTGAATGGCACTACAAATTCTTGAAGAATAAAAGCTACATACTTCTTCTTGTATTCTTTGGCATCCATCGTGCCAACAGTTGGGCAATAAATATTATCCCCGTGCCTTATTATCCAGTGTTGAGCTCCAGCAACTTTATCTTTGCCCAATAAAATCCAAATGTGGGGATATGTATAATCTAAGGTTTCCTCTTGTCCAGCAGGGACTGTTACTTCTTGCGCCCCTGGAATTGATCTTAAATCAAAAGACGAAACTTCTTGATTGGGAAACAGTTCATGACCATCATAACCCAACATATCAAGACAGGTTTGCCCACAATCAAAATTACTATTTTGTAGTTTTTGTTTAATCCTTAATTCTTCTTCGGAATGTAATGCTTCGTTAAGTTCTTTTGGAGTTTCCATAATAAATTGTAAATAAAGTATAAATTATAAAAATCTTTCTATTTCATATAACTGGTTATTATACGAAGTATCTTAATATTAACATAGTAATAGTTACAACACTTATGTTGTTTGTTCAATGCAATTTTAGGGCTTAAGCAAGCCATAAATTGAGTTATACTCCCCCGCACTTTCCCCTCCCGCGCCACTCCAAAACAGCGACATCATGGCTTGTTTTTGCTATATTTAGTACCTACAACATAAAGACATTCTTAACAAAACACCCCATGCCAAACCACCACGAAACGCAGTGTGCCGCCCCCAGCGCGACACTAACCGACGAAAGACTTTTCTCCCTCTGTCGGATGTACGGAACGCAGGCGCTTGAAGCCCGCAGGAAATTTCTTGGGCTTTTGCCGGAGGTTAATAGGCGGCGTTTGTATGAGAAGAAAGGGTTTAGTTCGATTTTTGTTTTTGCTTTTCGGTTGGCTGGAGTGAGTGAGGAGCAGGTGCGCAGGGTTTTGAATCTGGAAAGGCGGTTCAGGGATAAGCCGATGTTGCAGTCTTTGCTTATCAACGGGGAGGTCAGCATGAACAAACTTGTGCATGTCGCGGCAATCGCTACGCCGGAAAATCAGGAGGAGCTTGCGGATAAACTTAAACTTCTGCCGAAAAGCGCGATTGAGACGCTGGCGAGGGACGTCCGGCGGGAGAGGGATGAGGCGGCGGGTGGAGTCCTCAAATGTCATTCCCGTGAAAATGGGAACCCAGAGAGTCTTCTTACTGGCTCCCCAATCGGTTCGGAGATGACAACAGAGTCGGGGATGACTGCAGGTGCGGCCGAAATGATAAGCGGGAATTCAAGTGTGACCGATAACCTTGATGCCATCCAGAAGCCACTATTCGACTGTAAATCTGTTCCCGGGAACACGCAAACGTCATCTATCGACCTTGATGTCAAATTGATGGCAACGCTGGACGCCGAAGTTAAATCGCGTCTGATGGAGCTCTCGCAAAAAGGCATCGACATCAATGACCTTATTATTGAGATGCTGAAGAACCGCGAGGTCGAAATCGCCCGGACCAAAGAGCAGATATCCACAGATGTAGCCGCAACCACCGCAACAAAGGCTTCGCGCAACATCCACGCTCGTGTGATAAGAGTATTGCGCCGGGAATACGGTAAAAAATGTTCAATTCCAAACTGCCCGCACGACGCGAAAACTATTCACCACACTCAACGTTTCGCGGTCAGTCGTGCGCACGACCCGCACTTCCTGGCTCCGCTTTGTCATGAACACCACCTGCTTGCCCACGCGGCGGACACACGGTTCTGGGAAAGACGCCGTGGCGTGACATATGGAATAAGCAATTCTTTTCCCATATAACCTTTCTCATGAGTCATAGGTACCTTCCCCCTGCCTCCCCAGCGCCATCACATGATTTCGCCGATTGTCTCTATGCCTAGCTTTAGATATACGACTTTACCGATATCCCTAAGATATTTCATCGCTTCATTGCTTAAGACGACACTTCCTCCGGTCGCTATGCTTTCTTGGGATCGGGAAACACCTCGATCGAAGGTCGTACCCTTTAAGTTTCTCTATCTTTACGCGAATACGAATACATGCTTTCCAGTTCATCCCACCTCGAAGGAGTATTACTAAGAATAGAAAAAGTATGATTATCGACTTTAATGTTATCAACACAGACTTTCATCAATTCCAGAAACTCATCATTCGTCAATTTCATATACTCATCAGCAGTCATCGTCCGATTTCCATTAAACGAATCTGGCGCCGTATCCTTTTGCTCTTCCTTCAGACCGTACGCGCCACAGATTACATTTCGGGTGTGTTTTTTTACGTCATCCTGCAATTTTTCCATCTCACGTTCTTCTTTGCTCTTCGCCAGAAATTTATTGAACACCGCTTCCGAGCCCGGAGTCAGCTCAAATTCATTTTTCTCTTTTCTGTTAAACAAAGTCTTCTTATCTTTGCCATCCAGAAAACAGGCGACAGGAGTATGATTAAACGTCAGCTGGTATTTTGGCCCAAACTTATCTTTGACGCGGACCACAAACAATTTGGGAGCCTTTCTTCCATTCTTTTCACGAGCATCGGCCCATAACAGAAAATCCAGAATGGGCACAAGACTCAAATCAATTATCGTCTTCTGTTTCTCGAGCAGTTTCGGATGCGCATTTTCCTCATGATTAAGTGATTCACGCATAGTAGTAACGATTTAAAAATAATTATTTACAAGAGTGTACTTTACTGCATTTTGCTATTTTGTCAACATCTGCCCCCGAAATTATTGACAAAAGTCGGTGGTGCGTTCGAATCGTTCTTTTCGCCGCTACTGCCGTCTCATTTGTTATCCAAGCCAAAAATATGTTATAATAACAAGAATATATATAAAACACCCTTAAACAAAAACCAAAATGAAAAAAATAAAAAAAGCGAAAAATATCAAAAACGATAATAGGAATAAGAGCATAGAGAAGGCCAGGGAAGATCTTATGATGAAAAAATATCTTCTGATTGGTGCAGTGGCCGTTACTATGGCAGTCGGTGTACTGTTTAGTCTGACGGCCTTGAGAGGTGATAACGAAACTACTACGGCGAGCGTATTGATTAATAATTCCCGTAGAGTAGCTGCCGTTAATCAACAGACAGCGGAGACAGATTTCGAAAGATGCGGAAAATTTAAAGATGTGACTCCGGCCATGAGTTCCTGTGCGTTGACCCGTGCCATGCGCGACCGGAACATCTTCTCCGGCGACGCAAACGGTAATTTTAGACCGAACGATCCCGTTTCCAGAGCGGAATTTGCAAAGATCATCAGTATCGCTCTGTACGGGCTGAACATAAAGGTGGAAGATTCAAATGGAGTGCGTGGTGAAAATATGGGATTCCGTGATCTTAGGGGCAACCACTGGGCGTTTCCGTACATCAAGATCGCCAAACTGAAGAAGCTCATCGGCGGTTATCCGGATGGCACCTTTGGGATGGACAAGCTGGTAACGCGCGCCGAATTCGCGAAGATGCTCTATTCGCAAATATCCGACATATCCAAAAAAATTGCCGAAGCTACGGCTTTTGTGAAAGGAAACTGGCGCGATCCATATACGACACTGGGATTCAAAGAGGGCCAGTGGTATACGGATTATCTGATGATGCTGATTTATGCGGATTCGAAAGGTAAATTTCTGCAGGAGTGCAGCGATAAAGGCAAAATCTGCCCCGAAAGACCGATTACCAGAATAGAAATCGCCGCGGCTTTGATAAGCCTGAATACGACCTATGATCTGCCCGTTGGTTTCGGGAAGGACGACAAACAGGTGACCGGCGAAATCAGCAAAGATAACTGTGCCAGAATCAGAAGACTCTCCAACATCACAGGCATTTTGCAGGACCTTGGTATCAATAAAGATGTCGTTACCAGATGCTCCAATTCACCTTTTGGAAAAGATACAGATGAAACTATGGATCTTCATCCTGTAGCGCCAAAGCTTCCCGGTGACATAACCGAAGAAATAACTTTAGCTAATTGCGAAAAAATTCGCGCTCTCTCCAACATGACTGAGACATTACAAAATCTTGGCATATCCACAGGAATAATCAGAAAATGCGCGCAAACATACATTGATAAATGGAATCCTTCCGCAATAAGCAGCAGTGTTTCATACAACAACTGCCAGAAAATCCGTGACCTTAATAACATGACAGCTACACTGCAGAATCTCGGCATCGAAATTTCTATCATGAATAGATGCGCTACAGCCTATCCTGACATGTGGTAGGAGAGAAACTCGTGACGTCGAACAGATATGAAAAAATCGAAAAAAATATCGTTCCATCCTTTTTTGCTGATATTACTCCTGCCGTTCGCGTATAATCCGATCTTTGGCGCGAACCCGAGTGAAATCCCCAAGACAGCTTTCTTCCTTATGTTTCTGGCAGTCATGACTATTTTCAGCCTTTTCAGGGATTGCGGGCAGAAAATCGGGGAGTTAAGGTTCAACAAAAAGATTTTGATTTTCACATCCCTGTTCGTGTTTTCAGCGCTGGTTTCGACGTTTTTTTCGGTTTCTCCGCAGGAAAGTCTTTTCGGCCAGTATTTCGATATAAAAGGTCTTCTTCCTCTTCTAACCTGGATACTTTTCTTCGTCTACGCTTTGATGTACTCGCAGGAAAGTGAGGATAAGAGAGGTCTTTTGTTTGGAATTGAGCTGATTGGCCTTGTCTGTGCCGCATATGCCGTTTCACAGCGACTTACTACCGATTACAGCAGTGTATTCGGTGCAGGTCAGCTTTTTGGCGGAAGAGTCTATTCTTTCTTCTCCAATCCCAACGATTTCGGCGAATATCTTATTTTTCCGTTCTTTGCCGCTTTAATAAATCTGGTCAGAAACAGGAAGAATAAGATCATGTATCTGCATATCGCTTCTTTAGCTCTTATTTCGATTGCTCTTCTGCTGTCGGTCAATCGCGGATCCATTCTGGCGATAGTCGTGGGGCTTGTCGTCTATTTTTTCCTTAAGACAAAAGACCGGAAAGCCAGGATGATAGGTGGATTGGCGGTCCTTGGTGTTATTATCTTCGGGCTGATAGTCTTTTTGACCAGTGAACGTTCGTTATTGTCCAGATTCGTGCTTTGGGCTGGGTCTCTCCGGCTGTTTCTTGAAAGTCCTTTGATTGGCTTCGGTCCATCGAGTTTCCCCACAGTAATCCAGCATGTGCTTTCTCCGGAAATCTACAACTACGAGCAGATGTTGGCTTTGCCCAACCATCCTCACAACGAGACACTGTCTCTGCTGGTAAGCCAGGGATTGTTAGGTGTAGCCGTGGCCGGTACGTTCCTTTTCTATATTCTAAGTAATGGGATAAAGAAGGCGCTTAAGGAAAACGATAATGTTCTGCATTACGCAATCATCACATTAGTCGCGACACTTGTGACTGCGCAATTTACATATCTCCAGATTACACATATCGCGTATGTAATCGTTTCTATCGCTTTGGTTTGCGTAATTTCGTTGAAGCAGGAGGTATCATCTTTCTATAGACATACAGTCCGACTGAACTGGGTCAGATTACCTCTGGGCTTGGCGATAATCTTTTTGATGTCTTATTGCTCTGTGCAGATTGCCGTCACAGACCATCTTTTGGGTAAAGCCATGGGGATGTCATTTTCCTCCCAGCACAAGTCGGCGAAAGAATTCGACCAGTTTCTATCCGCGAATCAGCCTTATGCATATCCGTACGAAGCCTATTTTACGCTTCTTGAAAATTCGATCTTCTCCGATTCATCAATTCGAGCCCCGGCCCATGAGAAACTGCGAAGATACGCCAAGATAACGAATCAAAATTACCGCTTCCATGCTTACGCGGGAATGCTTTCTTATGCGGACGGAAATCCTGTACTGGCTTCGAAAGAATTTGCCCTGGCAGAGAAAGCCGCACCTAATTCGGCTCTTGTATGCGCCACACTAATGTCGGCCGCGCAATCTGCGGGAGATATGCAGAAAGCGAAAACCGCCGCGAAGAAATGTTACGGACTTCTGCCGGACTATATAAAGAATGCGGCCGCGGAAGAATTGTCACCGGAACAGTTGAATACTAACGACATCTTTCTTAAATCCAATCCGGTGTACTACCAGATACTGAAACTGGTCGGGGATAACAGCCGGTAGATAGTACTGCGTAAATATTGTGTAAACATTGCAGCTTTACAGATTGAGGAACATTAGTTAAAGTAACACTCCTCTTTTTGAAATATTATGAATTTGAATAATAACCTTACATCGCAACAGGTTAAGGAAATGGATTATGTGAGTTTTGTAGGTCTATTAAACGAAACAAATCGGCCACCGGGTGGAAAGGATTCTATACGCAGGATGGTTCAAAATTCATTTATTGACAGGGAATCTTATGTTTTGCATTCAGGGTGCAATACGGGATATTGCAGTTTCGAGATTGCTCATTTGACTAAATGTAAAATCGTCGGCATTGATTTGAACGAAAAAATGATTGCATCCGCCCAATCAAAACTTCAACAAGAGATTATAGAGTATAAAGACAGGATTTCCTTTAAGACAGGAGATGCACAAAAGTTAGAATTTGATGACAATACATTTGATCTAGTCATGTCTGGCGGGTCTACTGCATTTATAAAGGATAAGCAAAAGGCAATCAGTGAGTATCTTCGTGTCTGCAAGCCCTATGGTTTTGTCGCTGATACATGCTTATTCTATGTTTCGACACCGCCTAAACGGCTACTTGATGAAATAAATGAAAAAATAAAAATCAATATACAGCCCTGGGATGAGAAATACTGGATTGACCTATATGGAAATTCAGGTTTGGAAATCTATTATGTCCATTCAAGTAAAATGAAATCTGATCCATCTGAACAGGAAGTCATGGAATATTGTAAAAAAATGATAATAAATTCAGCTTTTACAAAGGATTTGCATGAAACAGCTATCCTTAAATTATATGACTACATGATTCTTTTTAACGAAAACCATAAATATCTTGGTTACAATGTTCTGGTTTGTCGAAAAACCCCAAAAAACGAGCAAGTGGCTTTATTTGGATATTAATAATCTTATCGAATTATGGTTTCCGGATATCAGAAAAAATTGATTGCGAATGATGACAGGAAAGTAGCGTCAATAAATCCATCGGATTTTAAGAAACCGGACTTCAATCCTGACAGGCATTATGCGGACGTATGTGAAAAAAAATATTTTCATGCCCTGATTATCTTAAGACATCACATTAAGCTTGCGATAGATCACTATTTTGCCGTACAGAAAAAGGCAAAAAATGTTGATCTTTTTATGCTGACTTCTTCAGTTTCTTCTCCAATGGGACCGGGTTCAGATTCGGAAGCAATTGAAATTGATTTTGGTAATTATAAGACAAACCTGGTAGATTCTGCACAATTTGGATTTGAGCCTTTATTGCTGAATGGATTTGATAGTCTATATTGTTATTTGCCTTCTATGCGCGGTGAAAATCCGGATAGTCGTCATTTGAACCAGTTTTATCATTGTGAGTATGAAGCGAAAGTGGCATTGCCCGGCACGATGTTGACAGTAGAAGGTTTGATAAAAGAAATCAGTAAAGCCATATCGGATTTACCTGGAATATTAGAAAGATTGTCGGTTTCACCTAAAATGACATTTACTTTATTAGATAAATTATCTTCAGGGACTGGTTTTGATGTCATGACTTTTGACGATGCAGTTGCTGTTTTAGAAAAGAATAACTATTCAAAATATTTGAATTATACGAAAAGCGGAAGGGATATTTCACCGAAAGGTGAGGAAGTCTTACTTGAGATTGTCGGAAAAGGATTTCCGGTCTGGTTGACAGAGTTTGATAGAGACAGAGTTCCATTTTATCAAAAGCCAAAATCCGGGAATAGTGAAAAAGTAATCAATGCCGATTTACTATGTCCGAAAATCAATGAGTCAGGCTTTGGAGGTGAAGTCGTAGGTGCCGGACAAAGACAGGATAATACAGCGGAAATGTACGAATCGCTTCAAAGGCAGGGGATAGAGAGTTATAATTACGAGTGGTATATCGACTTAAGAAATCATGTCGATTACAGGACGACATCAGGTTTCGGCCTCGGAATCGAACGTTTTATAGCTTGGATCCTTGGATTGGAAAATATCAGAGATTCCATCACCTATCCTCGACTAAAAAACATAAAAACATTACCATAATTTAATGCCAACTAAGATTCAAAAACCTAAAATGTTAAAAAAGGGGGATTTGGTATGCCTGGTAAGTCCGTCTTCACCGATGGCGGCGTTAGTACCCCATAGAGTCGAGCGGGCTGTCAGTCAGATTGAGGAATTGGGATTTCGTGTGAAAATCGCGAACAATGCTCTAAAGAAAGATAACTATATGGCAGGGACGCCTAAAGAGAGAGCTGATGACTTGAATGAAGCTTTCAGAAATCCGGAGATTAAGATGATCATGTCATTTATAGGTGGAAACAACGCCAATCAATTGTTGGAGTTATTAGATTATGAAATCATTAAGAACAATCCCAAGATTTTTGTGGGTTATTCTGATATTTCTGTTTTACACTTTGCCTTTTATACCCAAGCGAATCTGGTCACATTTTATGGACCGGCCGCATTGACTCAAATGGCCGATTTTCCGACAATCAGCTCTTACACTCTGGAGTATTTCCGAAAAGCTCTAATGCAGGATAATCCTATTGGGGAAACCATGTGTTCTACTGAATGGACTGATGAGATTTTAGACTGGTTTAGTAAAAAAGACCTGGAAAGACCAAGGAAACTTATTAGGAATACCGGCTGGAAATGGCTTAAGGATGGAACCGCATCCGGATCGTTGATAGGAGGATGCCTGCCTTCCATATTACATTTGACCGGGACAAGATTTTGGCCCGATTTTAAGGATACCGTTTTGTTCCTGGAAACCCCTGAAGCCGGATCGGATTTTACGAAAGGCATTTCTATGCCTGAAATTGACGCCTATTTAACCAATCTGGAATTAAATGGCGTATTTGATAGGATCAATGGCCTAATTGTCGGAAAGCCATTTGGTTTCACGGAAAATGAGCGTGAAAATTTTCATCGATTACTTGCCGATAGATTCAAAAAGTATAGTTTTCCCATATTGGCTGATATAAACACCGGTCATACCGACCCGATAATGACCCTGCCTCTGGGAATTCGGGCTTTGCTGGATAGTGAAAAAAATATCTTTGCCATCACGGAATCTGCAGTACAGTAAGATAATAATGCAATTCCTATTGAATGGTATGTCCTGTTTGACATATGCATCTGATTTGCCTATAAAGAAACCTAAACATAATTTTCTTATATGAAATATAGCGGAGTATTCCCAAAGGCTTCAAAAGCAGTCCCGTCAGATTCGGAAAGTGTAAATAGTTCCTTGCTCGCCAGGGGTGGCTTTATACATAAAGAGATGGCTGGTATTTACAGCTTTTTACCTCTTGGCACCCGTGTTCTACGAAAAATTCAGGATTTGATTCGTGAAGAGATGGTTAAAATAGGTTCTCAGGAAATTATTTTGCCGGCAATATCTTCTTTGGATGTTTGGAAACAAACTGGAAGAGAGGGAATTGATGTACTTTACCATATGGTTTCACGCGGCGGACAGAAATTGGTTTTAAATCCCACTACCGAAGAAATTATAACTCCTCTGGTTAGAGACTACATTAAGTCACATCGGGATTTGCCTTTGTCTGTTTTTCAGATTATTGACAAGTTTAGAGATGAGCTTAGAGCAAAATCCGGAATATTGAGGGGCAGAGAGTTTAATATGAAAGATGGTTATTCTTTTCATAGAGATCAGGAAGATTTGGATCGGTACTATGACGTTGTTACTAAAACCTATCATGGAATATTTGATCGCTTGGGAATCGGAAAAGATACGGTGTTTACTTATGCTTCAGGTGGGGATTTTAGTGATTTTTCGCATGAATTCCAGGCAATCTGCCCTGTAGGTGAAGATACGATTTTCCATTGTGATAATTGTAACTCTGCAGTTAATCGTGAGATTATTTCCAGTCATAGTACATGTCCTAAGTGCAATAATGATAAATTAGAGGAAAAGAGGGGAGTTGAAGTAGGGAATATATTTAAATTAGGTACAAGATTCTCCACAGCATTTCATCTTAACTATAAAGACGAGAAAGGTTTGGATAATCCTGTAGTGATGGGATGTTATGGCATAGGCCCGACACGTACGATGGGGACAATTGTTGAGCTTTCACATGATGATAAAGGAATTATTTGGCCGGAATCGGTGGCTCCATTCTCTAAACACATGTTTTCTGTAGGCAAGGATGAGAGTGTAGTGAAATTCGGTATGGAAATATATGAAGAACTTAAAAAACGCGGAATCGATACGCTGTATGATGATCGTAAGGATGTTTCGAACGGTGAGAAGTTTGCTACAGCTGATTTGCTGGGTATTCCTGAGCGTGTAGTTATTTCCAAAAAACTTATGGAAGCAGGTAATGTAGAGGTCAAAAAAAGAAAGGAAACCGTTCCTGAAGTGATATCCATGGAATCATTTTTCAATAGGCCTTAATAAAATCATACTGTGAATGTACTTTTTGAGAGGACAGGCTGTGAATACGATGAAGGGAATCTACGTGATCATAGCCGGCTGGTTGGTGAAAAATTTGTGGAAAGTTTTAGCAAGGCCGGTTTCGAATATCATAAGCCGGCGGAAATTACTTCCGATATCGATAGCAGTGTCAGATTTATTGGTTCTATAACTAATCTTTTCAAGAAAAGAATACTTGGGCTGGATTTGCCGGAAAGTGGTTATTTTACCATCCAGCCTTGTTTAAGGACACATAATCAGAAATCTTTTGAAGAGCCCGATTCTCCAATAAAGTGGGGTTCTTTTTTTACGATGTTGGGAAGTGCCGCTCCGTCTTCTACATATGAACATAGTTGCGCAACAGCATGGCAATATTTTACTGAAGGACTCAATATTGATCAGAAAAATATTGTAGTACAGGTATCGGCAGACGATGAAGATTTACAGAAATTTTGGAAACTTAATTCGAATGTGGAGATGGAAGTAGGTAAACAGGATTCAAAATATTATAGATGGAAATATGGTAATCAGGATATGTTTGGAAGAGGAATAACTATTGGAGTTAATTCACAAAGGGATGAAGCCTATAAAGAAGTTGGGAATATAATAAAAATAGAAAAAGCCGGTAAGGAAATCGCAGTCGAATCAGGTTTTGGTGTCGAAGCAATAATTGCAAGAATCTTCGGTTTGTCGCATACCTTAATGTCTTCCGGCATAGCAAAAGCTTTTGATTTAAGAGCTCAGGATAATTCGGATATGTCCAGGTATAAATTGGCTGATGCCCTTTTTGGTACGTGCATTATAATCAAAAATGGAGTCAAACCGGGATCAAGGGATCGTGCTCGAATTCTTAGAAACTATATAAAAGCGGTATGTTTATATGCTTGTAGATTAAACTTAACTTTAAGGGATATAATCCTTATTACAAAAAAAATGGAAGTGGAATTACCAAAAAATACTAAAAATTCAAGTGATGAAGTCAGTAAACTTCTGCTTGTTTATTTGCAACAAGTAAACGAAAAATATAATATTGGATTAAAAAACGGCTAATTTGACTATATTCAATAATGCAATGCTCTGTTACGAATAGATTGTGGTTGATTGGGATACCAATCATAGCACCTTTATATACGTCAATAATTGAAGTTGGTGACAATCTAAACGAATGATGTAAAATGCATACGATATCTTAACAATCTACAAAATATGAAAAAGATACTTTTTAGCGTAATCATTTTGTCGGTATTCATCTCTTCCGGATGCACTAATTTCCCGGGGAATAAGGCCCCTGCGCCTTTGAATCAGGACAATGTTCCGTCACAGATGGTGGGAGGGGACAGGGATGTTCACGGATGCATAGGCTCGGCCGGTTATTCCTGGTGTGAAGCGAAACAGAAATGCCTAAGGATATGGGAGGAGAAATGTGAAGACATCGCTACACAGGAAAGCAGGGAAGTCGGGACAGTGCAAGAGCCGGAGAATACCGCGGCGGTCGAAATAATTCCGTCGGAAGTGACTGCGACACAGACTTTAGCCATAGAACCGGCTAAACCGTTACGTATGCCGGCGGAAGACACATCGGGATGGGACAGTTATCAAAACAAAGCTTTCGGCATGGAAATAAAATTTCCAAAGTCATGGGAGGGGTATAAGGTTACGGAAGGAAAAGACACGGACTCCAGCTATGTGGGATTCAGCTTTATAGGTAAAGGTCAGCCGTTCACTATCTTTAAGATATCCAGGTACGATAATCAAAAATGGGAATCGCTTGCGAATCAGGCGCCTTATAATAGCTTGAGGGTATTGAGCGGAAACGATGAAAGAACTTTGGTTTGCGACGGCTGTTGCTTTAATGACGGCGATTTTCTGGGAGGAGGACAGTTCAACGAATTCCAGATAGCACGGTGCAAAGATGTCCCACGAATTTTAAATACTTTCCAGGAACTATAGTATAATAGCTCTGATGGAAGAGAAAAAAACAAAAACACAGCGGACAAGGCGAATCCCCGTCAACGGGGAATATTCCCCCGAATACAAATGGGAAGAATCGCATCCGGCTTCGGCGAACAGTGAAGGAATGGGCCATGAAAGTCAGAAGTCGAAGGAAGTCGCACATGCCGTGCCGCGCGACCCCGTGGCGGACGCAAACGATGTGGTGAAGAGGCAGACGGAATCCCATTCTCAACAGAATCACTCTTTCAATCTGCGCGTAAGTGAAGCGGCTCAACCTTCCAGGAACATTAAGCACACCGGACAGCTTCACAAGAAAAGAGTAGATCAGCTCAAGGATATAGTTAGGATAAAGGCGGGCCGCCGTATAAGTATTCGCATCTGGAATACGCTGGAATGGCTCGCTACTTCCGCTCTGATATTTCTGGTCCTGTTTTTCGCGCTCAACTACGATTCTTATTTCGACCTGATTAAGCTGAAGCTCGATAAGATTCGCGGTATCGTAGATACGAACCCTTACATCCAGAAAATCGTAAACATCGGCCAGGATGATGTTACGCAGGCTCTACTTCCGATAGTGAAGACGCCGGAGGCGGACAAAAAACAGATTCCTCCGCTTGCGATGACGGTTATTCCGCCGGATGAACGTATCATTATCCCCCGCATCGATAAGAACGTTCCTGTTGTATATGTGAGTACGGAAAATTTGGTCAAACGTGACTGGAGCGGATTAGAGAAAGATATTCAGGAAGCCTTGCGTGACGGGGTCGTCCATTATCCGGGAACGGCCCAGCCTGGTGATCACGGCAATGTCGTAATCACCGGCCACAGCTCCTATTTCATCTGGGATCCGGGAAATTTTAAGGATGTTTTCGCCCTGCTCCATGAAGTGAACGTGGGCGACGATATAATCGTCTATTACAACCAGAAGAAATACCTCTACAAGGTCTACGAAAAGAAAGTCGTCATGCCCGACCAGATAGATGTTCTTACCCAAAAAGGTGAAGACCGTCTGACTCTGATAACCTGCACACCCGTTGGAACCAACCTGAAAAGACTCGTCGTTCTGGCGAAGCCGGAGTAAGGTACGGTCAAATCCCCGTTACATATCGGAAAGCCGGTTTAGCAGTTCTTCTTCGGTCACCTGTTCCTGCTGTTGCGCCGCGGATTCAGCCTGTTTTATGGCGGTGCGCTTTTCCTTAGACTCGAACTCCTTCCACTCGATCATGTGTTTTTCGTTGAGGGTGGTGAGCTCCTGCTCATATTCCTTGTCCAGACTTTGTAACTGCACTTTCTCGTTCAGAAGTATGTCTCGGAATTTTTTTATCTGTTCCTCTGTCATTATCGGAAGAATCTGAAACCAGTAATCCCTTTCGTCGTCGTTCATGGATTCTGTGGATTTGATCAGGTCTACAAGATCCGGGAATTTTTCTTTGACCATGTCCGGAATCTGATATTTTTCCGGTGGAGCCGCGACACCTTGGTTCGTGGACATCATAGCCGCCGCTTCCAAATCGAAGCCGTTCGTGGATTTTTGCGGAACCGGCTGGTTTTGCTCGGCTTGTTGCGGAGGCAATGTCGGTAAAGATTTTTCCGTCTCTGTTCCGTCCGGAATACTAACGTCCAATTGGCTAAGGTCAATCATGGGAGCATCATCGGTATTCGGAATCTGTCCCTGTCCTGAACCTGAACTTGCCGAAGAACCTCCGGTGCTCTGTCCGCCGGATCCGTAATGTCCTGTGGATTTTATCTGTATATCGTCTGGCATTTTTCTTTTTATGCTTCGTTTAGATTATACATCAGTCGGTTTTACGGGGCAAACGTCCGGTGTGAAAGGCTATATGACATAAATATCCCCGGCAATCTGTTCCAACCTTTCCTTTGTAAGACGCATCTTGTGTACCAGATAGATCACCTGGTATGTATCTCTGTCGTTAGCCTTCCATAATCTGTATATCTCCCTTATGTCGTTCAACAGGTTGAATGCGTCGTAATCGGCTTTACCCTGGTCAGCCTCGCTAAGCTTTTCATAAACCGACATATTCAAAAGAGAAGACGGTTCATATTGCCTGATTTCTCCTTTTTCCAATTTTTCAGCAATCATGTTCAGGAAATCTCTGTCTTTCTGCTCAATGTTTTCCTCGGATTGCAGGGGTTTGTTCAGTTCCGTCTGCATCTTGTCGGAAATAATTATCTTGTCGTTTTCCAGAATGATCCTGTTTTTATCGTCTTCCATTTTTTGTTTTGCTAATGGTTCGATTTGTCCTAATATATTAGCACAAAATCCGAATAATCTCAATCTTCGCGGGAGCAGGAAAGGCTCGAAATCGTAGGTAACAACATAACAAAAAAGATTCCATGAACAAAAAGGACGCCAAAGAACGCATCGATAAACTCAAAGAAAAGATTAAGGAACTGAATTATCAGTATTTTGTTCTGGATAAGTCGGAGGTCTCCGAAGCGGTGCGTGATTCTTTGAAAGCGGAACTGAAGCGTCTGGAAGAGGAATATCCCGAATTCGTTACCCCAGATTCCCCAACGCAGAGGGTCGGAAGCGTGCTATCCGGCAAGTTCGATAAGATTCGTCATCTCACCCCCAAAAAAAGTCTTACGGACGCATTTTCCGAACAGGATGTGCGCGACTGGTACGAGCGGATAAGCAAGCTGGCTCCACCGGAAAAGATCCATTTCGTCTGTGAGCTGAAAATCGACGGACTTAACGTAACTTTGATTTATGAAGGAGGGAAGCTTGTTAAAGGCATTACGCGGGGTGACGGTGAGGAAGGGGAAGACATCACTCACACAGTCAGAACTATAGAAAGTGTGCCTTTGGAGCTGAACGAACCGGTGGATATGGAAGTCTCCGGTGAAGTCTATATCTCCAAAGCCGATTTTCAGAAGATTAACGAAGATCAGAAACGTCGCGGCGAAGACGAGTTTGCCAATCCCCGCAATGCGGCGGCGGGAAGCGTAAGACAGCTCGATCCCCAGATAACGGCGAACAGGAATCTTTCCATGTTCTTTTATGAACTCGGCGTTAATAACCTTTCGCATGACCTGCGCACACAGAGGGAAACGTTGGAAAAGTTCGCGGACCTTGGATTGATGGTCAACAAGGAATATCGCTTCTGCTACTCCATAGAGGAGGTGTTCACATACCTGGATCACTGGCATAAGAATCGTGAAAGTCTGCCGTACGAAATCGACGGCGTGGTCATTAAGGTGGACGACAAGAGTCTTCAGAAGATGATGGGTTTTACGGCCAAAGCTCCGCGTTACTCTATCGCCTACAAGTTCCCCGCCGCCCAGACTCACACTACTGTGCTGGATATTCATGTACAGGTCGGACGCACGGGGGTGTTGACTCCTGTGGCTATCTTAAGCCCGGTTCGCGTAGCCGGCTCCACCATTTCGCGGGCCACCCTCCACAACGAGGATGAAGTGAAACGCAAAGACGTCCGCATCGGTGATACCGTAATCATCCAGAAAGCGGGGGATGTCATTCCTGAAGTGGTTTCCGTGTTGAAAGACATGCGCACCGGCCACGAAAAGGAATTCGAATTTCCTAAAAAGTGCCCGGTCTGCGGATCAAAAGTTGTAAGGCCGGAAGGAGAATCGGCACATCGTTGTACCAATCCCGATTGCTACGCGCAGGACCGCGAAAAGTTCATACATTTTGTCACGGCGTTTAATATCGAAGGGCTTGGGGAAAAAATAGTAGATCAGTTGTTGGAACACCAGGTAGTGGAAGATCCGGCGGACATATTCACCCTTACAAGAGATGACTTTTTGGGATTGGATCTGTTCAAGGACAAGCGTGCGGAAAATGTCCTTACGGCTATCGAAAACAGCAAGACCGTGACTTTGGAGAGACTGCTCTTTGGCCTTGGAATCCGCTATGTCGGGGAAGAGACGGCAATCGAACTTGCCCATCATATAGAATCGGAACGCAAGCATGATCCTCTTACTCTTGCCGAAATAATTCAGATAGGAACCACATTCACCGTCGAAAAGCTTAAGGAGGTCGAAGGGTTCGGAAAGAAGGTTGCCGAGGAGGTCGAAGCCTGGTTCCACAGGGAAGCCAATCAGCAGCTGCTCATGAAACTGGAAAAGGTCGGCGTCAAACTGGTACCTTTCAACAGAAACCTGAATCCGAAGATTGCAGGCAAGAGCTTTGTTGTAACCGGCACTCTGGAAAAGATGTCGCGCGATGAAGCAAAAGACATGATCAGGCGGGCGGGCGGGAAAGTGCAGGCTTCAGTCAGCAAAGCCACCGATTACCTTGTCTGCGGAGAAAACCCCGGTTCCAAGCTGGACAACGCGAAAAAACTGGAAGTGGCGGTGTTAGACGAAAAAGATTTCCTGAAAATGGTTAGTTAGGATTTTTGCGTCAAACCACAGTTCCTCCCATGATTTCCAGGACGTTGTCGGCCAGTGCGTTAGCGGCGGCATCGGACTCGCTCTTTTGAGGGGGCGCCGATAATTCGGATATGACCTTTATGCGTACGCCCAATACCTTAAAGAAAGCTTCTTCCACATCCGCGCGGTTCGCGGCTTCCTTTATCTTATCCATGTAGAAATTGCTGGCGAAACCGATAGTTATATCGCATCCTTCGGATTTCAACGGATGACCTGCCATCAGCGCGTTTTTTGCCGCGGGAATCTTGCAGTTCTTGATGGTTTCGATCCATTTCTTTTTGAGCTCGGCTACCGTGAATTGCCCAGGTACGGACGGAGCTGTAGGCTTTTCGACGGAGGGAGAGGAAACCTGCGTAGCCGCCTGCGTAGATTGCAGACCCGCGTGTTGGCGTTCGGGCGGGGAAACGGGCACGGCCTGTGTTTGTGCGGAAGAGTTAACGGGGGCGCTCGATACCGGCGCAGAAGCCTGCCTGGCGATTGCAGGGGCAGCCACAGGGGCCGCACTTTGCTGAACGGCAAATCCGGCCTGTACCACTGCCAGTTCCAGCGGAAGTTGCGCAATCGGTGTGTGCCGTGACTGTTCGTAGGCTTCACTAAAAAGGTTGATATAACGGAGTACGCGGCCTGTCGAAGCCCCCTCGTTCTTTTCGACACTTTCGATCATCCGCTTGCGCAGATATTCCAGAAAATTCTTGTTGAAATTCACCAGATCGAAT
The DNA here is from genome assembly GCA_041752875.1 of Candidatus Altimarinota bacterium. Taxonomy (GTDB): domain Bacteria; phylum Patescibacteriota; class Gracilibacteria; order UBA1369; family UBA1369; genus JTS-AC46. The sequence continues at coordinate 198,791 of JBGSVP010000003.1, forward strand.
CCTTCCGAAAAAAGACCGTGAATCTCTTCAAGTCCAGCCACGGTATTGTTTTCGCAAAGATGCCCGTAGAGCTTTTCCATACTTGCATAGCCGCTGATTCCGAGCATCGAGCAGACATGGTCATAAGTCAGGTTCCCCTGCGAGGTAAGCTGTTCCATCAGTCCTATCGCGTCGCGCATCCCTCCCTGGGCGTGGTCGCAGATCATTTCCAGTGCCTTGTCTTCCACACTGAACCCTTCTTTTTCCGCGATAAACTTGAGTCTTTCCACCATCGTCTTCAGCTCGATACGCTTGAAATCGAACCTTTGACAGCGGCTTAATATGGTTTCGGGAATCTTGTGCACCTCCGTCGTCGCCAAGATGAAGAAAACTTTTTCCGGCGGTTCTTCCAGCGTCTTCAACAGAGCATTGAAAGAGTCTTTCGTCAGCATGTGTACCTCGTCGATGATGTAGACCTTGTTTCGCGCGCGGGTCGGAGCGAAAGTGATTTTCTCTTTGAGGTCGTTCATGCTTTCTATCCCGCGGTTGGATGCGGCATCTATCTCAATTACGTCCATCAGCTTCCCTTCATTGATGTCGCGGCAGATATCACATTCTTCACATGGGGCTCCGTCCTTAAGGTTAATGCAGTTGATGGACTTGGCCATGATGCGCGCAGTGGTCGTTTTTCCGGTTCCCCTCGGTCCGGTAAAAAGATAGGCGTGGCTTGTACGGTTAGACTTCAGCGCATTGGTAAGGGTAGTGCTTACATGCTCTTGTCCCACAAGATTCTCGAAGTTCTGCGGGCGGTATTTTCGATAAAGTGACATCTTGAATAGTTAGATTGATTGAAATCGGGAGTCCATATTAATCAAAGACAGCGTCTTTTACAATCCGTTTCCATCCTTCCACGAAGTTCTTTTCGCTGAATCTTTCGGCCTGCCTGCGAATTGGCGCCGCCTTGTATCCCGGCTCGTTGATGATCAGCCTTCCGAGTCCGTCTTCCATGCTCGCCAAAGTCGGTTCGTGGAAAAATTCTCCGGTCACCCCCGGAATCACGGTTTCGAGTACGCCTCCTTTTGCATAGGCAAGAACAGGTTTTCCGCAAGCCATCGCTTCCACCGGTGAGATTCCGAAATCCTCTTCCGCCGGATGTATGTAGGCGCGGCAGTTTTTCATGTACTCGGCTACGGTCGCGTCGTCCTTTCTTCCCAATATGTCCACCGTGGGCCCGGCCAGAGACTTCAGATATTCATACTGCGAGCCGCTGCCTATAACCACAAGCCGTTTGCCGATCTTGTTGAAAAGCTGAACGGCCAAATCTATTTTCTTGAAAGGAGTAAGCGCGGAAACTATCAGATAATAGTCCTGATGAGAACGGTTGACCCGAAATCGCGAAATATCCACCGGAGGATAAAGTATCTGCGAGTTCTGCCTGTAATATTTCTTTATCCGCTTGCGGACATGATTGGAATTGGCGACATATACATCCACGCGGTCCGAAGCGGTCTGGTCCCACATTCTTACTTCACGGACCATCTTTTCCGTCAGCCACCTCTTGATACCCGTAAGCTTTTGCTCGTCCAGATAACGGTGAGCATAGTCCCATGCGTAGCGCATAGGGGAATGGCAATAGCAGATATGCCTGGAAAGGCTTGGCGTAAGGATCCCGTGGGCATAGGCATTACTCGAACTTATGATCAGGTCGTATCCGCTCAAATCCAGTGATTCTATTGCCCTTGGCATCAGCGGAAAAAGATAACGCTGTCTTTTTCGTATAAATTCCGGCATCTTCTGGAGCCAGGATGTCCGCACTCTCTCTGCGGGAAAATCCTTTCCACAGGCCTCCTTGTCGTATATGAGTGTGAATATCGGAGCATCCGGGTAAAGATTTGCAAGAACCTTCAGCACGCGTTCGGCGCCGCCGAGTTTGACCAAAAAATCATGTACGAGGGCAATCTTCATGAAAACTTAGACGATTACGGCGCAAGTTTAACGCAAGGGGCGAATAATGTAAATTGAGCTTAGAACCAATTTTCTGCTATATTACCTGATGTAAATATCGGTCTTATCCGCTATCCCCAAAAAACAGATGTTCGCAAAACTGGAAAAGAAAGACGCGTACTTCGCTTTAGCCGCATTCGCCGTGGCCATGGCGGCATATTCGCTCTCGGTATATCCTACCGTAACATCGGAAGATTCCGGCGAATTCATCTCCGCTGTATGGTCTCTTGGCGTAGCTCACCCGCCGGGTTATCCCATATATCTGGCACTGGCCAAGCTGTTCACATTGCTCCTGCCTTTTGGTAACATCGCGTGGAAGGTAAACCTGTTCTCCGGATTCATGGGCGCTCTGACCGTAAGCGGGGTTTTTATGTTGGCCAAAATGATTACGGCAAAACGCTGGATCGGGTTCGCTACAGCCATGCTCCTTACCGGAAGCACAATTTTCTGGGAACAGTCGATCAGAGCCGAAGTCTATACTCTGAACAGCTTCTTTATCGTAGTGCTGATGGTGTTGGGATTCAGCTATTACCTGGAAGTAAAAGCCCCTGCGTTACCCGCGAACGTACATGACATGGACAAGAGTTCCAGACATAAGCACGAAAAAGCTCTGCGAAAAGCCGAAGTCAAAGGATACCAAAAACACTACAATCTTCTGTATCTGATGACTTTCATCTATGGAATCGCCTGCACAAACCATCAGTTGATGTATCTGCTCGGGATACCTATGACGATATTTATCATCAGCATCCGCTGGCAGGTACTGAAAGATTACAGATTCATGACCAAAGCGATACTGTTTTTCGCGCTGGGGTTCTGTTTTAATTTCTACATCCCGATACGCGCAAGCTATGCTCCCGCGGTCAACTGGAACAACCCTGCCGGATGGACCCAGATGTGGGAACACATCACCAGAGACTTTTACTTTAAGACTGCGGTTATCGAACAGCCTTTGTTGGCTCCGGCGCAGGGGGCCGCTCCGGTAGTAGCCGCTCCTCCTTTCGTTTCCTACATCAGTACGCACGTCTTCGGATTTTTATACAGACTGGGCGGGTTCGTGAATTCGGACTGGAGTTTCCTTGGTATCTTCGCGATACTCTCCGGATTCTATTACGTCTTCAGAAAAGACCTTAAAATTGGAATTCTATTCGCTCTGCTGTTTTTCTTCTACGGAACTTTTCTTTCGTCACAGATGAATCTTGGCTCCACGGATAAGTTACCCTATGTGGTTTTTACGGATAGACCATTCTTCCTGCCGATGATGATGTTATGCGCCCTGCTGGCGGGTGCGGGACTGGCTTTTGTTGTGGAAAAGGCCGGTGAAAAAATAAACCGCTATCTTGCGCCGGTAATAGTAATCATTGTTTTGTTGAACATTTTTGTCCTAAAGCTTCCGCAGTTGAACCAAAGCGGAAACTTCGTAATCTATGATGTGCTAAAAACAGCTTTCGGCAGGCTCCCGCAGGAATCCGCACTGCTCCTTGAAGGCGGAGACAACACTATCTTTCCGCTTCTTTATATCCAGAAGGTCGAGCAGTTCCGCCCCGATATCAAAGTTTACATGACCGCGCCCATCAATATCTTCAACTACAGCAATAACCACGAGAAGATCATCGCCGAAAATCCCGGAAAGCCTTTTTACACGGATTATCCTTTTCGAGACAAACCCTATTCTTACGACGGCGTGTTCGACAGGATATCTTTGGATAACACAGGCGTTTTCCCCGACCGCGTAGTCCTTTCGAAAGAAGACGACCCGATCCGCGGCAAGGACGCTCCAAATCTGGACCACTTCAATAGATACTTTTTGGCCGACTACTATGTATATCTTGGCATGAGCCTTAACGGTGACCGGCAGAAACAGGACGCTCTGTTTAAGAAAGCAATGGATCTGGCTCCAAACAGCCGCAACCTGATCGCGAAATACATCAGCAACTATTACGCACAAATGGGACGTTTCGTGGACGCTATTCCTTATCTGGAGGAAACCGTCAGACTTATGCCTGCAGACTACAATCCTCTTTTTCAGCTGATACTTTCCTATACTATCGCCGGAAGAATGGATGACGCGCTTGCCTGGTATGGCCGGCTCAATGCGGAAACGAAAACATCCATGAAAGGCTACTGGAAGAACGTGGCCGCCGGAGGGAACTATCAGGGACTGAACGATTTCTTAAACAGAATATGATGCTGATAATCGGAGCGCACATGACGGTAAAGGACGGCTTCGCGGCCGCCGCGGAAAAGACAGGAGAATACGGTTGCAACGCCATGCAGATCTTTACGAAATCCCCGCAGGGTGGAGTGGCAAAGCCCATAAAGGAAGACGACGCGGCCGCATTCAAAAAAAACTGCGAACGATATGCTATAAGATTCGCCGTAGCACATTCCAGCTACCTCCTGAATTTCGGAAAGCCGATGAGCGAAGCCCCGTGGATGCTGGAAAACCTTAGCCTCGATTTTGAAAGGATATTTTTCCTGGGAGGACACGGAGTCGTGGTCCACGTGGGAAAAGCTCTGGAAAGACATCACGACGATGCGATAGGCCATGTGGTGAAGAACGCGAAGACGGTAATAGAAAAGACACAGCACGCTCCGGGGCTGTACATAATAGAAAACACCGCAGGGCAGGGAAGCGAGGTCGGCTCGACTATGGAAGAGCTGGCCCAAATATGGAAAGGCCTTAAAGGATTCAGCCCGCGTGTGAAGTTTTGCCTGGATACCGCTCATCTTTGGGGTGCGGGATACGACCTTTCGGACGAAAAAGGCGTAGAGAAACTGTTCATGGAATTCGACGAAGCGATAGGTCTAAAACAACTTGCCTGCATCCACTTCAACGATTCCGCAAAAGAAAAAGGCAGCCGCGTAGACCGTCACGACAATCTCGGTGAAGGTATGATCGGCATCAAAGGACTGAAAGCTGTTGTCGATTCCGCGATGGGAAAGAGCATCCCATTAATCCTGGAGACGCCAGAAAAAGACGGCAAAACCCATCTGCAGGATATAGAAAAAGTCAGAAGCTGGCTCAAATAGGAAGACACTGATTTTTGCCGGCATCCGTGCCAAGTTCAGCCGGTTGATACGGAAACTATTTCCAGAACTTCATCAGCTTTTCCAAAGGAAGCGTATTCAGTACGTCCTTCTCTTCCACCCACCCCCGTTTCGCCACAGAAATTCCGAAGCGCAGATAAGCCATCTGCGTAGTATGGTGAGAATCGGTATCTATGACGAACTTCGCTCCTTTGTCTTTCGCCATCTTGCAGTAGTAGTCAAAAAGATCCAGTCGCGAAGGCTGTGAATTTATTTCCAGCGCCACTTTGTTTTTTATAGCCGCGTCGATCACCGCCTCCGTATTGATATCATACGGTTCGCGCTGGTTTATCAGCCTGCCGTGCGGATGCCCGAGAATTTTCACATACGGATTTTCGATAGCCTTAATGATGCGCTCCGTCTGCTCCTTTTCGCCCATGTTCCACCTTGAGTGGACAGACGCGATTACGATATCGAATTTCTTAAGCACGCTGTCCGGCAGATCCATCGAGCCGTCCGGCAATATGTCGCATTCCACGCCTTTAAGAATCCTAAACGGAGGTTTGCCATGTTTTTCTTCCTTTGCCAAATCGGCATTAATCTCATCTATCTCGTCCCATTGCATACTGAACCGCTCCGCGGTAAGCCCGTGCTGAATCTTCTCCGAAGGGGAGTGGTCGGTAAGAGCGATGTATTCGAATCCCGCATCACGGTATGCCCGCGCGACCTCTTCGATTTCCTGATTTCCGTCGCTCCACCTGCTGTGGACGTGCAAATCGCCGCGCAGATCCTTCAATTCAATCGGCTTAGGCAGTCTACCCTCAAAAGCCTCTTCGATTTCCCCGCGGTCTTCACGCATTTCCGGTTGGATAAAAGGCAGTCCCACGGCCTTAAAGACATCCTCTTCGGTCTTTCCGGCTATCAGCGTCTCTTCAGGTTCTTCTTTCCCCTTCTTGTGTTTCAGCCGGAAAACGCCGTATTCGCTCACCTTCAGCCCCATCTTCTTGGCGCGGTCACGAATCGTCACGTTATGTGCTTTTGAGCCGGTGAAATAATGCAGTGCCGCACCGAAAACATTCTCGTCTATCACCCGCAGATCGGACTGTATTCCGGATTTCATGATTACGGAAGTCTTGGTGTCGCCCCTGGCAATCGTCTTCTCCACTTCCTCGAAAGCCACGAACCGTTCCATAATCTTTTCGGCATCGCCTTTCTTTATTCCGGCAGTAGAAGCCGCCACCAGAATATCGATATCACCGATAGTATCCTTCATCCTCCTTAGACTGCCCGCGTATTCCACTCTCTTCACCTGCTCGCAACCTTTCATCCACGCTACAATCTTTTCCGCCTGGTGAAGTGCCTCATACAAAGTCATCCTCTCACTGTGCTTGTCGTACTCATCCAGCGCCTGCAGAATATCCAGTTCGCTTTTTTCGCCCATACCCGGAAGTTCTCGCAGTTTGTGGCTAACGGCGGCCTCACGCAGTTTAGCTACAGTATTTATCTGGAGCGAAGAATAGAAAAGTTTTACCTTCTTCGGCCCCACTCCGCGCACACGCAAAAGTTCCAGCAGGTTCTTGTCGAAAGTCTTAAGTGTTTTTTCATAGAATTCGCACTTGCCTGTCGTTATCAGTTCTACGATTTTCGCCGCCAGATCCTTGCCTATACCCGGAATCTCTTCCAGAGCCTTGGGATTTTCCGCGTAAATGTCGGCGACATCCCTGGCCAGTTCGTCTATCGCCCGCGATGCTTTTTGATAAGCCAATATACGGAAACGGTTCTCACCCCGTATATCGAGTATTTCGCTTATCTCATTGAAGATTTCCGCTATGCGACGGTTGTCCATAAAAACTTTTGTTTAAAAAGCTTTGAGCGTATTATACCGTTGTAATCACCTGATGTCGAAAATTATCATGACAAAACAGCCCATCGATCCGGAAACGCTAAAGATACCTGCTTTCCTGCGCAACAAGGCTATCGTCTCCCAGTCCAAGCAACAGCTCATATTGACCGCTTTGGACAGGAAACAGGCCGGGTTGCCCCCAAATTCCAAGCAGGCTTTGGGAAAGATAAAGAGACCCAATACTCTACTTGAAACGATTGCCAAGATAAGAAGCGATAAGAAATCGGTCCGTTCGTCACAGAAAGCAGAATCACATACGCAAAGTTCATTTTTGGAGCGCTCCGCGGAAGTTCCGCTTTCGACAGGTTCAGCACGCGCGGGAGGCCGTTTAAGAAGGGGACAAGCCATAGCCCAGATGCCGAAAGTATTCCCTCTGGTAGGAACTGTATCCGACTATTGGGAAAAGATAGGAGTAGCCGGAATCAAACTGAATTGTCCTCTCAACAAAAACAATTTTGTACTTATAGAAGGCGAAGACGGCCTCTTCAAGCAGGCCGCACTGGAGATGCAAATCGACCGCCAGACGGTACTCTCCGCCCCCGCAGGCTCGCACATCGGCCTAAAAGTGGAAAACAGGGCTTCGGTAAACGGCAAAGTATACAAGATAAGCTGACAATAATCCGTTTCGTCTTGTAATAATACAACAAAATACTATTATGGCATCAGTCCGCCGGTGTATTTGGTCTGACCCGATAAAGGGAAGGGACGTAAATCCCGCGGAATGATGTTTAAAAGAGAGGAGGCAGAAATGTCATACAAGCCGTCGGAACCGGAATCCACATTGTTGATTGCCAAAGACCCCAAACAGAAATACACCTTAAATAAAACAGAACGATGTATCTCTTCTTGCCGTCACAGGCGTATCGCATACCAGTTATATAGCCTTAGCTTATGTCTGGCTTTCGTCATTGTCTGGTTGGCGGCCACTGCGGCTGTCGTAGTCAATTCGATGATCCGGTCTTTCGCGTACTTTTGGGTAAATTCCTTTGTTCTAGTTTCGGAGGGAAGAAAGTATACACCTGACGACCTACAGTCACCCCACGACAACGATATCATAGGAATGCTCATGTTAAGTGTCTTCGCTCTTGGAATGTTCTTCCTGTACAACTACCTGAACGAATCCAAAACCGCCCCAGACAACGGAAAAAAGTAACATCCTTTGGCTTGGAAGCGCGTTTCTGCCTCCTCCCAAGCCCCAGATTTTTGCAAAGCAAAAATCCGCGCCTGCCACAACGCAGGCATAGCACTAAACGTCCGAAGGACAACAGTTTCCCGCTTTTTGAAAAATAGCAAAAAGCTTTTTGAACATGAACGCGCCTGCTGTGCAAAAATCACCCGAACAGCACCTCAAAAGTCTCCTTCGCGGCTTTTTCCCAACTGAACTTCTTAAGCTGATGCTCTCCTTTCCCTATCAGTTTCGACACCAGAATTCCGTCGGAAGCAAGCCTTTTTAGCCCTACGCTAATATCACCAACTTTTTCCGGATCCACCATAAATGCAGCATCGCCCGCCACTTCCGGTAACGAAGATATCTTTGAGGTAAGCACCGGCCGCCGCATCGCGAAAGCTTCCAGCACAGGAAGACCGAAACCTTCATAAAGTGAAGGAAAAGCCACCAGCCTGCATTTGTCGTAAAGGAAAAGTTTCTCTTTCTCCGTGACATAGCCAGGCATGATAACGTCCTCGGTCAGGCCCATTTCCGTAATCTTTTTCCAGATATTTTCGAAACCTCTTCCGCGTTTTCCCGCCATAACCAGCTTCCATCCGGGAAATTCCTTCAGAAACCTGCCGAAAGCCTCCACCAGCCGTTCCAGATTCTTCTTCATCTCCAGCCGTCCCACAAAAAGAATCATCAGCTTCGCATTTTCCAGATGCAGATCCTTCACCATCTCCTCTTTCTCGGATTCCTTGAAAGCAAAAAACGGCGGAATTTCCGGCGCGCCGTGCTTCACCACAAAAATCTTCTCCGGCTTACATTTGTATGTCTTTATCAGATCATCTTTAGTGGCGTCACTGGGCACAATTATCCGCCAAGCCTTCTTCACGGCCTTTCGCGTCGCCCATTCCAGCATCAGATATTCCTTCCATGAATATGCTTTCCTAAGATGCCGGAAAGCGATGTCGTGAATAGTGATGATAGCTTTAGTAGGACATATCAGCGGCAAGGTGTGCGAAGGAACGAACAGCATATCCGTCCTGTGCAGAATAAGCTCCAGTGACAGCCGCAAAAAAGTCCACATCCGCGGCATCGGCATGATGCGCTTCTTCACATTAAAAGGTAATTCCGTTTCCGGAGTAAAATCCCTCGGCGAAAAAAGCCGCACTTCACAATTATGCTCACGCCCCAGCAAAGGAATCAGCTCATTCAGCAGATGATAAGAATACCATTCCACCCCTGTAGACTGGGCCTGCCCATACCGTGATGCATCGATTCCAAGAACCATCTTTATTGATTTATTGATTTCGGAAAGTAAGTATCCACTAGGAGTGTAATTCTGGCAAGATTTTCATTCCACCCGCGCCAGAACAAGTCCATAAACCCTTCTCGTCCCCGCCGCTTTCAAAGCCGCCGCGCAATCGTTCAGTGTGGAAAGTGTCGTAGCCACATCGTCGACCAGAATCACCGTCCGCGGAATCGCAGTACCCAAAAATTTGCCTTCTCCCGGCAAGCACCAATCGGCCACACGGAATGCTCCTTTTACGTTAATCAGCCGTTCTTCACGCGTCAGCTCCATCTGCGGCTTCTTATACCTTATACGCATAAGCAGAGGAAAAAACGGCAGACCGGACCTGCACGCGACCTCCTTCGCCAACAGTTCCGACTGATTAAACCCGCGCCACCTTTTTCTTTTAGGATGCAAAGGCACCGGACAAAGATAAGCATGCCCGGACAAAGAAGGAATCAGCCCGTTCTCCGAAACCACACCCAAAGCTCTGGCCATCAACGCCCCAAGCGGCCCGCCCAGCTCCGCCATAAAGTCATACTTATAACAATGGATACACCTCTGTATAAGCGACCTCTTTTCAAACTTACACACAGAAATAATCCCGTCCAAAGGCCCATCATCCCTCTTAATCCACCTAAAAAGCCCGCACTTACAAGTATTCACCGGAATCTTCGCCGCACACCCTTCACAAAGAAACCCCCCGTCCGCCCCGCAACCCAGACACTCCGCCGGAAAAACCAAATCCTTCAAAAATTTCCCCGCCACCGCCCAAAACTCAAAAAATCCCTTAAAAGAAAGCATATCTTTACTGCAAAATAATTTCTGCTAAAATAACCCTGCCCGAAAAGAAAATACCCCGCAGGCATTAAGAAAAGTTAAACAGATACTTAAAAATCACCCGTGGAGATGTAGCTCAGTTGGTTAGAGCGCAACATTGACATTGTTGAGGTCGGAGGTTCGAGCCCTCTCATCTCCACCAGAACGGATAAATCCACTTTCTTTGAATCCCTTGAAGGGTTCATTGAGTGTATAGGAAGCTACTTTTCCATGTTTCAAAACGAAGTTCGAGAAGATTTTTTTGATTAAATAATTCTTCTTTTCCAGACTGTTAGTATTCCTTATCAGTAAGGGCAAATCCTTAAAAAGTTCGATGAATTTTTCATAGCTAAGAATACTCCCTTTTTTTGCTTCTTGTTCTAATTTAATCCGCTGTATTTCTTCCTTGGCCTTCTTGCATTCACTGTCTTTATTTTTTAAATCAGCTTTAAGGATTTCTTTTATTTGCCCATCTGCTTCCCCTAAAAGTAAACTTTTTATGCCCTCTATCCTTTCTTCACACTGTTGTACCTTTTCAAAAAGATGCCTTTTTACTCTGTCAGTTTCTTTGTTTTCTTCTTTTGCGACTTTCTTCATCTCTGCTAAATAGTGCTGATATATTTCAATGGAAGTAAGTTTGTTGTTCTCTAAAAAATCATAAACAAATTGAAGCACTACATTAGCTCGTATTGATTTACCCTTAAAACTACAGCGATTTGTATCGCACTTATAGTAATAATATTTGGTAATACCTTTAGCTGAAGCCTTATTTGTGATGCTTGAAACCATTTTCTGCTTACAATATCCGCAAGTGACCATCCCTCTTAAAAAGTCTGCTTTTATAGAACCTTTATTGAAAAACTTGTTCCGTAGTTTTGTTTTTTTTGTTATGGAACTTAATTTGTTTATCTTAACATATTCATCCACTGATACCATTGGCACGAAGTTATAAGTATCAATGAGATTCAAAACCTCATCCCCATATCTTAAAATTCCTGTATATATTTCATCTTTTAATAATTCACCAACTCTTTTAGGCTCAAACTTATGTGCCTTCCTTGTATTATTTGTTAGCGTAGTATAGCCAGAATTGTTAAGGTATTTGGCGATTTCCTCCAGAGATTTATCCTCAAGCCTCATTTTGAAGGCATTTTTAATTATTAAGAAATTCTCTCCGTCAGGCCGAAGCAACTGATTGCCATCTTTGAAATAGCCATGCTTAGCTTTATTAAGCCATTTGCCTTCGGCAATACTCCTCCTAATTCCTCTCTTTATGTTGTCGCTTAGTTGGTCCGAATACTGCTTGGATAAAACAAAAGATATTCCTAAAAGCATCTTTCCGGTCGTATTGTTTTCAAATGTGAAAGAGACAAATTTAATATCTTTGATTATCTGTTTATCTATTAAGTCAATAATTTCACCCGCATCCTTCATGTTTCTAGCCAGACGGTCAGGATGCCAAGCAATAATTCCATCAAATTTCCCATTCTTTAGGTCATCTATTAAACGACGGAATTTAGGTCTGGTGTCCGGTTCCTTTGCAGATTCGGCTTCCTCAACAGGTGTAGCTAGTACATCCAGTTTAAGTCTTTCAGCCAGTTGTTTACATTCAAAAACTTGGTCTGATAGAGACCGCACTTGCCTTTCTTCACCTTCAGTAGATTTACGAGCGTAAATAACATACTTCAAGTCTGTGGGATGCTCATTTGCTTCCTTTGTAGCATCAATTTGCTTAAATAAGTTTACTAAATCAGCGATATTTGGCATATGACTTGAGTATTAATTGTTAGCGTTTCTTATACACTTTTTGCCTCATCCTCATCAAGCAAGTCTTCTAAAGTCTTGGTTTGAGAAGGGCACATTTTTACATCCATGTAGCTGGGATGTCTTCTTGAAAGATAAAATCTCATTGAAGCTCCATCTCCTTCTGCAATCTTTTCCATGAATAAGCCCTCAATATACACATTAAGATGCTCCTGAATTGAATTTATCTTCTCTCTGAAATTATCATCCTCACGAAGCCATCTGTAATAAGTATCCCTGCTAATTCGAGCTAAGCCAGCTGCTCGGCTAACAGAAAGTCCTCCTATCTGCTCAAAAATAGCCAAAAAACGCTTTTTGCCCCGTTGAGTGGTGTTTAGCCCTGTTTTTTCATTTTTGACCTTAACAACACTCACAACGTCATATCCGAGCTTTTTAGTTATTGCAAAACATCCATTTTTGTCAGATTTGTCAGATTGCATAAAACATAACTTACACTCTTGCAAATAATATTAACAAACTTCAATAACTAAGTGCCAGAACATTTTTTAAGATATAAGATTCGCAATATTAGATTGATTAAAGCCACGTGAGGCCTGTTAAGTGTTGAGTTTTTGTGATAAAATGTATAGATACAAAAATAAAAACAAAAAATGCTTTTAAGTTGGAATGAAATAAGGAAAAGAGCCATAGATTTCTCCAGGGACTGGACTGATGAATCGCGCGAACGTGCTGAAGCTCAGACTTTTTGGAATGAATTCTTTAATGTCTTTGGTATCTCAAGACGGCGTGTAGCAACATTCGATGCTCCTGCCAAGAAATTGGACAATAAGAGAGGGTGGATTGACCTTTTTTGGCCAGGAACAATGATGGTTGAAGCCAAGTCTAGAGACTTAAATTTGGATAAGGCATATGAGCAAGCGTTAAGCTATACTTATGGTTTAAAAGAAGAAGATGTTCCAAGATATATAGTTGTATCTGACTTTGCCAAAATTAGAATTTACGACTTAGAAAACGGTGATATTCATGAATTTGAGGTTTCGAATCTTTATGAAAATATTAAATTATTCGGCTTCATTGCAGGTTATTCAAGAGTAATTGTTGAACCTGAAGACCCCGCAAATGCTAAAGCTGCAAAATTAATGGGTGAACTTTATGATGATTTATTAGTCGCTGGATACCAGGGTAATGACCTTGATATATTCTTAATCAGAGTATTATTTTGCCTGTTTGCTGATGATACAGGGATATTTGAAAAAGGTATTTTTGAAGATTATATCCGTTTAAAAACAAAGGAAGATGGAAGTAATTCGGACGGGCAATTAGGGTCACTTTTTCAGTCACTAAACACACCTATTGAATTAAGGCCAACAACATTAGATGATGATTTAAAAGCTTTTCCATACGTGGATGGGGAATTATTTAAAGATAAAATTTCATTAGTAGCTTTCAATAGTAAAATGAGAGATTCTCTATTGAAATGCTGCCACTTTGATTGGAGTAAAATTTCACCTGCAATCTTTGGGTCACTTTTTCAGTCAATAAAGAAAAAGGAATGGAGGCGCAATTTGGGTGGTCATTACACCTCAGAAAAAAATATCCTAAAGGTGATTAAATCACTTTTCCTTGATGGTTTATATACAGAATTAAATAGTATAAAAAATAATAAAAAAGCATTAGAAATATTCCATCAAAAAATAGCATCTTTAAAGTTTTTAGACCCCGCATGCGGTTGTGGCAATTTCTTAGTTATTACCTATCGTGAATTAAGGCTCTTAGAAATAGAAGTTTTAAAAGCTCTATACAAGAAGGAGATAAGTGCTGGTCAAAACACCTTGGATATTAGCATGCAAATCAAATTAGATGTTGATTCCTTCTATGGAATTGAAATAGACGACTATCCTGCTAAAATTGCTGAAGTCGCTCTCTGGCTTGTAGACCATCAAATGAACATGAGAGTTCATGAAGAACTCGGACAATATTTTATTAGAATACCTTTAAATAAGGTTGCCAATATTCATGTTAAAAATGCCTTAAGATGTGATTGGGAAACAATAATTCCTAAAAATGAACTGAGTTACATCTTGGGTAATCCACCCTTTGTTGGAAAACAACTTCAAAGCAATGAACAAAAAAAGGATTTGAGCTTTATTTTTAGAGATGTAAAAAGCGCCGGTGTTTTAGATTATGTTACTGCTTGGTATATAAAAGCGGCTGAGTACATAAAAAATACACAAATAAAGGTGGGTTTTGTTTCCACCAACTCAATTACACAAGGTGAACAAGTGGGAATATTGTGGAATGAGTTATTTGGCAAATATAATATTAAAATACATTTCGCTCACAGAACATTTTCATGGTCAAACGAAGCTTCAGGGCAAGCAGCCGTACATGTCGTAATTATAGGTTTTGCAGGTTTTGACACTAAGCACAAATACATATTTGAATATGCTGATATTAAAGGAGAGCCTAGCAGGATAGGAGTTAAAAATATTAATCCATATCTCGTTGAGGGAAATGACATGGTTGTTGTTGTAAGAAACAAACCAATTTCAGATGTTCCTGATATTGTATTTGGTAATATGCCGAATGATGGCGGGTTTTTACTGTTATCAGAAGCAGAAAAAGATAATTTACTGAAACTTAATGTTTCTTCTGGGAAATTTATTAAGCCATTCATCGGAAGTTATGAGTTTATTAATAAGGTGAAGAAATGGTGTCTTTGGCTTTTAGATGCTAATCCCAAAGAATTGAAAGACAATAAGGAAATTTATGAAAGAATTGAAAAAGTGGGAGCTTACAGATTAAAGAGTAAAAGAACAGCAACGCAGAAATTGGCAGATGTACCTTATCTATTTGGTGAGATTAGGCAACCCAAAAACGATTATCTACTAATCCCCAGGGTCTCATCTGAAAACAGAAAATATATTCCTATGGGGTTCTTTAAACCAGACATTATTGCTGGTGATACATGTTTAGTTATACCTAAGACAAATATATATCATTTTGGAGTACTTACATCAGAGATGCACATGGCTTGGGTAAAACATGTTTGTGGAAGGTTAGAAAGTCGTTACCGTTATTCTAATAAGCTTGTTTATAATAATTTTCCTTGGCCAGAAAATATTTCAGAAGTATTAATAAATAATGTAAAAAAAGCTGCAAAGAAAATTTTGGAGATAAGAGCCAAATCAAATAACAGTTTTGCATATTTATATGACCCATTAACTATGCCTTTTGAGCTCATTAAGGCACATAGGAGTTTGGATAAAGCGGTAGATAAATGTTATAGGAGTAAAAAGTTCAATAATGATAAAGAGAGAATAGTTTATTTGTTTGAATTATGGGAGAAGATGATTAGCAAAAATAAATATAAGAAGAAAGAAAGTAGAATAAAGCCTGAAAACATAAAAATTACTATTTACCAAATGCCTAAAAGGACAAAAATAGGCACTAGATAGTATTTTTTGTTTATTACCAAACGCATTGTTTTGTACAATGTGCGTTGTGTAAATGTCCTAATGGCTTAAGAAAGCCCAAATAACTTAAGTCCTAAAGTTTGACATTTATCATGCCTAACAAAAGCCAAATAATTAACAGATAAATGATTTCAATTGTTGTATAACAATATTTTATAAACACTCTGTAAAAACTAGAATTTGTATAACAAAGATGATATAAGAAAAATTACCATCTCCTATTAGCTAATCTTCACATTATGCAAAAGGCTATATATTCCGCACAGGATATTGCATCTTTCTATGTTGATTTAGCAAATCGCGAATTTATCGATGAGGGGATACCTGAGGGAATTACAAATCTAAAACTTCAAAAGATTTTATATTTCGCACAAGCAGCCAGTCTTGCACTTTACAACAAACCGCTATTTAACGAGGATTTTGAAGCTTGGAAATTTGGCCCTGTTATTCCTGCTATTTACGACAAGTATAAATCGTCAAAAAATAAACCTATATTAGGAACAAAATACGAAAGCGCATTGGATGATGAAACAAAAAGCCTTCTTGAAAGTATCTGGAATATTTTTGGCAAATACAGCGCAGCAGAGCTAGTAAATATTACGCATAACCATACTCCTTGGAAAGAGGCCTTCTATTCGGGCAAAGAAAATGTTGTAATTGATAAATCAATTCTAGCCGAATACTACAAGAAATTCTTTTCTTCGAATGATGAGGAACAAAAGAAATAGTATAAGATATAACAATCCAGTTCAGCCAGTTAAAGAGCCTACATCGATGTATTGGGAAAACGATGTCCGATTTAGCCTAAGAAGTTGCTCAATTGACAAGAATTTTTGCATATCCCAGTTAGGTAAAAATGAGCTTTTACGACTTTATAAAACCCTACAACATTTTGAACAGATGAAATTCAAAACACTTGATACCCTACCAAGAGAAAAAGGATTAACAACAGAAATCACTGATACTCCAAGCTATAACCTTTTAAAAACTCGTTTTCCTCTTTACAGCAACTTTAGTCACTTTAGAGTTGATGGTACAGACAAGCCTTTCAGAGTCTTTTGCGCAAAAATAAATAATCTTCTTTGTCTTCTATTGTTTGATAGAACTGGTTCAATTCATCATAAGTAAAGGGCATTAAAGCTCAATTGATTTTGTAAGATTCTCCATCCCCGATGGTTGAATAAAGTCAGTGGGGCCCGAATAACCTTTATCTATACTAGTGGCTTGAACTACTCCAATGGGTCCCTTCAGATTTTTACTAATTATGAGGTTGTTAACTTTACTACTTGAGCCAATCATTTGTCTCTGTAACTTTTCACACCCTTTTATTATTTCGGCATTTGTTACAGAAACACTGAGTAAATCACTTTTTATTTTATTATATGTGTAAATAAAATGATTATATAAAACTTGCAAATCAATATTTATGCAATCGCTCCCTTTATAATTACGATACTTTAAATGGTCATTACCATCAGTAGATACCGTAATCCCTGCTTTTACTAAATAAAAATGAGCCGTTCCATCTCTTATCACCCGCCTGAATATGTCATCAAACCCAGAATATTCAGAGAATTGTTTACACAAGGATTCCTCCCAATAATATGAAAACGCAGGCTCATTAGTTTCACCAGATAATATTAGCCCCAGCAGTTCCATACCTGACATAATAGTTTGAAGTGCTGGATAACTTACCCCGCCGTCTTCCCCTTGCTGGGCAATTTTTACTAATGTCTCTAAATCTTTTACAAGATAATTATCCAATAAATCGAATAGATTTCTAAGAAATTGGTCATAGTCAGGTATTGTAGACATACATTTTTTGTTATGAAGTTAATCAATTAAAAAACTAATCCTAACATTATTATAAACGTACATAGAGATACAATTCTTACAAACTTTCTCATTATGTTTAAAAGGTTGGATAACCGTTCTCTTATTTCTTTTGAATCCCATGTACCTCTAAGTTTATCACCTCTCCACTCTGGTTTACTACCTGATGACCATCACTCGGCTGGCTGGCCGGTTGTGACTGATTACTTTGAAGTTTTTGGGCTAAATCAGTCAAAGCATCCTTTGTATTTGGCATATATAAGCAATTAATAGTGCGACTCTAAGTCTATCACCTTAAATTTTAACATCAAGAAGGTGTTTTGAGGTAAAAACTAACTCATTTCTTAAAAAGGATTCAATGGACCTGTTAAATTCCTCAAGAGCTTGAGCATCCCAATAAGTTCCGGTTCGTTTAAGTTCGAGTATAGGGTCCACCGCTCCACCATTCTACGCTCGCAAGCGTAGAATGCCCTCCGAAGCCTCAGCGAAGGACGGGCAAGTTTAAAGCAGACACAATTAAAAGCTACGAATGGCACGGCCATTTTTTTTGCTTGCCGACGCGATAAAATAGAAAATTTGAACGTTTCTGGGGCTTATGGAATGGAATGGGTTTTGGGCGGGCCGTTGCGCTTCGGCTCACGGCGGGCTTCCCTTATTATCATAAGGGACTTTTGATATTCTTTAGCTTCGGATTAGTTACCTGTGTATATATTTGGGTTGTTCTAATGTTTTGATGTCCAAGAAGCTCTTGAACATAGCGAACATCTACACCGTTTTCCAATAAATGCGTGGCAAAAGAATGTCTAAGCGAATGAAAGGTGGCATTCTTTTTTATGCCGGAAATTTGCAGTGCATTTTCAAAGACTTTTTGGGCGGTTCTGGTAGTCAGCTTGCCGCCTCGCTCGCTGGCAAAAACAAGATCAAATCCCCGTTTTCCGGCCCCATAGGAAAGAGACAAAAGAAGTCTGTGCTTTGTATTTAGGGGTATGGGAGTATAATAGAGGTATAAAAAGAGAAAGTTTTAATAATTATTAATTAATAAAAATTTATGAAAAAAAATGTAACGATTATAGTTTTAATAGTTGCAGTATTAGTGCTGGGTTATTTCTTGTATATGGAAAAGACTTCGAGTGTTCCTGCTGAAATTTCAGATACAAACAATAATAAAGTTATTTCTGGTAAGTTAAATATTGATACTGTTTGTCAGGACGCGTTGGCTTATATGACATTTCAAGATGGTACCACAGCAGATAAATTTGTGGCCGATTGTAAGGAAGGCAAATATCCAGAAGTTATCGAAAAATACAAAGCAGATATGAATTTAGATACTGGTGCCAGTATTTAGTATTTCTCGGTATCAGTTTATCGCAGGTATTGCGGCAAATTGGGACAGTCGCGATTAATTCTTAAAATTTGTGGTGAAATAATGTTCTGCCCCCCCTCCCATATTTTTGCTCCCGTTGGTCGCAAAAACATCGCATACACCGATACGTTAGCTGAAATATTCCTTTTCTTTTTGGGCTATCGCCCATTGTTTTAAAAAATTTTCAAATTTCTTTTTCTTTAATTTATAAGGGGAAATATGGTGTTTCCTCCGCTCCGCTACGGAAACATTTTTTATATTTGACATTACAAACGAGGCTTGATATAAAACATGTAGTTATACTCATATTTACAAAGTCAGAGCCTCATGGAAGCCAAAAAACTTACAAAAAGACAGCTTGAGCTTCTACATGTTATAGAAGAATTTTTCAGCAAAAACGGAGTTCCTCCGACTATTGTTGAGCTCAAACGAAAGATGAATGTGAAGTCAGATCAATCAATTTATCAATTATTGGAAAAACTAGAAAATGCAGGTGTTATTACCAGAGAGCCTGGTAAAAGCAGAAGCATTAGGTTGTTAGGAAAAAAGTCTAAATCAGATGAAATCGGAAGCAGCAAAGTTTTGTCGCCATCGGATACAATCCCATTTTCTTTTTCTTTGGATCCGACACAAAAGGAGATATTCAACAAATTGCATGAAATAGATCCACAGCTTGCAACTATTTTTAAAGGTGGGATGTATACTTTAGCTCAAAAAGAATACCATCCCGATTGGATTCCTCCTGTTGCAAACGCTATTCGTCATATATTTGGCATATTAACTCGCTCAGATGAATCTACTGCTGATCAAGAGAAAGAAAATACTGGAGTGCAGAAAATAAGCAGGGCCTTTGACCCGTTTGGTGGTATTACCTTTATCAAGGATAGCGTTTGGGTACATTGGAATAAATTGAATCGTGATTTTGTGCAATTTGCACATTACGATGAAGGTTATTACAAAAAAGAGGATGAATTCATTAAAAAAATCGAGGAATTATATGAATTGCTGCTGCAATATATCCTTATTGATCAGCATAAAATATACGAAAGAATCGATGAGATAGTTAAAAGGGGGCCAGATAAAATTACAAAGGAAGAAGTAGCTAAAATATTGAGCAGGAACACTGCTACATATACATATTTTTTTGACGAAGTTGATTTTGAATGGTTTGACTTTTTGAAAGAAAATAAATTTTTAGAACCGAAAGGCCAAGTTGGTAAATACATCAGAGATATTGCATCGGGAATTCCAGAAAAAATAGTCGCTTTTATAAAAACATATAACTCTGATTATAAAATTGACGGTCATAGCAGATCTATAAGACAATATTTTCTGCAAGCAGCGTGTGAAATGCCCGCCGAAGGCGCTGTTAAGATAGTTGAAATATTAGCAAAGCAAAACTGGGTTCAAGATGTTCAAGCCAGTTATGATTTTATGATATATGAGGCGAAAAAACTACTGGAGAATTTGATTGTAGAAAATCAAAAAGAGGCTGCAATTCTTTTAACAGATAAGCTTTTAGATGTTCATAAAACCTCAAAAGACAAATCGAAACTACGAGAAGTTGAGGGATTTGCTGACAATCATCAATATGCGGAAGTAATTGAGTGCTTAAAAAAAATACCGGTCGAATATTATTCTGAATTTGTTGGGATATTAATTTCTAAACTCAAAAGTGCTATCGATATTTCAGATGACAAGGGGTTGTATACTCAAATATGGCGACCATCCATTGAACACAGTGAAATGCACCGTGATGATGTTGTAGATATTCTAATAGATGGAATTATAAGTATGCTGAAAAGTTATTTGGATTATTGTAATGATGCAAAGCTAGACATCCCGGATGAAATTAAAAAATTGCTTAAATACGATCATGTCATTTTCAATCGTATTAAGCTGTTTTTATATAGAAAATTATCAAAAGCTTGTGGAAGTGAAATTCAATGGGCGATCATTGAGCATTTTGATGAATATGGAACGGAGAAAGAATATGATGAGCTTCTCACACAAGAGTTCGGGAAATTAGATAAGACCTTTCAAGAGAAATTTTTTGAATTGGTTGAAAAAGGGCCTGCCAACCTGACAAGAGAGGATGATGAAGGACGTTTAAGACGTTGGAAGCTTGAAAAATTATTCTTAGTAAAAAACTGGTTGAATAAAAAATGGCAAAAAATCTATTCCGATTTTTTGAATGGTGATAATGAAGAAAAGTATAAACCCATGTATAGCGGCATTATGACTTCTTGGTCTGGTCCCACTTCCCCTCAAAAAGCTATAAAACTCAGCGCAATGTCTTTAGACGAGCTCATTGAATATCTTATCCAGTGGACTCCTAAGAAAGGCTTTGGGGAACCTTCCCGCCTAGGGTTGGGCAGAGAACTTGTAGAAGTTATAAAGGAAGCTCCTCAAATATACTCTAAAAATGCGTTATTATTCAAAGATGAAAGATTACACGTTGTTTATCTTTACCAATATTTTTTCGGGTTAAAGGAAGCATTGAGAAATGGGGGACAAATCGATTGGCAGCCCGTTTTAGAACTTATGAAAATTATTATTGATAAGGCTAAAGTAAACAGTTTACCAATCTTTGAACCCGAGGAAGATGATTGGAATATCGATTGGAGCAATTGCTTTCAGTATATGGCTGATTTATTGGAAAATGGCTTAAATTCTTCGAAAAACGAAATCCCTGAAAGTTTACAAAAGGATGTTTGGGAAATAATAAAATACCTCTGTGAAGACAAAGACCCGGATTTGGATTATGAAAAAAAGTATGGAGGGAAAAATAGCGACTATTACCATTTATCTATCAACACTACTCGAGGGGAAGCTTTTCATGCTTTATTTAATTATATCTTTTGGTATGACAGGCATTTTAAGAAAAAAGGGATTAGTAGAATACCTGATGAGGTGAAAGAAGTTCTTGAAGTTCATTTAGATATAAAAACAGAGCCTGGTTTTACCATAAGGTCAGTTTATGGTCGCTTTTTTCCATGGTTGTATATCTACGACAAAGTATGGACGAAAGGAATTATTGACAGACTTTTTCCGCTTGATGATATTGAGCGACGTTATGCTGCATGGGAGACTTACCTCATTAATGCAGTTTATCCTGAGATATTTGAGGAATTGCGGCCACAATATGAAAAAGCACTCGATGAGTTAAGAAAAAGTAGTTTGCAAAAAAATAAACATCCGGTTGATGTTTTTGAAAGATTGATAGAACACCTGATGATAGCTTATTTTTATGAAATAATTGAATATGACGATCCTCTTTTGAAAAAGCTAGATAAAGTTGCCAACTGGGAACAGAAAGGCTGGGCTGTGAATTTCGGAGGAAGAGTTTATATCGCTAGCGACAAAGCAGTTCGTGAGAAAGAACCAAGCAAGGAACGATTAAAAATTTTTTGGGAAAATAGACTTAAAGAATCACGCAGTGTTGAAGAATTAAAAGAATTTGGTTGGTGGTTACGTGTCGATTTCTTTGATGATAAATGGATGCTCGAAAATTTACTTGAAACATTAAAACAAACGAAAGGAATTATAGATCCCGATTATCGTACTTTGGAAACGTTAGATGATTTGTCTGAAAAGCATCCTCTTCTTGTCTCTCAATGTTTGTTAAAAATTGTAAAAGCACAATATCAAGATCGATTCTTAAGACTGACTAGGGAGAAAAGCATTTTAAATATTGTCCAAAAACTTTACCTAAATGAAGATGAAGAAGTGAAAAAAATAATAGCTCAAGTAAGCGATCATATGTTGCGTCTAGGAAATAATGATTTTAGGAAATATCTATAAAGGAATGCATCAGCTAACAGCACCCAAGGCGGTTCGCTGCGGCTCTCCCAAATTTTTTGCATTGGTCGCCCTCCGTGCATATTATACCAATGCAAAAAACTTCGCTTGGCTGCGAACGTTAGGCAAAATTTACCCCCCTTTATGCCTGAAGATCAAAACAACATTTTAGAATGTATTAAAAATCAAAACCTTAGATGTATTGGGGATTGGTTTGTCGATAACATTGTATGGGCCGTTCTTTCTTTGGTGGGGGTTTTCATTCTTTTCAAATTTGCCCCAAAAGCTATACAAGCAATACGGATAACACGGATAATCCTCAAAGAAAATCGTAACAGCAGGGGGAATTCTTGGGGCAAATATATGGCAGATAGATTTTTAGATATTTGGTATTCAAACGAGAAAGAACGGCCACTAAGACACACGGTTGGTCAGTTTTATGAGAAAAGATTCTATTGTTTGAATTCACGTCATCATATGAATTTCATAGACGAAGAATTAGAAAAGTTTGAATTAATCAAGATTTTTGATACTAGAAAAAGCTATCACGTTGTTAAACCTGTAAGGAATTGGAGAAATCTTTTAATATCAAAACTGGCCAAATTCTATTTAATCCACTTCATGGATGACAATCCCCAATACTATAAGGATATGTTGGAGCAATCTAAGAAAGGTGGGTAAGCATCGCACAACACAGGCCAGCCGGTTCACTCGCTAAATAAAATTACTTTTTAATTTCTACAATATGCAAACATTTTTCGAGCCAACTTCCTATCAATTGGCAAATGGGAAATGGACTCCCAGTTTCAACAGGATTATTCAAAGTGGTCCGCACACTAATATGCAGGAAAGCTCTTGGGATAAACAATTTGATACGAAAGAAGAAGCGGATAAATATGCTGCCGGTTACTGTTTGCAACAAGGCTATATACAAGTGGATAAAAAGTAATTTTATTTTTAACGCTCACTCACCCATATTTGCCAGCAGTCACCCTTCGGGCATATTGTACTGCTGTCAAACATCGCATAGCCTGGGTCATTATACGCAATTAAAAAAATATTTTTTAAACCATGTTTCATATATTTGTTAAACTTTTAAACTTATGACTTTACCAAAAATAATCCTATTAGGAAAAATTGGAGCTGTGGTAGGAGCTATTGTGTTTGTGGGTGGGGTTGTGATGTATTTAGATAAGGATAAAGATACTTTGCCTGAACAGAGCGTTTTGGTGGAATCTTTATTAATGGATTATAAACAACTTTCAGAAAAAGTAGGGGTTACAGAAGCTAATTTATTAAGCAAATGCGCAAAACCATATGTTGATAAAATAACCGCCTTAACAAAAGAGCTTGATAATATAAAAAAGGCAAAACAAAGATATCTTGATAACGAAGCATATATTAGTGCTATGTCTAATCCAATTCCCGAGCCTGGAGCATGGCAATTTGATCTTGATGGTAATAGAATCCCTCCTAGTGAAAATCCTGCCAAAGAAGAATTTATTCCGAAAGTAGGTTCACAGCCTTTATATTTTGATCAATCAGATAAGCCAGTTGATTTATTGGAATTATATAACAAACTAATTAAAGAAACCGAGGAACAAATTGAAGATGAAATCGCCAAGATAAAACCTGCTTGCGTGGATGTTGCAGAGAAGGAGAAAAAAGATTGTGAATCCCCTTGTAGAAACTATATACACAAATGTTTGAGTCTCGTTCCTAATGCGGGTCAAGATTTATTCAGCCAAGGTCTCGATTCTTGCATGAAAGAATGTAGAAGTTGGAGTGACAAAAAAAATAAATGTATATTAAATGCTACTAATTGTGAGGATATGACTTTGGTTTGTGGCTTATAAAAAACCTAAACGAAAAAATCAAATTTATAAGAATTGAGGAAAGCCCATTATGGCGTATAACAGCGGATATGAGGTTCGCCCCTCGGCTCGGGGCTAACCCAAATTACTCCCTGCGGTCGCAACTTCTCATATGCCGCAAACATTAATCGCAATTCAAAAAATCTTTAAAAATATCCCATGAAAAAAACAATTCTACTTTCCCTTATCATTTCTTTAATCATCCCTACATTAACTTTTGCCGAGGGATTTCCTAAAGAGGATTTTTTTCTCAAAGATGGACGATTAAAAGAAACAGGCGGTACTGAAGACCTAAGTACTTTTGAAATGTTTTTTTTCCAAACATCACATATTGCCAACATTTCTATCTCCCAGGGAAAAGTTTTAGTGAATCAGTCTGTTCCCGTAGGTTATTCCCTCGGAGAAATTAATCAGATTTTTGATGGTAGCGGACATCTGAAAGTAGAGGGAGAATATGATAGTTATTCCGGAACAATTACCGGAACTTTTCAATTTAGTGATTCCGAACATTATGTAAAAACATTTGTTGGTACTGATGGTAAAACTACGGACGGATACGGAGAAAGTGAATTTAGTGGTAAAGTGAAAGGCAATATCGTAGGCGGACGGGCTTTGCTTAGTTATTCAGGCAGGCTAACAGGTACCGGAAGAACCCAAATGGCTGATGGTAACTATGAAAATTTTACTACCGATACGCCATACACAATAAAGGTTGTCTATTCTTGGGAAGAAAAAAATAGAGCTGATCCGGAAGTGATTGATATTACATGGGAAGGGATGGGCAAAGATTCCGGAGCGCACTTTTCCGGATTGACCGGGCAAATCGAATGGAAGATGCCCAACGATCCAGTCGAAAAATGGCAAACGTGCGACCTCGATCAGCAGATCCCCTCGGGGGCCATGATTAAAACATCAGAAGACAGTAAGGCTATCATCATGTTTCCGGACATGTCTACGTTTGTAATGAAGCCCGAAACCACAATCATTATCACCGCCCCGGGTGAAAAAGACGGTAAACTTAAACTATTCGCTGGTTCCATTTGGGCCAATGTCCGAAAAATGGTTATCGATGGTACCATGGATATAGAAATGAATCAGGCGGTAGCCGGTATCAAAGGCACGATTTTCGAGTGTTCAGAGAAAGACAATGTGTCTTCACTTAAAGTCTACAAAGGCATTGTCTCATTCACTCCCACTTCCGGGGGAAAACCGATCGATGTCTGGAATGGTCAAAAGATCAGCGCCGATTCATCAGGCATAAAGGAAAAAGAATCGTTTGACGCTGATTCGGAACTTATTGAATGGAGCAATATAATCGCTTCCCTGGAACCGGAGGATGAAAAAAACATTGATAAGTCTGCCATTATTGATACACCTAATGTTCCCCGCGATATTTCAGACAATCAGTCTTCAGATACTAAATTTTCCCCGCCCATAATTTTGATTATTGTAATGGTTTTGGTATTCACAGGAGGAACGATCGCTATTCTAAAAAAGAAAAAAAACAAAGTATAATAAAAGTATTTACACACCTGATATGAAAATAGGAATAATCGGCTCAATGCAGTTTATAGATAAAATGCTTGAGTATAGCGAAAAACTTCGGGAATTGGGGCATGAGGCATTTCTCACTGATCTGCATAAGGCAATGGTCGGCAAAAACGAATCCGAAATAGAAGAGATTAAACTTCACCAAAAATATAACATGGACGCGATTCGTGAATTTTGGCGAATAATGCAGGGAACAGACGCTGTACTCGTTTTAAACTTTGATAAGAATGGCATAAAGAATTACGTGGGCGGAAACACTTTAATGGAAATCGGTTTTGCCCATGTGCTGAATCAAAAGATATTCATGCTAAACCCGATTCCCGAAATGCCGTATTGCAAAACCGAAATCGAAGCAGTAAAGCCGATCATTATTAATGGAGATTTGAAAAAGATTATTTAACCTTCGACTCCTCAAGCCTCTTTTCCCAATCCTTCACATATTCTTTCGACGACACCGAAGTTGACTTTGCTTCTGCCGCGGCATCCAGGGCAGTATCCAGCGAGTCCAGGTTCGCCAGGACTTCCCTTCGGCCATCGTTGCTGAACAGGCCCGATAGCGCGTGCAATGCGTCATCCAGACCCAGGAATACGTTCATGTCCGATACGTTGAGGCGTGTTTCCAGCTCTTTCGGAACTCCTTCGAATCTTTTGTGGAGCAGGTAGGCTATTTCGCAGTAGAGGTCGCCGGCTTCCTTCTTTTGGGGGTCGGACGACGAAAGCAATGTCTTTCCTGCGAGCGTAAGCTTGTAGATGAATTCCTTCAGTCGGAAATATTGAGTCGCTTCTTCACTGACCGAGATGCCGTCGATGATGTCCTGTTTTGTCTCTGAAATGCGGAAAAATCCTTTTTTGTCCGGTGCCCGGTCGAACCGCCGAAAGATCTGATGGTTCAGTTTCAGAAGGTTGTTATAGAAATCATTGATTGTTGCAGGTTTAAATCCATGGTTGCACATGAACTTATGGAACCTTTCTTTCTCCATCTCAAGTGTTCGTCTCCGGTTCCTTTCCTCCAGAGGTTCTATCCTGCCGGATTGTTTTTGAGGTAATAGCGCTTCCATCAGACGTAACTCGAAAGTCTTTCTTATGACAAAGATATGAAGTTCTTCCTTTAGCGCCGGAAAGTCTTCAAGATTAACACCCTTCCATTCCATCTGGTGCCTTTCGTTTATAACTTTCCATACTTCGCTTATCTCATCTTTGATGTATTTCCCCCTTTTTCGGAGTTGCTCCGTTTTGGGATTAAGATCAGGGTTTTCCATTTTCTGACATATAGATTGCATCCTTTTTTCCGCTTCCAGGATTTTTTCGTGGTTGGGGTTTTCTTCCTGAATCCGGTCAATATTTTTCCGCATCTCCGTTATTCCCGGATGAGATTCTATTCCGGCCATTGTCTCCTGTATTTCATTATATCTTTTTCGCACCGGAGCCATCTCATCCTTTACCGGAATGCCCGTCAATTCCGATAACATCGAGGCAACCAGACTTTCTACCGTAGCGATATCGACAGTATTGACCGTGTAATTAGTCTTTTCCCTGAAATATGATTCATAGGGACTCACTTTCGTAGTCAGCTGTTCCACCATTTCGAGCACATACGTCCCGGCTTCTTTGTTCACTTCATGTATCGCGGAACTTAAAGAAGAACAATCACGTAGCCTTTCTGAAACGGCCAACGATTGCTGGTCGATTTCGAAACTGTTTCTGATTATATATCTCATTTTCTTTAGATATTCGGACAGTGTGAAGTCCTGGAATGGAATTCCGAGTTTTATCAACATCTCCTTAAAACGCGGGAAAATCTTTTTTTTGAAAAAATCATCATAAGTATCCGATTTCAATACCGACTTAAGGTGGTCAAAATCAAGGATGATATCCACAAAATTGTCTTTATCGATTTCCCTGTCCACAAATTTTGCTGTTCCGCTTCCGATCAGTATGTCCTTGAAACGAAATATGACTCTATTACAATATTTGGGAGTCATTTTGAATCCCAGCTTTATGTTTTCATGAAAATTATAGTTCCCGCGCGCGAATTCGTTCTTCCGCGACCAGTCGAAATTAATCGAATGGATATAATACCTGCATATTTCCAGTAAATGGTTTTCGGTAAGTCTTTTGAATTCCGGACTTTCCTGATTCTTGTATACATGCCCCAACGCCTTTTCCGAATCTTCCGCGATCGCAGGATAAAGATGATCAGTCCAGATGAATCTTTTGATCGCGTCGCTTTCCACATCCGCTTCGCTACCGAACCTTTTCACTATCTCGTTGCCCATACCCGATGCAAACATCGTATTTCGGAATTGACGCACCATCTTCGTTTCGGGTGTAACCGGTCCATCACAGAATTTTTTAAGCTCATTCCAGAATAGATCCCTGTCCTGCCTGCGAATTTTGTAAGGGACGGAAAGCTCCTTTCTTAAATCATCCTTTTGACCTTTCATTTCGGCCAGGATGCGTGCCTTTTCGTTTTCGACAGATGCCGTCAATTCCTGTTTTTTCGAGGCGGTTTCATCTTCCAGTTTCGATTTCAGTTCTGCCAGTTGTTCCGATATCATCGCTTTCTCCGTTTCCAGAGTCTGTTTCCATCCTTTCGTAGCTTCCTCTATCTCTTCGGAAACTGCGGTATATTCTTTATTCAGTACATTCAGCCGAATATTTCTTGACTTCGATCTTTCCTGCGCTTCTTTTATCAGCCCCGCGCGGAACTTAAGTCCGTCTATTTCCGAAACGGTGATTTCGGTTCCCGTCGGCTCCTGTCTTGCCAAAACAAGCATTTTGGATGATTCTGACATGATTTTTAGTTTAATTTTAGGCCAAAATGATAGTGTAAATGATTATTTAGTCAAACTGTATCATTAGTGGTTTGACATAATGAGTAAAGTGTTATAAAATAATACGATAGCAATAAATATAAACATATAAAAAGTATCCCATAAAAACATAAAAACATGACGCCAAAAACAAAAAACACACTCCTGACACTCGCCGCAGTGGCAATAACGGTGGTCGCGGGGGTAGCTGTATCGCTCAAGCTTTCGGGCAACGAGCAGATTCGCGCATTCTTATACGGAGCACAGGGTGAAATGAACACTCAACAGATGCCCTCCGGCGGCCAATTCGGAGCACCCGGCGGAGGCGGAGGTCAGGGGATGTTATCTCCGGAATGCCAAAAACTTAAGGAATTACTTGATTCCGGAAAAGGTACTCCTGAAGATAAGATGAGTTTCATCGAAAAATGCCCCAAACCTCAAATGCCTCCGGCACAGGGCGGTGGACAGATGATGTCCCCTCCGAATAACATGGGCAACTTTCAAAATCAGTCCTTTTCGCAAAAAAATCCCAAAGAATCGAACAACCCATGCACCGACCTGAAGGAAATGTTGAATAAGCTAAGTAACAATGTAGATTCGGAAGAATACAAGATGGTAAGCCAGAAATACGAAAAACACTGTAAAAACCTTCAACCCGGCGAAAATCCCTGCGATGCCCTGAAAGTAAAGATTAATACGTTCATAGAGAATGGAGATACGACCTCGGACGAATATGTTAAGGCGAAAATGAAATATTCCCAGCTCTGCACCGAGAGCGGCTCTATAAACGACAGGTGCAAGATGCTTACGGAGAAAATGGATCAGATGACGGAAGAGGGCAAGACGGACAGCGTAGGTTATGCCACAGCTAAAGATGAATACATGAAAGCCTGCCAGAAAGACGTACCGGTCGCGGGTTTCGAAGACGAAGTCGTTACAACAGGCGATGAGCAACAA
This sequence comes from Candidatus Altimarinota bacterium, assembly GCA_041752875.1. GTDB lineage: Bacteria > Patescibacteriota > Gracilibacteria > UBA1369 > UBA1369 > JTS-AC46. The sequence continues at coordinate 228,402 of JBGSVP010000003.1, forward strand.
AATCCGTTTAATGACACAAACCTAAACAGTAAAGAAGGAATCGCCGCCTACGAACTATACCGCAGGGGAGTAATCGGAGGTTTTGCGGACGGCACATTCCGCGGAGACAAACCTGTTAACAGGGCCGAAGCCGCCAAATTCCTTTTGCTTGCACGCTTCGGCACTTTGGCCGGAGAAGACGGCGAAGGAGAATCTTCTTTCAAGGATCTTAAGAAAGGCGAATGGTACATGAAATTCGTCCTTTCCGCCGCGAAAAAAGGAATCATCCAGGGCTACAAGGACGGCAACTTCAAACCTGCCAACCGTGTGAATACTGCTGAATTCCTGAAGATGCTGACATTGACTTTCGACCTGGAAAAAGATCTGCCTTATGAATATACAGACGTAGCTTCTACCGACTGGTTCGCCCAATACTCCGGCACAGCTGCGAAGTACAACCTTTTCCCCGACAGATCCGCCGACAATCTGGAGCCGCAGCGTGAACTCACCCGCAGGGAAGTGGCAGTCGCACTGTATCAGTTCCTTTTGAACAGGGAATAGCATAATAGTAAAATAAAAGGCTCCCTCGCGCACACCGGGGGAGCCTTTTTTGTACCGAAAAATATTTTTTTGCAAAACAGACATATTGGGGTAAAATAAACACCGAGCGGGTAAAAGGAAATAGAGAAGGACATAAACCTGTCTCCTCGCAGTCTAATCAGCCGATCTAACCCAATATCAATATGTCAGACCAGACCAACGGACAAGCAGGAAATCAAGGCGCGGGAAACCCCTTCGCGGCAGGCATGGGTGATGACGATACGGGCATGGATGGCCAAACAGGTGCCGCACAGGAACCGGAAGACGCGACCCCCGCCAATTATCAGATAGGCGAACTTTTACCGAAAGTTATAACTTACAAGATTCCCGCACATACGCTCCAGTTCGACGAGCAGTTGTTCCTGCATCTTCTTGCGGGTTCCATCTCCCTTACTAAGGACGAAAAGAAACGCATCGTTGAATCGATTCCCAAACTGAAACAATCCCAGGTGGACGAACTTATGCGTATCTTTGAAGAGGAACGCCGCAAATTCGCCGAACTTTCCGCCAAGCACGTCGACCAGCTGAAGAAGCTGGAAGCCCAGCACTTCGCCGAATGGCAGGATCTTGAACTAGAACAGAAGTCTAACGAAAAACAATCCAACGACCAGGCCGCCGCGGACGAAATCAGAAAGAAGCTTGGACTTTAATCATAAACAAACCATGAAGAGAATAAACAATTATTTTTTGCCGGCGACAAAATTGGCTTTATTGCTTTTTATTTCCCTGTTTATTACGGGCTGTGAAACTGCTACCGAAAATAGCGTGGGCGCGAACAGCCCGGATCTTGTAGTTACCGAAGAGGTACAACCGGCTACCTCTGCCACCCAGTCGGATGAATCTAACATGGGTCTGGATATAGTAAAAAAAGAAAATCCCGTGGCTGACCGCATAGCCTTCGACGGGGCGATAAGATTAAAAGACACATCTTTATGCGATGATATCACAAGTCAGCTTTTGAAAGAACTTTGCAGTTCTTCCATAAAAGATATCGCCACCCAGGAAATTGCCATCGCAAACATGGATACTTCCCTTTGCGAAAAGATGTCCAGTCCTGATCAGGTCGCCACCTGTAAGATTCAGGTGAAAGTTGCAGGCAAGGAGCAGGAAAGACAGAACTTATTCACGGATCAGAGGAAAATATATGATGAAATCATAGCCGGAAAAGATTTTTCGAAATGTGAAACCCTGACAGAAAGCGTAATCAGGGAACAATGCCTGTTCGTTAAAGTAAAATCAGACGCCCTTGCCAAGAAAGACCCGGAAATATGTAAAGAGCTGATAAAAGACAATTACGTGGAAGAGTGCATCAGTCAATACTACTCTTCTACCGAATACTTTAAGATGGTTTTGGATAAAGCATTGAACGCAAAAGATATCAATGTGTGCGCACAACTGGAGCGCCCGGAAAACCAGAAATCGTGCAAAGACGCCTACACCGCGTTGACGTCACCGCCTCCTCCAATTACGCAACAGAAAGCCACCCAGGGCATTCTTGTTCAATAGCCAGGCTACAGTTGCTTGTTTATACAGATGTAATTATCACCGCTTACGCCGCTGTCAGAGGCATAGATGATTGAAGTTACCTGTGCACCCGGATAACAGACAGGAGCCGTGAAATTATGAGTATGAGTCGCGCTTACCCCGCCGGATGTCCTGTTCGTGTTGGAGTTTGCCCCTGTCCCCGTAATCGTGTCCTGGGCATTGTTTGTACTTCCGGTGATGTTGTGGGTGTGGTCGAAAGTATGGGCATGGCTGGTGATGGTATGTGAGTGGGCATCGATATTGTGTGCATGCGAACCATCGGTTGTTGTACTCATGTTGCCTATATAGTGATAATGATCGTCGGAATGATAGTGACTGTTTTCGGTACTCATTGATGCGATAAATCTAGGTAAGTTGTGTGCGTGCGTATTTAAGCCATGTACATGGTTGGTTATGTTAAATTGTCCATTTACTTCTGACGAGTTCCACGTATAGCCGCCTCCATCGGCATTGGTAGATACATCTTGCAACCCCCCCGCCGGCTGACCGAAAAAACCGGTTAAAGTATGCGTATGTCCAGGAACCCCTGACGTTAATGAGCTTTGTCCAGAAACAGCCGATTTCATTCCTGTTGAAACAAAGCCGATATAATGTTGGTGATTACTGGTACTATCCGCTTTCGCCGTCAACCCCAACGATGACGTTGTCAGTCCTACCACCGATGTCGTGTTCGCCGATTGCGAATTCGTAGATCCCGTAGCCGTATGTGAATGACCGCTAGTCACGGCATAAGTCATCCATGTATCCTGATCGTAATACGAATGAGTATGCCCGTTCGATTCCACAGTCGTGGCGTACGTGGCCCCGGATTGATAACAGTCGATGCTCAACTGCACCACCTGCGCGACCTGGTCCTTTACGCAAAGCCAGTTGCCTCCGGGTGGAGCCGGAAATCTCTGGAATTGCAGGTTTGACATGTTTGCTCCCGTAAGACTGCCGTTTATGTTGACGTTCCCTGTCGCGTTTACCGCGTACGAACCTGTTCCCAGATCCACACTGTTCGACGTATTCTTGCTGGAGAAAGTTCCCGCAGTAACGCCGTATCCCTTGACCGCTGTACCATTGGCTGATTGTGCATAGACACCATAAGCGTTGGTCGAATTTGCGTCGATTGCGTTTCCTCCACTACTGTTTGTTGCTGTAATCTTGCCTGTGACATTCGCGTCTCCGCTCGTGCTTAGTGCATAGGCTGCCGTTGCCAGGATAACACCGTTTGATGATCCCGTATGTCTGAAAGATCCTCCGCTTACAGAGCCATCTGCGGTTACGCCGGTTTCGCCTGTTCCCCATACTCCCGCGCTTCCTGCGGCGGAAGTCGAGCCCTTTACTCCGAAAGTGGCAGTGGATGAACCCACTACACCTATGTTGTTCGTAGATTTTCCTTCAACTCCGAAGCTGTTGGTAGAGACTCCGTACACTCCTTTTCCTTGCGTGGAAGTGCCGTTAACTCCATTAGTGGCCGCCGCTGCGGTCGTGGCATTGACTGTGCCTATGACGCCCAGTACTCCGGTCACATCCATATCCCCATGCGCAATCATCGATTTTCCGTTAATCCCCAAATCTACCCAATAGCCGTTGTTGTTGTAGTTCTCGAAGTGCGCGGCTATTGCTCCGTTGGCCCACATCCCAAATCCGGCATTCGCGTGTCCTATCACACCGGCTGTGCCTGCCGTACTGCCCGATGCCGTTCCGGTGACCCCGGCCGCCTTTCCCTGCCCGATAACGCCGGACCAGTTTGTCGATTCACCATATACGCCAATACCGAAACCGGTAGCGGACGTGGATTTACCATATACGCCGGAGATGTTTGTCGTTTCTCCATAGACTCCGGAATTACCCGTCGATTTCCCGCTGACTCCGTAAGATGAAGTTGATACTCCCGAAACACCCGTGTCTTGTGCTGAATTACCTTCTATAGCTGCAGAGCCGGTGGCCGCATTCGGCCCCATTACAGTCAATTGCCCGGGGGAAATCACAGCATCGCCGGTCACATCTATCGCCGTAGCGGATGTACCCAGTCTTACGATGTTTGCGCTTGTGGAATCCAAAAAATAACCGCCGATTCCGGAAACCTGATTAGGTTTTCCATAAACTCCATACAGACTGCCGTCGCCATAGACTCCTGTTTCCGCGCTGCCGTATACGCCTTTGGAGCCGACACCTCCCACCGCGGAACCGGAAACTCCGAAAGTAAGCCCGGAAAAAAGTCCGCCGTATGAATTTGTCGCGGAAGTGCTATATGCCTGTATTCCATACTTGCTACCCGTAAAATAACCGGCTGTGCTATTCGCTCCGGCGGAAGCATCCACTTGCAGGCCCTCGGCATCAGTTACGAAGACCGGGCCGCTCTTAGCCCCGGTGGTCGCCGTATTAGAGATTTCTCCGTTTGTATTTACATAAAGATGATCCGCTACGTTCAAAGTATTGAACCTGGCATCCACCACATTGTTAGGAGGATCTCCAACCGGCCCGGCGCCCAGAACCGTAAGCGGCGAAGCAGATGATACGATTATGGAAACGCAAAGAATAATTGCTAACGCCATTTTTTTTGTTCCTGCTTTCTTCATGTCCGTAGTTGTTATTCTTTTTAAATAAAATCTTATTAGTATACCATAAAATCCCTCAAAAAACAAAAATCAGCCCCCGGTATTTTGTTAACGGATAAGCTGGAACACATTTTTCAAACGAGTTACCCGGTAACAAAATGCGTTTGCTTGAGTAAAACGTACACAAGGCCTAAAATTGGACACGAAATCACATATTCAAAAAACATGAAAAAGACAAAATTGGGCAAAAAAAAATCTATTACAGCAATGTTGTATCTGGCGATGATATCGGTATTTTTTATTCTTGCCGCATGTGAAACAAAGACTTCCGTCCATAATACTGATTCCTCTCAATCTGCGGAAAACGGGAAAAATGCTCAAGTGACAGATGTTAGCCCTGCCGACCGTGTCGCCTATGATGGAGCGTTGAAACTGAAAGACATATCTTTATGCAAGAAAATCATGGACGAAAAACTAAGTCTTTCATGCGGAATAATACTCTCCGATGCTGCTTCGCGTGAAGAGTCGGTTGCAAAAAAAGACGCTTCAGTCTGCGAAAAAATGTCATCGCCCGCCGGTCGTGAAGAATGCAGGATGCAGGTTGAAGTCGCTTTGCGCGCCGATGAAAAGAATGAACAAATCAAAAAAGACAACGACCTCTACGGCAAGATGTTCGAAAGCCAGAAGTTCGATAGATGCGAAGATATAAAGGATGCTCCGATCAGGGAACTGTGCCGTCAGGGAGAAGTGGTAAGACGTGCGATAGACAAAAGGGATATTGCCATCTGCAGTGAGATGATGCCCACCCAGTTCATATCCGGTTGCCAAAAGGCCTACGACGAATCGGCGGAGATAGCTTCGGATATCATAAACCGGGCAATCGCGAAAAAAAACCGTTCTTTATGCGACAAGATTCCGGTGAAGTTCAATGCCGACGCATGCCGCAGTACGTTCGATAAGACGAACCCTGTTATGACGACACAGACTCAACAATAGTCCGCAGGCCCTTCTATATCTGTTTTTTTACGCAAAGGTATCCTCCTGTCACAATCCTTACGGTTATGTCGGGGCAGGTGAATGTACTGGTGCCCGAACCGGTGCTTCCGTAGACAGCAACGGACGAAAGGGCATGTGTGCCCGGATCAATGCTGCCGGAAGCCGTAGCCGAAGATGACAGACTGTGGGTATGAGATATATCCGGACACCTCACTAAGACCTCGTCTGCGCGATATTCCGGTACGCAGGAATACATCGAATCGGACAGAGACTTGTCCACCATAGAAAGCTCCAGTGTGAGATTCGGCAGCCTCGCCCCCGAAAGTGATTTGTTCGACAGCGAAACGTTATCGCGGAAGTTGACGTCTCCGTTCACCTCCATCTTGCTTCCGAACAGGACATCTCCGGTTGAGTCTAAGGCATAATCATGTGTGCCCATATATGCACGGTTTCTGTTAGCGCTGTCTTTGAATATGCCGCCTGTAGCTGTTTGGTCGCCGGCCTTTCCAAGTACACCGGTACCCGAAGATGAACCGACTCCTTCTATCCCAAATCTCCCTAAGCCATAGACTCCGGTCGTAGTTCCCGTCCCCGTGCCGATTCCTTTTACACCGTTAAATCCGGAAAACCATCCTCCCCAGCCACCCAAACCTGAAGAAAAAGCATTCACCGCGTTTACCGAAGCATCGGTACTATTGATTAGCAAACCTTGCGGATCGATTATCTGTACAGGATTGTTGGTGCTGTCCATGATTTCGCCGTTTACCCCCAACTGAAGACCGTTGTCGATTTTAATGCCGTTGAATTTGGCGCAATCAGTGTTCGTGGTGGGAAGTCCGTTAGGTCCGAAAGATCCTACACAACTGCCAGTGGGATCATAGAAAGATTCGGCATGGACTGTCGCAACCGAAAATGCAAAAGCGATGGCTAATGAAAAAATTATCGGGGTCATGTGTGGTATATTTTTTTTCATGTTTGTGATGATCATATCTGCCTGGAAATACAAATATAGTTAGGCTTTATCAGAGTTGTCACCGCTCCCGTAGAACAGTTGATGCTCTCACCTAAAGGGGATGATGTGATTGCTCCGTTTACGGTCACCGGAACGTTGGTGAAAACATGAGTGGAAGGATCCGCAGTCCCTGAAGCCGAACCGGATGCACTGAAAGTGTGGGTGTGCGAATTTGTGGCAGTACAGTTCAATGTCGGAATCTTCACCTCCGTATAGAAGACCTGCTGGCATGAGTAGTTAGCTCCTGTCTGGTCTGTCGCGGATTGGATGAGTTGAAGATTAGGCAGTACCGCGTTCTTTATATCCATGTTGTTCATAGTAACATTACCGTTAAGTGTCACACTGTCTTCCACGGTCAGTTTGCCTGTTATACGGACATCCCCGGTCGCGTTTATTGAGTAGTCCTTTGTACCCAGTTCCACGTTATTGACACCGGTGCTGTCCATGAATTTTCCGCCGATAGCAGTATTGTCGTTTGCTTCACCCAATACTCCGATTCCGTTTGCTTCACCCAGTCCGTATATTCCGTAGGTTCCCGTGCCATAGACTCCTGTGTTAGTACCTGTACCTGTTCCGGTTCCTACGCCTACAATACCTTTGAATCCCTCGAACCATCCTCCTGAACCGTTGACGCCGGTGGCAAGGCCTTTTACGGCTGTCGCCCCGTTATCTCCGGCTGTGGAAGAAATACCCTGCGCATCGGTGAAGCGCAAAGGGTTGTCGTTACCACCCGAATTCTTGCTCATGTCCCAGATTTCTCCATTGTCGCCCAGTTGAACCATGTCGTTCACGTTCACTCCGTTGAAAGTCGCGCAGACCGCGCTGTTCGGGAAAGTCCCGCCCGGGCCGCCGCTCCCCGCACATGAACCGGTTATACCACTTGGGCCGCCGCCGGCCGCGTTATCGAAGTTAACCGTGACGTTTTTATCCGCATTCATGGTCACGTCGCAGTACGCCGCCGTCCCTGAACAATCTCCCGACCATCCGGTGAACGTATAACCGGTACCGACCGCGGCGAAAAGTCTGACTTTTGTTCCCGCGGATACCGGTGATGAAACAGCCGAATTGCACGAAGCTCCGCAATTGATTCCACCAGGCATACTTGTGACTATGCCCTGTCCAGCCCCGGTCTTTGTGATAGTCACCGTATGCGTGACCGGAATAAGATTGAAAGAAGCCGTAACCGACTTGCTCGCGTTCAGAGTGAAAGAACATGTCATCCCTGAACAGTCGCCGCCCCATGAGGAGAAAGTGTAACCGGTGAGGGGAGTTGCCGATAGTGTTACAGTGGTACCTTTATTCAGTATGGAAGAGCAAGTCGCCCCGCAGTTTAGCCCGTTACCGGTAATCGTTCCGCCTGTAGGTGGAGTGGCGGAAAGTACGAATGTTTGAACGAAAGAATGTGTAATGGTAGTGTCCCCGGTCAAAGTGAAGGCACACGCAGCCCCGTTCAAACACGAAACTCCTGACCAGGCTCCCGCGGTATAGCCGGAATCAGGTGTGGCCGTAAGCGAGACCGAAGTTCCGTAGTTCAGTGTGACAGTACAATTATTTCCGCCGGTACCGCAGTTAAGTCCGCCGTTACCAGTAATGTTTCCGGCGGTCGGTTTTGTGACAGTAAGGTTATATGTGATTACGGTGAATTTAGCGGTGACTGTGGTATCGGAATTTACCGTCATGGTGCATACATCGTTGGTTGACGTACATCCCGTCCACGAAGAGAAAGCATATCCGCTATCGGGTATAGCCCGAAGCAATATAGATGAGCCGCTTGCGAAATGATATGAACAGGTTGTCCCGCAGTCTATTCCGGCCGGTGTACTCACAACTCTGCCTGATCCTGTCTTAATTACCGTGACATTTTTTGTGACGGGACTTATTAAGTCGAAATTTGCCGTCACAGTCTTACTGGAATCCATAGTCAGCGTGCAGTTTTGTCCCGTACAAGCCCCCGACCATCCTGTGAATGTGGAATCGGCGGAAGGTGTCACGGTCAGAACCACAAGCGAATTCGGAGTAAGAGCCGGAGACACGGCCAGCCTACATGAAGGATCGCAGGTTATAGCGGAATTACTGCCGGTTATTGTTCCTGTTCCGGAGCCTGTCACGCTAAGTCCGATCACATAAGTTGTGGGCGTCGGCGTCGGGCCTGGAGGTGTCGGCGGCGTTATAGGAGGTTGTGCGATAGTTATACCGTTCGGGATAATCTTCTGGATGCGGGGGCCATTGATGTAATAGTTCTTTTCTCCGACATATATAGCGCCTGCTGAATCCACGGCTATCGGTCCAGGCTGTATGAATTCTCCATTCCCTGTACCGTCGTTACCCCATGTCGCGAGCAGAACGCCGTTAGCGTCGAACTTTTGTATTCTGGCTCCTGTTTCGGTACACCCTATGCCACCTGTACAGTATGCTACATTCGTAACATATATGTTACCGCCGGAATCCGAGGTTAGATATACCGGATAGTTTGAAGGCGGCGCTCCTGTTGTCCACATCGCAAGGTAATTCCCGTCTTTGTCGAATTTGACGACCTTATATCCGTCAGTGATATAGACATTATTTGACGCGCCGATGGCAAGACTTCCTACCGAATTCGAAGCAGACATTACATTTAGTCCTTTTTCGCAACCGGAAGTGCATACCTGGTAAGTCATGTCTCCATCGTTTATTCCCATTCCCCAGGCGGAAATAAAAGTCCCCGCGCTGTCGAATTTCTGTACCCTGAAGTTTCTGGAATCGTAAACATATACATTACCGGACGAATCAACTCCGACTCCACGCGGCGAAAGTATTCCGACGCCATCCGTCGATGGCGGAGTCGCCCAGCAGTATGGATAGTTCTGTATCAACTGATAATAAAAATCATCTACTCCTGTTCCATAGTCCTTTGGCGTGGAAATATTTCTCACGCGGTTAGTGAAAAGGTTACCCACAAAAACATTTCCGCCTGCATTCAAAGCAATCTGCCCCGGATAGAAATGTTCATAATCAGTCTGGTTCGCACTGTTACACCAGATCGATCCCTGGTTTATGGTGGTCGCCGGCTTGCAGTTTGATGTACATGTTTGATAAGCCGGAGAAGAATCGTTTACACCTATGCCGTAGATATTTATCTGTCTGAATAGCGAATCGGTCTTAAGCAGGCGCTCATTTCCGATATCGGAGATAAGCAGGTTACCGCTTCCGTCTACCTTTATTCCGCTTGCTTCCTTGATCTGGCCGTCGCCGGAGCCTTGAACCGTGGCTCCCCATGTGGATATACCGCCTGTATTCGCATCGAATCTCTGGATGCGGTTATTTTCGAAATCCGAAACTATGATGTTTCCTGCGGAATCTAAGGTTATGGAAGAAATATATGTGGGCTTGTCGTTAGTTGCAGGCGGGGAAGTTAACTTCCTGACAAAATTTCCCGAACCGTCGAGTTCCTGAATTCTGCGCGAATTAGAATCGACTATCAGATAATTGCCGGTCGAATTCATAGTGAATGAAGTCGGGCTTGAGAACTTGCCGTCTCCGCTGCCGCTCTGAAGTGTTATCTTGCTAATGTAGTTACCGTTCTTGTCGAATTTCTGTATGCGTCCGAAAGAGCTGTCCGCCACATATATATTTTCGTTAAAGTCAGTAGATATGTCTCTCGGATCGGATAATTGTCCGTTACCGGTTCCTTTGATTCCGGCCTGGCATGAGGAAGTACACTTTTCGTATGACACCGCGCCTGTCTTTACGCCCCACCCCATTACCATAAGAAGATTACCGTCTCTGTCATATTTATTGATGGCGGAAGATGTCGTTGCATAAAGATTATTGCTCTTGTCCACGGCTAAAGTTGTGCCGTCTGCCGCCGTCCACGATTTTATGAAATTACCTTCATTGTCCAGCTTTTTTATAGTTGTGTCCGCATTGTGGACATAGATGTTATTGTCACTGTCTACAGCGATATCGGACGGTTGCCAGAATTGACCGTTTCCGCTGATAGGTACACTTGATCCCAAAGAGATTCCCTGATCACCTCCGAATAGACCATGAGTGCAGTTTTCGGTGCATATCTCATAGTTATTGGTGTTAGTCTTTACGCCATATCCCCAAGTGGCGATGAATCCTCCTCCGTTAGTAAGTTTCTGTATTCTATTGTTTTGTGAGTCGGCCACAAATATCCTGCCGTACGAATCCGATACCACGCCGTATGGTCCAAAGAACTGTCCGTCACCGGATTTTATGTAGCCTGGATCATTTGTCAGATCACCTCTGTTTTCTATCGTTCCGAAAGTGGAATACACCGAAAGATCATTTCCCTGCGTTCGTACGAATGTCGCGCTTACGTTCTTCGCGGCATCAATATTTATGGTACATGTCGCAGTAGTACCGCTACATCCTGTGCCTCCCCATCCGCTAAAGGTCGAACCGACAGTCGGAGTGGCTTTCAGTGTCAAAGAAGAGTTTTTTGCGAACATATATCCGCAGGCGAATCCGCAGTTTATCCCGTCCGGATTGCTCGTGACTGTACCCGTGCCGGTAACAGTAACAGCCACGGAATATGTGATGTTCTTTGTAAAATTTGCAGTCACGTTCTTACCAGCGTCCATAGAAACTGTGCAGGTAAGAGCAGATCCCGTACACGCTCCGGACCATCCGCTGAAAGTCGAACCGGCGTCCCCTGTAACGATATTTACGCCATCAGCTTTTGCTGTAAGAGTGACTGATGTGCCGGACTGAAATATGGTATCGCAAGTGGTACCGCAGTCTATTCCGCCCGAAGAACTTTTTACGCCCCCGGAACCTGTCCCCGATTTTGTAACGGTTAACTTGAATCCGGGCTCGATTATCCTGATTCTGTTGTTTTGCGAGTCGGCCACAAATATCCTGCCGTCGGCGGTTGCGGCTATCCCGCTTGGCGACTCGAAATACCAAGTGTCCAGAACCGTTCCCGATGTGTTGAATTTCTGTATGCGTTTGTTGCCGGTGTCCGCCACATAGATATTACCGCCTGCGTCCCTTGTCATCGCTTTTGGCGCACTAAACTTGCCGTTGCCCGTTCCGGTTATCGTACCCCATTGTCCGGTAAGCGAACCTGTATTCGAAAACATTTCGACCGTGTCGTTGTTCTCGCTCACATAAACTTTGTTGGTGCTGTCTAAGGTTATTCCGAAAGGATAGACATAAGATATCGGAATCGACCACTTTGTAATAAAATTTCCCGTCGGGCCGAATTTCTGTATCCGCTTGTTCGAATAATCTACCGCATAGACATTGTTTGCCGAATCGGTTGATATTCGTAACAGATTGTCGAACTTGCCGTCGGCCGTTCCTTTGCCGCCCCATCGGGCGAGTTCGGTCCCGCTGTTCCTTAACTTTATTATTCTGTTCCCGAAAAAATCATAAGGGTCATCTGCACTATCGTACATTGTCGTCACCAGGATATCTCCGTTCGAATCGACGGCTATGTCCATCGGTGCATTCATCCAGGCTCCGTCCAGCCCTGCCCTGCAACCGGAAGTACATACCTGCGGAGCATTCGTTCCGTCCTGTACACCGCTTCCCCATGCGGAAACGAACACACATGAGCTATTGAACTTCTGTATGCGGTTATTACCGGTGTCCGCCACATAAATATTTCCTGATGCATCCATTGCCACTCCGCTTGGGCGATTGAATTTACCCTCGGTAGTTCCGGTAGCGGTGCCGTTATCGATACCGCAAGTCTTATAGAAAGATATCTTCGAGAAAAGAGCCGTCACAGTCTTTGCCGAATTCGCAACAATGGCGATATTACCGGCTGTGGTGGAGCATTCACTGGTGGCACATTTCCATCCGTCCAGTTTATATCCCGCGGCAGGCGTTGCCGTCAGTATTACCGAATCACCCTTGTTGAAAGAATAAGAACAGGTCGTGCCGCAGTTGATTCCGGCAGGGGAGCTTGTAACCGTCCCGGAACCGGATACCTCCACCGAAATAAGTTGTGGAGAATCCATTGTTATCTTCACTAAACGGTTATTGGAAAAATCAGCCACAAAAAGGTCTCCGTTAGTGTCCACAGTCAAACCTGCCGGAGAATTGAACTGTCCGTTCCCGGAACCCGCTGAACCCCATTGGTCAAGATATGTTCCGTTATTACTGAATTTCTGTACACGGCCGTTGAGACTGTCCGATACATAGACATTGCCCGAAGTATCTACAGCTATACCGGTCGGCTGATTGAATTGGCCGTTACCGGAACCCACGCTTCCCCACGCGGTCCAATTGCCAGTGTTAACATCGCGCCTTTGCACCCTGTTGTTGTTAGTATCGGTCACGAATACGTTACGGTTCGTGTCTACCGCTACACCGTAAGGATGGTCGAATTTGCCTACAGCCGTTCCCAAAGAGCCCCATGTGTCCCACAATATAATGCCGAAATCGTTAAGTTTTTTTATCCGGTTGTTATTTGTGTCGGCTACATAGACTTCATTGTATGTCTTATCGATGGCTATAGCGTTAGGTTGATTAAATTCCGCCCCGGCTCCCGTACCGTAAACGCCCCATGGTCCTCTTAGTACAGCCCCCGTTTGATTGAAGCCGATAATCCGATTCAGGTAGTGTTCGACAGAAAATACGTTATTCGATTTATCTATGGCGATTCCCGTAGGCCCGGCGACTCCGGCAGGATAACCTGATGAACTGAAAGGATTACTCCAAAACACATTATCGAAATTACCGATGTTGTCGAACCTCTGTATCCTGTGATTAAGGGAGTCGGCGACATATATCTTGCCGTTACCGTCGGCCGCGACACCTTTAGGCCCAGAGAACTGCCCCGTCGATATTCCCGATGTCGTGCCGTACCATTCGTTAATGAAAATTCCAGAATTACTGAATTTCTGTATTCTGTGATTACCCGTGTCCGCGACAAAAATGTTTCCCTGACTGTCTGACGTAAGTCCGCCGGGATAAGACATTCCCCCGGAAGGCTTTGTGGAATCCTTGCCTTCCCACTTAAATACAAAATTACCGCTCGCATCGAACTTCTGTATTCTGGCCGGCGAAGAATTATAGTTGTTACTGGTAACAAAAAGATTACCCCATTTGTCTACATTTATGCCCTGCGGAGCGAAGAATTGACCGTCAGCGAAGCCGTATGAACCCATGGTGGTCCATGTTCCGCTTGTAGCACCTCTTTTTTTGACGACATTGTTGCTCGTGTCGGCAACATAGATATCGCCGGCGGCATTAACCGCTATTCCTTGAGGATGTGAAAAACCGGGAGTTGTCCATTTCGTAATCATATTTCCGTTACTATCCAGTTTCTGTATCCGGTTGTTATTTGTGTCTGCGACATAGATGTTTCCGGATGCGTCTACCGCCACTCCGTAAGGATTGTCGAATTGCCCGTCGGCATTACCCAGACTACCGAATGCTGTCAGATAAATCCCATTATTGTCGAATTTCTTTATGTTATTGCTCAACGTATCTGCGACATACACATTTCCGGCGGCATCCACCGCTATGCCCATTGGAGAATTGAAACCTATTCCCGCTCCCCACGCGCTTATGAATTTCCCGTTGCTGTCGAACTTCTGAATACGATCATTACCGGTATCTGCGACAAACACGTTTCCGCTGGCATCCATGGCTACGGCGTTTGGAGAAGTGAATTGCCCGTCACTACTGCCGTATGCAGGCAAACCTATGGGGGTGAAGTACACCGCTTTCGCCAAAGGTATTTCCTTAAAAATCCCTCCGCCCGCAATCAGCAGAAAAAGCACCGCGCCGATCACCCCGATAGAGCGATTGTCCCCGATGATTTCCCTCTCGGCCTTTATAGACGTTTTCATATGTGTTTATTTATGTTTTTTGATTTAGATATTAATCATATTATTATACCAGAAAACCGAAAATAATCCCACTATATCCTTGAGAAAAGCCCGTATCGGGTTTAAAATCATCCACGTAAACCCAATCAATATCTGTTAATAAAATAAACATGAAAAGGACATCATTAAACATCCTTGGCACGATAACCGTTTTGACCATGGTCATCGCTTTTTCCGGTTGCGAATCCGGAAATCAGCAGTTGCCGTCACAGCCCGCGAATCCCCAGGTTCAGCCACCCATAACCACCCAACAGCAAGCCGCAACCCCAGAAAATACACAAGATACCGAACTCGCCGACCAGGTAGCCTTCGACGGCGCTAGACAGCTCCGCGACGTGACCTTCTGCCAAAAGATAGTCAACGCCGAACTCAAGCAGTCCTGCGTGACACTGCTCAACGATACAGCGACACAGCAGGCGGCGGTTGATAGCATGAATCCAACTCTTTGCGACAAGTTGTCCACAAAAGCATTGCAGAACGGTTGCAGAATGCGGTTGGAAGTTGAAGGAAAGAACAGCGAAATACAGAACAAGTTTGCTGAAGAAACAAAACTATGGGATGCAATGAATGAAAAAAAAGATTTTTCGAAATGTGAATCTTTAACCTACGAACCCTATAAGAAAGATTGCATTTTTGTCAGGACAAGAAACGATGCGATTGCAAAAAAAAATCCCATAATCTGTAAAGAACTAAAAGATGGAGATTCGATATCCGAATGTGAAAAACAATATTTTGGTTCACCTGATTATTTTAAGGATACTGTAACTGAAGCGCTTAATTCAAAAGACATAAGCAAATGTAAACAGTTAAAATTATTAGATAACCAGAAATCCTGTGAAGAAGCCTATAGGCAATTGACAAATGAACAGCCTTTTGCTTCGCAACAGAATGCTACGCAAATAACAATAGTTCAGTAATTATATTTGCTTGTCTATGCAAATATAAGGTCTATCCCAAGTTGAATAGATTGTCGTAAGTGTAGTAGTCCCCGGCACACAAACGGTCGCATTGTAAGTATGGGTGTGGGTTTGATTATTTGATTGTGATGTTTTTAGAGCACTAAAGGAATTAACTCTAACTGCGGTTCCGCTATCGGCCGACCACGCCATAATTGATGATGTCTGCGGGACAGTTACATTGTGTGTATGTGTCAGAGGTCCTTCACCAGAGCCATTAGTGGACGTAATTATTGAAGGAGTACCTAAAGGTATAGCATTAATAGCATGTGAATGAGCATCAATAACTTCTTTAGGAGTATTATCGCCATAATCATGTGTGTGCCCTTGTGATTCAGACCCCGTAGTATATGTACCAGTTTGACTACAGTTTATATCCCATTGTACAACCTGTGCGACCTGATCTTCAACACACAAGCATTTTGAGCCACAAGATATTGCATTGAAATATCGGCCAAATTTTAAATTCGATAATTCCGCCCCAGTCAGTGTGCCGCTTGTTGTCAGTTTTCCACTTATATGGACATCCCCGATTACCGACATCGCCTGTGATACCCCTCCTAATTTAACTGAATTAGTGGAACCGCTGTTCTCAAAAATGCCACCCCACTGGGAGCCGCCTTTCGCATAGATTCCAATAGAACTGCCTGTGAAATCACCGCCTGTAGAAGAGCTTACGCTACTTACTGCTTTTAGTGCAGTTAAACCGGTTGATACGATATTGACACTACCCGCCGCGTCAATTGCGTAATTCGGGGTTCCCAAATCGACACTCGGTCCGCTGGTATTATTAAAACGTCCGGCAGTCCCCGTTGTAGAACGTGCATCTATTCCCAATCCTGAATTAGAATTTGCCCATATGGCAGTGTCGGTTGTCGCGTCGGCGCGAAGCGCGACTTTGTTCGATTTAGCGTAAATTCCATAGCCTGTATCTGATAGGGCATTAATCCCATTATTTGAAGTAGAGCGTGCGTCTATCCCCAATCCCGAATTAGAATTTGCCCATATGGCAGTGTCGGTGGTAGCGTCGGCGCGAAGCGCGACTTTGTTCGATTTAGCATGAATTCCCATGCCTGTATCTGATTCGGCATATATGGCAGTATCAACTTTTGAATTTGCGACAACAGCATACTGACTAGTAGCTAATCCTACAGTATTCTTATTCGGACTCCCGTATGAATCATCAAGGTCATGTTCAAAATATCCGGCGGCCGTATTTGAAGCCAAAGTAACTGCAGTAGTTTTTGCAGAGCTAGTAACTTCACCATAAGGATTCTTAAAATATCCGGCATAATCCGGAGAAGCCAAATACGCGAATGCATACCAACTCTGAAAAACTCCTCCGATTCCATAGGTGTTTGTTGCACTGTTGTATTCTCCCTGGCCAACTACCCCAAATTGACTTCCGTTCCCGGAAACACCTGTTAATCCACCGGAAGCACTTAATCCATAATCATCTCCAACAAACCATGCGGCGGTTTCCAATCCATCCGCCCCCGGGCTGACATATATTCCCGTTTGTCCCGAGTTCTCCAGGGTTAGTCCATGGTCGGTTCTTGCCATAATGTTTACACCATCATCATCATGAAGCTGTATTGGATTTCCGACTGTTCCTTCATCAGTATCCAATGATCCCTGGTCCGAAATCTCTCCGCTTGAATTCAGATTCAGATTATCGTTTACATTCACGCTGTTAAACTTCGCATCCACTCTATTTTCCGGCGGATTCCCTGTAGGCCCTGCCCCCATGGCCGCGAACGGCATTGCTCCAATCAGGATAATTATGAAAATAAGCGAAACAATCGCTACAGGATGGTTCTTCAAGTTTATTTTTTTCATATAAGTTTTTGTTTTAGTTTTTAACTGTTTTATAAATTTAATCTTATTAGTATACCACAATATATATACCATGGTCAAAGGCCGCCATCTGTAAAATTGACACATATCAATTCCATAATTCCAATGCGCAAAAGACAATAAATAGTCCTTAATAGGGTTGACAGGAGCGAATAAATATGTTAACTTAACCTCCTTCATGAAATTGGCTTAACCCAAACCCCAAACCATGAAAATCAAGACCACAGTAGCAATAACGGCAACGGTAATAGCCATGTACTGGCCCATGCAGTATCTTCTGGCTTTTTCAATGGAAAAATGGCCTGTTATGGCTTCCGGAGACCAGGGTTTCAGCGAGCCTGTTAGCGTCACCACGGAAACTGATGTTCTTCGTGCTAATACAGCTACGGCAACACAAACCTCGCCATCTTCCGATGAACATAACCTGAATAACCTTCCTTCATCGCCTTCCTCCGCTTCCAACCCTGAAATTATTGAATCGGACGGCTACGATAATTATAAAAACGGCAATCTGGCTCCTAACGAAAACACACCAAAGTCATATCGGCCGCCCCAGTACGACCCGTTCAGCAACAAATACCGCCCGAATTACGACTACACAGAGGTTCTTGGTCCGGTAAAAGATGTTCTGGACCTGCCTCCTGAAGCAGTGTTCAACTTCCAGGCGGATCATCCCGGTTTGGCGGATAACGACAGCGGAACCACCGGCACTACCTTTACCTTCAACGGAAATCTTTCCGGCGATCACGAAACTTCGCAGGCCGCGCTGGAAGTCCGTTTCGACTGGGAAGGTGACGGCAATTTCGATACCTTTTTCAGCAGAACCAAGATTGCTTATCACCAGTTCAAGACGCCCGGCATATATAACGTGACGATGGAGGTCCTTGATAGGGGCGGGAACGTATCTAAAGACAGCTATATGATTAAGATCGTGGAAAACACACCTCCTACGGCCTATCTTGAGTTTGAACCGGAATCAGGGACCAACAACACCATCTTCTTTTTTGATACCTCCAAGTCCGAAGACAGTCAGTTCTTGAATTCCCAACTGTCTTACCGCTTCGACTGGAACGGGGACGGCAGATGGGATACAAAATACGAAAACAAAACCGGATGGAGGCACAAGTTCGACCCGCCCGGGACTTATGATGTGATTATGGAAGTTAAAGACCCGGAAGGCCTAACCGCGCAGGCAAGAACCCAGGTTACCACCTACGCGAACAATCTGCCCACGGCTTCGTTTGGCATAGAAAGGCTCAATGCCACGGGATATGTGGAAAATCTGAATCCGGGAGCCGATTACAAGGTCTATTACAGATTTGACGCTTCGGCCAGCGGCGATTCAGAAACCCCAAAAAACAAGTTGCTCTACCGTTGGGACTTCAAATACACAGGCAAGGACGATATAGCCTTCGATACCAACTGGTCGGCAAACCCTGTTTTAATCGGTCCGTTCACGATTCCCGGCAAGAAAGTTATTCGTCTGCAGGTCAGGGATGTGGATGGAGCGACCGCCGAAGCCTACGCCATGATAGAACTGCCCACGGTGTAGCAGGGGAGACTTGCATTTACCCATCACCTCATCAGTCATCCACCGGATAACCGTTTTTGTATTTGATACCGACCTTGTCTTCGATTCTCTTTACCCGCTTGTCCAAGAAGACCTGTTCGCTGTTTAGCACCGGACCGTATTTAAGAAGGCGCTCCAGCTCGATATCCTGCTCCGCCATGGTGCCGTTGATACCTTTTATCTCGCTTTCCATGCAATCCGTTCTTTGTTCGACATTCCCCATCCTCTCATTTAGTTTGTCCGTTTCCAGCATTGTGTCAGTCAGTACGCGCATGATTCCTTTAATATCTGTTTTTATAGGCTCCAGCTTTCGATCAAGCAATTCTTCTATCTGTTTTAGTGATTTTTTATCCATGATGTTCATATTAAGGTAACTTAAAAAATATAGATTGCATGTCAAGCGCGCAATCTATTCATACCAAAGCATGATGATGGAAATATAAATTGATAGTTAAATATGCAGACTTAAACAGATAAATTGACGCGAATCAATTTAATCGGCGGGAGTAACACTACCTGCGGGCTCGGTTGTTATTGGAGGGGATTCCACATCCGGAGTGGCTGATTCACGTTTAATCTCCACTTTGATGTTATCGGGGATTCCCGGAAGAGATGGTGCCCAAGCCGGCCAGCTTTCGATTTTGACCTTGTCTATTTCCGGCAGGTTTTGGATATAAGATTCGGATTCTTTAATCTCTTTTCCTACTATGTGCTCAAGTATTTTTTTAATCAGGCGGTCGCCGTTTTCTTTCTCCGGACTGATTTCATATTCTTCACGGCCTTTAATCGTAGCTGTAATCTTTATTTTCTTCGCGTTCCGGTCATTGTCTATTATGCGGTAGGTCAATGAATCGGCATCTATATAGGTCAGACGCTTTTGCGGACTCTTTTTGAGCTTAAGTTCGGTGGTCAGAATACTTATCAATTCATCTTTGCTATAAGCTATCCCGTTGACTATGATTTCTCCTTTGACTTCAAAAGTTTCAAGTTTTTGGCCTTCAAGATTAGGAGGAACCGTAACTTTTGCATCACCGGAAATGATGGCGTCCCTGCCCGTAAGGAGAACAAGGTTTGTCTTTTGCGCATCATTCTTTTCTTTTACATAAGCCTGTAGTTCAATCAACGCGGAATCTTTCAGGTCTGCGGCCATCTTTTTGTTGGCGGCCTCAAGATCCTGTTTAGTTATGAGTTTGGATACCAGCGTTTTCCCTGAAGTGAAAGGTTGCTTGTTTTCTGCGTAAAGTTTCTTCTGGTTTTCGGCGGAAAGTCCGGGCAGAAAGAATTTGGTCGGAGCGATGTTGCCTTTTTCGCCTATCACCTGGTTATATACATCCACCTCGTCCGCCACCACCGGCACATCCTTCGTCCCCGGCTTATCGGCTTTAGCGGCGGGAATAGTCACAGGGTTTTGAAGTCGGAATACCAGTCCGTCTCCGGTCTGGAAGCGTGTTTTTGCCAAAAGCGGCCAGTCGTTGGTACTCGTGTTGATGACTGTGATGATGCCGGTTGCGTTCTGCCCGTGGAATTCCTTTCCGGTTGCCTGGTATGTCAAAACTTTTGAAATCTTTTTAGTGATGCTGTAAGACGGAATCTCATGCAGAGGATGAATATCCAGCTCGGCACGATTGGCTTCTATGTCTGCTAAAACAACATTCACCGAAGTCGTTATCACATTCGATTTCGGAGTCAGTATGATTGTCGCTCCCGGCAGAGCTATGTAAGTGATAATCATAAGGATCATCACGCTCACGACCACCAGCGAAATCAACGCCTGTCGGTTCGGCGCCACCAGCACAAGCTTACCGCGCTCTTCTCTCTGTTTATCCTTCTGTTTAAGTATTCCCGGTGCGGAAACGGGATTTTTTACCTGATGTGATGACTTCTTCTTGTCGCGTTTAATCAGGTCGGTGATGGAGAATTTCTTTTCGTTGCGGCGTTGAGGGGCTTCATCGTCAAGCGTGTTAATGCTTGCCTTAAGCGGAGATATGTCGTTGCGTTCTTCCAGAAACTTGCCGGAAACCAGCGAAGGATGATCGTGGTTTTCCAACTTGTCGTAGACGGCCAGCCCGATTTTGCTTGCAAGGTGTATCCCGTTTTGGTCGTTGGTGATGATGAAGATATTTTTTTCCATATCTTCAATCTTTCTTTTTAGTATCTTCAGGTTGACGATGCTTTGGAAAAGGATTGCCCTTTTGGGGACAACAAGATAGACGTTCTTCATCTTCAGATTCTTGATCCGGTCATAGATGGCGGTTATTTCGTCGTCGATCTCTATATATACGACCTTCTTTGTGATGGTCTTCGTCTTTTTGCCCTTTGCTTCCTCTGAAGGCGGGGTCTTACCGATTTTTCTGGTCGTTATCGGATTAGTCAATTTTTGTTTCGGTTAGATTTGTATAAGCTTAACTACTTTTTTAAGCAGTTTCGATAAAAGTTGTTCTTCCCCGAGATATTCTAGCGCGATGTTAGCGAGTGACATGGGGGTGATGTCCGCGAAGTCTTTAAGCAATTTAGTCTCGTCGATAACATTGGATACCATCTTCGGGTTCATGAACGAAATCTGCGGTTTGCCGGCGAAAGGCATCGATTGTGTCCATTCACGGCTGTCGAGCGCTTCTTTTATTTCCGGCAGATGCGCGCCTCCTCCGCAGAGCATAATCTTTGATGGAAGCACATCCACGTTTTCGAATTCGCTTAATGTCAGCGCGACACCGGAAAGCCAGACTTCGCAGTCGCTCTTCATCGCTTCACGGATGATGCGGTGCGATTGTTTTTCCAGACGTTCGCCGGAGTATGCCAGCTTGATTTCCTCCGCTTCCTCGAATGCGATGTTAAGTGTCTGCGCAAGACGCTTGGTGAAAGTTCTGCCGCCGAGTGTGAACATCCTGGTCCCTTCAATCGAACCGTTTCTGACTACTGCGATATCCGTAGTTCCGCCTCCCACGTCTATAAAAATAGCGCTGAAATTACCTCCGTCTTCATATCCCAGGGACCTTGCCACGGAATAAGGTTCCGATGTTATAGCCAGAAGTTCGCGGTCCAGCTCCGCCGCTATGGTCTGCAATGCTCCATAATGTACAAGCGGAGCGAAAGCGTTGAAAATCGAAATCATCACATCTTTTCCCTGAAAACCCAGAGGATTAGCCACCTTATAGCCGTCAATCCGAACGTTGGTTATGGCCGCGTTCACCAGCTTTATGTCTATTTCCGTGTAGCCGGTCTCGAACGCCAGCTCCTTGCGTACTTCCGCGAAAGCCTTCCATTGAACCTTATGGACGATGTTCTTCAGCTCGGCCAAATCTATTTTAGTGTCAGGTTCTTTTCTGATGTAACTGATCGTAGTCGTGTCGCCTTTCACCAGTTCGCCCGCTATACCGATCATGAGCTGGTTCGCGCTGACACCGGCCATTTTTTCCGCATCGCGAATGGCATCCTGGCAGTTGTTGATTACGGCCGCGATATCGGTAACAGCTCCGCTTTGCATATCTCCGAGCCTTTGCCTTTTACGCCCGATGCCAAGGACTCGGCACTTTGTTCCTTCGGAAACACAAAGCAACGCTTTTACGAATTCCGTACCTATATCCAACGCCAGATAGTAGTTGCCCGGACCTCTTTTTACGCGCTTGAAAAATGACATAACACAGTCAAAATCTTTACTGCTCCATAGTAAGAAATCGGGCCTGAAGCGTCAAGTGTTTCACGGCTTTTGTACTGCGGTCTTTACATATTGTGTTGAGGCGGGGGAAAATATGTTTTTACTCATTTTCCTCTTTGACAAAAATGCGACGCGTAAGTAACATCGCTTTCCTTTAATGGAAACAGCAGTCTCATGTTAAAAAACGAAATAATCAAAGACGAAATATCCGGCGATGATGCGATCATCCGTCGCGAAAGCCATACGGAAAGCGAAGCGGAAAGAAAGGAAATCAGGAGGAAAGTTGATGAATTGATGTCAGCACTGGAATACATAGATTCCGTTGAAGCCAATTCGCAGGGTGAACAGCCATCACCTGGTGAATGGAATGGATTTCCGTCAGATGCAAAGACCGCAGTCGTCCGCAGACGCGAAGACATGCATCGTAAAGCTGTTGTTACGCGGAATGACGGAATAATAAGATCTCCTCACATAAAAGATATCCACTCCCGGGCGCGAAAGGTTGCGGATGGATTTAGTCTGCTGGAGGATGCGAAAAAATATGAAAGTCTCATCCGTCCTCAACTTCGTTACAGGGTGAAGAGGCTTATAGTAGGATTAAAAGATCAATACATAAGGCAAAAGGCTGACCTGGAAAGAAAATCGTTTTCTGCCGAAGGCCTCTTGGGTTGGGAACAGCTTGAAGAAAGAATCACCCCGGAGGTGGTGGCGGGAGCGTTGGCGATACAGAATATGGGGGGCACGGCGAAAGGCCTACTCGTTCCGACAGGTTCTCATCTGGAACAGTTGGCGGCCATCGAAGACCATTCCCTGGAGTCGTTCGTTATCGATCCTCTTGATAAGATACTTTGGAACGACGGAAAAGAATGGGCATCGGCCCCGGGTTGGAGATATGTGATTGTCGATGATTCTTCCATAATGAAAGATGATACGGAAATAAAAGGAAACAACCGTGATAAAATTCTCGGCTGGTCGGCGAAATTCGCTAAAATGGGACTTACTCCGTTAACCGGAGTGGAAACATATCTTGCCCTTATGATTACGTCTATAGAGGAGGGGAATACGTTGGACAGAAGAAGCATGACAGTATTGAACGTTGGAACTTTTGAAGAGACCGGTGTCGCCGCCGTAGGATACTTTGGCTACGGAAGAATGCGCCTGGATAAGGAAAAGCTGGATTCATCGCACTCGGGACTGCGCTTGCGCGCGATGGTCGAGGTCAATCTGTACAGGTAAATGTGTGCTGGTTCACCCGGTGAAGTTGGTGTGCTTGTTGCGTCCTTTTGTTCAGAGTTGTAGAATGAGCGACGAAAGATAAAAAGATAATATAAAAACCAACTATGAAATCTGTTAAAAACAAGTCCTGGGAAAAACAGCTGAAGGATTTTTTATTAAGCCCGGTTTTTTACACGATATTGCTGGGGATAGTTATCGTAATAGCGATAATCGTCCTGGCCTACGCCAGACAGAATAGGCATTTGGCCGGAAATGCGCCGGTTCAGCAGCCTTTGCCCCCGAACACTACCAGAAACGCGCAACAGACGGTTACGGTGCGGATAACAAATCCCGAAAGTACCGAAACAAAAGATGGGAATCAATCCACGGAGATATTACAGCCGGATGTGGTGTCACAACAGACTTCATGTGTCTATGGCCAGGCACTTAAGGCTTATTCCAGGTTTAAGATAGACCGCTTCAGAAAGCTGGCCGTACAACCGCTTAAATTCGACATTTATAACGACAAGGGCAATCTGCTTACTCCGGAATATCTGAAAACATGGAACGAACAGAAGGTTCACTTCTATCTGATTTCGGCCAACCTTAAAGAGTTTCAGCATCTGAATCCCGTTTTTGACGGCGGAGTCTGGAACGTTAAGGCTAATATGCCTAATCCGGGGACCTATTACGCCTATTCTTTCGTCACCACAGTCAAAAACCAGAGACTTATATCTGTGAATGAACTGGTTGTGCAGGAGCCCACTTCCGGCGCCCCCGGTTATCCTGCGTCTTCGGGAAGCACGGCTGTCTTCGAAAACTACAAATTGGCTACTGCCATAAAAAACGATACCGCGATTTGCCGGAATTACTTTAACATGACGGTCACCAAAGCGGAACAACCTGCCCTTTTGCAGCCGATTTTCGGTTCATTCGGTGATGTTGTGATTGTGTTGCATAATGAGCCGCAGAATCTGATTCTGGGAGAACAGTTGATGGGAGTGGAGGACAATAAAGGACGTATAGACTTCTCCGCTTACCTTGAAAAGAAGGGCACATACACCATGTTCGCACAGTTCCGTGTCGACGGCAGATTTATGTTCTTCCCAATAACTTTCGAATCGAAATGATCTTTCTGATTCTTACGGCATTTGCGGCCATCGCTCTTATTGTTGCTCCTATATCGGCATTGGTTTATTTAGGAAAAGCGTGGAAATTACCGAATAGCCTATTCTGGAAAGCCGGTTTATCCATGATCATGATGGAAATATTTTATCTTGCCGCAGTTGGAAATGCGACATCTCTTTGGCCGCAGGTATTCGAATCTTCGGATTTGATAAGGATTCTGATTGTCGCCGCAAGCACAGGACTTATATTTGAGTTAGGGCGTTTTTTTGTACTGGATAGACTTTTCAAATCCGTGCGCTCAATAAGGGGAAGTGTCTTTTTTGCCCTGGGATGGAGCGGAGTGGAGACAATGATGCTCGGGTTTTTTCTTCTGGTCAGTATCTTCGGAATGTATTTTGTCCTGAATAACGGAAGTTTTTCATCGATAATGCCGAACGCCACGACCCAGGAAATAGCGCAATTGGAAGATGTTAAGATTCAGGCTATGGAACTTATCCAAGGCAATCCTCTGTTGGCTGTCGCTCCTGTTATAGAAAGGGGAGCGCGCGCCCTTATTGACATGGCTATGACTCTTTTGATTGTCCTGACTTTTATCCGTGGAGAACAAAGATATGCCTGGTACGCTGTGGGCGCGCGCGCGACAGTGACCTTCATCCTTCTGTATGTGAACATGCTTAATCCGCTTGCCGCATTGTGTCTGTTCATCGCCGCCGGGGCAGGGGCGTTATTGCTATGTGTAAAACTAAAAGCTCTGTTCCCCAAACAAGCGGTCTGAAAACATGAATGATGGAATCTAATCCTCATCTCTTCCTCTTTTTTCCCAACCCTTCGCCACGAGCGCGTTTAATGCGGCTTCCTGCTCTGCGTTCTGTTTACTTGAACCGGTTCCCTCCGCAATCATATCTTCACCTATATACGCGCCCATCGTGAACTTCTTGTCATGGTCAGGGCCTTCTTCTTTCAATACTTTATATTCCGGTGTTATGCCCAATTCATCCTGACTGATTTCCTGAAACTGTGATTTGGCATCTATGTGCAGACCCTGATCCAGAATCAGCCCCAGTTTTTTCAGTATGTATGCATCAATGAAACCTTGCGCCTCTATATATCCCTTGTCCAGATATATGGCTCCTATCAGTGCTTCCAGAGTGTTCGCCAAAATGTAGTTTTTTCTCCGTCCGCCGGAGCGTTCTTCCCCGCGACTAAGGTAAAGATAAAAACCTAAATCCAGATTCTGCGCTATCTCCGCCAGATGCCGCCCCTTCACCAGCGCGGAACGCCAGTTGGTAAGCACTCCCTCGCCTTTATCGGGATAGTTTTTGTAAAGGTAATCCGTGGATACCAGCTCCAGTACGGCATCACCCAAAAACTCCAGACGCTCGTTATGATCCTTCTTCAATTCCCGATGCTCATTCACATAAGATTTATGGACAAAAGCGGTATCAAGCAAATCCTTATTCTTGAAACTTATGTTTATCTTGTTCTCCAGTTCCGTATATCGGTTTATTTTCATAGGGTTCCCTCTTGTGTTTGATCTTTTGTATCGGATTCGCAGGAGTCATCACCGGCTGTTTCCGAAGAGTCATTAGTTGTCTTGGATTCTGCAGCAGGTTCCTCTTGCTGGGCCGGCGGCCTAACCTCTTCAGGCCTATGCTTATGCATAACCGTACTCAATACTCCATTTATGAACTTGGGTGAATTCGTGTCCCCGAAGCTCTTTGCTATTTCCACGCCTTCGTTGATGGCCACGATAGCAGGAACATCGGAAGAAAACAGGATTTCGTAACATCCTATCTCCAAAATAGCCCTGTCTATTGCGGCAATCCTTTCTACCGGCCACTGGGGGGCTTCTTCCGCTATTATCTTCAGAACTTCATCCTTCTTTTCAATCACGCCTGCCAAAAGACCTTCCGCAAAATTCATATCCAAATCTTCGGGATAAAACTCCCTGATAAGGTACTTCAGCGTGTCCAGCGGAACCAGTTCGGGTCTGAATTCACAGGCGAATATTGCCTGCATAACGGCTGCTCTGGCTTTGTGGCGGTAAGATGATGACATATTGGAAGTGTCGGTGCTTGAGATGACTTTTCTTTCTTACGACAGAACAGAATCGGCCAACCTCAAACGACCGGGCTAATTTTTAAAATCTCACAGATTAAGCTTTGACCTTCGTTATCTTGTCGACTTCTTTCTCCATGTTCAAAATAGTTTTCTTGTTGTATTTTCCACAGTTCTTGCAGACATGATGAGCAAGTTTTTTCTGCTTGCAGGTGGGACAATCCATAAGATTGACTATGCCCTCCAACTTGGTGATAGCCTTACGTTTGAAGCTGGAATATCGGCTTTTGGTGTGGGCCTTGGGGGTCTTATACTTAGGTACTGGATGTTTAGCCATATTGTTTTAGGATAATAGTTTTTTTAGATTTTTAAACGGTTTGTGAGTCTCTGCAATCTCTTCACCCTTGCACTTGCAGAGCGCTTTGTTCTTGTCTTTTCCGCAGTATTGGCAAAGCCCCTTACAGCGTTTTGAGCATACTGGAATAAGAGGAAAATGCAAGATTATTTCTTGCCTGACCATGTCATTAAGGTCTATGGTCATGGCTTTTGAGTCAATTAGATAATAGTCGTTAAAAGCATCTTCTTTCTGCGATTCTCCGAAGAATTGACGCTCGGCTTCGGGAATAACAACTTTTTCATTGTATTCCTTAAGGCACTTGGCACAGCTGAATTTAGCCTTAACAACAAGATTCTTAACAATCACACTGATATTGTCCTTGAGCTTAATGAACATCAGCTCGCCGGTCAGACCGGTCTTAAGATCAAGTCCTTCTCCGCTGAACTCCACTTTGACGTCCAGATCGAGCTTCTCGTTAGTCCCTTCGCCGCTTCCCCAAAGTCTGGCGATATTGAAGGTAAGAGGAGTTTTTTTAGCGATTCTTAGCGATGGCATGGGTTGGAATTAGTAAGATGTACATTTGGTCAGACTGTCATTATCTGCGACTGGCGGACATGAAACGCAGTATATAAATGAACAGATTGAATATATCCAGATAAAGCATCAAAGCCGCATCGATCGGATTCTGTTGAGGCCCAACCTTAATCTGCTGGATGTCATACATGGTAAATCCGCTAAAGACAATAACCCCGAAACCGGCAAACAACATTTCGAAAGAGTTACTCCACGGAAGAAATATCCCGATGAGAGAAACCACCAGCATCCCGATAACGGAAAGCATCAGAAACCCGCGCAATCCGCTAAGGTTCCGGTTAGTGACGAATCCAAAGATGGCCGTGGCCGAAAACATCAGAGTGGTAGCCAAAAGAGCCTTCAATATGATATCCACGCCGCCGAACTGCACTATCAGACTCGCAAGCAGAGGAACCATAGTCAACCCGGTAACAAAAGCGAAAAGCATGAAGAGCAGGTAGTTCACAGGCTTAATCATGCTCCAGGCCCGTGCAGTGATTATAAGGATAAGTTCAACGGCAAAGAGCCCCCATATCAGCATAGGGCTGGTTATGAAATAAGGAACCAGATAGTTGAACCCCACAAAAGTCCCGGCCGCAGAAGTAAGCACTGCGAGGCCAAAGAAAAAGAGAACCTTGGAGACGAAGGGAGTATCTGCGCTTATATGTATTGCCTGTTCTCTATTAAGAAAATTCATTTGTTCGTTTAGTTATTAGTGTGGCGCAGAATACCAGAATCGCTGGGGTTTGGCAAGCTAGCAAAGTCACGGGCTAAACCAGAACATAATTTAGAAATGTATTCACCTGGCGATGTGGCTTGACCAGGTGAATGAGAATCTTCTTTCGTCGCTCTCAAATGCTCTTTTCCTTGGCTTCGCCCGTTTTTTCTTGTCTATTCCACCCATTGTGCCTAACATATATCAGTGTTTTCACCCAAAGATATGAACGGTCTTAATCGTGTAGAGATATCCAAAGCTAATCTGGAGCATAACGTAAAGGTATTTAAGTCGCTTGCCGGCGACGAGCGTGTGCTTTGTCCGGCGGTGAAGGCTAACGCTTACGGTCACGGGCTTCTGCAGTGCGCGCCGATTGTTGTTGAGGCCGGTGCGGACTGGCTTGGGGTAAACTCCATTATCGAGGCTAAGAAACTGATTGATGCCGGAATCGATGCTCCGATCTACGTGATGGGATACATCGCGCTTGATGATCTGGAAGAAGCCGTGCTTATGGGCATTAGATTTGTAGTCTATAACGAAGAGACTTTGCGCAGGCTTGGAGAAATCTGTAAGAAACACAGCCTTTTCGCTTTGACCCATCTGAAGCTCGAAACCGGCAACAACAGGCAGGGAATACTTCGTAAGGATATTGGTAGGATTATGGCTATCTATCGCGAGAATCCTTTAATCGGACTGGACGGTGTCGCCACGCATTTCGCCAACATAGAGGATACCATCGACCATTCTTATGCGGATCTTCAGCTGAAGATGTTTGAAGACATGATTTCGGATATCAAAAAAGAGGGTTTTGAGCCTACTTACAGACATTGCGCCAACACCGCGGCAAGTATCCTTTTCCCCAATACTTACTTCAATATGATGAGAGCCGGAATCGGTATCTATGGTCTTTGGCCATCCAGTGAGACACATCTTTCCGCATCGCACGAAGGAAAAGATATTGAGCTGAAACCGGTCCTTAGCTGGAAAACCAGGATTGCGCAGATAAAGGAAGTACCTGCGGGCGAATACATAGGTTACGGCTGTACTTACCGCTCGCCTAAAGAAACGAAACTGGCTATTTTACCTTTGGGATACTATGACGGTTACGATCGCAAACTTTCCAATACGGCCTATGTGCTGATACATGGAAAAAGAGCTCCAATCAGGGGTAGAGTCTGCATGAACATCTGCATGGCGGACATCACTGAAATCCCTGAAGCAAGACTGGAGGACGAAGTCGTTCTGCTCGGAAAACAGGGCGAAGAAACCATATCCGCAGAGAAGATGGCTAGCTGGGTAGGCTCGATAAACTACGAAGTGGTGACACGTATAAACGAGTCTATGGAAAGAGTTGTGGTCTAGCCGAATCATTTCAATAACCTATCTTGCCTGCTCCATGACCTGAACCTGTGCGGCTGGTGCTTCTTTTGGTGCGGCCGATTTAAGCTTGTAGTAGCTGGGGCCGTCGCCGACCATAATCGAAAGTATAACCGCTACGGCCATACCTACGATGAAGGTGATTGTCAGCGCGAACCAGTCTTGGTGAAGAAAAAAGTGGTTGAACGATTTTTGATAGCTTTGCAGTTGAATCATATTTGTTTTTGTTTAAATGATATTTTTGTTTAGTTGACTGTACGAATTGTATCAATCAATACATTTTAACATAAATAGACCAAAAGTCAATAATCGTATCATAATATAGGCAAAAGATGTTATACTATAAACGCGCAACCCAAAATATTCCTATCGATACATATATGAAAAAAATCTTGTTTTCTATTATCGTAGTAGTACTTGCGACATTGTCTTTATTCTCCGTCACTGCATTTGCAGAGTCGGATTCTTTAGTTTACGCGCCGGTCACTTTCGAAAGCGCCATCCAATTTACAGCCACTCCGCAGAAAGACGGTTCCGTAGAGATGAAATGGAGCAGATACAATCATACGGAAGACTTCAGTTACTACAAGTTGGTCCGATCACAGGACAACAGCGACCCGGTATATCCCGAAGATGGTCATATATTCTTCGACAGCAACCTCGATACGCTGACATATACGGATACGGATTCTCCGGTAGGTACATCTTTTTACCGCATCTGTCAGATAGCCCAGCCGAAAAGATATTGCTCACAGAAGGTTTGGATGATTACGAAAGATGCCACAATCGACACACCGGAAGCTCTTCTGACGAAAAATACGCAGGAGGACACTATTCCCGGTTTTACCGATGTTCCGCAGTCACACTGGGCCGCGGCCTGTATCAGCCGTCTGGCTAAAAACGACATAATACAGTCCGGAGGCGTCGCCTTTAGACCTGCTGATCCGGTCAACCGCGCGGAATTCCTTAAGTTCGTCATGAAGGCTTATTATCCTGAAGATACGGTGGCAGGGGAATCGGGATGCTTCAATGATGTTAGCTCGGGACAGTGGTTTTCTCCTTTTGTATGTGCCGCCAAAGAAAAAGACATCGTCAGCGGATATTTCGGAAATCTGTACCGCCCCGCGAATCGCATCACCCGTGCCGAAGGCGTAGCCATTGTTGTAAAGGCTTTACGGTTACCTGTTGTGAACGGGCCACCGATAGATTTTACGGATGTCATCGCCCCGTGGCAGAAAAGTTTCGTTTATGCCGCCGTTAAAGAAAATGTCGTTGAGGGATATGACGAAACCCGTTTCGGCCCCAACGATGCCATGTCCAGACAACAGGCCGCCAAAATCATCTGCAACGCGCTGGATAACAGACCTAAGCCTTTGGAACAGATTCAGGATTATAGCATCATCTCGAATCCACTACGCTGAACTGCAACGTCAAAGCATGGCGCCTTTTTGTGGACGATTGCCCGGCTTGCAGGCTGGGGGGAATGGGAAATAAAAGGTTAATTCAGCTTATCGGAAGGGGTTTCCATAGGTGTGCGTTCACTACAGAACACAGCATTGAGCAGATTTGTCTGAATCTGCTTTCCTCTGTTAACCGCAATTTGCAAAGTTACTTTGCTTCCTTCTTTGTTGCCGAGTGTGTATTGGGCCAGAGCAAGCCATTGTAAGGCTTCGTCGTCACCGTTTTTCACGGCGGCGGCAAATTTCTCCTCCGCAGATTTGGGATCTTCGCTCAAAAAATCGGCGATTCCGCCCACTATACATTTCATGTTGTCGTCGCCAAAACAGTTCACCGCCTCCATGACTATTTTTTTGGCTACATACTGGCTGGATGCCTCTGCCGTCTTTTTGAACACTCCATACATGAAATAGAAATACTTCGTGTCTTTAGCCAATATTTCCTTACAGAGCAGTACTGCTTCTTTATATCTGTCTTTTTGCGCACATACCGCGATAATTGCGGCACAAGCCCCGAAATTAAGTTGCCTGATAGCTTCCGCACCATAGATTAATGCCTTCTCTGCAATTTCCTCACTCCTTTTACCATGAAGTATATCAACCAGTTTCTGGAATGATTCTTTGTTTCCCGTACGCACCGCATTGAAAAAACAATCTTCCGCTTTTTTCGTGTTATTCTCCGCGAGGTATATTTCCCCAAGGTCAATCAGGTATCTGATATAACCTCTTTTTATAAGCATTTCGTATGTTTCCTTCAATGCCGTCATGTATCCTATTTCACGGTAATATTCTACCAACTGGGACATTGCTCTTTCGTCGCCAAGTTGTGCGGCTTCTTTAAGGAACGTTACCGCAATCTCAAAGTTATTGTTTAGCTTGAGGTCCATTCCACGGTAGTAATATCGGGCCTTTCGGTTCGTGTTATTATCTCTGTCGTCAATCTTCTTTTCCTGGCGGTAAAAATTTTCTTTTTCTCCGGCCTCACATGCGAATTTAAACCATCCCTTCGCAATATCAGGGTATCCGGCATTCATGTTGTACGTTCCTATGGCATGGCATATTTCTTCGTTATCTTCGGCATACTCCATTATTTTTTTTGTATATTCGTAGCTCTTGGAAAAGTCTTTGCCTGCGGAAAGCAGTTCTATTACTTCTGCTGTCGCCCGCAAGTCACCTTCTTCACAGGCTTTCTCATACTCTTTTATTGCTTCGCCGGTCTTACCTCTGGCCGCGTGGATACGTCCTTTTTCATAAGAAGACATACTTTCTTTCATCTCGGCATCTTTCATTACCTCTTTCACCCGGTGAGCGAACCTGTGGACCAGACTTGCAGGTGATTCTTCTGAAAGAAACCTTTTAAGTGTCACGGGCGAAGTTACCGCGCGCATCTTCCGGATCTGTTCTTCCTGCGGCAGTGAGCTGATGGCGGTATTGTAACTTTCCAGTTTTTCTCTTTCTTTCATAGTCTTTAACTAAATATCTTAGTTCGATTTTTTTGACTTTTTCGTAGTATCTATTTCCATGGTTTCCGAAAGTATCAGTTCGGCCAGATTGTCAGGGACGTGAACCCCTT
The DNA here is from genome assembly GCA_041752875.1 of Candidatus Altimarinota bacterium. Taxonomy (GTDB): domain Bacteria; phylum Patescibacteriota; class Gracilibacteria; order UBA1369; family UBA1369; genus JTS-AC46. The sequence goes on from JBGSVP010000003.1 coordinate 261,401, forward strand.
CCTTTATCGCATCCATCACCATGGCCCTTGCCTGAATTATTTTTCCTTCATAGAGACTGTTAATCGCGTGCAGAAGTTTTTTTCTTTTATCGTCACCTTTAATCAGTTCATCCGGTAATGTCCCTATCTGTTTGAAATATTCATCCTTGTCGTCCTTAACCGAAATCTGCGCCAATAGTGACAACAGAAGAGCATAACCTTCGATATGCCCCGCGGTAACAGCCATCTTATAACAGGAAATGGCTTCCTCATAATGTCCATAGTCGGCCACCATCGCCCCAAGTTCCAAAAGCCCGGACAAAAAGCCCCTTTTTACCATTTTATGCAATATCTTGACCGAAGCCTGCGGATTATTGAAAGCGTTGTGATACAGATAGAGAAAAATAAGAGCTTTGACGCTACCTTTTTCGGCCTCCTCTTCAATCATGGCGAATCCTTCTTCCGGTTTGCGGTCCAGTATATTCAATAATCCCTCATAATATTTTTTGTCAGTCCTGGTCATATCTCTTGCCTTTTCGAAATGCAGACGTGCCCCTTTGAAGTTTTCTTCCTGCATCCTGTAAAGTCCGATTGCGTTCCTTGTGTCCTCGTTGTCATCGAATTCAAGTGCTTTCTTGAAGTGGTGAAGGATGTGCTCCGGGCGTTCCGTCATTTCTCCGATAAGCAGATGCGCGCGGCCATCACCTTCTTTCAGCGATTTATGGCCGTAAGCTATGGCTTTGTCGAATTCCTGCGTGTGCTTGTGGACACGCGCTTTTTCATAGTTTCGAAGGCCGGTAACCTCATTTAGCCTTGTGGAGAACCTGTCTACGAGTGTCTCGGGAGCGTCTTCGGAGAGAAACCTGCGCAGTGTAACCGGTGATTTTACGGCATTCATCTTTGCCAACTGTATCTCCGTTGGTAACTTAGCCAGAGCTTCGTCATAATTTTCGAGTTTTTCTTTTTCGGATAAATTCATGGTTTATGATGGATGAATAATACCTATTTACCTATGTAAATCTGCGGCCAGTTCAGTTTAAGATATTCCTGTGTCTCCTTTACTTTTTCGTCCAGCATAGCGTCGTCCGGTTTAAGTCCGTACTTTTTTGCAACAGCCTGTCTTAGACGACCGGGTTCCTCGAAGTCCATGTACCTGATAAGTGCCTTCACCTGGCTCACTATTACTTCATCGGCGGGCGGAACTACCTTGTCCTTTTTTGCCTTGAGATCAGCGACAGTTTCTCCCTTCTTTTCTTTTTTCGCGATATCGGTGTCATAGCAGATTCTTATTAAAGCCTGCCATGTGTCTATATCCGTCCTGTCCGGGAACACTGTTCCCTGTTTCATTTCCCCGGCGAAAGATTGGCATTCGTTATATACCGGAGCAAGACTCGCGTTGAAATCGGCACAAAGTTTCACATGCCTGCGCAGGTTCTCGTCCTTAAGGTTTAGACGGATGAATCCGAAGTCGGCAGAATCCAGTTCTTTGCCGGAAACAAGCTCCATTCCGCCATCTTCCATCTTAATCCCTACCGGTTCCAGTATTCCCGACTTAAGATACGAATCCAGCATCACCGCTCCTTCACGCAGATATTGATGTGACGTGTATTGGGCGCGTAAAGCCGGCCGCAGACGCCCGATGCTCCATTGTAACATCAGCGGAGTACACTTACGCAAATCGGCCAACTCTTCCTCTGTAAGGTTATCAGAATCCATGAAATGCAAGCCCATTCCACTTGTGGCTTTTGCTTCTTCTATCAGTTTGATTGCCAGTCCCTTTCCGTCGCCGCCATAGCTGCCTTCTTTCCCCTTGAAGGAATTGTGGTTAAGCTCATGCGAAAGGACTTCCATGAGAAAATGCCCCATGAAGGTATCCCAGTCATTGATGTCGTGATCAAAATTTTCGGTTATTCCTCCGACAGGGTCGCTCTTCCTATTAACCTGCCCGCGGTATGAAGCCAATGTCGCCTGGGCAACCTTTGTGTCGAAAAGTGTTACCATCCCGCCTTTTCTGCCGTCTTCTTCGTTAGGAATATTCTGTGCGATAGTTCCGGCGCTTTCCGAATAGATGCGTGAACTCAATGACAGACAAACCACCGATTCCAGCAAACGCATAGTCTCTTCTATCATACGCGGATATTTTTCCGTCAGTCCTTTTCTCTTGAAAAATTCACGCGCGTTTTCCGTGAACTTTTTCTTTCCTTCCGAATATACCGCGGTTTCCGCCGGATTAACTATTGCCACAGCCAGATCATGGGATTTAGTGGACATGGTTCCGTACTTTTCGAAAGGATGTATCGGTACGAAAGGTGTTCCGTTTTTTTCCGCATCGCGCATGAATTCGACCCAGGCCCTTTCCGCCTTATAGCAGGCTTCATAATAGGCCTTCACGAAATCATCTCCCTTAACTCCGGTTATACCGGAGCGGCAAGGAAGATTTAGATAGTCGAACAGTGCTGAATAATATTTTCCGGCAGGGTTGTTCTCGTGCCCGAATTTAAGACTTAGCGAAGCCAAGTCATTGATGACATCACTGTATTTCCGTACATCTTTCTTGGTTGCATATAGTCCCCAGGGGATAGCGAAATATTTTTCTCCGTAATATGTGAAAGTCCTTACACGGCCATGGCTTCCATAAATATGTAGCTTCTTCGCCTGCTTTTCGTTTAGATAGACGTAACCGAAGTTGTTTTGCACATTCGTGCCGGGAATAGATTCGCGGTCACGGAAAAAAGACTCGGCCTTATCCGGATTCGCTGTTTGCGCCTGCCCCAGGTCGTTAGCCAGCATGTCCAGATATGCCATCCTGTCCAACTCTTTCAGGTTCATTGCCGCATTCAGGTTCAAGTTCAGTGTATCTACGTCTTCAAGAGGTTTTTCGCCTTTGAGCAGCGGCAATTTTTTCGCGTCTACATCCGCGCGCATCCTCTTAAGGAAAGCTGTCGTTATCATTCCATGGATTCTTCCCAAAAGGATTGCCGCCGGCGTTTTTGCGTTTATGTGTTGTGAAGGAAGATTCGAAAAGGACGCCTTTATGTCGGCCAAAGCTATATCCGGAGCATTCGGCTTGTCGACCGACTGCGCGAGTATCTCATTGATCCTTTTTAGTGCGGCCGCTGTCTTGCTGTCATTATTTAGGCCATTCCAGATTATGTCCGCCCTTTGTTTATCATAGAGCAGTAGGCCGTTATTGTAATCGGCCACGCTCGCTATACCGGACTTTGTCATCTGCTCATACAAAGCCTCCGCGATTTCCGTGAACACGGGTTCATTTTTTAGACTTTCGACCATCAGAAGATCTTCGTCTGTCGGTCTCGCGTCGCCGGCTTCGCGCGGAAGACGCTGAATGTCATAAAGCAGTCCTTTCATCTTTTCGCTGACGGAATGTACCTCCCCGGCCGGCGACGCGTCCCTGTCCGATTCTTCCCCTGTCTTTTTCACCAAAGTCAAAAACGCGGCACGAAGAATATCAAGTTCCGCCCTTATCGCAGGATCGGTGACAGTCTGATTATCCGTATTATCCAGGAGCGTACATAGTTCCGCGTCCGTAATCATGACACCGGTGTCATTTTTCATAACAATAAATTAAAACATACACACCCATATAATAAGGTATGTCATTATAAGTTTAAACTTGTCAAAAGCAATAGAAAGTGTTCTTGACCGTTCTGTCCACGTAGTTGCCGAAGATTTTGAATCTAATAAGTCACGACCTTGGCTTTTTCATTTATTTCACACTTGGTATTACTTTTTGCTGTGTCGTAAGATTCGGTTGGCTTATAGATACTGCAAAATCCCGTGAACTCCGAAATAAGAAACCCCGTAACGATTACTATCGTTATTCCGACAAATACAAACATTATAGGTAACAGTATTTCCTTTTTCATGACTTTCTTTAAATAATCCAATACCAATATCAAGTAGAAATAATTTTACTGTGTATATCTTTATTGCGCAAGCTCATAAAAATTCAAGCACACTATTTCGAACTGCGCTAATAGAACAAAAATCTGGACATTTCCGCCGTCCCGCAGGATTCATCATTTCTCGAATGTACCACCCCCAAAACCTCCGGAGGACGATAATCGCTACAAATCCCCGTCAATTTCGAAATACCAAGACCAACTACAAAAACCGCCGACCCACCTAAAACGACAAACAATATATGCAACAACAATATTTTTATTTTCATGAAAACACTAAGGTATAAGGTCTAAGTATATACTACTTACTCATCTCATGCAATTAAGCAATGCCAGCAAAATTCCCCCGCCACCAGCAAAGCGCCGTAACCCCCCCCCGTAAGCGAAGCGCAACGGCGCCCGCCCCCGCCACCAGCGCAGCGCCGTGGCCCCCACCGTAAGCGAAGCGCAACGGCCCGCCCAAATCCCTCTTACACTCAAAAAGCCCAAGGAGTCTAAAAATATAAATAAAGTGAACCCCAAATGCTCGCAGCCAAGCGTGTATTTCCCTTGTTTGGGTCTCGTGGGCCCCAAACAAGGGAAATACCGCTAGTGCGGAGAGCATTTGGGGTGAAAACAATATAGGGAAAAAGTTCCCAAAAGAAAAAACCGTTAGGTTTTGTCTTTTGATTATTTTGGTGGGCAATACAAGGTTCGAACTTGTGACCTCACGAATGTGAATCGTGCGCTCTAACCAACTGAGCTAATTGCCCGTTACTTTGCGGGTATGATTATAGGGTTTCTCCCGGCCTGAATGCAATCTTTACTTTTTTTGGGGGGAGTTTGCCGCGGGAATTGGATTTGGTATCCCAAAGGATGGAATTGGTGATTATCGATTCGTTGTGGTCGATTTCAATTGCGCGGTAGATCTTTACTCTTGTGTCCAGAAATAACTTATAGACTTTGGATTCGCCCGGTTTCTTTTCGGGGAGCAGGATTTCGGCTTCAATCGAATTTTTGAGGCAATTCCTTATGCTGTTTCTGGTAAGGCTGAAGATTTCCCCCAAAGGAATCCTGTCTTTTTGGTATTCCTTTTGGTCGACTCCGACTCTTATCTTTGATGGCGAAAATATCAGCTCCATCACATCGGTCGGTATCGCACCCATTTCCAGAGTAACTTGCTCCGGCAGAAATAGCCCGGCATCAGAGACCTGCGGCGCCAGATTTCTTGTGACCGCGAATTGTGGCTCTTCGAAAAGTCCGGCATTCATCACTTCCGAAACCACGATATGAGGTTTTTCAATAAAATGCTCTTTAAGATCCATATTCACCGCGTTACCGCAAATCAGTTTATCGAAATATTCACCTATACCTAAGTTTTTGATAATCGAACTACCGCATTCTATAGACTCGGGATGGATATCTATAAGGCTGAACCTTACTTCTTCCGGAGTGAACTGTGTGGCCGCCGCCACGGATAGCAAAGCCCAGGGGCCGCATCCGGCATCCAAAATCCGTATCTTTTCTTTCGGATATCGTTTTTTCATGTCACGGATGGCATTCACAAGTCCGGTTATGAACCTGCTAGTCCTTACATAATCATATATGCAGTCTGCCGCCACCGCCGGAGAAAGTGCTTCTCCTTCCTTCATCCTTTTTCCTGCAGTCCCCAACTGTCGTTGGTTCTTCGAGCAGTTGATGTTTAGTAGTGAAGCCATTCTATCTATCAGTTTCGCGGTTGGATATTTACCTTGATATTCTTTCATACCGTCGGTCAGACGTGTGTGATTCTCGTAGGTTATCATGTTGTCGACCAGCATCTTCAGATTCTCGAAATAGATGTTTTCGGGAAAATCGGATTTATCAATCATCTTGATTCAAAATAAAAAAGGAAATTAATATACAACAATAAATATTGACTTGCAAAAGAAATAAAGTGTTGTTATATTGTCCGACCAAAGATAATTTTTCACTACTATGTCCAAACAAGGCACAAACAAGCCATCATCAAATAAATCTACAGATAAGGAAAACATCCGATTCCAGAGAGAGGTTGATAAACTGGCAAAATCTGTCATAAATACAGGTGTACGCCTTAATCAGATAAGGTTTGCGCAAGATAAGGAAGCCAATAGATTAAGAACAGCTGTACAGCAAAAGATAGCGGATCTGTTTTGCCTGCCCATTGAACAGGATATGCATATCCTTGGCGGATATTCAAGAAACGCGGAAAGGAAAATAAAGTTGCGCGCCAACCTGGAAAAACAATATTCGCGCATGGCATCCGTATTGATAAGGTATGGGTTGCCTGTACATGGAGTTCCAAGTGAGAAAGATATAGTCGAAGCTCTGGATGACGGGCCTATTCAAAAGGTTATAGATGTAGGCATCCTCACGCCAAAGTTGCTGATGATTCCGCCTGTTTCTCTTAGTGAGCTTTTTGAAGCAACCGAAAACCATAAGTTTGCGGGCCGGCAATCCACTTTGCTTCCGGATATCGACGATTGCGGTCTTTGGAACGGAGGTCAGCCGGAAGAAGGAAAGGACTGGAGGATAATGATAACCGAAGGTAAACACAGCATTGATTACGATACGGAATTCAATCACAAGAAGAACAGTAATTATGAAATAATCAAAGGATTGGCAGGCAAGTATGGCGAAAATATCATGAACGACGCGGTTTCATATCTGATTCTTATGATAAGTTCCATAGAAGATGGGAAACCGGTAGATCCGTTCTTTTCCAAGACGGTGCTGAATGCAAAAAATTTAACGGCTACGACACCTTTTTCATATGGACGCTGGGAAAACGGCGGAATTGCTCTTGGGACAGGCAAACCCGAAGAATACTTCGAAAACCTGCGGGTTCGCCCTATGGTTGAGTTGAAACTGCCTGTCGGAAAATAATAATCATCAATTAATTTTTGAACCTTTAAAGACTATGAACATCGATGAAGATGCGAAAATTCCGGAAAACGGCTCCTTGTCGGCAAATGTGGACTCTGTTGAAAAGCCAGGTTTTGGTCTGCCTCAAAGAAAAAATAAATCTTTGATGTTAGGAGAGGAAACTGAAGTTATGCGACGTGACATATATATCGGAACCATGGCATCTGCCGGCGGAAAGTATATAGACAGGGATATAAATATGGCGGAAGCCCATGCTTTATTGAGGGACATGATTAAAGAAAAGACTGTCGAGGCTCTTATGGATGATCCGTCTAACTCCATGAATTATGCCGGAAGAAGCGAAAAATCGCTTCAGGATAATAAACCGGTAATTAAAGCTCCGGAAATCATCATCGGAACTCCGGAAAAAAAGTTCATCGAAATATTCGACGCGCAATACCGCAGACAGGTCGAAGACCTTAAACTGACGGGCCAGGCCAACGAACGTATGCCGGATAGAACAAAAATAATCAGGTCTCTTACCCCCGATGTATTAATCTTGGCAAGGAATATGGAAAAAATGGGTGGTGTCCCGACCGGACTGCTGGTCGCTGATAACTCCTGGAACAGTAAAGCCGAAATCTTCGACGCAAAAAGGCTCCCCATTCAACGCGCGAACATCATATTTGCCAACAATACAAGTACATGGCTTTGGAACAACGGAGAAGCATTACCTTATCCTCCCAAGTGGAGGTATCTGATCGTGGACGGTAATCCGACAGTAGAAAATTTTCCGGAGATGTTCGACATACAAGAGAGTAACGACAATTATCTGCGTACCAGAAAATTCAGGAACAAATACCTTCAGGAAGGGGGATTGGATATAATGACGGGAGCGAGCGACTATCTGTCGCTTGTAAGACTTCTTCTTCTGGAAGGAAAAATCCCGGATACTTCTACATTCACTGTACTGAACGGCAAGAATATAGAAGATTCGGAATCCATTGCCCGCGGATCATGGTGTGAGCGTTCCGGCGGCCTGCGCCTGGACCTGGACGACTACGAGAATACGACCCGTTACAATCTGCGTGTCCGCGCGGCTCATGAAGTTAAGTTACCGGTCGTCAAAAAAAAGTAAAAAATTTATTGTAATCGGGTGAACAAATATGCTAAAACGACCCCGGCCCAATCAGGCCGTTTATCAGCATATAAAAATTGCCATGTCCGAAAAAATAAAAGAATTCACCTGTGATGTTCCATCTGCCGCTATCGCCCGCGAAGAAGAGATGAAAAGGAATTGGCCCCAAAGAAAGCAGAAATTGGCCGCAATCTTCGATAAGCCGGATTATACCAGACCAAACACATTGTTTGCGGTCGGTTCGATGCGTAATACATTGAACATTCCTGAAATGGAAAATTTTCCGCAAATCGGATCAGTGAGCCGGAATACTGCATTTGTAGACAATAACAGTTCTCTCCAAAGCAAACCGGACCAAAATATTACCGAACTGGTAAGAATATTGGGCGGACTGGATCTTAGGGTTGTCAAAGCCGGTGGAGGGAATATCGAAAGAAAAGAAAAACCATACCTTGATTTAGAGACAGACCAGCTCAAAAGAGTCGTCGCGATACTATCCGCCTGGGAAAAGGCCGGCGGCGAAAAGTACAGCATCAGACTCATGGGCAGATATGTGGAAGTCATCCGCGTCAACACCGTCCCCGAAGCTTCCGTCAAAGACAGTATTCGTGACATCGACAAACTGACTGATTTTCTGACAGAAAAGACCGGCGGAATTCCGGTCACAAGACTCACTCTACCCGAACTGACCCAGAAGGTGAAAAGAAGGATAAAGGGTTTGATAAAGGTCTAAATTTCGCGACGATGTTTGAATATCCGACTGCGCGGGATATGGAATTTTATTCATAAGTTTTAAAAAGGGAATAGGCCGCGACTATTTAAAGTCGCAGCCTATATTCTGTAGCGTGTCATCTCTTTTCAGGATGACGCGTCGGTTTTTTTCCTTGTTATTCGATGCTACTTGTCTTTGCCATCTTCACCCGACAAGGATGGTACCTATTGTTGTCATAATCATGGCCGCGGCTATGCCTAGTATCGCCGCAAGTATCACTGTCGCAAACAATTTCAGAACTTTCGATTGCCTTAGAAGATTCGCTTCTCTGTTTTCCATTGGTGCCTCCTGTTCACGCGTTTACATCCGCTTGTCCGTAAGTACATCCGTAGTTTTGTAGTGTCGAAATGTCAAGGAATTCCATAAGGCATAAATCCGCCACAAATAGCGAAAGAATCCACAAATGGAGGCGAATTTTGCGTCAAAATCGAAATTTTGTCAACATAAACACTCCCCAAGGCAAAATCAATTCATCCGGTCTCGCCATTCGTTTCTCGATTTTCATCTTTCGATTACGATAATCGAGTTGGCGATGCGACGACTTTCACGCCGGCTCACCGGGTGAATCGTAACTATTCATTCTCCAGAATCACTTCCAGCGTCCCCTCACCGCCTCTGTCTCTCCGGCCTTCGTAGACGCGGAATACATAGGAAAGTCCTTCCAGATATTTCCTTAGGAACGGCTTTATAATCGGCATGCCCTTTTTTGAATGAAGTCCTTTTCCCGTGATGAACAATATTTTCGTCAACCGCCGGTCGCGGCATTCTTCCAGAAATTCGTCCGTCAGCCTTTTTACATCATATGGAGTCATACTGCCCCTGCCGTGAAAATCGAACTCCGCCTGCGGTTTTGACAGATTGTCGTATTTGTTCACCTTCTTGGGTTTGAAATTTTTGGACATGGGAAAGACGATATATATCATCGCTAATCGTGCTACTTACATCAATTTTTGGCAAACCGAAATATCGGCAAAGTGTTATTTGTACATAATTTTGCGGAAAACAAAAAGTGTGATATAAAAAACAATATGGAGTCACAAGAAAAGATAATCGATAAGTGCGAAGCCTACACAAAACGCCAGCTCTGTTACGAAAGGCTTTTTCACGAACTCTACGGGAAACACTGGTGGGAGTGGCTGCTCGGCCCCAACAGAAGCCCCGATATAACCATCGATGACATGATAGAAGAGGATGATGTCATCAAAGAGGATGAGATAAAACATAAGATTGCCTCCGGGATGATGGAAACCAGGGAGGAAGTTGAAAAAGCACTTGAAACAAAAGATTTTTTCAACCCCGAAAGCTGTAACGACAACAACATAGTGAACGCCCTGGAAAAGGCCCGTCTCTATGCCGACGAATTGCGCCGCGTAATGGGCAAGAAAGGCATCCCCGCCGCCGACGAACTATATTTGCAGTCGGAATTCGCCATGGAAATGTCGGAAGAGGTGGATGGCATATACCCGAACATCCTTGTTCCGATATACACTACACAGGTCGAAGTGACACGCTTCTTCTTTGACCAGATAAGAAAAACCAACACCTTCTTCAAAAACTATTATCTAAGGAGCCTGCTAAAAGACGCGCTCAAGCTAATCTTAGCCGCCGAAGAAGAACAGAACTTCATCGACCTCATGAAAAGCCCCATGTGGAAAGCCATGGATCCAAACTTCTTCAGAAACGTACTGGCCGAAGATGTCGGAAAGCCAAGGAAAAACGAAAAATTTGCAAAGCTTGTGGCGGACCATCTGTAGTATTTCAGACTTTCAAAAACTTGCGAGCGAAGTCCAAAAGTATTAGATTGAGACGGACATTTTGTGCAAAAAAAATCGCCCAGTAGCAAATATCGAATTTTAATGAAAACGCACCGGGTAAAAAAGATAATTATAGGTTTGGTAGTTGTAGCGATGGCTGTTGCCGGCTACATGTATTACGCCAAGCCTGTTCAGCCTGAATACGCTTTGGCCGAAGCCACAAAAGGTGAAATCGTCCAGATGGTCAGCGTAACCGGTTCCATAAAAGCTGATCCGACTATCGATCTGCATTTCAAGAAAAACGGCGAAGTCAATGAGATAGCTGTAGAGGAAGGCGAATTCATAAAAAAAGGTCAGTTGCTTGCTTCGCTCGAAAACAGGTCTCTTGAGTTGGAGATTGATCGTAATGATGCCAATCTGGCCTATTCCCGTGCGGAGTACAACAAACTCAAATCCGGAACCAGAACGGAGGAGGTAAGGATTGCCGAAGCCGAAGTTAAAAGCGCGCGTGCCTCTTACGACGCCGCTTTGACCGAACTGGAAAACACCAGATCCATCGGTCAGGCAGATATAGGATTGGCGGAGTTGGCATATACGCAGGCAATCGACAACACCGCGGCCGCCAAAAGGGATCTGGCGACCACAAAGTCGCTCGCGGAAAACGAAATAGCGAAACTTAAGCTGGGCGGTGACAATAAAAATACGATCGAATTGGACAGCGCCTACGCGAACGCGAGAACCAGAATGGCGACTACACTGGCCATCATGCAGGACAGCATGGTCCTGGCGGATAAGATAATCGGGGCCAACGGGACTGGAACAAGTGACATCCCTGAGTTCGAAAGATACAAGTTTAACACTACGCTTAATACTACGGCGATAGCGGACATGGGAGTAGCCAACGATTTATATGTTGCCATGACTTCCACACAGGAAGAGATAGACGCCGCCCTTTTTGCGACCACCAAGGCGGCCAACAGCGTCTCTTCATTACTCGTTTTTCTTGGTAGCCAGCTGCAGAAAATATCATACTATAGCCCCGTGATTGGTGACTGGATTGTTAAGGTAACGCCACAGTCATCTGCACTGACCACCTCACTGACATCGCTAAACGATATAAGTAAGACAATCCAGAATCTTAAGACGGGCAGTGTCTCCGACACCGAAACTCTAATCCTGGATTACCAACTGAAAATCGATGCCGCTGAAAATGCCTATGCCACCGCACTTAACTCCCTTCAGAAATCGAAGTTCGATTTGGAGCAGTCGAAAATAAACGCCCGAAACAGTGAAAATAACGCCCGTGCTCAAGTGGATATAAGACATGCCGCGCTGAATTCGTCCGTTGCTTCACTGAATCTCAAGAAATCACCGGTAAGAGCGGTCGATCTCGCTCCGCTTGCCGCGCAGATTTCATTAGCCCAGGTTGTGCTGGAAATCGCCAAAAACGAGTACTCCGACAGCCAGCTCATATCTCCAATCGACGGATTGGTTACGTTCATATACGGAAAGGTCGGTGAAAACGTTTCCATCTCGGAGACGGCACTATCCTCGTTCCTGACTATCCAGACCGACAATCTGATAGTGGAAGCCAGTGTCCCCGAAACCGATATCTCCAAGATAAAAGAAGGCGACAAGGTGGAAATGACAGTAGACGCCTTCGATTTTACGGAAAAGTTTGAAGGCAGCGTAGCCTATATCGATCCCGCGGAAACTGTCATACAGGGTGTAGTCTATTACGGTATAAAGGCAGCTTTTGACTTGAAGGACGAAAGGCTCCGATCGGGAATGACAACCAATATGAATGTCGTTACCGCTAAAAAAGAGAACATTCTTATTATTCCAAGTAGAGCTGTAAAATATGAAGACAGTATCAGATATGTAGAACTCCTGAATAATGGAACACCCAAAAAGACCATCATCAAGACGGGGCTGGAAAGCGATCAGTTTATCGAGGTGACGGACGGATTGAAAGAGGGCGATAAGATCATTACATTTATGAAATAGATGCTACTTCAGACCAAGGATTTAAAAAAGACATACGATACCGGTAGTGTGAAAACGGAAGTTCTTAAGGGAATAGACATTCAGATAAAAGAAGGAGAGTTTGTCGCGATCATGGGCCACTCCGGCAGTGGAAAATCCACTCTGATGCATATACTCGGCTTTCTTGATACACCGACTTCCGGCAATTATATCTTTGAGGGAAAAGATACCAGTAAATTCGATCAGGATCAGCTGGCCGAAATAAGAAACAAGAAGATAGGATTTGTCTTTCAGGCATTTAATCTGCTCCCCAGAACAACCGCCATCGAAAACGTTCGCCTACCCATGATTTACGACGGCGTAAAAGAAAGTCAGCAGTTGGGTCGCGCAAAAGAGCTCCTTGTTAAGGTCGGACTCAGTCACAGGCTATACAACCTTTCCAACGAACTTTCCGGAGGAGAACAGCAGCGCGTAGCACTAGCCCGCTCACTGGTAAACAGTCCCGCGCTGATTCTTGCCGACGAACCGACGGGAAATCTTGACAGCAATTCCACAAAAGAAATAATGACGCTTTTCGACAAACTGCATAAGGAAAAGCACACCATCGTCATCGTTACCCATGAAGACGATGTAGCCAGGCATGCCGAAAGGATTATTAGGATAAAGGACGGCCTTTGTGTTACATGTGGAAATAGCCGGCCGGATTAACAGCACAGGATGAATATTTTTCTTACGATTAGACTGGCGATAAGAGGACTACTTTCCAATAAGATGAGAGCTTTTCTTACTGTACTCGGTGTAATCATCGGTGTATCGGGAATCATCATCATAATATCCGTCGGTAACGGAGCTGAATCGCTGATTGTTAACCAGATTCGTTCTATCGGATCCAATCTGATAGGTGTTCTTCCCGGCGGTAGCGAAAAAGGCGAGCCTCCTGCCGCTGTCTTCGGTATAGTCATAACTACACTTAAGAATGGAGATATTCTTGCGCTAAAAAACCTGCCGCACGTGGTAGCGGTTTCGGGATATAACAAAACCGTGGAACGGGTCATTTACCATAGCAAAAAAATGGAATCGACTATCACAGGTGTATTCGCAAGTTATCCCGATGTGGAAGAAACCGTAATTGAAGAAGGAAGATTTTTTAACGAGTCTGATGATTCCAGTTTACAGAAAGTCGCGGTAATCGGTTATGAAGTCAGGAAAGAACTTTTCGGATCGGAACCTGCGATAGGTAAACAGATAAAGATACATAATCATAGCTTTCGGGTTATTGGAATAATTGAGGAGAGAGGCTCCACCGGATTTTCCAGTAACGATTCGCAGGTATATATACCCACGCAGACCATGCAAAAATTGATACTTGGAGTGAACCACCTTGCCATGGCCAGGGTTAAGGTAGATAACGCGGACAATGTCGCCGAAGTTGTAGCCAATATCGAAAACACCATCAGGGCAAGGCACGGCATAACCAACCCGGAAGATGACGATTTTATAGCCTCCAGTCAGGAACAGGGATTGAAGACACTCATGCGTGTTACCGGAAGCATCAAGCTGTTCCTCGCGGCGATAGCCTTTATAGCCCTAATCGTAGGCGGAATCGGCATCATGAACGTAATGTATATCGCAGTGACCGAAAGGACGCGTGAGATAGGCCTCCGTAAAGCTTTGGGAGCCAAACAGAAAGACATAATGAAGCAGTTCCTGGTCGAAGCGGTAGCTATCACCGGAGTCGGTGGCATTATTGGAATATTGATGGGGACATCAATTTCTTTCGTGATTGCGTTGGTTATCCGTCTGCTCGGTTACAAATGGGACTATATCGTGACTGTCGATTCGATACTGTACGCTTCGCTGATTATTGCCGGAATCGGTATTGTGTTCGGATATGCTCCTGCCAGACGGGCGGCGAAATTTAATGCCATAGAAGCATTACGCTATGAGTAAGATTAACTTAAAAAGGGTTTTTCAGCTGTCCCTGAACGGACTGTTGACCAACAGGGGAAGGACTATCCTTACCACTGTCGGTATTATCATTGGGATTGCGACTATCGTCATAGTCCTGTCGGCGGGGCGCGGCCTGGAGAAATTTATCAACGTGCAGATCAGCAGTTTCGGAGCGAACACTATCGAGGTGGAAATGAAGATACCCAGCGTTTCCGATATGGAAATGGCTTCAAGCATAGTAGGCGGCGCGGAAGTGACTACATTGAAAGTTGCCGACTTTGAAGCATTAATGACACTTCCGAACATCAAAGGTTATTACGCGGGCACACTCGGTCAATACAAGAGTGTATACAAGAATCAGACCAATCGAAGCACAATTTTCGCGGTATCTTCGGGCATGCCGGAAGTTGATCTGGAGCTGAAAATATCCGAGGGCAGATTTTTTACCGAACGCGAAGATAAGTCCCAGGCCAGAGTCGTGGTATTGGGGGCGGATGTGAAAAAAGACCTGTTCGGGGATGAAAACGCCATAGGGAAAAACATAAAGATCAATCAGCAAAGCTTCAAGGTCATCGGTATAACGGCGAAAAGAGGAAATATCATGTTCTTCAACTTCGATAAGATGATCTACATGCCTCTGACCACAGCCCAAAAGCAGCTGCTCGGCATAGATCACCTCATGTTCGGCTTTTTGTCGGTACAGGACATGGGGCGTGTTGACGAAAGCGTTTCGGAAATTACATCCATGATGATACGCAGGCACGGACTACCGCCAAATGAACCGGATAAATACGATTTCAGGGTAACCAGCATGAAAGAAGCCATGGAAATGGTCGGGACTATCACCTTCGGCATGACATTGCTAGTATTGCTAATAGCGGGAATTTCCTTGATTGTGGGCGGAGTTGGTATCATGAATATCATGTACCTTTCTGTAGTCGAAAGAACCCGTGAGATAGGTCTTCGTAAAGCAGTAGGAGCAACAAACGGAGCCATCAGGATACAGTTCCTGGTCGAAGCCATCGTTATGACCGTCATGGGAGGCATCATCGGCGTAATAGTAGGGGCAATAATTGTAACAATTCTAGGCTGGCTCTCCGCATGGCAGGGCTACGATTTCGAAATGAGCATAGGCATGGATTCCGTAATAGTAGGCCTAGCTTCAGCAATCATCTTCGGCGTACTTTTCGGCCTCTACCCGGCAAGAAAAGCCTCATCCCTCTCCCCCGTGGAAGCCCTACGCTACGAATAAAACGCCACCAGCGCAGCGCCGTGGCCCCCCGTAAGCGAAAGCGCAACGGCCCGCCCAAATCCCACTTACACTCAAAAAGCCAAGGAGTCTAAAATACAAATAAACTTCCACCCAAATGCTCGTAGCCAAGCGTGTTTTTTGTTAGTTTGGGTCTCGTGGGCCCCAAACTAACAAAAAACCGCTAGTGCGGAGAGCATTTGGGTGGAAAACAATATAGGGAAAAAGTTCCCAAAAGAAAAAACCGTTAGGTTTTGTCTTTTGATTCTTGGTGGGCGAGAGAGGACTTGAACCTCCATGATCTTGCGATCACTACGACCTGAACGTAGCGCGTCTGCCATTTCGCCACTCGCCCCAACGGTTCGCAAAGCTATTTTACTAAACCATCACCAAAAAGCAATGGACTTACCACGACCCATCAGCCTGTGAGCAAAAAAAATATTTTTGTATTCTGTCCTTCAGCACCGTAAATAAGAATTTGTCACCCAAATCCTGTGGCAAAAAATCCGTACAGAGGATAATATACACTCTAGATATGCCCACATTGTTTGAACAATCCGCAGGGTTCATCGTTTACCGGATTAACCGCAAGGGAATCAGGGAATATCTCATACTCCATTATCCGGGGGGACATTTCGATTTTCCCAAAGGCCACATCGAAAAGGGCGAAACCAAAATGCAGGCCGCAGAGCGCGAACTGGAAGAGGAGACCGGAATTACGAGGGTGACATGGATAGAGGGATACAAGGAGAAGATAAACTACAAGTACCGCAGAGAAGGACAGTTGATGTCCAAGGATGTGTATTTCTTTCTGGCTGCTACCAGGCAGAAGAATGTCAGGATATCTTTCGAGCACCAGGGGTTCGTCTGGCTGCCGTTCAACGAGGCTATGCTTAAGATTACTTTCGATAACGCGCGAACACTTCTAACCAAAGCCGAAGAATTTATTTCGGAGCACCCGAACGCGGCACTGGTCAAAAAGAAAAAATAGTCCGGCGGTTTTTCCCGGTAAGAATAAAAAAATATACAAAACAATATTCATTAATCACATAAGAAAATGGAAATATCCATCACCAAAGCCGACAAAATCGGAAAGCTGAAGATGCTAATCGTCCCGATGTTCGAAGACATTCCTTTCGCCAAGACCTGTCCGGAAGAGATAAAGGATATGGTCGAACTGCGCAGACAGGACGGTGATTTTGAAGGCAAAGAAGGCCAGTCCCTTCTGCTTTTTCCCGACTACGAGGGCTTCCCCGTAAAGGTTTTGCTCATAGGATTCGGCAAGAAAGCCGGTCTCAACGCCACCAAAGTAAGATGCGAAGTAGCCGTAGCCATAAAGTCGGCAAAAAACCACAAGGTTCAGGAAGTCGGATTCTACATGGTAAAAGAACTATACGGATTCGCCCAGTCGATTGCCGAAGGATTCGTCCTATCCAACTACAATCCCGCCAAATACCAGACCGGAAAGAAAAAGGAAGAGAACGAAAAGAAGGACGTGAAGAAGGTATTCGTGGTAAGCGCGGAAAATAACAGGAAAGCGGAAAAAGAGTACGAAAGGGCTTTAGATAAAGGGCTTCAGATAGGCGAAGCCGCAAATCTGGTCAGGGACCTTGTGAACGGCCCGCACAACATGGTCAACGCGGACGTGATGGTGGAGGAAGCTGAAAAAGCCGCGAAGCAAAGCAATTCCAGCGTGTTGATACTGGAAGAGAAAGATATGGAAAAGATGGGTATGGGCGCGATGCTGGGTGTGGGTGAAGCAGCGGAATACGAACCGAAGATGGTGATAATGGAATACAAAGCGAAGGGTGCGGTAACAAAGGCCCCGGTGGTCATCGTGGGAAAGGGAATAACGTTCGACAGTGGCGGCTACAACCTTAAGCCGAGCCAGGGTATGGACGCCATGAAGATGGACAAGGCGGGAGCGGCCGCGATAATCGGAACTTTTCGGTTATTGAAGAAACTGGGCATCCGCCGCAACGTCATCGGCATACTCGCCATCACCGAAAATCTGATCGGTCCCACCGCGCAGAAACCAAACGACATCGTCACTGCCTACAACGGCAAGACCATCGAGGTCGCCAACACCGATGCGGAAGGCCGCCTGATATTGGCAGATGCCATAGCTTATGGCGTAAAGAAATACAAACCCGACTGCGTGATAGATCTTGCCACGCTCACAGGTGCCATCATTGTAGCTCTGGGCGAACGCCACGCCGGATTGTTCTCCAACGATAAGGAACTTGGCGAAAAACTTGTCATCGCGGGCGAATCCACCGACGAACTCGTCTGGCCCATGCCAATCCACGAGGATGTAAAAGAAAAGGTCAAAGGCAAACTCGCCGACCTTGTAAATTGGGAGAGCTCCGGAATGGCCGGTCCGTGCAAAGGAGCCGCATTTATAGAGGAATTTGTCGGCGGCAACAAATGGGCGCACATAGACATCGCCGGCACCGCCTATGTGAAAGAACCAAAGAAATATGATCACCACGGCGCTACCGGCTACGGAGTGAGACTACTTATCGAATTTCTGGAGCAGATATAGGCCCCAAGTATACAATCAAAAAAGCCGGAGTAAATATCACTCCGGCTTTTTATTTACATGTTTTTCTTTCGATTCTTATTTGCTGTACTTGTCCATTCCTTTTTCATCCATGTAAAGGACTCTGTAGACCAGTTCCGCAAGCTTCGCCCTTGTCATACCCTGTGCCGGATTGAGATTGTTAGATGCGTCGGCTTCAATCAGTCCCTTGTCTTTTGCGTATTGGACATATTTGATATACCACTGGTTCACAGGAGTGTCGGCAAAAGGAGCCGATACCACATTTACCGCGTCCAGCTTGTCTACTGCCAGGAAAGTTTGATTCAGAACCATCTTCAGATTTTCCACCAGATTTACTGTTTGCGCAGGCTTAAAAGTTCCGTCCGGATAGCCCTGGACTATACTGTTGTTCAATCCCGCCTGCAGATATTGTTCATACCATGCGCCCTTCTCCGTATCCGAAAAATTTAAAGTCTTAACTTCCTGCGTTCCGCAAGCAGAAAAGACACATTCGGCCTTTGTCCAATATTTGAAGTTAGTGATTCCCATGATCATCTTCAGGGCCTCCGCTCTGTTGACCACCTGTTCCGGTTTGAAAGTGCCGTCAGGATAACCGCCGATAATTCCTTTTTCACGAAGATAGATTATTGCCGCGTGGTTCATGTGGGCAATAGCTACATCCGGAAATTCCATGGAACCTTCCTGCGTCATCTGTTGAGACTGTTCCTGCGTCTCTACGGAAACCTGTGTCTCCTGCGTTTGAGACTGTTCCTGTGTCTGCTGTTGTGTTTCTGCGGCCAGAACCGGCTGCAGTAAAGTCAATACGGACATCGCCGCAATCGACCCGATAAGATACTTTCTCATACGAAATTGGGTTAAGTGATAAATATGAGAATACGAAAGCGACACGCATTATAATCGAACATCCAAAAAACAATAAAAATACGCAATGACAAATGACTGTTATTATTTCTTTAACAGTTCCATTTCCTGGGTAATCCTAATGTTTAGGTCATGAAGCGATTCCAAAGAAACCGCATCCCTGTACTTATGGTTTTGGCTGTAGTAGTCGAAAGGATTATCCAGATCATGAATCAGCTTAACCAGAAAAATGAAGATGGACGAAAACCCGAACACATACAACATCGCTTCGAACTCGGTATTGTATTTTGTGAGTATAAGGTTAAAAAGGATAAACAAAGTGGTAAACCTTATGATCGTGTGTGCCGATCCAAGGAATACCCTTTCACGGATACTATAGGCTCGTAATGTCAGACGCCGCAGATTTGATATTTCCTGTTTTAGCCTTCCTATGAATGTAGCCTGCGTCAGTACCTCCGTCTTCAGAATGTGTTCGTTGAAACCGTTCAGCTTATACATGATGTCTCGTGTATGGATTTTTTTATGGAACCAATCGTCCAACATCCGGATGAACTCCAGTAATGATTGTATGTAATCCAGACAATAGTCGTTCTTAGTCCGTTTGTAGGTCGTAAAACATTGGTCGAAAGATGCCTCTACGGAAACAGCTATCTCATCGGGAATCTTTTCCGCTTCTTTATAATCCATCAGTACGCCATTGAGCATGAACCCGAAAAGAAAGATGTTTGAAGAAATCATACTCGACAATATAAACGAGTATGGCAGAGGCTCGAAATCAAAATATATCGTCAGCGCCTTCAAAAGGACACAGACGATAGCAAATAAAAGTACCCACGCCAGAACAGTTATTTTTGTCCTAATTGTTTTGATTCTAGAATGCATATCCTGTAATTATAGCGTTTTTGCCGAAAAGGCGCAATTTGATGCGCATATGTGTTATTTACAAAACGATGTTACCCGGTAATGGATTATTCGAACACTACATCGTTCTTTTTTAGGTACTGGTAGGCATAATAGGCCGAGGTCACTCCTTCCGATGCCGCAACGATCGCCTGTTTGAAACCTGTGTCCGCGACATCACCCGCCGCGAAAATTCCGGGTATGTTAGTTTCGGTATTCTTATTTATCATGATTTCCTTATGCTGGTTAAGCTGCACCCCAAGCTGTTCGGACAGACCGGAAAGGGGAGTGTGCCCTATAGCGATGAAGATACCGTCCAAAGCCAATTCTTCCCCCGAAACAAGCCTAATCTTTTCTACACGGCTTGTTCCAAGTATTTCGCTTATCTGCGTATTGTAACGGATTTCGACCTTGGCATTGGCAATCAGTCTGCCCGCGTTTACCGGCTCCGCACGCAGAATATCTTTTCGTACTATCAGATAAACCTTTGCAGCTTTTTCCGCAAGAATAAGTGCCTCAATAACTGCCGCATCGCCGCCGCCCACCACGGCAACGGTCTTTTCCTTAAAAAATCCCGCGTCGCACAAGGCGCAATAGGAAACACCTTTTGCCGAAAATTCTTTTTCGCCCGGCACGCCAAGTTCGTTATGCTTTGTACCGGTCGCGAGCAATACGGTCTTTGCCATATATTCGCCGGAACCTGTCTTTACGATATAGCCGCTCATCTTACCCTCCACCGGCTCCGTGACCGCTTTCTTTACCTCCAAAGCCTTCTCGTTAATGAAACCGGCCCCGAAAGACATCGCATGATCAACTATAGACATCCCCAAATCGACTCCTTTTATCTTTTTCAGCCCCGGCCAGTTTTCGACTTCATCCGTAGTGGTTATCAACCCGCCGGGCATCTCTCCAACCATCGCGGTTTTCATATTAAGCCTTGTAGCATACATTGCCGCACTCGCGCCTCCGCTACCAGCTCCTATAACCAGAAAATCATAAATGTCGTACATACGGGAATCTTATTCTGTTAAAAAATCTATTTGTTGAAATCGCGCAGATTAAGGTTTTTCTTCACCATCGGCCTCATTCGGGATTTACCGCCCTGAATAAGGAACTTCGCAGGATCTGCGCCAAGATCGAAGAACAAGTCTGCCTCTTCCGTCAGTTTAGCCGAAGTGGTCTTGCTGAAAGCCATAACTTCCGCCCTCAAACCGCGTGAACTTACATATTTCAATGTCTCCGTGAAGTCCCCGTCGCCGCTCACCAGCACCACCGCATCAAGCTTTTCGCTCATCCTGACTATATCCATCGCGATTCCCACATCCCAGTCGGCCTTCTTCTCCCCGCTATAGAAAATCTGCAGATCCTTAACTCTTGTCTCAATCCCCAAATCCGTAAGAGCCTCAAAAAACTTAGACTCGTCCACCGAATCGGACTTAATCACATACGCGAATGCGCGCACAAGCTGCCTTCCGGCCACCGCAGCCTCAATCAGCGTCTTGTAGTTCACATGCGAATTGAAAATGGATTTCGCCGAATGATAAAGGTTCTGGGTATCAATGAACACACCAACCCTCTGCGCCGGATGTAAAGGAAGTTTAGTCATAAGGATATTAACGAAATAAGATGACTATGATGAATATACCCCAGTCGATGAAAAAATAACAGAAGAGACACCCTTTGGGGGAATGACCAAATTCAAATCATCAAATCTCAAACAAATCAAAAATTCCAATATTAAATAAGTCAGCCATCCGTTCTGAATTTCATCCGCGAAATCAACGCCGCCACGGCTTCCGGACCTTCCAGGTTTTTTCCTTCATTATCGAATACCGGCAAAGGAATGACGTTTTCCGGATGGGGTTTTCCCACCGTAAAAGGAGTCCCGAATTTCCCGTTCAGAAATACCTCGTCGTTACCCTTTGGAATCGGCTGGTCGCCTATTACGGCGATTTCTTTGATATCTTCACCGATGACATATCCCCTGAAACTGCGAAGATAGTTGGCGAAAGCCATCGTGCCGTTTTCCTTGTCTCCGTTCAAAGGAAAGACATTCACACCGTTACCGGCATCAGCCACGCGCAAAGCGCCTTTAGGATCAACCAGCGGCAATTGTTCTTCGATGATTTCCCTTACCCGACGGCTTTGCTCCATTATCCTGGCTGCTCCCATGTCAAAGGTGTAATAGGGGACGAAAGCCATACTTATCTCATTGATATCGCATCTGCTCGCTTTTTTACCCACCGCTTTCTTAAGTTGATAGAAAATCATCTCCCGTCGAGCGGTGTTGTATGGTTGCTCTATTCTGTATAACTCCACATATTCCTTCTTTTCCGCGTCGAAACGGTAACCTATGCCGCCGCTGTCGCAGAACAATAACCAATTCGATTGGCAGTAAGTCGGATTAGCTGCCTTCATGAATATCGGCTCTATTGCCTCAAGCGCGTGATGCAATCTTCTGCCGGTACATACACCCATCGGGACTTTCATGGATATGTCCGCCAACGGCTGTTGCAGGTAAGCCGGAACCACCTCTTCGCCCCACACGGTCAGTGTCCCGTCGATGTCAAAAAGACAGCCCGCGTAGGTCTGCCCCATCGCTTCTTCGAAATTCCGTTTTCTGACTTGTTCAAGATTTGTGTCCATCGAAATATATTACCACAAAACCCACTTAATATGCTATAATTACATGATATTTCGTAAGAAACGACCATGTCTTTAGAAAAAAATGAAAACGCTAAACTCCACAATAAGCTCGAAAGCAGAAAAAGAGTCGATGCCGATGCGGAAAATAAAAACAAGAGTAAGGCAGAGGTAAACGCCATCAGGGACGACGTGGCAGACAGCATAAAACAAGTCACCGCCATAACCGACAAAGCCGAGCATGTCCTCAACAAGGAAGAGACAAAATCCTTCATCTACAAGATAGCGGAGACTATCGACGACAGCACGGCGATGGCGAAGTTAAGAGACCTTTGGGACGGAAAAGGCCTTAGCATGGAGAACAGAGACCGGCTAAGAAAAATCAAGTGGCTGATCATCAATAAACCGGATTTCATGATGCCGGATGTCATCTTCACCCCATTAAAATACCTCTATAAATGCGGCTTCTTGAGCTACCACGCCGATCCGGAGATGGAAGAGGAATATCACCGCGACCAGGCGGAGTTCGAAAAGAAGGTGTTGAACATGGGGATTGTGGTTGGGTCTGTATTCGAACCGGCGATGAAGGTACTGATTCCTCTTCTGAAACCTATAAACAGGGCTTTGGAACTAAAAGAGACAACGATAAAGGGAATCAGGACACATCTAAGGAAGCGCAGGGAAATCGCGCTGGCCGTGAAAAATCCCACACCCGGACAAGACGCCTTAGCCATAGATAAGCCCACAGCAATCGTGGAACCCAAATCCCAAAATCAGGAAAAACCGGGAAAAAACACTGCTGTTCAGCAAAAATCGGCCGAATCACAACCAAAGACACCTCCAAAAAAGACCGGCCGCATATACATGTCCATGGACTAGGCGGCATCGACAGGCCTAACTAGAAGCCACCATGCGGATAGGTCGGGGGATTTTCTCTGTTCCCCATCAATATTTGCCTTATCTCCGGCTTTATCATATCCAGTGTCCAGGGCGGATCCCAAACAATCTCGATTTCCACATCCTTAATTCCTGGCTGTTTCCTTAGCACGTTCTCCACATCGGCCGTCATCTGCGGCCCCAGCGGACAACCCATATAGGTAAAGGTCATCTTCACCGTCACCTTGTCTTTTACTTTTTTTACGTCATAGATAAGCCCCATGTCCGCCAGACCGATAGCCAGTTCCGGATCCAGGACTTCGTTCATTATCTTGTAGAACTTATTTTTTTCGTCGAATTTTTGCATTTGTGGATGAAGTTTTTTTTGGTTGAACAGATTTTTTATCCGCATCTTCAAGAGCTTTTCTTAACGTCGCCAAACCAAGCAGCGCGCACTTCACACGGCCGGAGGAAATCGGTACTCCAAGCATGGCATACATCTGTTCGTTTGTGATTTCCTTCACAAACTTAACACTCTTGCCTTTTACCTCTTCGGTCAGGAGCGAAGCCGCCGCCTGACTTATGGCGCATCCGGAACCGGAAAACTTTATGTTCGTGACTTTTCCTTTCTCATCGGTCTTTATCTCCATCGTCATCTTGTCGCCGCAAAAGGGATTGGCATTCTTCGCGCAACAGTTGGCACATTTAAGCTTTCCGAAATTCCGCGGATTCTTATAATGGTCCAAAATGTTTTCTGCATACAGATCCATCAGATTCCAAAAATCTTGTAAACTTTTTTCGCGGCCGCGAAAGCTTTGTCTATGTCAGCAGTGGTATTATAGAAATAAAAGCTCATTCGCGCCACACCGGCCGCCCCAAGCGAATGAATAAAAGGCTCCGCGCAAAGGAAACCCACCCTTATGGCGACCCCTTCCCTGTCAAAGATGGAACCGACATCATGCGGATGTACCCCCGGAATATTGAAAGAAAGTATTCCTCCCGCCTTATCTAAATCTGCAGGCAGATAAAGTTTTATTCTCTTCAACGTTCTAAATTTTTGCACGGCATACCTGATAATTTTTCTGTCATGTTCAATGATTTTGTTCATCCCAACCTTTTGCAGATATTTAATTGCCTCCGCGAAAGCAATCACATCCGCGATATTCGGCGTCCCCGCCTCAAACCTCCACGGAAGATCGTTCCATACGGCCTTCTTCAAAGTGACATCCTTATTCATCTCCCCGCCAAAAAGAAACGGAGGCATCGCATTCAACGATTCCTCCCTCCCGTACAGAACCCCGACACCCGTCGGCCCGCACATCTTGTGTGAAGAAAAAGCCAAAAAATCGCACCCCAGTTTTTGCACGTCGATACCCAGGTGCGGAACACCCTGCGCCCCGTCCACCAAAGTCATCGCCCCCGCCAGCTTCGCCAGACGAACAATTTCTTTGATCGGAGTCTCCACACCGGTCACATTCGACATCTGCGAAACCGCGACGATTTTAGTCCGCTTCGACAAAAGCTTTTTATACTCCTTCAGGTCCAGATTACCGCTCTTGTTCAAAGGAATGAACTTCAATACTGCCCGCTTCCTCTTACAAAGCTCCTGCCACGGAATCAGATTGGAATGATGCTCTAAGATACTGACAATCACGTTATCCCCCCTTTTCAGAAACTTTTCGCCCCAGGTATAGGCCACAAGATTGATAGACTCGGTGGCATTCCGCGTAAAGATAACTTCCCCGGTTTTCCGCGCATTAATAAAACGGGCCACAAGCTGCCGCGTATTTTCATAGGCATCGGTCCCGCGCAAGGAATACTCATAAATCCCGCGGTGAATATTGGCATTATAGTTCTTATAGAAATCCTCCAAAGCCTTAATCACCGCAACCGGCTTCTGCGTGGTAGCCGCGTTATCCAAATAAACCAGAGGTTTTCCGTTCATCTTATTCCTAAGAATCGGAAAATCCTTGGCGAAAAGATTTATACTGCTCATCTTTTTGACTGTTAACTATTTACAGCAACCACAGCAACCGGGTTTCTTGGCGGCCGGCTTCTTCTTTGGATTACAATCCCCGCACTTCGAATCATCACATTCAGATCCTTTATTAGAAGACTTTTTGACCGGTTTCTTTTTCTCAACTGGCATAGTCGTAAGATTAAAAGATAGTGATTCCACTATAATCCTCCAACGGTTTTTCTTCAATAGCCCGCCAGAAAAACGCAAATTAAAACACAATCCCAAAACAACATTACCCGGTAAGAAACAAGGAATTTCATCTCTCCGTTAAGGCGCCGCGTATTGATTTCGCAACCTTTTCCACTACATTACTTTCACCGATAAGGTTTATCGTCCCCTCAAAAAACGCCTTCACCAAAACACTCTCCGCCTCTTTTTCCTCCAACCCCCGGCACATCAGATAGAACATATCCTCCTTGTTCAACCGCCCCACTGTCGCCCCGTGCCCTGCTTTCACGTCGTCCGTCATTATCTCCAGCGCCGGCAAAGTTTTCGCCCGCGCTCCGTCCGACATCAGCAGTGTGTGGTGATACAGATGCGCATCCGTCATGTGCCCGGTTTTCTCAATGACGATATTCCCTTTGTAGTCGATAACCGAAGAATCAAACATCGCAGATTTGACAGTAAATTCAGCCTTCGTCTCCCGCGCTTTATGCACCGAGACCGTCTCGAAACCGAACTCTCCCGCGCCCTTTCCCACGATGAAAGCATAAAATTTTAGTTCGGCACCTTTTCCCTCAAGAACAAATTTAATCTTCGGACTGCCTGTCCATCCGGCCTTATTGAAAAGCACGTATGTCAACGATTCTCCAGCGCCTATGCGCAAAGTCCGGTTCACGCATCTGTCCGTTACGATCATCTTTTTTGCGCACTTGCCCGCACCGGCCTTATTGTTCGTTTTTTTTGCTCTAACCATTTCTGACTTTGAATAAGATTGTTATCCCACCGAACCTTCCATCTCCATCTGCACCAGTCTGTTCATCTCGATTGCGTATTCCATCGGCAGTTGCCTCACTATAGGCTCAATAAAACCGTTCACGATCATCGCCGACGCTTCCTGCTCGCTTAACCCGCGCGACATCAGATAAAAAAGTTGTTCTTCCCCGATTTTACTCACCGAAGCCTCGTGTTCTATCGTCACCTTACTTTCGTTGATATCCATCGTCGGATAAGTGTCCGACCGCGAATTCTTGTCCAGCATAAGCGCGTTACACACCACCTTCGATTTTACCCCCGTCGCGCCTTTTATGACCTTAATCAGCCCCCTATAAGAAGTCCGCCCGCTCCCCGAACTTATCGACTTCGAATCGATCTTCGACGTAGTGTTCGGCGCCAGATGCAGAATCTTCGCCCCCGCGTCAATATGCTGTCCGCTACCCGCGAAAGCCACCGACTGGATTTCCGCCTTCGCCCCCGGCTCCACAAGATAAACCGCCGGATATTTCATCGTAACCTTGGACCCTATATTGCAGTCCAGCCAGAACATCTCCCCGTCCGCCATCACTTTCGCGCGCTTGGTCACAAGGTTGTACACATTATGTGACCAGTTCTGTATCGTCGTATATTGCACCCGCGCCCCCTTCATCACCACAATCTCCACCACCGCCGCATGCAAAGCGTCGCTGGAATAGGTCGGCGCAGTGCATCCCTCGACATAGTGTATAGAAGAACCCTCGTCCGCGATGATCAGCGTCCTTTCGAACTGCCCCATGTTCCGCGCGTTGATGCGGAAATAGGCCTGCAGAGGCAAATCGACTTTCACCCCTTTCGGTACATAGATAAAAGAACCTCCCGACCACACGGCCGAATTCAAAGCCGCGAACTTGTTGTCCCGCGGCGGCACCACGGTCGCGAAATGCTTCTTAAAAAGCTCCGGATGATTCTTCAGTCCGTCCTCGATGCTCTCGAAGATGACCCCTTTCGCCCGCAGATTGTCGCGCAGATTATGATAGACCACCTCACTTTCGAACATCGCCCCGGAACCCGCCAGAAACTTCCTTTCCGCCTGCGGCACGCCGAGCCTTTCAAAAGTTTCCTTGATCTTCTTCGGTACCCTGCTCCAGCTCCTTTCTGTCTTTCCTTCCGGCTTCAGGTAATAGTAGATTTTGTCGAAATCGATATCCCCAAGCTCCGCCCCCCACCGCGGCAACGGCTTCTCTCCATAAACTTCCAGCGCGTTCATCCTGAACTTAGTCATCCATTCCGGCTCTCCCTTCAGAGCGGAAATCGCCTGAACAACCTTCTTGCTCAACCCCATCTCCGCCTTAACCGAAGGCTTGGAAACAGTCTTGAACCCGAACCGGTATTCGCCTGATTTTGGTAAGGAAGTCTTTTTCATGACTAAAGCCCGATAAACTTATCGTACCCCTCTTTCTCCAACCTCTTAGCCAATTCCACCCCACCCGATTTCACAATCTTTCCGTCCGCCATCACATGAATAAAATCCGGAGTCAGATGCTTAAGAATCCGCTCATAGTGTGTGATTATCAGCATCCCGGGCTTGTCTGTCTTAAAAACGTCCTGTATTCCCTTCGCCGCCACTTTCAGCGCGTCTATGTCCAGCCCCGAATCTATCTCATCCAGCATTGCGAAACGCGGCTTAAGAATTCCCATCTGCACAATCTCCGCACGCTTCTTCTCCCCGCCGGAAAACCCTTCGTTCAGCCCGCGGCCTATAAAGTTCGAATCCAGCTTCATCGCCTCCAGCCGACCTTTGATTACAGGATAGAAATCCATCGGCCCGTAAGGTTTCGAATTCTTGTCTTTCGCTTTCCCCACAGCGTTCGCCGCCAACCGCAAAAAGTTCCCGAAAGTGACACCCTGAATCTCCCGCGGATATTGGAAAGCCAAAAAAAGCCCCATCTTCGCCCTCTTGTCCGGAGTAAGCCCCAAAATATCCTTCCCGTCCAACAAGACCTTCCCCGCCGTAACAACATATCCGGGATGCCCCATCAGCGCGTTCAGCAAAGTACTTTTCCCCGACCCGTTCGGCCCCATGATGATGTGCATCTCGCCGCTTTTTATCTTCAGATTAAGCCCTTTGATGATATCTTTCTTGCCGATAGCCACCTTAAGCCCGTCTATTTGCAGTTGTCCGGTTTTAGACATGTTTTCTGGTCACATGATAAGCGGTTCAATTCTATCAGCTTTTCTGGTATAATTAAAAGAATTATTACGCCTGATAATAATGACCGTAGAAAGCAAAAACAAAGAAAATCCACGCGAAACGGAAAGTCAGAAAAAACCGGATGTTTTTGTGAAACCGGGTCAGACGGAAAGGTCAAAGTTAATGACGCAGGTCGAAAAGCAGAAAGAAAATCTAAACAAGACAGCCGGCGATATTCTGGCTTTGGGACAGGAAGAGATCTTAGAGACCGTTAGCGGAGGGATAAAAAATGCTGATTTGGTAAAGGGAAAAGAATTCGGCATCGTTTTCGGTCGCGCGTTAGGTCTGCCTAATGCTCTTAAGATACAGAAGGCGATTGGACTTAGGAATGTGTTGCCGCCCGAAATAAGGGAGGTCACGGTGGTCAAAGGCGGGCAAAGCATCAGGGCCGTAAGAAGAGGATTTAAGGGGAATTTTTACACGGAAGGGACTGGGAATTATGTTCAGATAATGGAAGGAGACAAAGTCCGCATAGAAAATGCGATGGATGCGTCTCAACTGGAAAAAGACAAAAAAGATTTTGAGAGCAACAGGACCAGATATGCGGATATGCTGAAGGACCAAAAGATTGACGATAAAGAGAAAAAGCGTCTGTCGGAAAATTCTGCGGAAACAGGCGTCGATCCCATGCTCATGGTTGCCCTGAAAAACGTTTTCAAATCAGGTATGGGAACGGAAGAGCTAAGCGATAGTTTTGCCGGAATCGAACTTGCATACAAATATACGCAAACCGCGATGTTGAGATTTGAGCGTGAGAATCCCGGGAAAAAGATGTCGGATGAAAAAGGCAATTACACCGCGGATTTCATCGTGTTTCTGTGTTCCCATTTTAATCTGTTCGGTGATTACGAAGAGACGCTGATGTTTGCGGGAAGGAATCTGCTTAAGGAGTATGCCGCCTTAAAGAATTTGGGGGAGGCTTACTACAAAGATGCAAGGCCGGAGATATTTAAACGGACAGCCTATAGCCGCAGTCAAAAAAACGGTACTTTCGGTCGTGAATTCAAGGATATAACCGGCGGCCCCGGAGGTGATACCCGCGGCAGGGGACTGGCGGAAAGTGCGGAATTTAGAGCCGAAGCCCAGGCGGTCGCGTCCAGGATCGGAGTTTCGTTGGCCGATTTATACAAGGTGATGTGGAAGGAGTCGGGAATCAATACCCATGCGGTGAATCCCATAAGCGGGGCCACGGGTCTGATTCAGTTCATACCATCGACAGCAAAAGGAATGGGGACATCGGTTCATGAGATCAGAAATATGACGCCTCTCCAACAGCTAAGCCTTGTGGAAAGATATTATAGGCCTTATGCCGGAAGGGTGAAGGATTATGTGGATTTGTACCTGGTCACTTTTTATCCCTATGCCTTGGGCAAAGGTGATGATTATGTCTTCGGTTCACAGAATGGAACGGCGGAAAAAAACAGAAATCAGAATCAGGTAATCGCGAATTTTAGTTCAAGACCCGACAGACTGATTGACAATAAAGCCTTTAGGGCCTACGCACTGGCAAAAACACCGGCATGGATTGACGCCGAATCCGGTTCGGAACGGCAGGCGGTTTTGGATTCCGGAACCTCGACAAAGGTCGCCGCAAAAGAATCGAAGACCGAAAAGACCGAGGGAGGATCTGAAAACTTGAGTGAGGAAAGGAAAATGATAGTTGCTAAGGCCATGTCTTATGTAGATACCCCAAGGCCGGAATTCCGTTCAGTCGATGTAAATGGTGGACTGCTGGCATGTGCCAAGGTTGCCAGCACTATCTTGTGTGACGCGGGAAAACTCAACTCGGTTGTTTTAGGAGTGAACGATGTACAGGATGAGTTGATAAAAAGAGGCTGGAAATTGCAGGAAAATCCTAAACCGGGCGAAGTAAAGGCGGGGGACGTCGTGATTTGGGCTGCGGTCGGCGGCGGTGGAGCTTGCCCCTCGGCTCCGGATTACAGCCCCGGTCATAAGCATATCGGGATTGCCGTAGGCCCGAATGAGGCGGTCAACAACAGTTCCGGCAAAAGAATGCCGGTCAAAACCGAGATTTTTAAGAAAAGACCAGTGGAGGCTGTACTTAAGCCTCCGGAGGCTTAAGGGGATAATAGATGTTCCATATTGCGGATAT
Organism: Candidatus Altimarinota bacterium; assembly: GCA_041752875.1. Taxonomy (GTDB): domain Bacteria; phylum Patescibacteriota; class Gracilibacteria; order UBA1369; family UBA1369; genus JTS-AC46. Next base: position 292,159 of record JBGSVP010000003.1, read on the forward strand.
GATAGACCTCTAAACATCATAGACTTCTTCTGTGTCAGCTTTTTTGGTATAATTAAAAGAATTATTACGCCTTCTACATGAGATTCGTCTGGCAGACAAAAAGACAGGAAGAACCGCAAAAAGCTCCGGGAATGCCGAATGCCGCCCTGGGAAGCGCCGAAAAAGCCCTGCCCGAAGCCGCCAAAAAGCACGCGGAGGCCAAAGAACACCAGAAAGACCTCCAGTCCTTCATGGAAGCCATGAGCGAAGGCCGCCTCACCCCAAAACAGAAAGCTGAATTCGAAAGCAAAAGCCGCGAATGGGACGTGAACTGGAAAGTGGAACAGATCCGCACAGCCGGCGTCTCCGAAAAAGAAAATCGCGAAAACTACCTCAAAAGGCACGCGCTTTTGTCATCATCTTTCTTGCGACAGGTTTCCAAAGAAGGCGAAAAGGTTACCTACGACGTGGATTTTAAAGGCAATAAGGTGGCGGAATGGCGCGTTGGAGCGGGTGACATGCTTCCTCCGAACGTCACAAAAATCCGCATCAAAAGAAAAGACGGAACGGAAAGCGTAGGCATAAGGACGCAGAACTCAAAAAAGAATAATCCCAACGGAACCAACCGCATAGGATATTTCGACGAAACCGGACTCGCCAAACAGCCGCCGGAATACGATTACCTCGCAGTGAGGAGCGGAGACAAGATTGAGATAATGGAAACGACCTCCATATCTCCGATGGGCAATCCGCAGACATTACACGAACACATGGAAATCTACAGGAACGGTGCCGCATCCGCCGACGTCGTGGAATCGCACGAACGCCGCTATGATCAGTATTCGGACAAAGTCTACGGCAGTGCCAGTGACGCCGACAAGGCCTATGTGATGGCCGTATCGCAGGCTCAACTGTCAGCGATGAAAGGCCCGATGAAAGCCGATGAGAAGATAGGCGCCAGATTCAGCTGGCAGGGCTCCGTCAGAGATCCCATGCACTTCCAGTTAGACAGGAATCCGTTTACCAACACGGCGGCATTAACCACCGACGCCGGCAAAAAATACGCCGACGCGATATTGAATAACCGTCCGTCCGATCAGCCCACAGTGCAATCTTCGAAATACGTAGAAAAAGCTTCGAACATCGCCCACCGTTCGTCCAGAAACCTACAGACCATGGCCGAGGACCACGCATATAACGCGGAACACCTAAAGTTGAGTCCGGACAAGATGCGCCAGACAGACATGTTCAGGAAAAAAGCCCTCGCGAACAGGTCAAGATACGAAGCCGTCGCGGAAAAGACAGGCATCCCGTGGGAACTTATCGCCGCCATCCACTGGCGCGAATCCGGAATGAGATTCGACAGGTATCTTCACAACGGCGATCCTTTGGGACAACCGACGACACACGTTCCGCGCGGGAAATTATTTACGGATTGGGAATCGTCGGCTTTCGATGCTTTAAGATCTGCATCCTCCGTTAAAGAAAGACTGGGGATAAGCAAAGATACAAAAGATCCGGCACCTTTACTGGCATATGCGGAAGCATATAACGGGACCGGATATAGAGCCGCGGGAAGAGGTCCTTCCCCATATATCTATGCCGGAACAAACATCTATCAGGGCGGCCAGTATGTCGCTGACGGTCAATATAGAGCCAACGCCTGGGACAAAGGAATAGGCGTAGCCGCCATGCTAAAATCGCTGGAAAATTCCGGACAGATGCCGGACGACTCAAAAAAGACAGAAAGATTGGCGTAATTCATTACAAAGTGAAGAAGCGTTCGACCATGAATCATGATCGAACGCTTCAATTTTATGTTATCTTAAACTTAGAATATGTCAGGAACGATTCGGAAAGGCTGTTATTGTCGGCCGCTTTTCTTGATCAGGCCTTTATTGCTTCTCTTCTTGCCTGATCCCGTATGCGACGATCCCATCATCGGCTTCTTCGCTTTCGCTCCAAAGCCTTTATGTCCGGTACTCATGAAAGGTCGGACTTTCGGGTCGTCATCCGCAGAGTCGTTATCCGTCTTGGATTTTGCGGCTTTTTGCTCGGATTCTTCCTTTTCTGCCGCCGCGACATTTTCAGCCAGAGTGGCTTTTAGGGGAGGTGGCGGGGAATCTGGCGGGTCGGGTTCCAACAGACTTGGATCATTTAGAAACGCAGGTGTCCAGGGTGTTGTAACTTCCAAATCTTCGTCGGGGCCGTCGGGCTTTTTGTCGTCGAGATAATCTTCCAACGGAACCGTTTTTTTCGGGGTGTTTTGTGGCCCCGCTCTTTGTCTTGGCACTTTCTTCATGTTCAGAAAACCTCCAAATGGTGTTGTTCAACCGCAACTGATATTTTAATACAAGCCTCGATGCGAACTACCTGCGAAACGAGCTGAAGCGGTTCCTCCTATACTTTGGCTTCTGTCGTTTCGTATTTGTTTCGTCGTCGACGTTTTTTTTGTTGTTCGGAGTTTCCGCTTTTGCCGTCGTTACGTCGATTTCGTTGGTGTCTGCATCGGGTTGGTTATGGTTTTTCTTACTCACTCTGACCTCCTGGTCTGGTTTGGGTGAAAAAAAATATTCTAAGAATTAAGAAAGCATACCCGCCTTGAGGTCTGCACGGAGGAAAAGCTTTATGGGCGCTCTTATCGATGCCAAGGTCTCCCTTAACACTCCTCACTAACGCATTCCACAAAACAGGTAGCTTCCTTCTTCTTTGTTATCGCTGATTTTCAAAGGACATACATCGTAAAACCGGAAATTCCACAAATATTGGCTGTAACTATAATAGAAAACAAAAACAAAGCAAGTCGAATTTTTTATGCACGGCAAAGAGGGTGACAACATAATATGTCATCACCCCCTAAAGTAAGTTTCTTAAGCCTGGAATAAGGTTATTATCTGCGCGCAGATGTTTACTCTAATATTACTGTCGTTACGGTTTTACCTACATCATCCTTCGTCTTCGTAAGTATTATCCCTCTGCAAGATGCCGGAGCCCATTGTCCATCCGGTAAGCTAAGGGTGTCGCATTTCAGTTGCATACTTCGCAGTGACTTCATGCATGCATCGTATGTGACGGACACACCAGTGATACCATCACAAACCCCTTCATTTTCCAACAATTTAACACAATTTGTTTTCGTGGCATCGGCCGGAAAATCCAATTCCTTGGCACAGGGCATCAGCATATCACACATTACCGACTCAAAATCACGGCATTTCTCTAATGGACTTTTGGGATGATTGTCATCTGCATCGGAACATGCCGCGAAACCAAAAACACAGACGAGAAATAACGCTACATGTGAAAAACGGGTAATCATTTTTTGCTCCTTATCTCAACATAACCTGCTGACATGAATCCGGAAGCCAATCTCCAAGATTAGCGCAATCCACCTTAGTACTTCGCAGTGCCTTAATGCACACATCGTACATGGCGGTTATCACCACTACATTACCACACGCCATTCCTTCAGCCTCCAGCAAACCGACACAATCGGTCTGCGAAGTTCCAGTCGGCAAGCAAGGCATTAACACATCACATACCGCCGACTGCAGATTATGGCATTTCTCGAGCACCGTTTGGGGATGACTATCGGCTGTACCCGAATCAGCAGTGAACGAGTCGACTGCGTTTGAGTCAGCCATTCTCGAATCGACTGCGACTGAATCTGACACTACAGAATCAGTCACGCTCGAATCGACCGCGCCCGGGTTTGTAGTACCCGAGTCCGCCAAGACCGAATCATCTACACCTCCATCATCTGCGCGACTATAAAAAGGATCACCCCAACAAGCCACAGAACCAAAAACACTAAACAGAACAAACGCTATTTGTGAAAAACGGGTAATCATTTCTTTCCCTTTCTATTCAGTGCATCCTAATCTTCATCGTCATGCCAGCCACTATCGTTGGGCGGTAGCGGAGGCGGATCTGCCGGTTCTCCGTTGAGTACCCTGATTTCGCGTCGGTATCGTTCATTTATTTCGTCTATTGTCCGGCCATAAATCTTTTGAGCCGCATCTCTCATGACATCTTGGTTTGTAGCCCACATCAGGTCAAATACGGCCTGTGCGGCATTCGTCGCATCGCACCTCCTTTTCTCAATTTCTGCTCTTTCTTTTTCTTTGGCATAATCGTAATAGTTTCTGGCTTTTGAGTCCTCCATAGTCGTCCTCCCACATGTTCTTGTCCGTTTCGCGGACACTTGATGTACAAAAAAATATTCCAGGAATCAAGAAAGCATACCCATCCTGCAAAAAACGCCCGGGGTAAAAGCTTTATTAAAGCTTAAATGCCAAGGCAAACCTCAACACAACCCACAAAGACCTCCCGCAAAACAGGTAGCTTCCTTCTTCCCGATCAAACAAATTTTCAAAGAACAAAAATAGATACGGAAAATGGAGTGTTATCATAATAGCAATTTTAAATAACACAAGTGCATAAACTAGAACACAAAACCGCGCACCGGCACAATTCTTTTTGCATCGGATATGGGATAAAGTATAGCGGAATAAACCAAGCCTTTAACAAAACCAGCCATGGATACAAAGAAAACCATCCCCTACACCCCGCCGCAGTCTTTCACGCAGACCCAGCTGGATTTGCTAAAGCCCTACATCTCCGACACGGACAAGAACATCTTCGTCCTTAAAAACCTGGACGGGGTTGTCGGAGCCGCATTTGCCAGATACTCAAGGCAAAAAGGCGGAGTAAAAGACACACTGATGGAACTGGTCGTCGACGAAAAGATCGACCCGGTGAAATCCACCGAACTCATGGAACGCATCCTCATCCAATACGGCGACGACAGCGTAGGGGAGTTGGAAGGCGCCCATCTTGCCCTCGAATACATTTCCAACCTCGCCACGAAAGAGATCGAAGACAGACGCATCGGAGGCTCGCCCATTGAACAATCCACCCGCTATGTGGTCTACGACCAGAAGGACGAAAACGGCAATTACCTCTATTACAAGGACGAAACCATCCTCGATTCCAAAGTCGGCGAATTGTATGTGAAGACCATGGAATACATTTTTGATACATACTGCCGCATGCAGGAACCGGTAAAGGAACTCCTCAAAACCAAAAAGCCCCTTGAAGAAGCCGAATACGACATCCTCGGCAAAGGCACGAAACAAAAATACGCGGAAATGCCCGACGAAAAATCCCAAAAAGATTTCAAACGCACCTACAACATAGACCTCAAGACAAAGACCTGCGACACACTGCGTTGCATGCTCCCCGCCGCCACACTAAGCAACGTAGGCATGTTCGGCAACGGCCGCTTCTTCCAGACCCTGCTGTCCCACCTCTACACCTGCGAAATGCCGGAAATGCAGTCCATCGCGCAAAAAGCGCACGCGGCCTTAAACACCGTCATCCCGGTGTACGTAAAGAGATCAAAAAAGAACCAATACGTGATAACCAGAAATGAAGCCATAAGAAACCTCGTAGCGGAACTGTTTAAAGACATGAAGCCAAAGAAAAAGAAACAGGATATCGTCAGCCTTCTAAAACGCCCAAAAAACGACACCGAATTCCTGATAAACCTTTGCGCCGAAATCATCTTCCCGTACTGCGCCTTCTCCGTAAACGAAATCAGAAAGCACCTAACCAAACTGGAAAAACAGACCCCGGGCACTTGTGCCAAAATCATCTCCGTCACCAGCGGCGAAAGAACCACCCGCCGAGACCGAGCCCCCCGCGGCTACGAATACGGCTACCCCTTCACCTTCGAACTCGTAAACGACTACGGCATCTACCGCGACCTGGAAAGACACAGAATGCTAACCCAGCAAAGACAGCTCCTCTCGCCGAACCTAGGCTACTACATCCCCGAAGAAATCACCGAAGCCGGCCTGGAAAAAGACCTGCAGAAAGTCTACAAAAAATCCGCCAAACTCCACGAAGCCATGAAACAGGAACTCGGCCCGCAGATAGCCCAATACGCCATCTGCTTCGGCTACAACCTGCGCTACGTAATGGGCATGAACCTGCGCGAAGTCTCCCACTTCACCGAACTCCGCGCCGCCCCCCAGGGCCACACCAACTACCGCAAAGTAGCCCAAGCCATGACCAACCTAATCCCCAAAGAATTCTCCAACCTCTTCAAATTCGTAGACCACAACCTATACTTCTGGGCCAGAGGCGACAGCGAAGCAAAGCAGAGGCAGAAGGAGAGGCTGTTGGATGAGAAATACAGCAAGTAGCAGGGAACGGAACATCAATCATAAATTGACTTCTTTAATTTTGTTTGTTACCTTTAATGCATCAAGGTTGCAATATGAATAAAGAAAATATTTATACAAACATCCGCACTGGCGGCGGACGGATTACAAAAATCCGCAGGGAAATCATACGTTATTTGTCCGAAGAGGACTGTCTGCTTTCCAAATCCGACATGTTGGCATATCTAAAAAAAAACGATATACAACCTAATCGGTCAACTCTCTATCGTGAATTACTCGCTCTTACAAAAAGTGGGGTCATAATCAAAAACAATATCTCGGGAATAGATTATTATGAGATTTCCAATGACCATCACCATCATCACCACCTTGTCTGCATTAAATGCAATTCAATACAAAAAGTGGAAATGGAAGACCATCTGCGGATTCAAGAAAGAGAAATAACAAAGCAAACTCAATTTAATATTATCAATCATTCGCTTGAATTTTACGGATTATGCCGTAATTGCCAGACTTAACCATTCTACATATGAAAAAAATCATATTCATAATCGGAACAGTATTGATTCTTGCATCGGCCATTTGGGGAGCTGTAACGATTTCACAGAAACCTAAAACCGGTGACCATAAGTTATCCGTAATCACGACACTGTTTCCTCTCTATGATTTTGCAAATATCATTGGAGGGGATAAAGTTAATGTCGTCCTGTTGTTGCCGCCGGGCGTGGAATCTCATTCATTTGAGCCAAAGCCGAGTGATGTTGTTAAAATCAATGAATCAGACTTCTTTGTTTATACCGGTAAATATATGGAGACTTGGGCTGAAGATATTATAAACGGCATGACAAATAAGAATGTAAAAGTTATCGACTCAAGCATCGGCATACAATTAGCAAAAGATGATGAGCATGAACATGAAGGGGTTGACCCCCACATTTGGCTAGGTTTTGATAACGCGCAAATTATGGTTGATAATATTGCCAATGCTTTTACGGAAAAAGATCCGGATAATGCCGCTTATTATAAAAACAATGCCGGTGAATATAAAAGTAAATTAGTCGCTTTAGATAATGAATATCGCACTACGCTAACGAAATGTGAAAGCAAAGATATTGTTTATGGCGGGCATTATGCTTTTGGCTATCTATCAAAAAGGTATGGTCTCCAATATTTTGCCGCTCAAGGGATTTCTCCGGACGCGGAGCCGACAGCAAATGACTTGATAAGTTTGGTCGATCAGATCAGGAAAAATAATATCAAGTATATCTTCTACGAAGAATTGACCAGTCCGAAAATATCCGAAACCCTGGCAAAAGAAACCGGATCACGAATGTTGTTACTCAACGCCGCACACAATTTATCAAAGGATGATTTTGAAAATAAAGTTACATACATATCAATCATGGAAAAAAACCTTAATAATCTCTCTATTGGCTTAGGGTGCAATAAATAATATGAATACAATTATTGAAGTCAGTAATTTGACGGTACGTTATGGACAGAGTGAGGCGGTCAAGGATGTTTCGTTCAAAATAGAAAAGGGGGATTTTGTCGGACTCTCCGGACGAAACGGAGCCGGAAAAACGACGCTTATAAAAGCATTGTTAGGACTCCTTCCGGCTTATTCCGGCGTTATATCCCTCTTCGGTAAACCTCAAAAAGAATTTAAGGATTTCGGTAAAATCGGTTATTTACCACAGAAACATTCAAGTATAAACCACCTGTTCCCCGCAACGGTTGAAGATATTGTCTTGCTGGGTCTGCTGTCAACAAAGACAACCCCAAAAATCGTAACGCGAAAAGATAAGCAAAGCGTAGAGGAAGTCCTTGAGAAATTAAAGATATCGAAACTAAAGAATAAATTACTTTCTGAACTATCGGGCGGACAACAGCAACGCGTTTTGTTGGCTCGTGCAATCGTCTCTAAACCTGATTTATTAATCTTTGACGAACCATCGACAGCTCTTGACCCGGCATCGAGAGCCCAATTCTTTGAAATGATAAGCGGATTCAACAAAAATGATGGCATTACTGTTATTCTGATAACCCACGATACCGGATACATTGGGGAGTATGCCAACAAGCTCTTATATATTGACCAGAAGCTAATTCATTTTGGTAAATTAAGTGAATTCTGCCCTTCCGGAGAACTTGAAGCCTGCTTTCAGAAAAGCGATAAACACATCATTTGGCATCAACACAATTAATATGAATTTTGTTCAATTTTTACAATACGCATTTATTCAAAAAGCATTTATTGCCGGATCTTTTATCGCAATCATTTGCTCTATGCTCGGCCTTTTTCTGGTCCTGCGAAAAATGTCGTTAATCGGAGACGGGCTTTCGCATGTCAGCTTTGGGGCAATCGCGGTGGGGCTGTTCTTTGGAATATATCCATTTTATATTGCCATTCCAATTGTGATGGCGGCATCAATAGTTATCTTAAAAATTAGCGAGAAAACAAAAGTTTACGGTGATGCGGCGATTGGCATCGTTTCGGCAGTCGGCATTGCAAGCGGAGTTATTCTTGCCAGTCTATCCAAAGGTTTTAATGTTGATCTTTTCAGTTATCTTTTCGGTAACATTTTGGCGATAAGCGATCTTGAAGTTATTTTATCGATTGTTTTGTCCATTATAGTTTTGGGGGTCATTTATTTCTACTATTGGGATCTGTATTCAGCAACTTTTGATGAGGAATATGCAAAAACGACTGGAATTAATACATCTTTTATAAACATACTTCTTTCCTTACTCACAGCAATCACAATTGTACTTTCCATCAAAGTTGTCGGCATTATGCTGGTATCGGCACTTTTGATATTGCCGGCCGTAACATCACTACAGCTAGCCAAAGGATTTAAATCGGCGATATTGATCAGCGCACTCGTATCTCTTCTTTCGGTATTCATCGGAATAACTCTTTCTTTTTTCCTGGATATACCGTCAGGAGCGACAATAGTAATGGTCAGTGCCCTGTTCTTCGGATTATCCCTGGTGTACAAGAAAATATGATTCGTGCCGGACAATAGATAATCTTAAACCTCGCTCACCACATCAAACCCCTTAAAGCTCCCCACCAGCGCCAACCCTGTAATCTTCCCCTTACATATCTTCCTTCGCCTGATCGACCGCGCCGTCTCGTTCAGCGTAGCCCCCGACCCCACCGCATCATCAATCAACAAAAGATTCCTAAACTGCGTATTCTCCTCCACAATAATAGTCTTGGAAGCATTCTCGATCCTGTCCTCAAGCTTCGAAAGCGTCTTCTGCGGAACCGTAACCGGCGTCTTCACCTTAATAAGCTTAATGGTAGGAATATCCAGCTTTAGCCGTTTCTCAAGCTCCTTCATCAACTGAACCTCGCGCTTGACCGAAGGCGGAATAAAACCGATCCGGTCTATCTTATATTTCTTAATGATATCCAAAATCCGCGGTCTAAGCATCTCCGCGATCTCCTTAATCAAAGCCTTATCCTGACTCTGTTTGGCATAAAGCAGAAGCTGACCCAGCTTAGTCTTCCCGAACCTTTCTATACTATAGAAATCCAGATAAAAGACCTGATCCAAAAAGACCTCATCAAAAGTAGCTTTCATCTTGGCCAAACCGTCAATCAGACCATCTGTCTTAAATCCCCGGTACTTTTCCAATAGCTTAACATAGTCGCCCGCAGCCTTCGCCGAATCCAGTTTCTGCTTCCCGCACCAATATTCGAACCCGGCCACCCCTTTCATAATCTGCCCCGAAGGCGTCACATAAGTATATTCTTCCTCAATGGTTTCGGTAGTCTTCTTGTCGAGCAGAGGCCCCGCCGCCCGCAAAGGAGCATCGGCCAACATATAAAAAACCTTCGGCGGCCTCCCGGTCTTCACGATCTCCCCGCCCGCCAAAAGCCCAGGCAAATGCTTAAAAAGCCCCTGCCGCGAAATTCCGAAAAAGTCCTCCATCTCCTTTACGGTAACCTGCCCCCGCTGTTCGATATAATCGACAATCCGTTTTTTTGTATCAGTCTTCATGCCTGAATTATACACTGGTTGACGGTTTACAGTCAACTGTTAACTATAAACATAATTGTAATCGGAAATTACTTACAGTCCATCACTTATCCACTCACCGCTTCTCATGAAAAAGAGCCCCATATATCTTCCCCAAAGCCTCCGTCATCCCAAAACTTCCGGCGCTGAACGGATTCGGAAAACACTCCTCGGTATTCGTGCATTGGGCCTTTGTGGGAACAAGCGTCTTCGGATCCACCGCGACCAGATAGATAGGTAAAGGAGAATTCCTGCCACCCATCCTTAAGACCTCATCAAGTTCAAGCAACTCCGCCTTGTCCCTGTTAAGAAGGCGCGGAATGTCCCCAAGCCCGGCAACCACGATTTCCCGCAGATCTTCAGGCTTAGCAGGGTCCACAGTATTTCTGAACGTTTCCGCGGCGGCTAGCCCGGCGGGAATAGCATCATAACCGGCATTAGTATCAAAACTCCCTCTAGCCCTAGGCAAGCCGTTTTCACCTATGAGCGCAACTCCATAAAGTTTCTTCCGAACATCCTCGGTGATATATCCGATTGCCGCAGACCTTAAAGCAACAATGCCCCATCTCACACCTTCCGCATCGACCTTCTGTACATCGACGTCATCAAAATCCTCCTTCAAAAAGTCCGCGAATCTTTTCACGACGATGATTTTCTCATCTCCGCCGATAAGCAAAAGATCAGGAGAAGCATTTTGCTCAAGAACATCCCGACAGGCTCCACACGGAGCGATACCCAAATCATCCGGTTTCTCCGCCGCCAAATGAAAACCTATCATACGAACCTGTTCCCCCAGTGTCCGCGCCTGGCTCATAACGCTGGTCTCGCCATGACAATAAGCATCACAGACCGAATTTTCATCATTCCCGCCCCTCACGAATCTGCCGTTTTCCGTAAGCCCCGCAGTCTTAACATGATATCCGGACTGCCCGGGATGGCATATAGCCATACGCGCTTCCGAAACAAGCCTGATGCAATTCGCCTTGTCCTGCTCCGATAGGCTGACGCCTTCGCCGAGATAGAAGCGCGTCGGTGCAGGGATATCCGGGGTTTCGGAGAGGTTGTTGTTTACTTCATCGTGTTCGGATTTATGCTTAATCATGGTATGTTCTTAAGCAAGTAATGCGTAATCGATCGGTGGAAATAATGATGGTGAGGGGCTTATTGGGGCGATTTGTGGCTTAAAGGGCAGTCTTTGTTGGTACTTGATTCATGTTGGTGGTTTGGACCATAACGTTACGATTCATATCACGATTTCCATTGGTTTTGACAATATTATTGCCGGCCATAAAAGCCTGATAAACAGCCAGTAGTGTTTTTACCGCCCTTATTCTTGCATCATTTGGAATCATCGTCCCTAATTTATACTCCTCTAATTTGTGGAATGTTATTGGAAACGAATGCGACGGATGCTTTTCAGTGAATTCAAAAACGGCCTGATTTAGTAGATCGGGGTTATTTCGAATTTTCACTTTCAGCCGTTCCTCGATTTGTTCTTTGGAGAAGGCTAATGCGCTTTTGTAGCTTCCAAGTAGGTAAGTATCAAGTTCTTCGATTTTTTTAAGAAGTATCTTGTCGATATCGGTTCGCTCGTTCGTATTGGTCGCTTTTTGTTCGCGAGAATAAAATCTCATTAAATCATCTATGGATCTTGCAGGAACTTGAACGCTGGGGTTGGTTGGATTCTGAATAATAGGATCAACCGGACCAAGCTCCGAGACTGGCGTCATGAAAAGGTTTTCGGCGGACAAGCTGATAAGAGTTGCTGCGCTTTTTGCCATCATTGGAACAATGACATCAAAATGATTCGCGTAGTGAGTGATAATATCAACATATTTTATTGCGGCCTCTAATATTCCGCCTCCGCTTTGTAGGAAAAGCGTAATTTTTTTAAATTTCTTCCCTTCAATACCAGGATATTTAGGTTCAAGACTATTTAAGAGGTCATCGAGAATGATGCAATCATCATGGTTGATGCTCGATAGCGGGTTGCCAATGGTAGAAACGTGTGCGATAAGGTCAGTTTCAAAACTGTCTTCGATATCCTCGACGGCTTCCATGATTGTTATAGGCATGTCTTGTCTAAGCTGATTGATGTCATTGGTGAAATCATCGGTATTTTTGTACACATCAAGACTGGCTGGATCCACGTGGAGATTTTTTTTACCAGTAACATGGCCACCTCTAATTTTATTTTCTCTCAATAGTTTTCTTATGTAGTGGGGCGTACAGTTGAGTTGTTCTGCAGCTTCTTTCACGGTAATAAGTTTTGTTTCAGACATAGTATAAAAAATAAGTTACTACGGAACTAGCGTAACGGGTTAGTTCCGTAATGTCAAATGTTTGACTCGAATCCGCGACCCAGTGGTTGTCCATGTTTCGAAATCTGCCAATAGGTCAAAAACCGACACTATGTAAAACAAATACAACTCTCTTGCGAAAGGGTTGTTTAACGAAAACAAGTTATAATATTTTGGTGGGCCCGGCTGGACTTGAACCAGCGACCAATCGGTTATGCATCTCACTATCACTTTCGTGACCCCTTTCGGGTTTGTAATCTGGACTATACCTTTTCCTTTTCAGGAATCTGCCGTCTAGTCTCTACACCTTTCCCGCAAAACGGGACTTGGCTCGGGATTACCATGCGCTTTGTACGCGAAGGCTTCCCCGAATTTGACAGAATAACGTATAGGAATTTCTCCCTATACTGCCCATTGCCCGATCCCTTGTCCGATTAGATGGATTTAGAAATCAGGGCTTTAAGCCGACTGCTCTGACCAACTGAGCTACAGGCCCACTTTTCAATGAACTTTGCGGGGATTCCGTTGTTCGCCATGTTTCCCCACATAAACAAAAGCGCGCCTATTCTATTACAAGCGCGCTTATTATACAAGTTGTCCTGAAAAACTTTTCTTACTTGGCTTTTGCTGCCGCCTTCTTTGCCTTTGGCGTAGCCTCTTTCTTCGGGGTTGCTCCTTTTTCCACGGTTCTTGCAAGAAGCGACTTCCTTCTGGCAGCCGTGTTCTTGTGCATCAAGTGTTTTTTTGCGGCGGTATCGAGAACAGAAAAAGCTTCCGGCAATAGTTTTCTTGCTTCTTCCTGATTGGTTTTGCTCTTTTCCATGATCTTCTTGATGAAAGTCTTCACCTTTGTTCGGGTTCCTTTGTTGCGCTCTTCGTGCGCTAGTGCCTGGCGGGCCTTCTTTTTTGCTGATTTGATTACTGGCATAAATCGTTTAATCTAATAAATTGCAGCGAAAATATATTGAATATCCGTAAAGATGTCAAATCGGAGTCTTAAGTCTACGGTGTGTATTATGGATAAAGTTGACATATATGCTAAAAAACATTATGGTTTTTTCTCGATTTTGTGATATATTTGCTCACCAAAACCATACAATCAATAACCTTAATAAAAAATTATGTACAAAATTACCTTAAATAAGCTGAAGACGCTGATTGCGGCCTCCCTTATGGTGGTCACTCTCGCTTCTCCCGTGGCAAGTGCCATGACATTCATCCCCGATGTCACCATTTCCAACGTCCACGCGGAGCAAAACGGCACCACGGTAACATCTTTCGATCCCACCAGAAACAGCGTAAGGGTATGTTTCAACCTGTCTGCATCTACCAACGCCACGGTCAGAGTTGATATCTATGGCAACGGCAACACCGTCAACCTGCTGGACAACATGGTTTTAAGCCCGACCTCGTCCATGTACTGCAGTGATCCCTGGAACGGAAAGAATTCCGGCACATATGTTTCCAACGGCATCTACACACTAAGAGTGGCTGCGACCGTCAGCCGATACTACTCCACCTACAACGACACCAAAGAAAGCTATCTGACTGTTTCATACAACAATAATCCAAATCCCGGCGATACCACCGCCCCCGTACTTAGCAACCCTTCAAGCATTGGCTCCACATACAGCACCAATCCTTCGTTCAGTTTCGATTCGAACGAAGCGGGAAGCATAGTCTATGGAGGAAATTGCAGTAACGGACAGACGAACACAGCTTATTACGGCAGAAACACTATCACATACAACCAGCTCGCGTACGGCACATTCTCTAACTGCACGGTATCCGTAAGAGACGCGGCCGGCAACTTAAGCTCTGCACTTTACGTCCCTACTTTCACAGTACTGCAGAATGACCCTCCCATAGTCGGAGCTCCACCGGTCGTTTCCAACTATTATGTAAGCAAAAGCCCGTTCGACCCTGACGACGAATACACTCTCATCTATTACAGCATCGACCGCGACGCCACCGTAACCGTGGAAATCCTTGACGGTTCATACACGGTAAAGACACTCGTCAATCGCGTATCCAGAAGCACCGGCACCCGCAGCGAAGTCTGGGACGGACGCAATTCCGGCGGATCAATAGTAAGCGACAGCAGTTATACCTACCGCATCACCGCTTCCAACGTAAACGGTTCGGACGTGCGCAGCGGATCAGTAAGAGTGGATAGATACGGTTATAACGACAATAACGACGACTACAACACTTCCGACCTGCTCGGTTCCATAGATTTGGACGATTCCACTTTCGACCCCACGGACAACGAACGCGCCAAACTCAACTTCGACGTCAGACAAAACGATACATACATTACCGTGGAAGTTATGGACGGAAGTACGGTTTTGAAATCGCTCCTGGATAATATCAGATACAACAGCGGCACAAACTTCACGACATACTGGAACGGCCGCGACAGATACAACGATATTGTGGATAACGGCTCATACGAAATCAGAGTCAGGGCAAACAGAAACGGTTATACCGATAGCGACGATGTTACCGTGTACGTTGACGACAACTATTCCGGAAACAATAACTATTACGACAACAATTCCGGAGACTACGGCGACCTTATCAGAAACATCTCGGTCCGTAACAACACCTTCAATCCCGACGGTTCCGAATATTCGTATCTGAATTTCGACGTTATCAGGGACAACACCAACGTAACAGTGGAAGTGATGGACGGAAACACCGTAGTCCGCACACTGGCCAACGGAGTCAATTACGACAGCGACAGTGATAAGACAGTCAGCTGGAACGGCCGCGATAAATACGGCGACATTGTGGACGATGACGTTTACGGATACCGCATCACCGCAGAAAAGAACGGCTACTCCGACGAAGAGGCATACGTTGAAGTGGAAGTGGATACGGACGGCCGCATCATCGGTTTGAGTGACGACAACTATAATTCGGAATCGGACGACTGTGGAGGCTACTGGGATGTTCAGCCAAACAGCTCATACTGCAAGGCTATAGCACTGATGAACATGAAAGGCGTATTCAAAGGTTATTCCGACGGATCTTTCAGACCGACACAATCCATCAACCGCGCCGAAGCCGCAAAGGTTATACTGTTAGCCCTCGGCTACACCATAACCACCCAGGATAACTCAAATCTGGGATACCGCGACGTGGACAGGAACGCCTGGTACATGCCATATCTGCGCACAGCACAAAAGAACGGCATCATGTCGGGATATTCGGATGGAACCATGAGACCTGAACAGACCGTCACAAGGGTCGAACTTTTGAAGATTTTCCTGAAGGCTTCCGGGGTAAGCGTACCTTATTGCAGTTCCGCGCCATACTCGGATACACCCAATACATCCGCCACAAGCTGGTATCTGCCTTACGTCTGCTACGCCTCCGACAACGGACTCATGTCCCTGACAGGCGGCGGATACTTCAACCCGCAAGCCCCCATGACCCGCGGCGACGTGGCTGAACTTTTCTACCAGTTCGAAAGCAGGGGATTAAAGGACGACGTAAGCACCTATGCCTACGACAACCCCTCAAGCCGCCATTACTACTACGACCGCACAAACTCCAGATACTACTATTTCGACAGCAAGGGCCGCAAAATATATGTGAACAGCAGTGTAGTGGATTAGACAGGAAACAAATTGAATAATAAAGGGCCCGCCGGCAAAGCGGGCTCTTTTGTGTTTTAAACGGCCAAGACAAATGCTAAAATAAAAATGTCCGAAAGCGGACACCTTAACCAAAATAAAATATGAGCAACAAAAAAAGCGGCCTGGGTCTATTGTTCGGCATCGTCGCCGGAACGGCGCTGGGTATATTATTCGCGCCCAGAAAAGGCAAGGACATACGTGAAAACTTCAGAAAAGAAATCGAAGAAGGTGGCAGTGGAGCGCATACCCTAAAGACCAATATAGGAGCCATGGGCAAAGACATCGCCGAAACAGCCACGGATATCTACGAAAAACCGGAAGTCCAGAAATCCATAAAGTTCAGCGTACACAAACTTTCGGATGCCGGAAAGAACCTTAGCAGAAAAGTAGGCAAGATCGTCAAAGAAAACAGTGTCGTAAGAAAGGCCGTAAGTAAGGCAAAAAACATCAAAAAGAAGATGGACCTAAAAAAGGCCGTCCGCAAAGCCGAATCAAAAAAGCAGGACTAGATCTTACTTTCCACAAAACTCCTGAATGAGTTAATCTTACTATAAGTGTAATACTTTATATTATAATCATTTTCCGAAGCGGTATTTATTTTTCGCGCATATTCCATAGCCTTCCCGGCCAGATTCCTGTCAGGATGGAGCAATGTGACATTCTCACCTGTTTTTTCACCTAAATTCAGGCATATCTCTATTGCCACAAGATATTCCCTCAACTGCTCAAAATAGTCCTTATCCACCGATTCGCAGTTTAGCCTTTCTTCAAGTACGCATGTATCTATTCCATATTCCCTACAGCGGCTTTCCATATAACATATGCCGGGATAACTATGGGTCAAAACATCGATCAAAGTTTCGACTTTCAAAAGTCCCGGATCTACGCGCTTCTTTACCCAACCTTCTATTACCCGCAGCTTTGGATGATTTTCTTGTGCACTTCTTACTCCATCATCCTGCTTTTGTTGAGTTTCGGCTTTTTCTCCTTTATAGACTGTAAATTTCGGTTTCATGGCAGTGTATTTCTTAAGTGATTTATTGAATATGTTGTTCGATGGTTGTCTATTTTTCCTGTTTCTTCTTTTTCTTTTTCCCCGCAAGCTCTTCCAGATTTCTGATCGAAACCTTTCCTTTGCGGCAATATTCCGCGACAAATTCTTCCATCAGTTCGTTCTCTGTCTGCTCGATTTTATCGTAGGCTGCCGCGTCGGTAATGAATCCTCCGGCTATATAGGTGTCCATATATTCACTAAATTCCGGCGCTTTTTCGGATATTCGCTTTTTTACCAGTTCGCGGTTCTTTTCAAGCCAAATAAATGCAATTTTTCTGAAATATTCCTGCATTATCGGAATGAGTCCCTTGAACAGAAGCTCCACGACATAAGCTCCATCCTGTCGGGAATAGTCTATGAGACCTCTTTTCTTCAGTTCATCGAGCTCACTTTTACGAATCGAAGATGCCTTTACCGCGGCCATATTGTTTTCCGTGACAGTAAGCAGAGAGAGGAGATCCTTTTGCCTGTCGGAAAGATCGAGCAGCATATTAGCCCCAAAATTCATGACGTTTTTGTATAGGTGCGACAGTTTTTCGCGCGAAAACATCGATTTCTCCGATTTTCCCCGATTCATGATCGAAGATATTATCATCTTGAAGACATACGGATGATGGAAATGCTCCACAATACGCTCTTTTATCTCTTTCTTCTCTTCCTCGGATTCGAATATCTCACCTGTCAGTTCGAACAGGAAATCTACCATCTCACCGGCTTCGCTCTTATTCATCATCTGCATTTCCACAAGTTCGAAAGCTCGAGAATCTGGCGCGGGGATGTCATGCCCGGCCTTACGCAACCGCCGCAGAAGTTTTGGATAACACCAGTTCACCGATGCAAAAAGGAAATTCACCGGCAGAGCCTTTTCTCTGCACGACTCCATGATAGTAAAAAGGCCCGATAGTTCTTTAGCCGGGTCTTTTATGTCGAAACTGCGGCCCGACGTCATATATATTTCCAAATGCTCATTTCCAGTAAATGTAAGTCTTTTTCCGTTCCATCTACCGTTTTTCATCAGCGACTGAATTATCCCGGCTAGGTCATCAGGGGTAGCTTTTCTTATAGATTCGGCTTCTTCCGGAGTCAGATCATTAAAGATATCACCGACATGTTTGATGATCTGACGCCAGGTCGATGACGGGTTTAGAGATATTGTTACATGATCCGGCTTTTCTGTTAGCTTTTTTTCGACCATATTCGTCAACGTGGATTTGCCGCACCTGCGGGGTGCCAGGAAAATGACATTTGCGCGCTGTTCGGCAATCTTTTCGGCAATTTCCAGATATTTTGCACGCCTTTCCCGGCCAAAGACCAGTTCAGGAATACGTCCGGACACGCCCTCCTGTTCTTTCAGTTCACGAATCATATCTTCGCGTTCCTCCGGAGTAAAATCCCGTGGTAAGCGGTAATCGCCGTTCACCGTCTTATTTACGTCTTTAGCTGTCTCGTCACACACCACGCGCACTTTCTTCGCGGGAACGTCCTCACTGACTTCTATCGCCAGCGGAATCATGCCGATTGATTTATCTATATTTTCCATCGAATTTTTAGTCATGATAATTACGGATAGAAAAAAGGAATATTATTAAAGCATAAAAAGGTGAAGTTGTAAATATTAAAGGAAAAACCACAACACAAAACCCCAAAACCTCCTTACCGGGTAACAAAGCTTAGGAAATGTGTTTTGGTTTACTAGGTGAGTGCCCTTCACCTAGTGAACCGCCTACGGAACCTGGAACGCCACCATGCTCAAAGTAATGTCCTCAATCATATCTTCCTTTTGAGCCAACTGCAGAGCCTTCATGATGCTGTCGCTAATCATCCGGATACTCTCCGTAGCGTGCATTCCTTCCTTTATGACCTTCTGCAGACCCTTTTCGCCGTTAATTGCCTGAATCAGCCTGTCGGAAGCCATAAAGACCACGTCGCCCTGTGATACGGGGTTAAGCTCGTCGGTAGCCTGTTCCATCTGTCCCGTTTTGGGGTCGATTATGTAACACTTGACCTTATTTGTGTTTCCGGCAAGTTTCAAAGCGTAGATGTTCAGATCCAGCCCAAAACTCATTCCTTCAATCCTGTTTTCGACGCCAAGCTCTTTCTTTATCGGAGAAACCTTCCTTCCGATAGCGTCGATATCGGCCAGATGGCCATCAGCAATGTCGGTATCCATAGCTTCCGCCGCATATACGCCCGCCGCGTTGGAAACGGCCGATACTTCGGCTCCTTCGCCTTCACCCAGAATAAAGGTCCCCTTGATTTCCGAAGACCTGGAATCCGGCTGATAAACCACAATCGAATCGGTGTTTTCCGGATACTTCCCGTTCTTTTTCATGAGCCCCGGAGTTGACCTTACGGCCACCTTCGTCTTCTTAAAAGCCATATCGAAAGACCTCGGATCCTTCTCGCCGCTCATCACGCTCACGTTTCCACCAATGATATGTTTTTTCTCCTCATATTTCTGCTTGAGCAGATCGATACCGGGAGTAAAAGCGTCCTCCGCGGAAATCTCCATAAAAGGGGAGTGCGCGGGAGTCTTGTTTCCGGCAATCGTCTCCTTAATCATCGAATTGATATCAGCCCTTGTTTCGGAGACTTTCGGCACGTTCTTATATCGCAGCTGCGCCTTTTCCGCAGGAGCGGTAACGCCTCTTGGATGTGGTCTTGGAGCTTTCATAGGATTAGCCATAGTTTTGGGGGTTAGATGATTTGTTTGAGATTTTTATAGAAATCCCTAAATTATAACATAAAAACGGAAAATAGGAAATCAGCAATAATCCGGTTCTTTACATGTTCACACCCAAATTCACCTAGTGAACGGCACTCACCTGGTGAACAAATTCTGTCCATGTTTAAGGACCCCGCAATCTTTCGATTGGGGGTCCTGTGATGTCCTTCTGCCTCCCTGTAGCCGACAGTATTTTTACCGTCCGCTTCTTTGGGTAGCTTTTGGGAACTTGTTCTGCTCTATTATTCCGAGTCCGCGTACTCGCCGATTATCAACTCCAGAGACAATACGGCAAGCAGTCGCACATGAGTGTCACTGTCGTCTCTTCCGATGGACTTTAGGGTGTAGAACATCAGCTCATGGTGACCGTGCGTATAGGCAATCTTGTACTTATAGACACGATAAATCGCCCCGACCGCATGATTACGCACTCTCGCCGACGCATCCTCAAGCATCGAAAACAATGTGAGAAACTCGATACTCCCTTTACATGATGGCGACAACGCGGCGTCCTCCAGCTTTTGCATCGCTAAAATTCGCATGATAGCCGACTGACTGTCCAGTGAACAAACATTAGCTAAACTTGTCATGATGATACAGCCCTTTCTCCGTTGAAACCCGAAAATAGATAGCAGGCAGAACATCTGCGCTCGCTATAACAGTGCCGTAAAATGCAGAAATGTATTCTAAGACAACCCGTAAAACCAAGCGCAAACCTATGCCTGCTGATACCCCTGATTTTAAAAGAACAGGAGTGTTATTTTAGATATAAAAGCAAATTTGTCAACAAAAACACACTCACCAAGTGAACTTCCTTCACTAGGTAAACTGCACTCACCAAGTAAACTGCACTCACCAAGTGAACTGCACTCACCAGGTGAATGGCACTCACCAGGTAAACTAAAACACATTTTAAAAACTTTGTTACCCGGTAACGAAATTAGAGCATCCCCTTGCTGATCTGCTTCATCGTCGCCTTGTACACGTTCTCCATCAGGCACGCCACCGTCATCAGCCCCACGCCGCCCGGCACAGGAGTAATATAGGAAGCCTTTTTCGAAACGTTCTCAAAATCCACGTCCCCGGTGAGTTTGCCCTCCGCGGTCCTGTTGATTCCCACATCCACCACCACCGCGCCCTCCTTCACCATGTCCGCGGTAATCAGGTTAATCTTCCCCACCGAAACCACCAGTATATCCGCCCGCCTGGTATGTTCGGCCAGATTCTCCGTCTTGCTGTGGCAGATGGTCACCGTAGCGCGCCGATTCAACAGCATCATCAGCATCGGCTTCCCCGCGATGTTCGAAGCCCCCACCACTACCGCCTCTTTCCCCGTAACATCGATTTTATACTTCTCCAGAAGCCGAATCACCCCCAGCGGAGTACACGGCGCCAGCTCCTCGAAATCCTTCGCGATCAGCGTCTTCCCCAGGTTATAGGCCGTAAACCCGTCCACGTCCTTGTAAGGGTTAATCGTCTTCATCACATCCGGCGCGTACACATGCCCCGGCAGAGGCAACTGCACCAGAATCCCGTTCACCGACTTGTTCGCGTTAAGTTCCGTTATCTTCGCGATCAACATTTCGGTACTCACTTCTTCCGGTGAATACTTAAGTAGTTCAAACTCGATACCGGTCTTCACCGCCGCGCGCTCTTTAGACCCGATATAAGACAAAGAAGCCGGGTCGTCCCCCACCAGAATTATCACCAGCCTGGGCCGGATATTCCTTTCCTTAAGCCCGTCCACCTTAATCTTCAGCTCTCCGTAAATTTCTTCCGCCAGCTTTTTTCCGTCCAGTAAGATCATTTTTGTTCGTTAATGCTATGGATAAGTTTTTGATTCAGGTAAAAAGGTGCCGTTCAATAAATTCGCTCACCTCTTTCCAAATTGCCGCCGCCGTATCCGGAATCTTCTCCCTAAGCTGAACCACATGCCAGTCGTGCTTCACGGCCAGCGATTGCAGAATCATTCCGACTTTTGAAACCAGCGCGTCATCGTTCTCATGGATATGGTTCTTCTCGATTACATTCCTATCACGTTTTCCGGTAATCATAACCGTGAAATCCTCCTTCATAAGCCCGTCGTTAAGCTCCTCCACCCAAACCTGATCCAGCCCCTTAGCCGTCCCCCAGGCGATTCCGGTCCCGGTATAATCCTCCGCCACGATAATCTTCCCCTCCTGAAGCATTTTTTTGATCGTAGGTTCATAGTCCCGCCGGTTCTGCATAAATAATGTCTGCAACTCCTTTTCGGAAATCCTCTGCGGCCCGTCCAACCGCAGAACGCGGTTAATCTCCGGCCCCGTCGGCTCAAGGTCATAGATGGGATATTTAAGATAAACCACATCAAAACCGTTCTTCTGAAGATGCTCCGCCAGCAGTTTAGCGTGCGTGGACTTCCCGATGTTGTTGACCCCGTAAAGTGTGATGAATGCTCCTTTCATAGTATAAAAAAATTAAACATGCCCCCCTGTACTCCCGAACCCGCCCCGCGTCGGCGCCGTAACCTCTTCCACCTCTTCCCACTCGAACTTGTCTATCCGCACAAAAACCCCCTGCGCAATCTTGTCGCCTTTCTTTATCTCCACGGCCTTGTCCGTAAAATTATAGACCTGAACCTTCAGCTCATCCTCCGGCCCGCAATAGTCATGGTCGATTATCCCAATCCCGTGCGGCGTCAAAAGCCCCTTCTTCATAGGAGTGGAACTGCGCGAAGCCAAAACCAGCATATACCCCGAAGGAATCTGAATAATCACGTTCCCCGGAATCAGCGCGATCTTCCCCGGCTCAACCAAAGTATCCAGCCGCACCAGAATATCGAAAGCCACCGCCCCGTCCGTTTCGTACTTGGGCAAAGCCAGCCCTTTATCCAGTCTTTTTATTTTAATCCTCATGCGATAAACTATAATAGCTCAAGAACCTATGCTAATATATTATCTTTGTACCCTAAAAACAATAAAGTGAATAAAAACATACCCCTAAAAATGGATTTCGCCGTAGGAGGCCAGGCCGTAATAGAAGGCGTAATGATGAGATCCCCCAACTACATCACCGTAGCCGTACGCAAAAGCAAAGGCGACATCAAGCTAAAACAGGACCCCTTCCGCGGCATAAGCACAAGAATAAAGATTTTCGCCCTCCCCATAGTCAGGGGAGTAGTGAACCTCTTCGAAATGCTAATAATCGGAATGGGCATCATCAACTACTCCGCCAACGAATTCATAGACCAGGAAGAGGAGGAAATCACAAAGTCCGGCAAAATCTTCGCCGCCATAACCTTCGGCTTCTCCATAGTCTTCGCCCTGGCCCTAAGCCTTTTCCTCTTCAAGTTCCTCCCTCTCTGGATCACCGATTTCTTCAGCAAGATATTCTCCTTCCTAAATGACAACTGGCTACTATACAACCTTACGGACGGAGTCCTAAAGACCACCTTCTTCATAATCTACATCGCCCTGATAGGCCTTGCCCCGGACCTGAAACGCCTCTTCGAATACCACGGCGCCGAACACAAATCCATCTTCACCTACGAAAAAGGCCTGGAACTCACAGTGGAAAACGCAAAAAAACAAAGCCGCTTCCACCCCCGCTGTGGCACCAGCTTTATACTGGTGGTATTCCTGATCAGCATCTTCGTCTACACCTTCGTCCCCAAACAACCCGACTTCACCTCCAACCTGCTCGTAAGACTAGCCTTCCTCCCACTTATAGCCGGAATCAGCTACGAATTCCTAAAATGGAGCGCCAAAAACCAGCAACACAAGATAGTCTGCCTCCTCACAGCCCCAGGCCTGATGTTCCAGCGCCTAACCACCCGCGAACCGGACGAAAAACAGCTCGAAGTAGCCCTGGCCTCATTAAAGAAAGCCCTGGAACTCGAAGAAAACCACAACAAGCATAAAGCATGAAGAAATACCTCCAAAACAACCGCCTACCCCTGGTAGTAGCCCTAATCTCCGCCATCCTCTTCGTAACCTGGTACACCGTAAGCGGCCGCGCCAGCCTCGACCAAAACATCCGAAACCTCTCCAACACCGCCCCCGTCCAAAAAGTGGACGCCACTAACCCCAAAGAGATAGTAGTGAACTGCAAAAACGGCCAGTCATACAAGATAGCGTTCGATAAGGAGGTGCCGGATTATAAGGATCTGATTTTTAATGCCTGCGGGGATGAGGGGACGCAGGAGAGGTAGGAGGGGTGAAGATTTAACTACTCGTTTAAGAATGCCTAATCCGCTTGGGGTAATTTTACGAGCGCGATTATGGTGCTCTTTGAAAATCAGTGAGGATAACAACCTCGAAAAAGAAACTTACAACAAAACGACGGACAGGAGAAAACAATGAATCATCTAATCTCACAACCAATGAACAAAATCACACTGGCAGTTTTCGCATTCCTTTTTTCCTC
The DNA here is from genome assembly GCA_041752875.1 of Candidatus Altimarinota bacterium. GTDB lineage: Bacteria > Patescibacteriota > Gracilibacteria > UBA1369 > UBA1369 > JTS-AC46. The sequence goes on from JBGSVP010000003.1 coordinate 316,484, forward strand.
GCTCCTGCATGGATGCGGGCCTGATAGTTACGAGACGAATAACATTAAAACGTACAGAAATGACACACAGGAAAGGCAGGAAAATCAACCTCAATCACCAATAGACCGACAGTCAAATCATCAACAGGAGAATTACGGTCAGCAACAAAATTACGATCAACAGCAAAATTTCGGTTACCCCACAAAAAGTAACGATGATAATAACAAGCCACCGTCATCCAACCAAAACGACAATCCAAGCTATTCCGGTTATACTGCAGAAAACGGATATCCGGGATATGTGAGTCACGATGGATCCAATACTCCCGTGTCCGAAGAATTGGACACGATGCTAAATGACGGAGTGAGTTTTGATCTTCCCGAAGGATGGAAATGGCTTCCGTACACTTATCATGACGCAGTCTTGGAGAAACCGTCTAAGAATGGGAATTCCCCGTTCGTTAAGCTCGAAGCCTTCACGGTTACGGACGGAAATATTGCTTCCGAGAAAGATAGGATATATCAGGATTATCTGGATAATAAGAAAGAATGTGAAAAACAGGCGCAGGGAGATTGTCCGGTAATGCCGGAATTTGTAGAGTTCAAGGTCGATGGCCATCAGGCCTACGCATCATTGAATTCGGATGAATATTGGGGAAAACCTGATTGGATAAGTGATGTCGTTATAGAGAAAGACGGAAAGCTTGTCTTGTTCGGATTATATGACAGGGCAGACCTGTACATCCCGGAATTGACGGTAATTCTAAGCAGTCTCAAATGGTAATAGAGGAGAAGTTCGATGAAAAGCTCAAAATTCGTACGTGTGTTTTTGTGCTTCGTATGCCTGATTGTCATGATGGCCGAATCAAAATCATCAATAGCCGCAAAAAATGACCTCGGAACAGATATAACAGAAGGTTACTGCACTAAACTTGTTAAGGAGAATATACCTGTGGGAGATTTTTCCGCGGAACCGGTTTTGCCGGAGAGTCCTCTGAACATCACACAGGAATATAATACCTCAAAGAAAGAAGGTTATTACGCGGATGGCAATCTTCAATATGGTCACGACGGAATCGATGTACACGGAGCTTCAAGGATTATTGGAAAGAATGAAATAAAGTCCTTCCAGTCAGGAATAGTGATAACGTCCAAAAATATGGGACAAAAAACCAGTTGGGGAGAATCAATCATCATTGCGACAAGAACTAATCTGTTTTCGGAACAGATACTTACCTTCCATTATCATCATATGCATAACAGCCTTCAGAAATCCGGAGGCTACCTGACTTCGCGACGCAAGGGTGTCTGTGATATCGTCCAAAGAGGCGATATAATAGGCAAAGAAGGGTCTACAGGAAAATCGACGGGATCTCATCTTCATTTCGGAGTCCGGCGCTGGCAAAACATTGATGAACTCGTAAAGGCAATAGATGCCGGAGGAAAGTCTTTATTCGGAAACGGTTACGTTTACGGCGATAAGAATAAATTATCCAAAAACCTCGATCCAATCGGCTTACTCTATAATTCTTTCAGAGATTTTGAAGCGCAATCCTTAAGTGATCCGGCATTCGCATGGGCTCAACCGTACGTCATAAATATCAGGAAAAAGGGCATTGAGTTCGGTAACTACGACGGTAAATATGGAGCGACCGAATATGTGAAAAGAAGGGAAATAGCCCGTTGGCTGAAAACAGGAAGAATGTTGTTGTCACAAAATAAATCCAAACCGACCTTCCCTGATGATGTTCCGGAAATGGACTCGGATTATACATATATCCAAATGCTTACCACATGGCCGGACAATAAAATACCGGTAATCAATCCGGATCATACATGTTACGCCTTCACAAAACGCTTTTGTCCGGAACATAACGTAAACCGTGCGGAAGCACTAAAGATGGTAATATTGACCTATTACCATCAGGACTTCGCATCGGTCTACGATAATATGATCTGGCGGGTAGAAAAGGCATATGGAATGGCTCTGTTAAACAAGTTTAATGATGTTAATCCATTATATTGGTACGCTCCCTATGTCTATTACGGGGAGAGTATCGGATTGGTGGAAAAACAAAAACTCTTCCGTCCGGGTGACCCCATAACCAGGGCTGAAATAGCCAAATGGGTTATGGAGGGACATTGGAGATTAATCGGAGAAAAGAAAAATCCGTGTGACAGCGTAACCTGCATGGCTGGAGCATACTGTGAAAATAGCACACATCAATGCAGACAGTTTCCGCTTTGTATGCCTTCAGAAACACAGCAGTGTGCAGTTGGAGGAGGATACGACCCCTGTGAAAACGGGTCATGTAATCAAGCCGACCCTGTTCCTACGGATAATCTCGACGCAGGAACAAAGCCGGATACTTCAACTGAACCGGATAACGCAAACAATGCGGATGTGGAAATTATACCTGATCCGCAACCTACACCGGATACACAATCGACACCGGAGCTACCGATAGTAGTGCCGGAAGCAGAAAATTCATCAGAAACACCGCCTACTGCAATTGACGCCGAATCCGCTCCCGTACAGGACATTATACCGGATACAGAAAAAACGCCTGAAGTCCCGACTTGCCGGTGTTCGACCGGAGCCTGTTGTAATGGATGCAACTATTATGATTCATCTTATTCCTGTGAACAAAAATATACATATCGTTGTGAAGGTGCTAATCCGGGGCAAAATTCCCAAAGGGCCATCATAAGGCATTATTGTTCAGGAAATTCTTCTGATTGTAACGGACGTACTGAACAGTTCGGCTGGCAGACTCTTGAAGATTGCTCATCGATACAGAAATGCCAAATGACAGGATCAACGCCCGTGTGTGTGGGGTCATGTCAGGATAGATTAATAGCTGACCGGTCTTCTTCATGCTACGGAAATCCGCAGACAGCAGGAACGCCGACACTCTGTCTGGAAATCACACAGGTTAAAGACACAAACTTCAGATATCGTATCTGCAAAAAGTCCGCGACATTCGGCAATCAATTCACATATCGTTTACGCGACGCAAATCAATCCGTAAACTTCACCGAGTATACGGAATCACCCGGACAGACCTGCACACAATGGAAAGAATTTGGAGTCGGATACATCAAATCTTACGGGGCACTAAATGGTGCCGGCTTATACGCCGAAGTAGTTTCACCGAAAGGTTGCACACAATCCTCTTGTAAATATAAGACGGGGTCAGTCACCATTCGCAAAGAATGTAGGTGATAACCTCAAAAAACAGCCCATAATACAGCACTGAAAAGAATCATGGCTTGTGCCTCCGTATTAGCGGAAGGCATGCGCCTGTCTTTATCGGCCTTAAAAGCGCGAAGTATCTTACACAAGATTCATCGCGCTTTTTTCTGTGTTCCGATGTTATTGAGTTTTTGTACACCTGTCTTTTGAATTGTCCCAGGCCATCTCAAAGATGTTCTTTTCCATATCATAGAAACCGGGGTGAGTTATCCTTATTCCTGTTGTTCTTCCGCTCGAATCGAAATAGTTTATCCTGTTATCGTAAAGAAAGCATGTCGTATGAAACATATTTCTTTTCTCTATGATACGGGTTTCGCGGTTCCGTTCATGATCCTGTGCCTTAAATGCCCGTGCCAAAGGCGTATCTTGCATCAATAGTCTGGCATACATCTTTCTACGGACTCTTTCGAGTGTCCAGTTTTCTTCATAAACCGGATCCAAAGCTTTCCAGAAATTATCAAGGTTCACCCATACCATTATCTCCTTGGGGTTATTCTTGAAGATATCATCATACATCTGCTTATATCCCTCAACTCCAATATAATAGTTCACCAATACATCACTGTCCTTGTTTTGATCTTTTCTAAGATGAGTAACCAAATCACGCGCGATATATAGTTCTTCCGTCTTCTGGTGCCATATCTTGTTAAGGTCATCGATTGCGTAAAAGGTATTTACTCCCTTTTGGATTTTTATTATAAAGTTCCTTTTTATTAGCTTATCAAGAATGTCATAAGCCGATGTTCTGTTTATATTACAAACCCTTGCCAGCGTAGATGCCGGAGAAGGCCCAATCTTATTTATAAGCTGGTATATTTTCGCCTCACCTTCGTTAAGTCCCAGAGCCTGGAGTTTTGCGAATATCATTATTTATAAAATATTATGATTATGATTCAATTAAATAGAAAGGATATGATAATAATTTAAAATTTTTCTGAATTTTAATGAAACGTGAAGACGCTCGTTCAAAAATATTGCACAATTATGCTATGCGAATTGTAGTCCCGTGATTTGATTGTAAAATACGACAAGTATTCATCATTTTACCGATGAGCCAGGAAAATAAAACAGACAGTGAAGAGAAAGAGACGATAATTCCTTCCATAATCGGCGAAGCGATTCGCAGGATATGCAAAGATGAAGAGACCTATGCCAGCCACAGGATAAACGGTAAAGAACCGCCAAAAGACAATGACGAGCTTTTCCTAAAGAACGACAATCACGCTCTTTACATAGGCAAATGCCTGTATTCGGGAGGGAGTGATGACGTTAAGGACATTGTCGGGATTAAGACATACAGAGGCATCTATTCCGAAGATTTCATTGCGGTGTGCCTTGATTACCTGTCCGCCCATCTTTCACAGGAACCGGGACAGAAGATAAAGATAGTCGTCGGCCGTCTGTTGAGCGAACTATTCAACGGAAAGGATGATGTTAAGAAGGCTCTGACTATGGAAGAACAACGAAAAAAGATATTACGTATAGCCCAAAGAAAATGTGGCCTTAAATCAGAACAGCTCGACATAGTTGATCCCGTTACCGGTCCACGCCACTCGGAGCTTTTCAAAAAGCTTAAGCAGTGCATAGATCCGCAGACCGGTGTGGTCGAGGCACAAAAAGCTTTTTCTACGGAAAAAGAAGAAAAAGCCGTCATAACGAACTCCTTTGGAATAGCTCAAATCCTTTTCAAAGCCGCAGAAGAAGACGAAAGATTAAATAATGCCCTAATCGCCTGCATACCGGAGCATCTTAAAAAAGATGCCACTAAAGAGCAACTGGACCAGCGCAAGTGTTATGGATTAACTGAAATAGCAATGCGCATCGCTGATTTTATGGACGGAACATATATTCACGCCTGCATGCCCGGACAGGTAAACTTTAACCAAATCATCGGCCGCCTCCTCCAAGGCAAAAAAGGCTGTTTCAAAGGCATAAAATCCCTCCACCCCCTCTTCGACGTCCTCCCCTCCACGCCCTTCCACACCATCCACATAGACAACCGCCAGAACCCCCGCGTGCATGAAAGGAACCGGATCATCGCCCGCGCGCGGCTGGCTGTTGCCGTCATACTTGGTGCCTCCGCGCTGACCGGTAGTTACGAATGCGGGAGGTATATGGAAAGGACGCAGAATCAGCAGGTGGATGTTCGGGAAAAAGCGCCCCGCTGAAACCCTACGGCATCCTGGCCAGATTCAGACTCCTCACCATCATTTCCATCCGTTTCACCTCCAGCCGGTTGAGGTTCTTCACGCTGAATACGTAGTCTTTTAATAGCCTGCTGATGCGGTTTGTGGACATTCTGTCGAATCTTGCTCTTGTGTTTTTCATGGTGGATGATTAAGGACGTCCAGAGTATAGGTGAGTACATACTCACCGTCAAGAAAAAATATTCGGACAGCTTCAAGCAGGCGATTCCTTTTACGGAACGCCTGCTTTGTTAAGGTTTAAGACAAGTCGTGTTAATCCTGCCGGGGGCGGTTGGTGCTCAATATATCAGAATGGATTCCTGCAGATCGTGGCGCAAAAGCTTTCTGCGGGCTTTTTCCTCGATAATCGCTTCATCGTCGGTCAGGAAGGCAATCTTCACCCTTCTTGGCGGACCGAAGTATCCATCATGGGGGTATCCATCCCGTAAGGCGGTCTCACACCCGCATTCACAACACTGACAGATTTGCCGCGAGTCGTCCTCACCCGTAAAATCCGGTTTGTGGTTGTGGTCGGATTGCAGAAGAAACGACACCTTTGAACCCGGTGTTACCGTTCCTTCCACTCCTCCGGCGTGCAGATTAAGCTCTCCTTTTTCCGGAATGTTAACCCTGGTGTACAGCTCGTCCGGAATTATGAAGTCCGGAGCCAGTACCGTAAGACTATGGATCGGTGGATCCCAACCATGCCAGAATATTCCGCTTATTGAGTGTGGGTGTCGGTTGCCGATCCAGATACGAAAAGCTTTCGCGTTCCGCACATGGATCCTGTATTCCCAGACATTCTCATGGTAATTTAAGATTCCTTCTTCCCGAAGGTTCCTTCCGTAATAAGAGAACATCCTTTGCGGCTTTCTATCGGTATAATAGCTGTTTATCCCGATCAGAAGTCCGCTACTGCTTAATGTCCACATGGTCTTTCTCCTTTGTTCAGTTCACGTCATTGGGGCCCGGCATTACCGAAAACGCTGTAATCTGTCTGAGTGCTATGCATCCGGGCTTCAATTCCATTGTCTTGACCGATTCCGCTTCTTCCGGAACATCTGCGTTAAGGTAATGTATGACTAAATCGGGAACCTTGGGCGCTTCAGGTACAGTGAACTCCAGTTTCACCGTTATGCTCCGTTCTTTTGCCGGCATGAACCTGAAAAGGCGGGCGTATGCGTCTGACGCGATTTCGACGACACTTTCGGGACGAATCATAAAGTCTCTTCTTTCTTGTCCCGAACCGGTGTGTATGTCCACCTTAATCTCCCAATTCGATTGATTGTTGATGATGATACGGTAATACGCTCCTTCTTCGACCAGAAGATACCTTTTTCCGTCTTCTGCTGTGTAAATCGGGGGCACCTCTTCGTTTATAGCCACAGCCAAAATAAAAACAATTTCCGTTTTCATCAGAGTCTCTGGCATCGTGTCTCTCCCTTTCTCATCATGAGTCCGGTTTATTGGATTTAACACTATCTTGTCAAAGAACCTGCTAACGTGAGTGCATTCCAAGCTAATCCTTAAAAAGCCACTACAAACATTAGGAGGTGGATTGTATAACTTTCGGCTCGATTGTCAATAAATTAGACACCCCGCGAAAACCGTTTTTACATCTCGGTTATCAACACGGCGACCTTGCTGGCTTCTTCACGCGTAATTGGATTGTTCGGCCTGAAGACGGTAGTCGTAGTCGTGCCGGATTTTTCGGTATAGCCTTCTATGATTCCTTTGCTTTCTATGAAAGTGACATAAGGGTAAAACCAGTCGGCCTTGCTCACATCGGAAAAGTTGGTTTCAAAGGAGCCCAAATAAGTAATGCCTTTTGCTTTCAACAACAGTTTTAGTGCCTCCGCGCGGGTCACGGATTGATTCGGCCTGAAAAACGGCAATTCCCCGTCATTTGTGGTATAACCTTCGGCAATGCCGGATTTCGTCGCTCCGATTACGAACGGCGCGAACCAGTCGTTCACCAAAACATCCTGGAACAGGTTTTCGAAGATGGCGGTTTTTATCTTAAAGGAATTTAAGGCAATCTTAACAAGTTCCGCCCTGCTGATATCGTCGTACGGCTTGAACAGTAAATCGGTTTTTCCGTCAATGATGCAGTCTCTGTAAAGCGTTTCTATATACGGTTTTGACCACAGATTGTCGATGTCGGTGAACGGCACGATTGTACCCGCGGTTCTTAAACACGGAGTTTCGTCGGGTGATGGGTGAAGTGCGGGGGGATTTGTCGGAGGAGGGATGTATCCGCTGTAACCGCCGCTTCCACCACTGCCGCCCCCGCCGCCAACTGATTTTGTTAATGTCAAAGAAAAAGTCTGATTAGGAGAATTGAGGCTTGTGGTAGTTGAGGAGTTTTGATATCCGGCAACTGACCCGAACAAACTGTACGGATTATATCCGCCATTTGTTTCAGCGATAGAAGAATTGCTCAGGTTAAAGGCCTGCAAGTAGCCCGAGTATGGTGTATAACCTGTGCCATCAGTCACAAGCGTTGGAACAGCCACTCCATGAGCATCCTTAAAGACTGCAGATGCTCCGCTAAGCGGAGCGTTTAAAGTGTTTTTTACATAAGCTCTGGCTTTAAACCATACCCGTACCGTTCCGGCCCCGGTTATTTCACTTAATGTCCTGTCAAAGGAGGTGTTTTTTAGATTATTATCACCCGAACTGTCGCTCATTACATCCTCCCCTGTGTTTGCGGAGAGAGTGGAGTTAATTATGCTGTTGTTGGCAGAACTTCCGGAAAACCATATTCCAACGGCATTATTTGATGATGTTATATTTTTGATACTATTGTAGTCCGAGTCGTTTATTTTGATGCCGGAAGCGAAGCCCGCTGTTACGCGATCCAAACTGGGCGGATCGGTATTACCGGGTTTAAGAGTGGCGGAGGCCGATGCAATGGCAGCGGAATTATATGAATAGGTACCATTGCCGTTAGCGGTAAAAACACCAGGGATAAACTGGTCGACGGCATTTGGCGCGCCGCATTTATTGGTTAGGTAGTCGCTGAGCCCAGATGCGTCAACCGTATAGCCGTTTGAGGTGAGAAAACTGCTCTGGATATATATCGTTATTTTATTGCCGGAGGTATCAACCAAGCCAACATTCAGGTCGTCCGTTGCCCCACCGATGGGGGTCGTAATATCTTTTCCATCGGTATCGAAAATGTCTGCGCTACAGGCATTATCAAGCATATACATTGCGGCGTCCGCAGTTCCGGTTACTGGCAAAGATTGATCGTAAGTGTTGCCGGAATATACCCATAAAGCTTTTGTAATCGTATAGGTAAATGTGGCATCAGTCGCATTCTCAACCGCAAAATCCTGAACGGTCGAGTTGTCGATACCGTCAATGGTCAGTGCGTCTTCGGAGCCCGAAGAGTGAATGATTGTTCCGGAGCCGGCTCCGGTGATAGTAACGTCGCTGGCACCGCTAGGAGGGCCGGTGAATGTTGCCGAGTCATACGTTCCCGCTCCGATATGAACCGTGTCGCCTGTGGAAATGGCGTGAGGTAAAACGTCAAGAGTGTTGGAAAAACAGGTGGCGAAATCAACAACGCAATCATCGTCAATCAAATAATCGCTTACCCTGGTGCCGGAGTAAGCTCCGATATCCAAAGAACCATTCACATCCAGATACCTGCTGATGGGGCTTGGATAATAATCGTCAGTAACAGCTATGTTCTCCGTCCTGAAAAGAGGATTTGATGTAACTGTGTTGGAATTCAAAGATGTTATCGTGCCGGTGGAATCGTTCAGTAACGTCGAGAAATTGTAAAATCCGTTATAGCTGTCATTCAGGGTAACATTGGTGCTCCCAATATTATATGTAAGGTTAATGGCAGTGCCTGCCGCAGGAGTAGAGCTCTGATAACAGAGGTTATAATTCGCGGTAATCGTTACGGGCACATTGGGATTTCCGCCGCCATCGAAAACGCCGATACAGGCGTCGCCTCCGGCCGCAGTGGAAACATTCTGTCCATAGATCGTATTATTCTCGTACAGGGCATCGATATCATACTGATCAACACGCACATTAAACGCCCACGTTCCGTTTGTGGCGCCCGGTACTTTTTGCGGAGTTATAATGTAGTTTCCGGTAAACTCCGCTTGAGCGTTCTGGACGGTGACCAATGTAAGATATGTATCACTCATGGTAATCGCAGACTCAATCGTATTGTTTGTAAATCTGATGTCTTTTCCGCCGGATATAATTACCCAATCACCAAGTGAGCCCAAGGCATAGTTGGTTATGGTGTTGTTATTAAAAAGGACATGATTGCAAATGTGATCATCGAGCGGATCGCCGGGAGGATCGCTATAGTCGGGAGCGCCGCTTGTAACCACATTTACGCATGAAGAGAAACGGCATTCAATCGAATTGTTCTCTATAAGGCCGTTATCGGCTCCCTGAAGCTGTAGCCTTTGTATGCCCGTATTGCCGCTTATTTCGTAGCCATCGGCGGAAGTGAGAGTAATCCATGAATCAGTAGTGTTTGAGAAAGTATTATTCAAGAAATTGATATTGGTCCCGCTGCTTGAATCAAAATGCACGTTTTCGGTGGAACAATCCTGCAAAGTAAAATTGCTTCCTGTGAAAATATCGATTTCCGCTTCCGCAGCGTCTCCGTATGTATCAGCTCCGACCTCGCAGGTGATCGTAACTCCGCTGGGAACACTCAGCGAAGTCCCGCCGGCAGTTTCCGCGGTATTGTCAAAAACGTAACCGGAAGTTAGTTTTATGGTATCTATAAGCGGATCACCATCAAGGCCCGGATCCAAAAGCGCATCGGCCAGCGTTGTAAAATTGCACCCGGAGGTGCATACCGTATAATCCACGCTTACCGCATATATTTTGTTAACAAACAAAAATCCGACAACGAGTATAAATAAAGAAATTAAGACCTTAGTCAGGGCTGGATACTTTGGGTGTGAATTTGAATATGTCATATACCTATATTAATAATAAATATTCCATTAATGATAACATAAAATAGACATCATGTAAATAATGATGCCTACTATGAAAATGGATGCTACAGTCAAACCATTTACTGTTTTTTGCGGTTTTTCTTAACGATTTTTATTCCTCTCAATCCTAAAATCAATAAAATCAGAATCACCGCTTTCAGGAAGTAATGGTCATTTATGTCAAAAAAAGCCTTAGTCATTGGCGTCAAGTTACCGATGAGCAGATGAGTAAGAATACCGATCGGCAAAGTCAAAAATAACCAATTCGTCTTTGGTATATCCATCCTGATCTTAAGGAAAATCTTTGATAAAAGAGGAGCAAGCAGATAAATCCCCACAAACGCCAGCGTAAGGTCAAATACCGCGTATCCCAGAAGACGAAACTGCCTTAGGTATTCTAACGTGTCCATTTGATAAATATTTAAGATTTATCCGCGTTTTTTTGCTTCTATTTTATCAGTTTATCAAAATTAAACAATTTTACGCCAAAAGCTCCGGGCCATAAGAAGTTCCCCTTGTTGTCACATACCCGATACATCTATACTGACCTCCTTTGTATATGATCCGCAGTCGAAGTGACATGCGAATTGTTGGAAAGGAGAAAAAGCTGGTCTTTAAAAATAAGGTTTATCGTTAACAACATTCACATTCCAAAGAAAGGAGGAAAATCATGCTGACACTCGCCGCTTATCTTATGTTATCCGCTCTGGTCATCATATCTTACTGCTTTACCTGTGACTTTTCACAATAAAGGTTTCGCCGAAAGTAAGGGGAAAAGGTCATGAAAACACGCATACGTTCGCTGTTGATAGCCCTGCTTACAGTCCTGGCTCTATTTGTGCCGGGATGTGTAGGCAAAAACACTTGTCCATGCCCCGCTACCTCAAAACCCGCCACGACCTTGCCGGCACCCGTAATCGCGGAACGCCCGGCCGATGCCACAGCCTATGTGGTTGTCCGGCCACCGGAAGAGCTTCTTGACCTCGCATATACCATAGCAGGGGACAGTGACTACAAAGAGTTTTACCGTCAGGCATTCCTTTACTTCATGAGAAGAGGATCAAGTGGATCCGGCTTCGCGGTCAAAAGCTTCTACAAGATAGATAAGGATCGCAAGCTTTATCCCCACACATATGTGTTTACCAATCGGCACGTAGTTTTCGGAGCATCGGAAACATTTGTTTCCTTTGACGGAGGCAAAACCTCCAGCAGAGGAGATATAGTTTACGTCAGCTCCAAATGGGATCTTGCCGTACTGGACATACCCATCTCACATTCCATACTTAAACTTGATACTTCCGTAATAGATGAAGAGACCCCGGTTGGTGCACTCGGCTATCCGGCAGTGGGAATGAAAGGAAGTTATCATGTCTTTAACGGAATAATCTCCCGTTCCTGCTTCACGCTTGCAGAATATGATCCTGACAGAAGTGAGGAGTGCATGCTCGGTTCCAGTGCCGCCATCGACCATGGAAATTCGGGTGGTCCGCTCGTCCTTCTGGACGAAAAGACCAAGCGTACTACCAACCGTGTAATCGGTGTAAATACGATCATGTTTGCTGAACTTCACGACAAATTCTATGCAATCCCCGCTCCGGCCGTGGCCGAAGTGCTAAAGGAAGCCGAAGAGGTGGATAACCACAGATTCGACCGTGAATGGCTGACAAAGGAGTTGAAGAAATCGTGCAGAAACTTTCTCGCCGAAATGACATCGGCAAGTGCCCAGATCGACCGCCTTATACCGCAGATAAGTTACCGTTATGTGGTGGAAAAGGGCTTCGATGCCTTCCTGGAATGAGATCATCCTTATAAGAACAAGATGCTTGCCCGTTTCCCCGGGCAGGCAATGCAGGCCGCCCTTGTCTTCGCCATCCGCAATGACATTCAAAGCCACAAAGGGGTGAGTGCGTACGAGAAATGTGAAAAAATAAATCCCTCTGATGACGTGCTTGTAAGCAATAGGGATGTCAGAACACCTTTCGAATTCAGGGACGATAATTCGGGTGAGCTATCCTGGCGCAACAAGATGGGCTTCTGGCAGATAACCAACTACAATTTCCTGCCAAAGGAGAAAAAGAATACCGAAAAGTCCGCCGAATAAGCCGCCGAAACCGCAACCGATAGACCTTATACATAAGACCGTATACGCGGGCAGGATTCTTGCATTAGCAAGGTGTCCACCCGCAATAACTTAACAGACCGCCATACCTAAAATGTGGCGGTCTGTTCACCTATATACGCAAAAAGATTGACATATGAAACAATAGATGTATCATATGCTCTCTTCTTAACGATTCGCGGTCCAATGACACGCATTTTGTGGGAAGAATAAGGAATCGGATCTTTAACTTAAAAAGCTTATCCACCAAACACCGGTATCCATGTGATACCCAAGGAGCGGAAACCATGCATGTTCGTATCGTTTCGATGACAATGTTCGTGATTCTGGCGGGAATAGCGTTTGCGTGCGCGACTACGGAGACGGTCAATACACCTCTGCAGCGGGCCATACAATTGGCACCTCCCCCCGCACCCCCGGTAGACGGAATAATTGTCCTTATGGAGCCACGAGCGGAATCAAACTTTGATCGCGACCCTCCTCCTCAATCTCTGCCGACGCGGCAACCCAAACCGCACCTTTCAGGGACTCCGGTTAAAAGGCATTGATTATTGATAAGCACTAAAGAATTAGATCCCTCCATGTGATGTATCTCCTGCAAAAACAGGGCATACACCCACAGCATTAACAGGCCGCAGCGTTCCAATCGCAGAGGCCTGTTTTCCCATGTATGAACACAAAAAAAGACCGCCTCTTTCGCCGGCGGTCTTTCAATTTAATACATTAGACTCTTCTTACTTCACTTCAGCCATCACGTTCTGCAAGTCCAGCTTAATGCCTGGGCCCATGCTTGTTGCCACGCTTATGTTCTTAAGAAAAGTGCCTTTGATACTTGCCGGTTTAGCATCCAGAACAGCTTTTACAAAAGACTTAAGGTTCTCCTTAATATGTTCTTCGCTGAACGAAGTTTTCCCGAAGATGTTGTGAATCTGCGCCATCTTATCGGTTCTGAATTCCACGCGGCCCTTCTTGATGGCCTCCACGGTCTTGCCGATATCCATAGTTACCGTACCCGCCTTGGGGTTAGGCATTAAACCCTTTGTTCCAAGAATCTTGGCGACTTTAGAAAGGCTCTTCATGGCATCAGGAGTAGCAACTGCTACATCGAAATCGGTATAGCCTTTCATGACTTCCTCAATCAGTTCGTCCAATCCGGCCTTTTCCGCACCTGCGGCTTTTGCTTCCTTCTGCTTGTCTTCCGGTACGAATGCCACAACCTTCACCGTCTTACCTGTTCCGTTCGGCAAAGATAACGTCGCGCGCACCATCTGATCGGCATGCGTCGGGTCAACTCCCAATCTCATATGTATCTCCAGACTGGAATCGAACTTCGTCACGTTCGTATCCTTAAGAAGCTTTATCGCTTCATCCATCGTATAAGCCTTTGAGCTGTCCACCTTAACGGCGGCGGCGCGATATTTTTTTCCATGTAATGCCATGGTGAATGTTGTTGCGTGGTGTTAACGGCTTTCGAGGCCTCCCACTTTATAAAATATTCAATTTTTTAACTTAATTCTTTTCCTCATCTTCCCGTCTCTTCGCCTCTTTCTGTATGATTCCCCAATGGAAAAGCCATACAGGTAATCCCACCGCCATCTGCGCGAAAGCAATCGAGAAATCCTGCCCTATCCTGTTCTTGCGATTCTGCGCCTTTTGTAACTCCAATTGATCGTTACAGTCGGCAATCTCCTGTGTCGTCGGCGTAATCATCTTTTTACCTTCCTTATCTGCAGAGTCAGGGTAAGGTTGAGCGCAAGTTCCGCCTCTCATTGCCGGATATGGTTGTGAATAGGCGTTGAAATCGTAATCCACCTGGAACACATAATTCTGAAAAACAGTATTTATAAGCCCGACTGCGCCAAATATGAAAACCACCAGACCAATCATCGAAACAAGATAAAGATAGACATTTCTTATTATCTTCACAGCTTTTTTGGGTTTCTGATCGACGGCAGGGATAGTGTTTTCCATAGGATTAATGAAATTAATTTATAATAATTAACCTTCTACTTTGACTCCCATGTTTCTTGCCGTACCGGCAATAGTGCGTTTCGCGGCTTCAAGGCTGGCCGCAGTAAGATCAGGCATCTTCTCCTTGGCTATGGCTTCAAGTTGCGAATTGGTCAATGTTCCAACCTTCGTCTTGTTTGGTGTACCGGAACCCTTCTTTTGACCGATAGCCTTCAGAATCAGAACTGCCGCCGGAGGAGTTTTTGTGATGAAAGTAAAAGTGCGGTCTTCATAAACCGTAATCTCCACAGGAATGATAGTATCGCCCAAAGACGCCGTCTTTGCGTTGAACTGACTACAGAAACCGGGAATGTTCACTCCATGCTGACCCAGGGCTGGACCTATCGGAGGTGCCGGATTCGCCTTTCCGGCGGGAATCTGGAGCTTGATCATCGTCATTATTTTTTTCGCCATATTTTTTCTAGATTAGTGATGTGATTAATTTTTTGATGAGCGGGTGAATCTCTTTCAGGTAAGCCAGAGCATACACATTTTCTTTTTGTTTTACAACCAAAAATACGCTCTCCGGCCGGCTAAGAAAATTGATATAGAACGAGCCTGTACCAAAACTATTCGTCTCATTGACTGTTGCCCCCATGATCGTCCCGGATTTTTCCTTCAGAAATCTGTATATCTCCTTCGCCAAGGGTCCGTCTTCGGCCATGAATTGGTAAAAAACAGCAGTCTTCTCTCTGTTATTCCTAAGCATATTGGACTGCAGAATCGGCACACTGTTGAAGTCCCGCAAATCCATACTTTCAAAAAGCACCCCGTTGAAAGGCACTTTCTGCAAAGTTTCCCCGTTTGTAAAACCTGAATTTTTTATCATGGCAAAATCTATCGTGCCGGAAGAGACATTATCTGCGACATCCGGGATATTCTCGCTTGGGGCAGCCGATTTGGCGGAAGGAAATGAATCTTCCGCGCCAAAAATATTCGCGGCCATATCGGAACCGCTTGATGTAGCCGGTTTAGCCACTTCGTTTTGCCCTCTCGTATGCATCGGTGATGCCAAAATTTTGGCATTTGAAGTCTCGTTTTGAGCCACATCCAGTACGTCCGATTTTACCTCGCTCCTTCCGTACGGAGATTTCAGATACTTATTTACAGAAATATCCGCCATGACCACGATTATGGCTACGGTAAGGAATATCGTAAATATGCTCAATTTTGACATACTATTTTTTCCTGACTTGAGTGAAATCAAGTTCGATAGGTGTTTCTCTGCCGAAAATCGATATCAGAATCTTGACCTTACCTTTTTCTTCATCGACTTTGTTGACCAGACCGTCGTAATTGACGAAAGGACCGTCAAGAATGACCACATGGTCGCCCAATGTGAAGTCAATCTTAAACTTGGGCTCGGCTTCTCCCATATGCCTTTTGATGACCTTGAACTCCTCCGGAGATACCGGTACCGGCGTAGTTCCCGAACCTACGAATCCTGTAACATTTGGTGTATTTCTGACAACATACCAGGAGTAATCCGTAACAGTCATGTCCACAAGCACATAACCCGGGAAAATACGCTTTTTCTCAGTCTTAGGCTCGCCTTTTTTGATTACAATCTGCGTTTCCTTGGGAACCACTACGTCGAATATCTGGTCATGCATGCCGAGCGATTCGATACGTTGTAACAATGCTTCCCTGACAGCATCTTCATATCCGGAATAGGTATGTACCACATACCAGTGTCTACCCGTGTTTTCCGCCTGTTTAGCCATATTCTTTGATTAGTTTGATATAAGTGAAATAGGTGGCCTCCTTATGGAGCCGGAGTCGGTGTCGGTGTAGGAGCCGGAGCCGGTACAGATGCCGGAGCCGGTACAGATGCCGGAGCCGGAGTTGTTACCGGAGCTGAAGAGACAGGAGTGTCGCCTGAAACCGGTGCTGCCGACGGAGCGGAATTAGGAGTTCCATTAGCCGTTCCCGGAGCCACGTTTATCTGAATTGGATTACCGTTACTGTCCACGGCGCTTACTCCATTGACATTGACAGGAGGTACAGCCTGCTCGTTCCCTACCTGTACATTAGGCTGATTCTCTGCAGGAGCCGATTCTACAATAGGAGCCGGCGGAGCGAATGTCGTTAGATATTTGTAACCGGTCGAAAAACCGAAATCGAAAGCTCCCACCACCACCGCCGCTATCAGGCAGAAACCGAGTACAAGAAACGTAAGCCTTAGAGCCTGGTTTTTTGTCGGCCAGGTCACCTTCTTAAGCTCCTGAAAACTCTCTTCCAGATAGTTCAATAATGGATTGATGTTTAGTTTTTTTCCTTTGACCGGCATGGTGTTTTTGTTAAAAATAATTATCTCAAAAAAGCGAGCCCAAAGCAGAAAAAGTATAATGTGTCTCGGTTGCTTTATCAAGCAAATTTTACGCCTTCGGAAAATATTGATTCTTGCCCTCCGGACATCTGTGGAACCGAAGGGGGTGCCGTTTGACGCATAAGTAGATTTTCTGCTATAATAAAAGGATTTTAATAAAAAAATCACCTGCGAAACCTTATGGTAAAAGAATTAAGACAAATATTTTTGGTACTGGTCCTGATGATATCATTGCTCGGAATGGGTAATGCGGTGTCTGCCGCGGAAGAAGGTGGGATATTCTATCTGCCGGCGGCTACCAGTTACGGAGCCAACACTCCAGCTCCCCCGCAGGGCTCTTTTGATGTCCAGTTCTATACGCTCGTATGGGGGGGAATCTTAAATTTAAGATACATTATCGGCGCGGTTGCCATATTGATGATTGTTTACGCCGGTTTCCGCATGGTTACGGCCCAGGGTGATGAAGGAGTCTATACTAAACAACGGACCACTCTTCTTTGGGCCATCATAGGCTTGGCCATAATTGGCATGGCCGGCGAAATGGCAAGGGTCTTTACGGTGGGCTGCAATCCTGGCGACACCAGTGGGGCCAACTGCATTCAGGGCGGATTTTTGGTGGACCCGAACGCCATCATCCGCACGACCAAGATGTTCGACCAACGCACCCAGATAATCATAACTTTCATAAAATACTTCATCGGATCAGTCGCAGTCTTAATGATTATCAGAAACGGGATGCGCATGATTACAATGGGAAGTACTGACGACAAACTTGCACAGGACAAGAAAAACCTGATTTACAGCATCTTCGGTCTGATTCTGATAATCATGGCCGATAACGTCATCAATAACGTCTTCTACAAAATCGACCTCACAAAATACCCGGGCGTGGGAGGAGCGCAACCTGCCGTGGACGCGGAGCGTGGAGTAAAGGAAATAGTCGGTATTACTAACGCCGTGGTCACCATAGTCGCGCCTTTAGCTGTCCTTTCGTTGATAGCCGGAGCAATTTATTACATCACCGCCGCCGGCAAGGACGAGCAGATCAATAAAGCCAAAAAAATCATGACAGCTTCGGTTATCGGCATCATCATAATTTTCGGCGCTTTTGCCATAGTAAGTACGTTCATAAGCGGAAGTTTCGGCAATCCGGAGGCGACCGCAGAACAAAAGCAGGGGCAAAATGCCGCTAGCTCTCCGGTTGATTCCACTACCCTAAAATAAAAAAAATGAAACCTGTAAAACAAAAGAAGATTCTCGGATTCCTGGCATCGCTGTCACTGTTCACGGTGATGTTGTCCTTCGTCCTTTGCGTAAGCCAATCGGCATTCGCCCAGGCCCCGCAGGACGACCTGAATGCGGCATTGAACGCTATCCAGAATACTACCAAATTACCCGGCTACGACAAGATGGGTCACGCGCAGTCATCATACGAACCGGGGGCGGGCAGCATCACCAGCGCCATCCTCTATACGGCCGATCTTTTGAAATATCTGCTCGGAACAATAGCCATAGTAATCATAATTTTTGCCGGTGTAAAACTGGTGACGACCGGAAAGAAAATAGATGAGACCGCTACAAAAACCAAAGAAATGCTCAAATACGCGATAATAGGACTGATCGTAGTGATGGTCTCCGACACCATGGTTAAACAGGTGTTCTTCGGTGAAGCCGGCGAAGTAGTCAAAAGCACCGCGGATGCCCAATTGGCCGCAGAAAGAGGTTCGGAGCTGGTCCAGGGGCTATATAATTTTGCCGAAGTCTTTCTGGGAGCAGTCGCCGTATTCATGATAGTCCTTTCCGGCGCGCGCATGGCCGGCGGATTCGGCAAATCCGAAGAGCAGATCACAAAAGGCCGCAAACAGATAACCTGGGCCGTGGCAGGTCTTGTTCTGGTAGGGCTTTCCGAGTTCATAGTCAAAGACATAGTGTTCCCAAAACAGGGCACGGAAATAAGCAATATCGCCGGAGCCGCAAATCTTATAGTGACGATTACCAATTTTATCTCCAGCTTCATAGCCACCATCACCATCGCCATGATTATGTATGGCGGCTACATATATGTCACAGCCATGGGTGACCCGGCCAAGAGTCAAAAAGGCAAAAAGATCATCACGGCCGCAGTTATCGGCTTATTCATAGCACTTGGCGCTTACGCGATAGTTAATTCCGTCGCCACATTCAAAACCCCACCGGGAGTCATGGCCCCGACGGCGAATCAATTGCAGACAAAATAAAAACAAAAAAACATAAAAAAACAATATGCAGACGCATCACAAAAAAACAAAAAAGACATTGGTTAAGGTCTTGCTCACGGCAATCATCCTGTCACAGGTGATAAGTGGAGGAATGGCTCTGGCATCCATATTCAGCTCCAACGACACCAGCAAAACCACATTCACCGACTTCAAGGGGGGATTGCAGGCCCCAAGCACCACCGGCTACGCCCCGGGTCTGGTTCAGGCCACCGACGCCAGACAATACATCCTAAACGTAACCAACTTCTTTCTTGGATTTTTAGGTCTCATCGCGGTTGCTGTTATCATCTACGGAGGCTTTATGTATGTCACCGACATGGGAAAAGGCGAATCCCAGGGAAAAGGAAAGAAAGCCATCACCTACGCGATAACAGGCTTACTGATAGTCCTTGGCTCCTACGCGATAGTCAATACGGTGCTACAAGCCACAAGTCCGGAAGGTCCGGGAACCGGAGGTACTGGCAGTATAACGGCAACAGCCGGCTTCAGCAGAATGAACGCCCAGATAAAGTTGATGTCGCAAGATATAGCTAACGCATACAATTGGCAATATCAGGCCGCCGGAGACCTGTTTACCGCAAGGACGGCCCTGACTACAGCATTTAAGGCTGTAGATAACTATTTTTCGAATCAGCTCAAGTTAGACCCTTTAACAAGTCCTCAAGCCATGCTTGCGGAGTTCCAGACGAACCTCGAAAGCGTCTTGAACATAATGAATAACATTAGCATAACATTCCCGCAAGTCCAGTCGGAGATAGAACTTGGGGATGTATCCATGGGCGTGCAGATTGCGGCATTCAACGTGGCTTTGAAGAACTATGCCGACAAGACAATAGATAAAGCTAAAAATTTGTTTTCGATTGCCGAAACAACAGCTGAAAATGATTATAATGATTGCATGCGCGATATTATGGGTGACATTAGAAAGTGCGTAAAGACCCCCCCTGCATATGGTGTTGGTGTGATGGCATTTATAGATTATTCATCCAATCTGAAAGATGCCACCAAGATATCCACAGTAACGGTCGATCCTAACGCAAAAGACCTGATTAGATTATTCGTTTCCGCCCAAAAGATCATAACCGAACAATTTCAAAACGTAGTGATAGGGGTACAAAGAAAGATAAAGGAGGATTATCTTATCGTTACACCGATAACTACGATTGCGGAAACGGAATTTATGTCATTGATTAGTCGTGACATGCTTAGTGCGACTACACCCATTGTGGGAAATGATAATCAACAGTGGATAGTTAAAGACTCTAGCTCTGAATTGGCTAAGCTTAGGAAATATGTCACAGATAATATTCAGAAAACTTTTAATAAAGCACCTTTGCTACCATCGGATACTTCAGTAATTGGTTCGAACTATGGGCCTGCGATGACGGCCTTGGCCGCATTATATGAAAAACTGAAAGACCTTAAGTTCGTGGATGCAAGAATTACCGCAAGTTCTGCAGAAGGCAACGCTCCGATGATTGTAAATTTCAGTAGTGTCGGTTCCATTAATCCGAACGGGAAGACTATACTAAATGATCAGATATATTGGGATCTTAACGGTGACGGTTCCTCTATTGACGATGAGAATTGGAATACTTTAATTAGCGCTTATGATTCCAGGTTTATGCAGTGTAACGAAAAAGCCTCACAGACGGCCAGTTGTATATTCCTTGCCCCTGGAACCTACAGAGTAAGGCTTAAGATAAAAGCGGGAGTCGATGATAACGACAAAGACCCGATTACCGACAAGCCATACACCCAGATAATAGGTGCTGGAATCGATACGGTCACAATTAAGGTTAATCCCCCGGAAAACAAGTTGAACCTTAGCATTCAGGCCGGAGAAAACACAACGGAACAGCAGGTCATCAAATATGACGATAATGGATTCCTTGTCGAAAACAGACGGTCGGTAAACGTTTCTTTATCTGCAGCCAAGGCTGGTATAACCTTTAATGCGTCATTGACTAAGACAAAAGATAATCTGCCTCTCTCTACCGAAGCCGCGCAGGGAGCTACGATAACATGGAATTTTGGAGACAACAGCTTCGCCACATCAGCTACAGCTAAAAGTGATAAACAAGAATTGGGGGATGGGATTGTGACATTTCCGGCTTCAGATGCGAACCTTAAGCAGTCGCATAATTATAATGCCGAAGGTTCATATACGATTACAGTGGAAGTAAAAAATAAGAATAACGTAACTGACAGAAAAGTTTTTACACTAAATGTGGCGGAACTCGTTCCTTTAATTTCCATACCTAAGACTTCATATAACGTTAACGAAAATATAGTCTTGGACGGATCAGATTCCACTAGCGATAAAGGCAGAATAAAGAACTGGATTTGGTCCGATGATAATTTTTTAACCAAAACTACTAAAACAGTCCCGACAAATGCGTATTCATATAAGACGCCGGGGTCAAAAACAGTAAGCTTAAAAGTGGAAGATGATAGCGGAGAAAGCAATATAAAGGACGAGATAACGATAGCCGTCACGTCTGCCGCACCGGTTGCGGCTTTCTCATACAGATTCGTGAGCCCACGAAATCCCGGAGTCATAGAGCTGGACGCAAGCAAGAGTTACGACCCGGACTCTGTTGAAAAAGACTATAAATATCAGTGGTCCTTGAACGGAGATAATTTGGATCCGGCAGCTCCTCCGCCTGCAGTAAGAAAGATAGAGACATCATCCCTTGGAAAGAAAATATCCATTACATTCATGCAGTCCGGCACTTACACAATCGGATTAGTTGTCACAGACAACAAAGATCCCGACAATTCTGGCGATAAGCTCGAAAAGGACATAACAATAGCCAGCGTCCTCGACGTAGATATAGCCGATATCCCAACAGCTGCTCTTGCCGCGAATAAGGTTGACCCTTTGAGAGTCAGCGCGGAGATGACTATTCCTGTGATAAGTGTGAACGCGAAGACTTATAGGGTAGACTTTGGTGACGGGCAGAAAGAAGAAGATAATTGGAATCCGAAACCCAATTCAAATACAATGGATATAACTCATACTTATGATACCGCCGGCACCTACCTCGTCACCGCATTCGTATTCGATAACGATAACAACGAAAATTCCGTCACCCGCCAGGTTTATGTCACCTCTGCCACAGCTCCCACAGCCATAATCTCGATGAAAGTGAATAACGAAAATAAGTACCCTGATGCAGTCCCGGCAGGTGGTGAAATCATATCAACATTATCCATCAATAGAAACGACACGATAAGTTTTGACGCAAATGAATCCAAAAATGTGGATAACACGGGAAGAAGATTGCAATATAATTGGACATTGATGACCGGTGCGACAAAACTGGATCAAAGTCCGCAAAAGCAATACACTCGCACTTTTGACGAAAAAGGTGAATATGAAGTTTCCCTTGTGGTAACGAATGCGGATAATCTAAGTCAGTCTTCATCTGCTAGTAAAGTAAAAGTAAAGGTTGAACCCTCCCCGGTCACGATCAGCGGACTTACTGCTGTCCCCGTAGGATCCGATCTGACGACTCCTGTAGACGTAAAAGTTACCGCTATAGGCGCAGAAAAACCGGACGGACAGATAGTAAGCTACAAATGGTGGTATTTCGATGTATTAAAAAACAGACCCGAGGGTGTGCAGATAACACAAAGTCCCACTGCTACGATTACGGTCGGCACACTCGGTGCATCCAAAACGGAGTCGACGTACGCTTTCGCCTTAGAGATGACAGATAACGAAAACAACAGAACTACTGTGAAGGGTGGATGTCCGGTTACAGATGAGGAAAAGAAGAAAGGATTTATCTGTATAGACAAGTTGCCCTCGGTAACCGTCACGAACGGTCCCAACGACTTGCCCGTAGCAAAGTTCAACGTGGACAGGACTACCATCAACGTCGGCGAATCGGTCCAGTTCATAAGTTCATCGGAGGATCCGGACGGCAATATAAAAAATTATACATGGGATTTTGAAGGAAACGGATTTTTTGATAACAGTCCTATTGCGGCGGATGCTGGAGATGCGGGTGCAATCCAAAATAAGCAGTTTGATAAGGTTGCTCCAGACGGCATTCCCGTAAGTCTGAAGGTAGAAGACGACAAAGGCGGTATAGCCTATTCCACTCCTGTCGTTATTTATGTGGAAGGTCAGGTTCCCCCGCCCGTCGCGGCTTTCACTTCCGCTCAACAGGGGACTACGAATACGGTCCGGTTTACGGATAAATCCACTACATCGGATTTGAATAAGGATCCAATCATTAGCAGAGTTTGGGATTTCGATACCAGCGAAGACAGTAGCGGCGACGGGATAAAAGATAACGACAATGATGTGCCGAATACCACCACCACCGAGCCATCATATACATACTCCGAACCAGGAATATATAGGGCAAAGCTTACCGTTACCGACCAACAGGGGCAGATAAACTCCGTATCGAACTTTGTAAAAGTAACTGCTCCGTTAAAACCGGCGGCGCCACAAATTCCTCTGGATGCGCGCCTTCTGACGACTCCGTCTGCCAATATGTCGGACGGAAGGATTCATTTGCAGGGAGACTCGGCTAACGTGACGCTGGATTATTCCACTTCAACAGGGAACATAACCAAATATGTCATAGACAAGAACATAAATTTCGATACCAACGGCAACGGCAATCCTTACGACGATGAAGATAAGGTCGATACGAAGCCGGGGAGTTGGACTACAGGATTTAGCCGCTCATTCGGAAACATAACCGTCAGGCTGACCGTTATCGACAGCAACGGTAGTTCCAAGTCCGTGGACAAATCAATTGTCTTCGATCCCAAGCCCGCCGGCGGCGCGAACATCTTCGCTTCCGGTGAATTCGATTCGACCGCTTTACTTGTAAGCATAGTCGGATTTGCTATACTGGCCTCGGTAATATTCAAAGTATTGCCGAAGGGTGCAAAAGAGGATTAACAGTCCGATCTAAAAAGATTAAACAAACCAATAATCTTAAATAAAAACAAATGCCTAACGAAAATCCGAACAGCCCTTTGGCGGGCGGACAGGCTCAACCAGGCGGACAACCTCAACCGGGAGTACAGCCACAGCAGGGAGTTCAGCCCATGCCGGCTCCCGCGCAACCCTTCATACAGCAGCAACAGCCGACGCCTGTGATGCCTCAACAGGTCCAGCAACAGCAGGCTCCGCAGTTTCAGCCACAGCCGCAGATTCAACAACAGCCTGTTCAGCAAACCCAGCCTCAATTCGTTCAGCCACAGCAGTCGCAACAGGGGTACACCCCACAGATGCGTCCTCAAATACCGGTCCAGCAGATGCCACAGCCACAGCCGGTCCAGCAATATCAGGGACAACAGCAGATGCGTCCGCAAATGAACGGTCAGCAAATGCAACAATATCCCGGACAACAGCAAGTCCGTCCCCAGATTCCCGGTCAACCCATGCAACAGGGGCAGATTCCCGGCCAGCCGTTACAGCCCGGCCAGCGCCCGCTCCAGACCCGCAAACCTCCGAATCCAAAAAATCTGGTTTTCGGTTGCTTAGGTTGTTTTGGAATTGCGATACTGCTGTTTATTGTTTTGGTACTCGTGTTTGTAGCCCAGACAACTCCCACGGGAGATAATCCGCTCGCGAAGTCTTTGGGTATGGATGCCGGGTCTTTCGTCAACACCTTGATTACGGTGGTTGGACTTGTTTTCGGTGGAGCTTCGGTACTCCTTTTCCTCCTGGCGATAATCGGTGTATTCCGCTTCTTCATGGCCAGAAAAGACGACAAGGATGCCCGGAGTAAAGGGCTTTCCATGGCAGGCGTTTCGGCCCTTTTGCTTTTCCTTGTACTTGGGATATGGATAGCTCTGTACGCGTTCATGAGTTCCAGAAAGGTCGCGGTCATCAACAAAACACAGATTGTTGGAGGGATAACCACGGAACCCGCGGAAACACTCGGGCTTACGGCTCCGGTGGAAATCAAGTTCGATGCATCCAACGCGCCTATCCCCAAGGCAAAATATGACATTCTTTCATACAACTGGGATTTTGGAGACGGAGACAGCTCCACAATCGTAAATCCGGTCCATACATATAAAGACAAAGGTAAGAGCAACGGCAGATACGACATAACTGTCGAAATAACCGTACGCGACAAAACCACCAAAGAGGAAATATCGGACAAATACACCACTACGGTAACCATAGACAGGGTGTTGTCCCCCGACTTCGGATTTAGCCCGGAAAAGGGTCCGGCTCCGCTTGAAGTAACTTTCGATGCCGGTTCGTCGGTATATAGTGAAGGTGAAATTACGGCCTATGACTGGGATTTTAGAGGCGGCAACACCTTTAGCGACGCATCGGGCAAAGTGGTAAAGAATACCTTTAAACAGGTCGGTAAATATACTGTCGGCTTAAGGATTTCCGACGGAAGTACGCCTCCCATCTTCAGGACGGTCACGAAAGATGTTACGGTCGAAGGTTCCAATATGCCTACTGCAGTGATATCCATCCCTACCGCCGACGGGAAATATTATTCGGAAAGCCAATATACTTTCGAAGGTGAAAAATCTTCCAGTCCGAACGGAAAGATAAACAAGTACGAATGGGACTTTGGTGATCAGAGCCCTATGGCCAATACACGAACCGCTACACATACATATAATACCCCCGGCGATTACGAGGTAACCCTCAAGATTACCGATGAGGCGGGGATTACCGCAGATGCGGCGCAGAAAATTAAGGTAGAAAAAACAGCTTCCGCCCCGATTGCGGTCATAAGCACAACACCTGCCCCCGCCAGCGAAAAAGATGATTTCGTCAGCGGAACATTACCTTTCGAGGTTAAGTTTAGCGCATCAAAGAGCCAGGCTCCGGATAACAACATAGTCGAATACAAATGGGATTTCGACGGCGACGGGACATCGGACTCTTCCGGAGAGACATCTGCTTATATTTATAAGACCGCTGGCAATTTCAATGCCACACTCACCGTCATCGATGCGAACAATAACGAATCGAAGGCGGTATTGGTGATTAAGGCGATTTCCCAGAAACTTAAGGCGGATCTTACGGCCAACCCCGTAGAAGGAGTTGCCCCTCTGACAGTCACCCTTGATGCAAGCGGATCCTCCTATCCGGCCGGCAAAATCGTAAGTTTTGAATGGGATTTTGGCGACGGAAGCGGCAATCGCATTGATGTAGCCAAAGTTACGCATAAATATACGAAGATAGGTACATTTATGGTAAAAGTGACCGCTATGGCTTCGGATAACAGTAAATCCACAGTGGAACTGCCTATCAACGTAAGGCCTGTTCCTCTGGCCGCCTGCTTTGAAGCTGTTCCCGAACAGGGCGCGGCTCCTTTGAATGTGGAATTCGATCCCCGTTGTTCGACCGGCACGGTAGCCAAATACAGTTGGGATTTTGGCGACAACAATACAACAAGAACCCGCAAGCCAAGCCACACCTATAAGGTTCCGGGAAGCTATCAGGTTACACTTGAGGTGGCCGACAGCCAGAACGTAATCAACACGTTTTCCAAGACGATTCTCGTAACAGGGAATATCTAATAATTTCAATCATATATTTAACCTTAATCATCGATAACAATGAATAAGAAACAACAAAAAAAATGGATGAAAATACTCGGTGTAGTAACAATTGCCGCCATAGTAATCGGTATGATTGCTCCTTTATTGAGCATATCCAGATAAAAAGAAACAACAAAAATCACTTAACACAAAAACAAAATGGAACCAGATCCCAAATCAGGAGAAACTCCGGTACCCCAAATATCGCTTGATTCGTTGGTTACGGATGCGCCTGACGTGAAATATGTCACCGATACTCCGGAACAGGCTGTGGTTGAACCTGCTGTAACTCTTAATCTTGGTGAAGAGTCGGTACCCAAACCACAAGTCACATATGTCGTACCCGCTCTCGATGGTAGTTTGATGAGCGATATGGAGCCGGATCCTTCCCCGTCGGTTGTCCCTGCGCAGGATGTTCATCCGATAATGCCGGAGCCTGTATCATCTTCCGTTTCTGATGTAGTGAATCAGCCGGCAGAATCTCCGCATGTTGAGGGAAATATTCCTAAAGTGGAAGATTTCGCTCAAGCGGGAATTCCAATCAAGGTAAATATGCCAGAGCCTGAACATGCGGAAACGCCGCCTTTGAATCAGGAAGAAGGCTCTTTTGAACCGACCGGAATGAACAAAAATCTTATGATAGGCGGAACAGTGCTTGTCTTACTGGTGGTCGCTATAATAATCTTCCTGTTCACCAAGGATGTGTTCAATGGCAAGGGTGGGGCCGAACTCCCCGCGCCTGCGCAGGAACCTTTCCTGGAGGAAAATACTGGCGCTTCACAACAGGAGACACAGGCAGTCTTAAGATGTCTGGATAACGAGGTACTGGATTCATCAAACAACTGCGTCTGCAAGCCAAATTACACCAAGGGTGAAGATATGAGCGGGCCGTGTGAATACGATTGTACTACAGCAGTGGTACAAATCCAGAGCATGAGAATCAACCCTTCGGTATCTTCTTCGACAGATATGGCGGATCAGCTCGCGGCATTGGAAAAAGACGCGATAGCCAATAATTGTACTGTACCGGTGGGGGCAGGAAAATGTGGCGAATACAAAAACAGCTCCATGGACGCTCTGAAAGCGGAGAATTATCAGTTGTATTACGATATAAGCAAAAAATACATTCAGGAAAACTGCGGCCCCGTTCCTCTTGATGCCTGCGGAAGTAAACTTGCCGAAGCCGGCGTCATCAACAATCTGTTATCTTTGAATCTGGACACTCAGACCGCACAGACCTTCAAAGACAGGCTCGATTCCATAAAGACGGCATACTACATAGATGATACCTGTAACGACAAAGAGGCAAGATGCATGGAAATTACAAAGCAGTATGGCCAAAACCCGGAATCCGCAAGTCAGCAGGTGAACCAGGAAAGCCCTGCGACAGATATATCCGCTGCCGAATTTTCACCATCGGGCGTATTCAAAGACGACAAGGAATATTACTACAAATACTGCATCCCGAAGGAAGAATCGGTGCCCGCCGAACAGGTCACACAGCTTATGTTTGAAACCCAACAGCCGGTAGAAACTCCACCTCCTGCCAAAAGACCTGTACCAAGAAAGAAATAATTCATCGGGTGAAAAAACAAAATTCGTTGCATCGCACATCGTAATTCGTAATCGAGTTGGCGATGCAACGAATTTCAAACCCCGGCACATCAATTTGAGAATCTGGACGGTTTCGCCTCCCGGTTCCGCCCGATTCATTTGACAACAAAAACCTTTTTGGTACATTTATAACCGCAAATTTCATTAATGGAAAACGCCGTTGGGGAGTCGCCAAGTGGTAAGGCATCGGCCTTTGAAGCCGACATGCGAAGGTTCGAACCCTTCCTCCCCAGCCAAAAATGTTGAAATTTTTATTTTATCGCGCCGGACTGCGCAAAAAAATCTTGAGCAGTATTTCCGTATACAGCTCAAGATTTTTTTGCTTGCCGACACGATAAAATAAGAAATTTGAACATTTTTGGGGCCCCTTGATGCTGAAGGGACTTTGGAGTCTTCTGTGTATTTTTGAGCACGGCGGCCCGTTTCGCTGGCGCCTTTGGATTTGCGAATTTGCTTTTGGACGGCGCGGCGCTTTGCTGGCGCCTCGCTCGGGTTGCTACTTTGCTTTTGCACGTCGCTTCGCTTCGTGCTTGGGCCGGCCGTTGCGCTCCGCTTCGTGTGAGATTGTCGCGCAGGATTTGACTTTGCTTCCGGAATCATAGTAGTATCAGACATTGATAAATAACTGATTAATGCCGAAAAAAGGTCCCGAACGGATCCTGTCACGGCCGACACCACGTAAGCTGGCTTATGGTTTTTTAGCGTATTTAACTAAATAAATATAAATCGTACAAACTCAATAACCGTTAACTCATAATAAGCATTCTATGACATTACTTGAGTCCCCGGAATTATTGGAACAGGCCGAACAGGCGGAGTCGGCTATTGATAGTGGAAGAAAAAGGAAGTCTTCGAAATCGGAATCGCCGGATTACGAAGAGTTGGAACACTCGTTTCCCCATCAACCTAACGAGAATTCTGACCCTAAGAAGCCGGGTGATCCCAGGAAACCTCCCGAACCCAAAAAGACGGCTCCGGAACCTGAAAATGATGAATCATCCGAAGATAAAGATGAAGACGATAAGCTAAAAGAACTTGAAAAAGAAGATAACGCGGAAAGTGCGCCAAGTGTCGAAAGTACGGCTCTGGTTAAAAGTAGAATCATAACCTTCAATGATATCGCCGGTCAGCCGGAGGCAGTGGAAGCCGCGAAGATGCTTGCCGAACAGTTACGATATCCCGAAAGGTTTGAGGAATGGGGAGTCGAATGTCCCCGGGGAATAATGTTTACGGGCCCTTCGGGTACGGGCAAAACTTTGCTTGCCAAGGCGCTTGCAGGGGAGTGTCACGTTCCTTTCAAACTCATCAAGTGTTCGGATATAATTTCCAAATGGTACGGTCAGTCCACGCAAAATACCAAAGCCGTATTCATGGAGCTTAGAAAGATTATGGATAAATGGAAAATGAAACACGGAATAATTTACTTCGACGAAGTCGATGCGCTGGCCAATAGCCGTCAGGGCAGCAACAGTCACGAAGAGTCGCGAAGGTTCCTTAGTGAAGTTCTTCAACAGTTAGACGGCTTCGATACGAAAAGGGGGATTATAGTCATCGCTTCCACTAATGACCTTAAGGCAATAGATCCGGCTTTTTCGTCACGTATGGATATGATTATAGACGTGCCGCTTCCTAATACCGAAGGTCTGGCGGCCATAATGAAACTTCATTTCGGCTACGCCTGTGAACTTGCCAGGCGCAACCTACTGGCGAATGATGTTGATTTCTTAAGGATTGCCGAAAAGCTCAACGGATACAGCGGAAGAGATATAGAAAACATCGTTAAGACGACTTTGCGTATTAAGGCCCGTAATGATTTCAAAAACCGTAATCCCATGTTGGAGCCGATTCCTCCACAAATTACACAACAGGATATATTGGAAGGCATACAGCAGTCGGGAAAAGCCGAAATAGTCCGTGATGCAAGAAATATGACCAGGAAAAAAGTGGGCTTCGTGCTTGACGAACCCCACGTCGATTCCGGCCTGAAAAAGATTCCCGTTAAAGCCTGAATATGTGAATGAAAAGATCTCTTCATTATTTCTTTTTTGATTTATTCCGCAAAAGGTTAAAATGAATGAGTATCAGATAAGATTTTTCGATGGTAACCAAAAGATTGTTCCTGGCTATACCGCTGGGCGAATCCATGAAAGATGCCCTTCTGTCGTCACTTAATTATGTGGATAACCGGGACATAAGGCCGGTCAGTGAAGAGAATCTTCATATCACAGTGTGCTTCATGGGCGATGTGGATATTACGAATATTCCGCCTATTAAGGCTGTGCTTAAGGAGATTGTTGGCAGTATGCCGGCATTTGAGCTTAAGTTTAAGGACATGGTTTTTGCGCCGCCCGGAGTCCCCCCTCGCATGGTCTGGGCCGAGTTCATTCCTGATATCGCGTATGCCGATCTTTCAAAAAAAGTGTACATGACAGTAAAAGCTTACCTGAATCCGGAAAACGCCAAAGATGATCAGAAGGATCCGATTCCCCACATCACTATGTTGAGATTTAACGACCCTGCTGTCGCGAAATCTGTGTCTTTCAGGAAAGTCGGTCAGTCAGTGGCACCAGTGGAGTTATGTCACCTGTTCGAATCCAAACTTACGCCGCGTGGCCCCATATATACCTCTTTAGAGACCTTTTATTTTAAATCTGATGGCAAATAGTCTTGGCTTTTCCGAAAAGGTTTTGAAGATAGCGGCCGGAATCCCCAAGGGGAAAGTTCTTACCTACAAGCAAGTCGCTACGCTCGCCGGCAATCCCAAAGCCTGTCGTGCGGTAGGCAATGTCCTGAATGGAAATTATGATAAGAAAGTGTTCTGCCACAGGGTAGTCCGCAGTGACGGTAATATCGGCGGGTACAACAGGGGAATATCGGAAAAGAGCAGAAGGCTTACCGAAGAAGGTGTGCTAATTGTGGATAACAAAATTAAATGAACAAAAAAACGGTACAAAACTTCGGTTGTGAAAAAACTGTAGAAATTGCGAAAGATCTGCTGGGTAAATATTTGGTCAGAGAGATTAAAGGCAAGAAAGTAGAGCTTATGATTACTGAAGTGGAAGCCTATGACGGCCCGGAAGACAGGGCATCCCATGCCAGCAAAGGCAAGACCGAACGTACAAAAATAATGTTCGGACATCCAGGCAGATTCTATGTATATCTTTGTTACGGTATGCACTGGATGTTGAACATAGTCACCGGTCCTAAAGATTACCCCGCCGCCATACTTATCCGGGGGGCGGGCGATATGAACGGTCCGGCCAAACTTACCAAATTCCTCGGGGTAGACAAAAAGTTTAATGACAAGCCGTGCTCAATGGAATCCGGCTTATGGGTCGAAGACAGGGGAGTTATAGTCTTACCCAGACAGATACACAAAGGACCCAGAATCGGTGTCGCATACGCCGGCCCCGTTTGGGCGAAAAAACATTACCGTTTCTGGTTGTCTCCTGAAACGGTCTTACGATTAAAAAAACGCAATGGATAAAAGCAAAAATGAAATATTCAGGATAACATCTTTCTTGCTTGCCGCCGTTTTTATTCACGCGGGATGTCAGCTTATTGAACAAAAAAATGTCACTCCGCCGCAACAACAGGAATCTAACGAGTCCGGCACTGGACAAACTTCATCTACCATTAACCAAATAAACAAAATGAGACTCACCACCCCCTCTTTCGAAAATAACGGCACTATGCCCCGTGATTTTACCTGCGACGGCCGGGGCGTTAATCCGCCTCTTAAGATATCGGAAGTCCCCGCAGGAACAAAAAGCCTAGCTCTTATAGTGGATGACCCCGATGCTTCGTCAGGCGACTGGGTACACTGGCTTTTGTGGAATATATCCCCCGGAAACACTGACATAATAGAAGACAGCATTCCCTTGGGCGCGACACAGGGGACCACTTCCTACGGAAAACCGGGCTGGGGATCACCCTGCCCGCCTAACGGTACACACAGATATTTCTTCAAGATATATGCCCTTGATACCGAAATATCCCTCAATTCCAAAGCTAAAAAATCAGACCTTCTGGAAGCCATGAACGGGCATATCCTGGAAAGGACGGAATTGGTGGGATTGTACAAAAGATAAGTTCACCCCGGACCAATCCATTTACCTTTACTATCAAATAAATTGGCCGACGGGCAGATTTTGGAAAGAACACAATCTTTGCACAAAGGTTTCGGGGCCCTGCAGACGGCGCGGCCATGGTCTATCAAAAGGTAAGATATTTTTCGCCAATGCTTCTTCGGGACGATTTCCATCAGGTCCTTCTCTATCTTCTCCGGATTATCCTCGGCAGAAAGACCCAGTCTATGGCTAAGCCGCCGCACATGCGTATCCACAACCACCCCTTCCACTATGCCGTAGGCGTTCCCCAGAACCACATTCGCTGTCTTTCGTGCCACCCCGGGAAGAGTAAGTATATCTTCCATTTTATCCGGAACCTTACCTGAAAACCTTGAAATTATGGCTTTGCATGCCCCCTGAATATTTTTTGCCTTGTTCCTGTAGAAGCCGGTCGAATGGATGGCTTTCTCCAGTTCTTCCGGTTTAACTTTTACATAATCTTCGGCTTTTCTGTATTTTTTGAAAAGTACCGCTGTGACTTTATTCACACGTTCGTCCGTACATTGCGCGGAAAGTATGGTGGAAACCAGCATCTCCAGCGGATTGTCGTAATAAAGTGAAGTCTTCGCTCCGGGATAAGCTTTACTAAGCAGACTTATATAATCACCAAGATTATTCCTTCCATCTTTCACATTGATTTTTGTTGCCGTATTCATGGAAAATGTGTTTAGTTAAAACCAGTTAAATTATAGATATGAAATCCAACTTTCACAAATTCAGAATATGGATGGACGGACTTAAATATAATAAAAAAGCCCTCCGTATCATTATCGGCTTCGATATATTACTTGCTATAGGATCCAACATCGCCGACTGGTCCTGGATGTCGAGCGTAAAATGGTACCTGTTGCCGTTCGCTCCCATCTGCTCAATCTATCCGCTCATCCTCACCATCTGGTTCAGCCTTTTCTATTTTGAGAAGAAAGTGCCGGCATGGCTGACATCCTTCATCTTCATGGCTATCACCAGTTACGGCATCATGTCATACATCTATTACCCGCTTTATATGAGCTGGGACGGAATCCAGTTCCGGCTAGTGGGAAATATAGTATGGGTAACGGTCTACGCCTTGCAGTCGTTTATAATCCTTTTCGAACTGAAGAAAATCCCTATATATCAATATTTGCTCATCTTCGCCTATTTCGCCTTTAAAGATTACGCGGATCGCTATTTAGGCAGTTTTGTGGACATCTTAAGGGAAGATTATCCACGATACCTCATAGATATATTCACCGTTTCCATAGTTTGCCTTCATATAGCCTCTGCATCGGCCA
Source organism: Candidatus Altimarinota bacterium (assembly GCA_041752875.1). Lineage (GTDB taxonomy): Bacteria > Patescibacteriota > Gracilibacteria > UBA1369 > UBA1369 > JTS-AC46. The sequence continues at coordinate 350,178 of JBGSVP010000003.1, forward strand.
TAATACTGCTCCCCGGCCGTGTTGGAAGACTTGCGGGAACTGCACCAGCGGACAAGTCCAAAAAGACCGGTGACGTTAAAATACGGCAAACAGCCTGACTTTTATGTTTATTGAATGACCGTGCCGTACACTACCTGGTCCATTGGTCCATTTTTTTCAACCATCTGTGTGAGATTTTCCATATTCACAGTGGAATCGTCTTCGTCCGTAGTACGTCTTATTCCATATTCGGCACCGGTCAGACGACTCTGGTATTTTTCCGGTAACGAATTTATGGGCAGGTACTGCAAAGGCAGATAATCCAGAGGATCGGCATACGCTCCGCCTTTCATCACTTCAAAATGCAGATGTGCGCCCGTAGTCATAAGTCCTGCCCCTTTACTGCCGGGGACTCCGCCGCTCAAGCCTATAACCTGTCCGGCATAGACATTGTCTCCCTCCCTAACCCTGAATTCGGAAACATGCCCGTACACAGTCATTACACCGGCTTCATGCGCTATTATGATGTAACTGTATCCATACCCGTTGTCACGCACCTTATAGACCACACCGTTAGCCGGGGCATGGATGGCCGTACCCTGTGGAGTGCGTATGTCTATAGCGTTATGCGTGAATCCGAATACTTTTCTATACGCGCCGTCATGAAAGTAAGCGCTTATACCTCTGCTCGGGCTTACGGGCCATATCGGGTCGAATCCGTCGGCATTGTCTTTTGTGAAGTTTATATAGGCATAAACCGTAGACTCTTCTGAATTCATCAGCGATTTATAGTCGTCAGGATTGAAGCTGTCACCCTCTTTCGTCATGCGTTCTTCTATGAAAGCCAGGTTGTCGCTAAGTGTGCGCAGGTCTTCCTGTAGCTGTTCCTGCTGTTTTCTTGATTCTTCAAAAAGGTTTGCGTAGATTTTCTCTTCGCCGCGGGTTTGCTCCATCAGTTGAGCTTTTGCCTTGTACTGGATATCCAGATTGACCTGCTCATCAGCCAGCCGTTGATGCAGTTCCTGCAATCTGATCTTTTGAGTCTCCATGTCTTTCTGTCTGTACTGCATCTCATCCAGAAGCAGTTTGAGCCTGGCGAAAACCTTATGTCCGGTGTTCTCCATAACATTGAGATACTTCAAATTCTGAAGCTGTTCTCCTACGGAAATATCCGAAAGGAGCAGTTTTGCTATATTGATATCTTCGTTTCCGGACATAGTGTCGTTCATCGAGTTTTCCTGTTCATAAAGAGCTCCCAGGTATTCCGCCAGAATCATCTTCTGGTCCTCGATGGCGGCTTTCTTAATCGCGATATCTTCGTATATAAGCAGAAGTCCGTTTTCTTTTTCTCCAATCTGCATCTTAACGTTTTCCATAAGCCTCTTGGATGTATCTATCGCCTCATTCAGGTTAGCCAGCTGGTCGTTTAGGGTCGTCACTTTGCCCTGAACCTCTTCCAGCCTGGTACTCGCGTCTTCAACATTCGCCGCCACATTCTTATAGTCCTGCCTTGAAGCTGTGAGCTGGTCTTTAAGACTTCTAAGGAAATTCATCCTCATCATGGATCGTTCGTTCACCATCTGCTGTGAAGCCGCGTTTTCCTGCGTGAAAGGCAGTTCGGTCATTATTAACGCGGATCTGGCGTTCACATCCAATGACTGGGCCGCAAGCGCGCCGATATTGATGAACATGATAAAGATAAGCGCAACTACCGCGAATGGTCCGAATTTTGAAGGGGATTTGTGCATAGACTATTAAATCTCTCAATTATAGCACAAAAATCCCGCTTTTATTAAGCCCATAGCCCGGAAAACGATAAAACAACTTGCAAGCGGCGCTATAATTAAGTAAAATCAACTCGCCCAAAACCTAGAAATAATAAAGAAAATAATAACCTAAACATACTATGGCACATAAGAAAGCAGGTGGATCAACCAGTAACGGACGCGACTCACAAGCCAAAAGACTCGGAGTGAAGGTTTTCGGCGGACAAGTCGTGAGAGCCGGTAACATCATCGTACGCCAGCGCGGAACCAAGTTCCTGCCCGGAACCAACGTAGGAATCGGCAAGGACCACACATTATTCGCCTTGGCCGACGGTAAAGTCGCTTTTGTGGAAAAACAGGTACGCAAATACGACGGACGCGTATTTAAAGACAAATTCGTGCAGGTAGTGGACTAAATCAAGCCCATGTCCGACCTTGAGTCATTTTCCGGATTCGATGCCGGCAGCGATCAGATGAGCGCTGCCGCTTTTGAAAAGTTCAAGGAAAGGATGAGAGCCGCCACCGCCCAGTTGAAAGCCCTCCAAGCCAGCGAACAACGCCAAAAGAAGACCGAAGACGAACTCATCAAGATACTGCTCAAGTTCATCCAAACCGGAAAGACCGGTGAAATCCTGATGCTGGTTCTGCGAATGTTGGAAAACAACGTCCCCTCGGGCTATATAGTCAGCCTATTGCTCATCTCCAACCGCGAAATCCAGAAGGAACTTAACATAAGACTACTACCGCCCCCGGAAGTCATGCAGACCCTGGAAAAGGACGAAAATGACGCCCCGACACTACTTCCCGCCGAATACATGGAAGGCAAGGTACTGCCCTTAAAAATTAAGATTTCCATAGACTCCTGGATTCGCGAAATCCACAGAAGAGCCGGCGAATACCCCCAAAAAGTCCTCCAGACCTCCTGGAGCGACGAAGGAGTAAACCTGACATCCCTGCAACTGGCCACTTTCTGCCTAAGGGACTACCTGGAAAGCGAAGGAGTCGCCGCCGACTACGCCAAACTGAAAGAGTTCATGGAAATGACACTGGAAAAGATACTGATGGACATCAAAAACGAGCTGGAGAACAGGAAAGGATTGAAAGAAGGAAACTAAAGCCGTTATGTGTTCAAAAGCCCTGGTCCGTCAGAGCTTCTTCAATCTGCGCGATGTATGTCTTAAAAGGTTCCGCGAAATCCATCTCCCGTTCATCGGGCCTAAAGGCGAAAATATGATCAAGTGACTTCGTTCCGCCGGCATCCACGGTATAACTCCCCGCATCGGACATATACACGATTTTGAGAATCCTAAACAATTCCAAAGAACTGATACTGGCCGCTTCGGACATTCGCATAAGTCGTTCTTTAACTTCTTTAAGGGGAATTTCCTTTTTGAAGTACTCTCCGATAGGATCGTCGCTCAAAAGTGCGGTCGCCAAATCAATCATCGGCCTGTCATATTTCAGATATCCCAAAAATAAGCGAACTATCGGAACGGTTTCCCCGTGCTGAAGCCTCTTATCACCGTTCCTGATCGCAATCGGTTTCCCGATATCATGAAGAGCAAGCATAATCCGAAAAAATCCCGTATCCGTAAGGTTCGGCAAATTCTTATCCGCAAAATATTTCTCGAATTGCCGCATAACCATAAGCGTATGCTCCTCGATAGTATAACCTTGATACACCCCGGCATTCGCATCCATCAGCTCCCGAAACTCCGGCACCATTTTAAGCGAATCAATCAAAGCGCGCGGCGAAAACTGCTTTTCATCCAATACGGAAAATACCTGTCCTTTATCCAGGTCCGAAAAATCGATGCCGTGTTCTTTTGATTTATCAATCATGTTAATGAGAAATCTGATATTGAAATTATACCATCCTGCACAGGCGGGCAATAATGAAAAATCGCCTCCGCCACCAGCCGCAGGCGCCGTGGCCCCCCCAGCCCCTGCAAAACGATAAGCCACCATAAATGTTCAAATTTTCTATTTTACGGTGTCGGCAAGCAAAAAAATCTTAGGCCGTATACGAATATACGGTCTAAGATTTTTTTACGCAGTCCGGCGCCGTAAAATAAAAATTTCAACATTTATGGGGTGGCCTAAGGGGTTCGAACCCTCGACCCTCGGGACCACAACCCGATGCTCTAACCAACTGAGCTAAGGCCACCATGAAAAGACTTCCTTTTTACGTTTGCGAGATGATTTTAACAGAGCTCGGCCAAAAATCAAATCTTTAGTAGGGATATGGCTTTTGCGGTGAGATTCTGTATCTTTTCCACCGTCACATGCGGGCCTGCCGTTATTATTACGGGCGGATTCATTGATACCCTAAGCATATATGTGTGCAGAGAGACGACTGCTCCTTCGGCGTCCAGTATCGGTCCGCCGGAGTTACCTTTTTGATTGGTTATGTTGAAGATCAGCGGGGCTTTTGAATCCTGGGTTTTTACCGGCAATAGTGAGCCGGCATCATTCTTCCATCGTTGCGGGGTGTCGCTCATGCCGGAAAAGTGGCCTGTGAAATATGTTCCTCTTACCAACGGTTCCGTTCTTATGTCCAGAATCGAGCCTTTGTCGAAGATCGGCCTTTTTGTGACTATGACCGCGGTGTCGTCTTCGGAGTCTTTGTCGTAGGCTATAGCGTAATCTTTTGTGCTTACTGGTGTGAAAGCTGGGATAAAAGCGACGGTCTGTGTTCCGTTGGTTACAATCCTTTCCACTTTTGTCAGGAGTACGGAAGTTTCGTGGTCTTCCACGCAGTGGCGAGCGGTGCCTATTACGTTTTCGGCTATTATCCAGCCGGAGCATATCCCCGGATTGTCATAACCGGTCTTGTTCAATGTAAGCCTGACTGTACCTTTTTCCGCCATCTTCATAAGCTTTTTGTTCCTTACCATCTCTTCCGGCCGTATCTTAGGGTACGCGTTTGCGGCTTCATGTCCTTTTATTTCGAAAGCCTCCGCCTGGGCCAGCTTTGCCAGAAATTGACCTATGGTTTCCACAAGACCATTTTTGTCTGCCACAGACATTACCGTATCGATGTCGTTTATGCCCACATGCGAAATCGGTGTTATTACGGCACGACCCTCTTTCTGTTCCTTAATCGGTGTTACGATTTGTACCTTCAGATCCGTAATCGCCCCTTTGTCATCTTTTGTCAGATTGACAATCAGTCCAAGCTGTTCGGTCATCTTGCTTATTTCCGCGCAACCGCGGCTTCTCTGGATCATCTTATCCTTAAGCTCCGGCAACAGCATGATACTGTTCTTGTCCTTGGTGATGTGGAGTTCCAGTCCTTTGAAAGTTATGAATTTCCGGCTGTCGCCGCTTCCGACTTCAGGAAAACTGATACACGCCTTATCCAAATTAGGCTCCAACGTCTTGGAGGAAGGGGATACATTCACTTCACTATCGTCGAAAGGACTGTCCACATAAAACTCGTTCTCCTCAATATAACGATCCATCCTGCGCATGTTTTGTGCCATTTCTATGTTCAGCGTATCCACCAGCTCTCTGAAATTAGCATTAATCTTGTCCGCGTCATCTTTAGCGGCAAGTTCAGTCAGATACTTGGTGGAATCCTGATGTGCCGGATAGACGACACCAAGCCCCCCGGCCACCGCAGTCAAAAAAACGGCCTTCCTAACAGCCGCTTTTGTCCTCCTGATGCCAGTCGAAATGACCTCCCGCACTTTACTCGGCGCACCATTGCGCTCCGCAAGGAACTCTGCTTCCCGCATATTTCTCATAGACGTTGAGTTATGGGGTAATAACAGTGATTAACACTACCACCACCTTTTAATCAGGTCAAATTTGCAGTAAAAATACATACCAAAACACCTCTCGGCTTGCGAGAGGTGTCATATGGGTCTTAGGAGTACCAACGCCCTAGAAAAGCCTTAATATCCTAAAAACATTAATAAGGTATAAACCTTAAGCGATAATTATCCTACTCTTATTCTCCTTGTTGTCAATATTCCATACACACTTTTTTCGGCGGCACCGATTTTTAGACGGCGAAGAATTTCTTCAGGCTATAAGGCAAAACCGTCACGTCGTAATTTCTTTTTACAAGGTTTCCGTCAAAACTTTCGTCGCCGTTATCATATTCTTTTCCGAACACATAATTTTTCATGTAATCGTATTTTCTTTTCAGCATGTTATTGCTTTTTGTGAGCATCCTGAATTCTTTTCCGTGTAAGACATAATAGGCATAGGTTTCAGCAAAATCCTCAAACGGGTCGGACATTCCGTAAATCGAAACAAAGTCTGTATCTTTACTTCCTTTTTTTAGGGTAATCTCGTCCTTAAAGTTCAATCTGTAAAATGGTAGACTCATGTCGTTCCTGAATATAGGCATTTCACCATCTTTGAATTCGCTTGCTCCCGCTAAAATGGACCCCTGCATCAGTCCGGTATCTGTAATATGGCCCATTTCGTGGACCAAAACACCCACAAGTTCTTCATCGGTAACATTCTTACAGCGCAGAATCACCGTTGATCCGCCTCCAAGTCCGCGTCTTCCGTCATTGTCGAAATGTAATGTAAGATTCTTAAGTTTGTTCACGGTAGTAGAGGGCAAACTCTTTAATGTCCTGTATACCAGTGATTTGCAATGTGTAAGCGCACTTTCGTCGGCCTTACTGCCAGGATCGAACTCATTGCCCGGGCTAAGGTTTATATCCATCTTCTCAAGACTGCTGGAATAATATTTCTCTCCGACTATTGCTGCAGCCGCATGATTAGAGTCGTCTTCCGGCAGGGAAGCGGCACTTGCATTGTTTATTATAATAGAGGACGGAGCGGCAACGTTATAGAGTATGCCGATCAAAACTCCAAAATTCAGTAAAGTAACAAAGGGATAAGACATGGTAGATATTAATGGGTCTTAACTTATACCTTTTTGTTTTTGAATTTTGTTTTTGAAATATGAGCCGCGAAACTTCCGTACAATCAAAAGGATGTAATCATAACAAAAAACGCCAAAATGTCAATAGCGATATTCACCAGTTGTTCACTGGGTGAATGCCCTTCACCTAGAAACCACAACATATATTTGAAACTACCTTACCCGGTAACAAAAGCTGTTAGACCGGCATCCTTAGGAACATCACATATTCGGAATCTTCTCTTACCCTTGCTCCCGCTTCCATCTTTGTAGTCATTTCGCTGTTTTTACTTTTTTCGGGATGGTGGGTCTTAAGATATGAAAGCGCGTTTTCCCGCGCGGCCGTGATGGCGTCGGCAATGGCTTTTTCGTGGTCCGACGGGTTGAACATCGGAGCTTTGCTTACTATATATATGTAGCCGCCTTCCGTTACGGTACTGACACCCTGGTATTTGGAGTCGTCGGCTTTTGCGTTTAGTGCCCTCTTGTAGGACGCAGTGTATGTCGTCCCGATTTTCCTGTCGCAGAAGGTTTCCAGATCCCGCTTCTTGTCCACATCGTTTTCCAGCTTTGCCTGGCTCTTTACCCAGTTTTTGACCTCGTCGTCAGTGCCCGGCTTTCCGTTGACCTTAAGATAGAGCGATTTCATCATACCCAGTCCTTTACCAACCATCAGCCAGTTCCATCCCCGTACAGCGGCGGATTCGATTTGCGTCGTTACCCTGTCACTGAAATCACCGTTCAGGGTTATGTCGGCGTTCTCCGCCATTTCCCACGAAACCGCTTCCAGCCATGTCGGACGGGGATTGAAGTTCCTGTATTTGGGAACCACCTTCGCGTAGCTATATTTCATGAAGAATATGTCCAACGCCGAATAGATATCTTCAGGAGCCATGTCCTTAATGAAAAGCCCCTCGATTTTATTCTTGCCGCTGTCGTGCGCCGTCTTATATTTCTCCGCCAGAATCATGAAGTCCTGATTGCCCAGATACACCAGACTGGATTGTATGGCTTCAGCCTTCTTTTCGTCGGTCTTATAGGCTTCTCTCCAGAATTCGGTTCTTCCGGTTGCGGGAGAGATATAGTCCCCGATGGCATCGAATGCCGATTTGCCGTTAAAAACCCTTACAACTTCGTTTACGACTAACGCTCCGCCACCGTAAAGACCGGCCGTCTTTAATCCATTCCAGAATGTATCCCTAACTTTCTTCACTGTTTCGTCCTCGGAAGAAAGGAACCAAGTCCCTAGTCCGATAAGTCCGCCGAGCAACAATGTCTTCTGCCCCGCATCCATCTTTTTGTAGTTGTCTTTGACTCCGGCAAGTACGCTACCTATCTGTTCCCTGAATCCGGAACCCATTTCCACTTTTGTGCTGTCTTTCTTCTCGGCGACCTGCTGTTTGATAGCTAAAGGCTTTTCCGCGAGCTGCCTAACTGTTTGATAAGCCGCATATCCCTTGAGCACGGCCGCCTCCTGATCCACGGCTTTTCTTGTCAGCATCTCCTTATGTAATGAGGATCTGAAAGCAGCGGGGTCCCTCATCTCAAGCAGATCCTGCAATCCCTGTCTCGCCAGAAAGTCGCGGGCGCCGCCGATAGACTTGGCCATCTCCGTTTCGCCTTGTGTAGAACGCAGCTCCAGTATATCCAGTGCAGTTTTAACCTTAAACCTTTCATTAAAGTTCTTCGGCGTAAAACCGTGGCTTTCAAGGTAGAAACTTATTCTGGTGCCATTCAGCGTCTGGTTGTCAGGCATGGTTTCCCCCTGCTCATTCTTTTTGTCTGAACGCCTGTAGTCTTCCAGTAGACTGCCTTTTGGTCGCTCATTTTCTTTCAATACTTCCGACATGGCTTTTCTGTTATATTTTATTTAGTTTTTTTCTGATTCTGGTGATTATCCCGTCGGGATGGAGCGCTTTGTTGCGGGATTCCACGGCCTTCTTGCGGAGAGCCAACCTATCCAGTATGGCCTTGCGCAGGTGGACCATCAGCGTCTTCCCCAGGATTCCACGGATATCTTTATTGTTCAGGACTTCCGTCATTATCCTGTTCGTTGTCACATAGTCTGCTCCGGCCAGTCTTTCGGCCGTTTCATCCACTACCTTCTCGAATTCATCCATCTGCGCTTCAGAAACTCCCTCAAAGTGGCCAATGTCGGCCTTGAAAAGCGATGTTAGGTCATTTCCTTTGTTTTTAGCCATAATTATTTTGCGTTAAGTGCGGTTTCCACTCTTTGTGCATCGTAGGTTAGTTCCTTATGTAGCGAATCGATATTCTTTTCCAGTCCTTCCTTAAGTCCCGGGATTTCCGGTGCCATCATTATAAGCGCGTCTATCTCTGTTATTTCCGGATGGTCCTCCATCAGCTTCGCGAAAACATCCATTTCTTTGGTTCCCAGATATGTCATAAAAGTCGTCATTACCCTGTGAGCCAGCCTTTCCTCAATCATTTGCCTGATTTTATACAGGGTGGGTGAATTAACCTCTCCCAGCTTCATATCTTCGACAACACTGTCGATGAAATTTTGAGCTTTAAAGTATATTGGTTTTGTCATGTCGGTTTGTCTTATGTGTTATTTGTTTTTGTTTTTCAGATTCCGGGACGAAGCGGCTATTTCTTCTTTTCCGGCGTAGGCGCGGGTGCCGGATTTTTACCGCTCAACTTCGATATGTCCCTGCCCAGCGCTCCCATCAGTCGAAAAGGCAGTGTAACTATCCCGGCGGCGGTGGAAACAACGCTTCCTACCCCTCTTCCCACCCATTTCACAGGTCTTACCACCAGGAAATCTCCGGTCTTCTTGATAGGCCCGGGAATGTGCGCTTTTTTCATTGTTTCATATGTCTTCTTTGCCGCGGAGCCCGTAACGGAAGCTGTCGTATCCCATGCCTCCTTTATGCTTTCTTTGGTACTGAAACTGTCATGCGCGGCCAATAGACCTTTTGAACCCAGATAATCTTCGGCCTCTCCCGTAGTCATGCCGTTATCTTCTATATACTTGCGGGCTTTTCGATATTCTTCCATATATTTGGCCGTGAACTTGCGTTTGGACATCATGTTTTTCCATTCGGCATCGCGGCTTCGTACTTTGGTTAAGACCTCTTCATCCTCACGGTTAGTCAGAACCTCTTCGTCAGCCAGTTTCTTCAATATGTTTGTAGCCTTGTCTCCGCCTGTTCCGCGGATCTCGTTAAAGAACTTCTCCGCCCGTATTTCTTCACGGACGGTAGTAAGCAGTTCGACCAGATTTTCCAGTTGCATCGCATGGCGGTCGAAAAGCCGCACTTTGCCTTCCTTCTTCAGCATGTCGAATCCAACAATCACTGCCCGCAGGTATTCGGCGAAAGCAGTCATCTTGTCAGGTGTTATACCACCATTTTTGACTATAAGTTCTCTCAACTCCGTTATCGTGGCGTCACGCGGTAGTTCCCTGAACATAGCGAATTCCCCGTTCATGCCGGCCGTAAGTGCTATCAGATCTTCGCCCCGAAGATAATTTTTGCTGCCGGCCAGTGAAAGGATAAGTTTCCTGATTCTGTGTAATCTTCTGCCAAAGAAACTCCCCATGATAGTTCCACCCAGCCTTTCCCCGATTCTTTCGTTCGCGGCCAGGAACAGTTCCTCGTTTTTGACATCGGTAATCATCAGATTTGTCGAAAGCATCGCGTATTTTCTGCGCAACTCTTCGTTGGTGATACCTGAACGCATCACGTCTCTTTCCTTCAATAGATACAGTAATTGTCTGCAGGTAAGCTTTTCGCGGGGTTTCTGTACCTTGTCTTTCAGGTTGTTTTTAAGTTGTCCGCCAAGCGCTTCTCTTACCTGTGAAGGCGTAAAGGCCGTAATGATGTGGTCCTTAAATGCGGAATTAGGCGGCGGCGTGTATTTAGGCATATAGGATGCCGGCGGAGGCGAGTATGGCGGAGGCTGTGTGTCGCCGAAGAGCTGATCCGGCGTGGAATTGGGTAAAGAATCGACCCTTAAAGGCGGAGTTCCAACACCCATAAGGTTTTTCAGATCGTTTGCCCCGGTAAGCCCTGCGATACCACACGGTTGGTTCACTGCTTCCAAGTCGGATTTCATCGTTGACCACGTCTCCTGGTAGCCTTCCTCGGTTTCCCTTACTTGAGTCATTATCTTCTTTTGTTCATTCTCGATGTCGGAAATCTCTTTTGCGAGGCGTTCACCTACGTTGTCGTTAACAGCAACCTTGGCTGCACCCCCCGTCACAATGAGGCTCCTGGGCATATTGTTCTGTACTTGCTTATAGAAGAGCTCCATGCCGCGCGCGGCGGCATTGTCGTAAGACCTTCGCAATATGAAATATTGATTCTGCAGTAAAATGGCCTGTTTCCTGATGTTATCCATCTTCTCGGCCTGCTCCTTGTCCGGTTCCGCCTTTTCCGAAGCCGGCAGTCCGTTCCGTATCGCGGCCAGGTCGTCCTGCAGTTGAAGGTCGTGGGTGGAGCTTTTCTTTGGGTCTGTATTGATTCTCATCTGCAGATAAGCAACCAGAGACTGTGCTTCCGGATTCTTCTCCAAAGGGTAAAGCTGGCCTTCTTTCAACATGTCATAAACAAAGTCGTTAATCTGCGGCTGTTGCTGAAGGTCGCCGTCCAGAAAGTTCTGAAGTTTTGTTGCGTCATAGACAGTCTTGCTCAAGAGCTTCTTCCTCTCGCTGGCGTAAACCCCCTGTAACTGCACAAGCCTGTCGAAAGGTGTGCTGTGTAGCGGTTTTGGGATAGGCGGGAACAAAGGTGAAGTATCAGGTCCCTCGTTAGTTCCGAGTCCCACAATCCCAGCGTTTATCGCCTGTTCACGAAGCTTTGTGAGTTCCGCGGGCGTGGATCCGGCCATCATGCCGATTACCCTTTCAGGTGTCACTATTGATGCCGGTATTCCTGCATTTGTTGCGATGATACCCGCCAAGGTACTCTGTTCCGCCGGGGTAATCGCTCTCCACGCGTCAGTCGCGACGTTCTTCCTCATTTGGTCGGCGGTGGGAGCAGTAAAAAGCCTGTCATACCGCAGTATCCAGCGCTTCACAAAATTACCGCGGTCATAACGGTTTTCGAACTGTATGCCCACGTCATCGGAATGTTCGCGATATACCATGGCCTTTACGTTTCTCAAGAAGCCAAGTCCTCTGCGTAGATTTCGCATTACCCATCCGCGCTGTTGTTGCTCAACACTTACCTCACGCGCCACGATGTCCTTAAGCTTCTGGGTTACCCTTTCATCCAATATCTGTTCCGCCGCCTTTCTTTCGGGGGTCCAGCTTTCCAGGTTCCTTGCCAGATCTTCGCGAACCTTAACCCTTTTCATCTCCAAAGCCTGGTCGTCGGTGATAGTGAGCCCGTGGAACACTTCGTAGGGCAAATGCTCGACTTTAACCGCTTCCGACATCCTTTCCGCCCGATGTTCGGGTATTTGCTGTATTGGCTCTACATAGCCTGTTCGCCTCATAAATGATGATTATTTGGTAGCGTCTTGCCGGCTTTTAGAATTAAATCTTTATATTTTACCATAAATCGGGGTTGAAAAAAAGCGCATAAACCCTTAATCTGGGTAAGCAAATTTTTTAATTACGAGAAACATGAAAGTAGAAACGCAAAAGTTGCCGAAATCGGAAGTTAAGCTGATCATAGAGCTGGATGAGGAACAGACAGGGAAATACATGGATGAAGCCGCCAAACAGATATCGGAAGTGGTTAAGGTGTCGGGTTTCCGTCCGGGACATGTTCCTATGGATATAGTCAAACAGCACGTAGGAGTGGAGGCTATCGAGGACAGAATGCTTGATTTGGCAATTCCCCGTTCATATGGTGAAGCCGTCATCAAAGAGAAGGTTCAGGCCATTTCCAGACCAAAAATAGAGATAATCGGCAGAAATCCCCTGAAATACGAGGCTGTGGTTGCTGTATACCCGGAAGTTTCAGTCGCGGGATACGAAAAGATATCGATTAAGAAGAACGAAATTAAGATGGAAGAGAAGGATGTAGATGAAGTATTGGATAACATCCGTAAGAATCGCGCCAAATACAACGAAGTGGAACGTCCCGCCAAGATGGGGGATAAAGTGGAAGTAAGTTTTGAGGGGTACGATGAAGGTGGAGCCCTTCTGGAAAGCACAAAAAGCAAAAACCATCCGGTCGTTTTGGGTGAAGGATCACTTGTACCCGGTTTCGAGGAAGAACTGGTCGGAATGAAAGCCGGAGAAGAGAAGAAATTTAAAGTAACGTTCCCCAAAGATTATTTTCACAAGCCATTTCAGGGAAAAAACGTTGAATTCAAGGCCGAAATGTTGAAGGTATTCGATATGGATATGCCCGAAATGACTCCTGAATTCATAGAGCAGATAGCCGGTGCCCCGATGTCACTTGATGAAGTACGCAAAAACATCAGTGAAAATGTCCGGGCAGAAAAGGTGCATCAGGAAAAGGACAGGATGGAAAACGCTTTTCTGGAGGAGCTGATAGGCCACACAAAGGTAGAATTGCCGGAAAGCCTGATAGATGAGGAAATCGACGGAATGATTGAGGAATTCAAGAACGATCTTGAAGGAAGGGGAATCACGTTGGATAAATATCTGGAAACTACAAAGAAAGAAATCAAGGATATGCGTGATGATCGTCGCAAGGAAGCAGAAAAAAGGCTAAACCTGCGTTTCGGTCTGCAGAAAATCTTCGAATTGGAGAAGATTGAAGTCACCGAAGCCGACCTTATTCATGAAATAGAACACATAAAAGAGCTTTATCCGCCAAATGAAAGATACAAGCTCGATAAGGAGTACAAAGAGGGGTCATATTTGAAGAAAAGGCTTGAAAATAAATTGAAAATCGACAAGGTGTTTGAAAAATACCTCGGAAAATGATAAAATAGGGGTAAGACAAATAAAAAAAGGACATGAAAGTATTCTTTTTGACGGGTTCAATCATATTTACAGTTTTAATCCTGATTATCGCTTTCGAAAATATGGCGATTGCGGTAACAGGATTTCAATTCCTTTTTACACCCATCGATTCGTCTTTCTTCCTTGTGCTAGCCCTTAGCATAATAGGGATAATAACCGGAGCTTTTTATACCGGACTTATTTTAAGTATGGCCAGAGGGAGCGGTCAGGATGTTGAATCCGGCGGCAACGAATGGTAAAAAGTTCAATACATACAAGGGGATGCATTTGTTTGTGTTGTCAATTCCATCTTGCATTGTGATAAAAAAAATTATACACTGCCACCGAAGTTGTATAAATAATGTGTACAGTGCTTAAACGGCTATTTACATCGAATACGCGTATTAAACTTCTGACACTGTTTCTTAGTAATCCAGACAGTGAGTTTTTTATTCGCGAATTGACCAGGAAACTTGACGAACAAATCAATTCTGTTCGAAGGGAGCTGGATAATCTTAAGAAAATAGGACTTTTGAAGACCAAGACACGCAACAGAAAGAAGTTTTTCGTGGTGAACAAAAATTTTATCATTTTCGCTGAACTAAAAAGCATAATAATGAAGGCGATGAGTGATAAGGAAAACATCGCCAAGCGTATAGCCAGCTTCGGTAACATCGATGTGGTCGTCCTATCAGGACTTTTTGTGGATAAGGATACAGCTATCGACCTTCTTATAGTTGGAGATGTGGACCGTAAGCAACTGGAAGACTTCTTCTCTCACGAGATGGAGACAAAACGCCCTGCGCGTTTTAGCATCATGAACCGCGAGGAATACACCTATAGGCGTAAATGCAAAGACAAGTTCATCAACGACCTTTTAGAGGACCCTGATAACATCGTGGCACTGAACAGACTGGAAAAAGAAGTCGAGTAAGCGAATTGCTTGATTTTATTCATTTATATACATAAAATACCAACGCTATTTAAACGGATATATATGTCGAATCTAAAAATACAGGCAATGGAAAACGATCTTGCCACAAAGAAATTGCCGGTTCTAAGGCCGGGATACCTGGTAAGAGTGCACCAGAAGATCAAGGAAGGGGAAAAAGAGCGCATTCAGATTTTTGAAGGCATGGTAATGGGCATTTCTCACGGCCATGGTCCCAGCAAGACGGTAACTGTTCGTAAGGTCGTCGAAGGGATCGGTGTCGAAAAGATTTTCCCGTTGGCTTCGCCCAACGTGGTCAAAATCGAAATCAAGAAGACCTTTAAGGTCAGAAGGTCGAAGATCAGCTACATGAGAAAACCGGAAAGTCTTTCTACACGCCTTAAGGCAAAGCTGGGCCTTATAGAAAAGGATACCGTTTTGTCAGACAAGCGGGATGCAAAGCACGCAAAGACGGTTGAGGTACAGGAAGAGGCCGTGAAGGAAGAAACAACAATGGCAGAGCCTGTTGCGGCGGAAGAAACGAAGACGGAAGAGGCGAAGCAGGAATAATCCGCAGTCAAAAGTAAGAATTGAATATCAAAAACCGCCACATCTTATGGCGGTTTTTTGTTGCCGTTTTGAAAAAGTACTTTATCATTGTTTCATGAGATTCGATTCCATAGACAAGTATGCGGATACGGACAGCTTTAAGGCCATATACGGCCTTGATGAAGCCGGAAGAGGGCCATGGGCCGGTCCTGTGGTAGCTTGTGCCCTGATGTTTAAAAGCCCGGGGGGAGTCCACGGATGCAACGACTCTAAGGCATTGACCGGAGATGAAAGGGAAAGATTGTTCCTTAAACTGCAGGATTCCGCGTATTATGGAATAGGGATGGCGACCCATGACGATATTGACCGCATGGGACTAAGAAAAGCGACAAATCTGGCCTTTAGCAGGGCATTGGAAGAGCTTAAGACAAAAGGCGCGCCGGAGCCGGATTTTTTGCTTATAGACGGCAGGGATAGATGGCAGTTTCCCTATCCATTTAAGACCATTATCAAAGGGGATTCCAAGGTCAGGATTATTTCCGCGGCATCAATCATGGCCAAGGTTAGCCGAGATCGCTTGATGTGCGAATATGCCGTCAAATATCCAGATTATGGATTTGAGGAACATAAGGGATATGGAACAGACATGCACCAAAAAGCGATAGCAAAAAACGGTCTTTGTGAAATCCATAGGAAATCATACAAGCCGGTAGCGGCATTGTTCAAAGCGGAGCTTCCTTTGGACTTTTGAGATTTTCGTATGCCTCCACCAGCATGGGAGCTATGTCCAGTGCCTTCTCCCTCATGATTATCTCCATTCCGGTAATATGTGTTTTGTATTCTTCTCGCTTTTCCATGATTTTACGGAACCTTTCCTTCATCTCATCAAAATCGAGATTATTCCAGTCCATAAGCACATCTTCCATATCTGTATCCTGTACGAATTGCCGAACCTTGGCACTGTAAGACATGGCAAGATAAGGCTTCTTGCATAAGACGGAGAAAATCAGGCTATGTAGTCTCATGCCGACCACAACCTTTGCCCGTGAAATAATCTTCATTGCTTTTTCATGGCTTCCGGTAAAATCTATCAGTGTCGCGGCTTCAGGATTTTTCAGATTGCGTAAGATATTCTTTAGACAATCTGTATCGTCGTCCTGTATGTCCTGTAAAGGCAAAAGATAAGAAACAAGTCCGAATTCCTTATGTACCCAGTCGATAAATCGGGCACAAATATTATGCAGAGTTTCGCTTTCCCCATAGATCCATGGTCTCACGGAAAAGACCATATAGTTTTCCTCTTTTTCGTTGATTAAAGATGACATATCTAATGCAAAGGCGCAGTCGGCCTGAACAATAGCTTTGTCCACACCGATGTTGTTCAGAAGCGTTTTCGAGCCATTGTCTCTAACCACAGTCAGGAAAGTCTTCTCATGGACACGTTTAGTTAAGAACCTGCCGATGCTCGTTTTTAAAGGCCCGACGCTTTGTCCGATGCAGGCAAATGGCTTTCCCAACATTACGGGTATAATAGATTGAATCCACCAGATTATGACTGCTTTAAACTTTTCGTCCGTAAAAAGCCCGCCTCCTCCCAGAATAAACAGATCACAGTTTTTTATAGCTTTTACCGTTCGCCACATTTCCCCGTTAAAAAGATTCCTGAAGAAAGAACGGAAGCCGGCCGGGAAGTGATAATAGGCCGGCACCTTGTGTAACAGTATGGTTTGCTCCGGATTTGCGCTCAAAACCTCTATTACGGCCCCCGGAAAAGCCCTGCCGCATATGTTTATCATGCCTCCAAGAATGGCTTCGTCACCGATATTTGTAGCTCCATAGTTGCCGCAGATAATGATTTTCATGTAAATAATTATAATTTTCCTTAATATAAGGCATTTCCTGCACCTACGAACAATAATATATTGACAAAACAATAAAAATTACATATTATTACCCTCCTGATTTACTTATGTAGATTAGAGTGACCTTTGAAAACTCGCTTACCGAATTTTGTGAATATATATTAACGTGTGAACCGTCCGGCTAAAACCGGACACAACCATCAACGTCAGAAACAGAGGAGAGCAAAATGGGCGAAAACAAATGGGTTATAGCGTTCGGAGTCAGCATCGTAGTTACGGCAGCAGGACTTTACGCCTTTCTTAATTGGCTAGAATATCTTAACAGATAGCGGTCATATAATGAACGGCTTGGCTTACTTTCTTAACCGGATTTAGCCAAATCACCGAAAGGAATGGAGGTTCTGACTATGCATAACGAAGAACAAAAAGGAATCTTCGGCAGGAAGTACGCTACACGTACGCAACAGCTCATCGCCAAGAATCAATCGCAGCGGGCAACCGACATACACGGATACTACCGATTTGCCGTTTGTGGTGTCCTTGCGGTCATTCTTCTCGCGGCGGGATTCGGGATATTGAGTTACTTCTATCCCTTCAACAATCCCGTTCCGGAGATAAACGTAAACGTGGTTCCAAAGTAGTACGGAGAAAAGCAACAAACCGAAAGAATGGCTCAAACGTCTGCTAAGGAGAGAAAAGATGAAACATCTGAATTTGTTCGTTTTCGTGGTTGCACTGTCCAGCGCGTTTGCGATCTGTGGATGCGGCGGGGAAGACGTCAGCAACAACTACTACGGTGGTTGTAACACCGGCGCTCCCTGCAATACCACCTACCCCAAATTCTCCGCGTGCTTCAAAGGGCATTATACAGAGACTTGTGCCTGTAAGCCCGACGTTGCTCCCGGTAGTTTGCCAGAGGTGGTGAACGGAGTAGACGATAACTGCAACGGAGAAGTTCTCCCGGAAGAGTGCAAGCTAGCATCAGATGCGGTTTGCACGGAAAAACTACCGGACACGACTCCCAACTCGCACGAATGTTCT
The DNA here is from genome assembly GCA_041752875.1 of Candidatus Altimarinota bacterium. Taxonomy (GTDB): domain Bacteria; phylum Patescibacteriota; class Gracilibacteria; order UBA1369; family UBA1369; genus JTS-AC46. The sequence continues at coordinate 368,083 of JBGSVP010000003.1, forward strand.
GATAGAAACCAAACTTGCACGGTAGGGACCGGAGGCTGTCAGCGGACCGGAAATAAGGTGTGTGACAGCGACGTAACCAGCCATTGCAACGTAACACCCGGAACCCCGGGAACAGAAGTCTGCAACGGAGTGGACGACGACTGTGACGGATCGACTGATGAAGGAAACGTCTGTAACAACAATCAGTGCCATCCTACAGCCGAAGTCTGCAACGGAGTAGACGATGACTGTGACGGACAAATCGACGAAGGCAACGTCTGCAACACTTGCACCGGTTGTAACAATCAGTGCAAGCCGACTGCAGAGGTCTGCAACGGAGTCGATGACGACTGTGACGGCCTGATCGATGAGGGAAATGTCTGTAACAACGCTGGAAGCCCTGTAGCAGGCCTTTCAGTCTGGAGTTTCCAGGTGAATTCCGCTGCTGACGGTGAAAGTCAGACATGGCTGCGCAACAAACTTGCACAGTTCAGGCAGAACCGCAGTAATGGTTTCAAGCAGATGGCGACGGGATCATATTCCGAGTCATACGCCGGATCAACCAAAGGTTGGGTTATTGCTCTTGATTCATCAGGACAATGCCCCGACTTCAGGGTTACACCGGGAAGAAATTTCTGGTGCGTCTACTGGCTTACCTCAACAGCTGATACCACGGACTATGTACCGCCCTCTAACGGTGGAACATTCGATTTCGCATCGAGTGACCGTTGTCCGGGCGTCTTCGTCTGTGTCAGCGAAGAGTCTGTCAACGTAAGCAGACCCTAAACAACACACCCCTAAAATCACACCCGAAAAGCGGAGCAGGTCGAGCACTCAAAAGAGCGCTCCCTGCTCCGCATCCCAAACATATTCACAACGGAAAAATTAGCCTTTGCAAAATCGGGCGGAAAATATCCGCACCGTTCATGCACGAGCTGATAATTCCTTAAGGCAAGCGAGTTTTCTTATCTTATTTAGACCTAAAAAGGTCTTTTTTTAGTTAAATCTTTTGTGTTTTTCTCATCGCTGAACAGAGTAGCACAAATATTAAGATGATAAGAATCTGCTGGACAACACAGAAGATGCAGTATGTATGAAGTACAAAGGCTTCAATATAACTAAGATGCAAGCTGAACCCTGTCCCGACTGCCGCAAGTATGGTTAAAAAAAACAGAAGCATCTTTGGCTTTAAGAAGGGAATTATCTTTTCGATTGCCCATTCTTTAAACAACACGACAATCCCTGAGAACAACACCAAATATGTAATAAATCCCAAGATAGCAACTGGCACCTGTATAAAACCGAAATCCAAGTATGACCACTGGCTTTTGTTCACTATATCACAGTTTAATACGTCATTAATGTTACAGAAAGAACTGTCTTCCGGCATATAATGCAGATATATCAAATATGCCGTCACCGGTAAGGCTATCGCTGTGAAAATAGCGGAAATTTTCAGGATGAATCTGACTTCTTTACTAAAGACATGATGTTCGGTAAGTCTTTTGAATCGTTCCATAAGTTTCATGTTTTTTGGGGTTATTAGATGGAGTAACCGAAATTATTTTCGAACCTTTGTTTGAATTCTTCAATTGTGAACCGGTGGCTCTGGGTGCCGCGTGTCTCGATGTCATAAGTGGCCGCCATCGAAGCTATTTCACAGGCTTCACGAATGTTCTTACCCATCATAAGTCCGGCTATCAGACCGGCACGGTAGGAATCGCCGCATCCGGTTGGATCAACTGTTTTAGATGATTTTACGGCCTTAATGAAAAACATACCTTCCGGGCTTTTTACACGACTGCCTTTTTCACTATGTGTTTCTACATAGATAGGAACAAGCTCCTGAACTTCCTCCGTTTTCATTGTCAGTTTCTTGTTTAATATTTCAGACTCATATTCGTTTACGACGAGTATTGACGCATTGTTTATACACCAAAGCAAATCTTGAGTCCTCATCTTATCTGTGGTCTGTGCCGGAGCGAAAAGATAAGGAATAGAAGCACCTTTGCATTCCCTTGCCAAGAGTAGCATCCGTTCAGGATTTTCAGGTGAAATCACACACCAACCGATTTCTTTGCGGTTCAATTTTATAAGACTAAAATCTTCGACCTCCTTCTCCATCGCTCCCGGATGGAAAATAGTTATCTGGTTAAGCTCATTATCCGTTACTATCGCGGAAGATGATGTGTATGACTTATCGGAGATAAACATCGCGGAATAATCTATTTTGTTCTTTTCAAGCCAGTTTCTGTATTCACCGAAATCCTTACCGGCGACGGTCATTAGGGTAGATTGCAGTCCGAAAAGCGATAGATTATAGCAGATATTAGCTCCGCAACCGCCAAAGAAATATTCTTTATCCGAAGCATTAATGGAAACATTATAGTTTCCCTGCACCATGACATCTTTAAAGAGCCCGTCATACTTCATCACAGAATCGTATGCCAGCGAGCCCAATACCAGAACTTTTTGTTTTTCAGCCACATTTTTGTTTTAAGGTATAATGTCTAGTCATTCGCTGACATCCGCTCTTTCATATCTTCAGGATGTTCTTTTGAGATGATAATATCCCTGGCAAGCGAGTTAGCCTTGTACAGGCTTTCGAATGTGCCTGCGTCAGTCCATCCCCCCTTCACGAAAGAAGCCTGCATATTACCCTGCCTTATATATAAATTGTTTACGTCCGTGATTTCCAGTTCTCCGCGGCCGGAAGGCTTTAAGGTCTTGATTATCTCAAAAACCATCGGGTCATACATATACAGACCGGTTACCGCCAGATTAGTCTTCGGGGATTGTGGTTTTTCTTCGATTCCTATTACCTTATTTCCATTCAGCTCCGCAACGCCGAATCTTTGTGCATCAGTGACCTCCTTCAGGAATATCCGTGCCCCGAATTTGCCTTCGAATTCTTTTGCCTGTTCGGAAAAATTATCTTCAAAAATGTTGTCTCCCAGGATGACAGTACAGTTATCGCGCCCGACCCAGTCAGACGCCAGTGCCAGCGCTTGTGCTATCCCGCCGGCCTCTTCCTGTACCTCATAAGAGAATCTGCAGTCGAATGCCCGGCCTGATCCTAATAGCTTAAGGAAACCTCCGGCAAAATCCTTTCCCGATACAATCAGAATATCCTTTATTCCGGCATCGATAAGGGTTTGAAGTGGATAATAAATCATCGGCTTATTGTAGATAGCCAAAAGATGTTTATTGGTGACATTCGTAAGTGGCTCCAGTCTGCGTCCGTTACCTCCTGCAAGGATTATTCCTTTCATAGAAGTGTATTAATTGATAGATATTCCGCCAGTGCCTCTTTCCATGGCCTAAGCGGTGGTAAGATGTTGTTATTTAAAGCCGAATAATGAGGACGTTTTGCCGGACTCGGATATTCGGTGGTAGCACATGGTATCACATCTATATTTATTTTTGCCAACCTAAAGATTTCGACAGCAAAATCATACCATGTCGTAGTACATTCATTAGTAATGTGATATATGCCGGAAGGATAATCGCGTGATTTCAAGAGCCATCCCACCTGTCTTGCCAAATCCATGCTGTAAGTCGGTTTCCCGAACTGGTCGTTGATAACCTTAAGAACATCTTCACCACCCTTTAGCTGACTGTTCTTTCTGCCAAGATCCAACATTGTTTCCACAAAATTTTTACCGTGTCTGCCGAAAAGCCAACTGGTCCTTATAAGAAAATATTTTCCTTCCTTCGCTTTTTCTCCGTTCAGCATTTCCATCTCCTCCATCATAAGGTGTTCTCCCAGTGCCTTGGATTTTCCGTAAGCATTGATAGGATCAGGCATGTCTTCTTCGTTATAACCTGATTTTTTGATACCCTTAAATACATAATCCGTGCTGAAATGAACAAATGTGGCATCTATTTCCCTGCATCCCTGGGCCAGCACTCCTACGGCATAACCGTTGATATCGTTAGCCGATTCCGGCTCTGATTCGGCTTTGTTCACATTCGTATATCCTGTGGCGTTTATGACAACATCCGGTTGAATCGTCATGAACTTCTCAAAAACCCTGTCTCTGTCTGTGATATCCAAATCTTCTTTACCCAAAGCGATAAAATCATCCTTGGAGAATACGTCCATAAGATCCCTGCCCAACATGCCGTTTTTTCCGAGTATCAATATGCGCATGACAGCGTATTAAGACTGTAGATATTTATTCACTTCACCGGTAACATCTTCAAGTTTGACGAGTTTACCTTCCTTATCCTGTCTTAGCTTCCATTCCGCAGAACCTTCCTTCAATGTTCTTCCGCTAACCACAAGTCGGAGTGGAAGGCCAATCAGATCTGCATCGTTGAACTTAACGCCGGCAGTCTCTTCCCTGTCGTCATACAACACTTCGATACCGTTTTTAACCAAGTCGTGATAGATGCTCTCGGCAGTTTTCTTGACTTGCTCATCTGCGCTCAAGTGAATCAGATGCACTGTATAAGGAGCCACGGATTTAGGCCATATTATGCCCTTTTCGTCATGAGAAGCTTCCACGATCGTTCCCACCATACGGGTATTACCTATGCCGTAACATCCCATCACCGCAAGTTTTCGTTCACCTTTTTCGTCGTCATAATATACTTCGAAATCTTTAGAGAATTTTGTTCCGAGTTTGAATATGTTGCCGGCCTCTATTGCTTTGGCTTCATGAAGTTCATGTCCGCATTTTGTACACCGGAATCCGGCTTCCACCGAAACTAAATCCGTAAAGTCGCTTACCGTAAAATCACGTCCAAGATTTACTCCGGCCAAATCGGTGTCAGGCTTGTTAGCACCTGTAACGAAATTCTTGATGTCGCGAATGGAATGGTCTGCAATGAAAGGTAGGGGAGTAACATCACCGTCCGATTTGACTTCTGCCGCATGTTTGATGCCACCTTCCACTAATGGCATTCCCACAGGTGAAATGAATCCCTGAATCAGTCCAAGCTTTTTCAACTCTTCCGGTGATGCCGCCCGCACCGTTTTTCCCAGATATTTTATCAGTTTTCCTTCATTTATCTGCAGGTCTCCGCGGATTACTACTCCCACGTACCCCCCTTCGAAAGTGTAAACCACAGTCTTTAGAATTTTATTTTCCGGCACATTATGTGCTTTTGCATTGTCTGCCACAGTAAAACCTCTTTTTACAGTCACTTCTTTCATAGGCGACTCATCTTCTTCCATAACATCCGGATTATGCACTTTTCCCTCGGCTATCTCCAAATTCTGCGCGATATTACATTTATCACAGATAATAAGTGTATCTTCACCCGCTGGCGTGACAATCGAAAACTCGTGTGAAAACTTATCCGAAAAAGCACCGCCGGAAGCCTCCACAATATACGCCTTAAGTCCACAACGTTCATATACGTTGAAATAAGCTTGCTTGGCTCGTTCATAATACTTATCCAAATCATGTTCGTCAGTATGGAAACTGTACATGTCCTTCATCCCGAACTCGCGACCGCGCAGTATTCCCGATTTAGCCCGCGGCTCGTTCCTGAATTTTGTCTGTATCTGGTAGACCGAAAACGGCAAATCCTTATATGACCGTATCTGTTTCTTTGCGAGAGGCGTGACTGCTTCTTCATGTGTCGGCCCGAAAACAAAATCCTTGTCGCCGGCGCCTTTGCTCCTGAAAAATATTTCATCAAGGCTTTTATCACGTCCCGTTGTCTGCCAAGGCTCTATCGGTAATAAAGCGGGCATAAGGATTTCCTGTCCTCCTATGGCGTTCATTTCTTCGCGTATTATGCGGTTGATATTCTGCAGAACCTTTAACCCGAGAGGTAGAAAATGATATATGCCTGCGGCCAGCTGTTCGACAAAACCGGCCTGGACCAACAGTTTTGCATTGATCGAGTTAGCGTCATGAGGAGCGGTCGTCTGTGTCTTTCCGAATAGTTTGGAATAATGCATGGATAAAACAAAAAAAGTCATTATGATTTTACCACATAACACCTCTTTTCATAAACATTTTTAATGAAAAAACTACCGGCTCGTCTTTTGTGGATCCCTGCTCTGTGTCATAAATTTCGGCAACTGAATCTTCTGCTGTAAAGCCTGAACCCATTCCTGATTTTGACGATACCATTCAAAGGTCTTCATGATACCTTGTTCAAAAGTAACGCTTGGTTTCCACCCCAGCTCATTTTCGATTTTGGTCGGATCCATGGCATATCGTCTATCATGCGCCCGACGGTCTTCCACATAAGTAATCAAATCCTCGCTCTTACCCAGAAATCGCAGTATAGCCTTCGTTATCTCCAGATTTGTGAATTCGTTGTGCCCTCCGATATTATAGACCTCGCCGTACTTGTTGCTTTGTACTATAAGGTCAATCGCGGAGCAATGATCCAATACATAGAGCCAGTCACGTACATTTAGACCATCGCCGTACACCGGCAACGGCTTTCCCTCGTTAGCCAGTTTGAAGAAAAGGGGAATCAGCTTTTCCGGAAACTGGAAAGGTCCGTAATTGTTTGAGCACCTGCTTATCGTTATCGGCATCTTGTATGTCTCGAAATATGACATCACCAAAAGGTCGGCGGAAGCTTTTGAAGCCGCATAGGGGCAGTTTGGGTTAATGGGCGTATTCTCTAAGAAATAGTTATTTGTTCCGGTCCCCAGATCTCCGTAAACTTCATCGGTCGAAATCTGATGATATCGTTTGACTTCATTATCCCTTGAAGCCAACAGCAGATTGTGTGTACCCACTATATTGGTCTGCACAAAGACATTCGGGTCTATTATACTTCTATCCACATGTGTTTCTGCGGCAAAATTAATCACCGTGTCGAATTTTTCCATGGCAAAAAGATCATTCACAAAATCACCGTCGGCAATATCTCCTTTGATGAATATGACTTTACCGACATCCGCCAAATCCTTGATATTGGCCAGATTTCCCGCATAGGTAAGCTTGTCCAGTACATAGATTGTATCGTCAGGATATTTTTCGGCATGATGGTGGACATAGTTGGAGCCGATAAATCCGGCACCGCCAGTAACAAGAACCTTTTTCATTTTGTGAAATTAGATTTTAATTGCCCTGCTTTTTTACTTCCTCAAGAAACCTTTCGAAATCGAAGACATATTTGTCCTTATCATAGTTCATATTGGAAATGGCACATAACACCGCTCCTTCGCTCAAATCGCTGAATTCGCGCCAGCAGAATCCGTCCATCACTACCGCATCCTTTGGCCCTCTCATATCGAATTCATGCCATTTTTCCCCATCATGAAATCTACCTCTCATTGTACCTTGCATACATATATAAATCTTCCGCTCGCCAAAAACGGCATGACCTCCGCGCATCAGTTTAGTGTCAGTTACATAGTATACCCTTTTGGGCGTCCAATCGACATAATCCTTTAGCTCTATGGCACTAAGGTTTCCTCTGGGGTCGGTGTGCGTCGGAACTTCTATAAGTTTAATCTTATCCATTTCTGCAATGTTTAAAGACTAAAGCGTTCTCACGCGTTTCTCCATCTTATAGGCTTCAAGCACATCCCCCTCTTTCAGAGGCAGGAATCCACTATATAAGATGCCGCAATCGTTTCCTTCCTGAATTTCGTTGGAAGATGCTTCACCTTTACGTAATGACAGTATCTGCCCGTCTCCGACCTTTTCGTTATTTCTGAAAACCCTTACCTTAACTCTTTCCACATGACCTTTGATTACCTTACAACCCACAATCATCTCACGCTTTTCCGTCATGAATATTTTTTTGATTTCCGCCTGCCCCAATATCACTTCAAGTATTTCCGGTTCCAATAATCCGGTCAGGATTTTTTTGATGTCATCCAGCAGTTTGTAAATTACCTTGTAAGTCAAAACCTCCACGCCTTCGCGCTCGGCACTTCTCTTTACGTTAAAATTGGCTTCAACATGAAAACCCATAACTATTCCCTGTGTCGCTGCGGCCATCATTACATCTGATTCGGTTATGTCTCCGACTCCGGCCAGTACGACCTTAACACCAACATCCTCATGCTTAATCTGTGATATGGACTGCCTAAGGGCTTCCAGCGAACCTTTCGTGTCCGCCTTTAGAACTAGCTTAAGCTGTTTTAGCTGACCGGAACTGATTTGGGAAATGATTTCTCCCATACCTCTTTTTGCGATTATATCAGCCTCTTTGAGTGTTCTGATGTGAAGAGCCTTTTGTCTTGCGCTCTTTTCGTCAGGTGCGACTTGGAATATGTCGCCGCTCTGTGGAGTTTCACTGATTCCTGCAATCAACACTGGAGTCGATGGTCCCGCTGATTTCAGATTCTTGCCGGTGTGGTCTTTCATCATCTTAACGCGACCATAGGTTCCTCCTATGACCAGATTATCCATGACCCTTAATGTCCCGCTATTCACTATAACTGTTGCGACCGGCCCGAAACTATGGTCAAGATGAGCTTCTATTACAGTTCCAACGGCAGCCCTGTCCGGATTGGCCTTCAGGTTTTCCAAGTCGGCCACAAGTAAAATCATTTCCAACAGATGGTCAACATTCTGTCCCGTTGTTGCCGAAACTGGAACCATTATTGTCTTACCTCCCCATTCTTCTGGGACAAGCCCGTATTCTCCCAGCTCACCCTTTACCCTGTCAGGATCAGCGCCTTCCTTGTCAATTTTGTTTATGGCAACGATTATAGGTACCTGGGCGTCTTGCGCATGCTGTATGGCTTCAATCGTCTGTGGCTTAATTCCCTCATCAGCAGCTACTACCAATATGGCTATGTCGGTAACTTTTGCGCCTCGGGCACGCATCGCAGTAAAGGCTTCATGTCCGGGGGTATCCAGAAAAGTTATCTTCTTTCCATTCAGCTCCACCTGGTAAGCTCCGATATGTTGTGTGATTCCACCCGATTCTCCGGCAACCACATTCGCGTTTCTTATCTTATCCAGAAGTGTAGTCTTTCCATGATCTACATGTCCCATAACGACAACTATCGGAGGTCTTGTCTTTAACATACTTATGTCATCTTCCTTAATCAGACCATGAAGATTTCCTGTGAACATATCCTCCGCAGACACTTCGCTTGTCTTCTTCTTTATCTTTACCCTAAAATCCTCGGCGATAATTTGTGCCGTATCAAAGTCGATTTGCTGATTAATGTTGGCCAGGACACCGTTTTTCATCAATTCTCCTATGATGCGTGCGGCTCCGAGTCCTGTTTTTTCCGCGAACTCCTTTACGGAAATAACCTCCGGAATCTCAATAGTCTTGTCTGTAATCGGTCCCTGAACATGTTGCTGAAAGTTTCTTCGTGCCTCTCTTGATCGGGATGATTCTTTTCCCGCAGTCTGCTTTCGTTGGCTCTTGATGATTTCTCTTTCTCTCTCTTGTGCTATCAGTTCATCATAAAGTTCAGCCTTATCCTTAGGCTGTTCGTTTATGTCGCCAAAAAGCTCTTCATTCGATTTTTCCTTCACATGCTGAATAACTTCTTCTTTTGGGGATGATTTGACTTCGGAAGTCGAATCAATTTCAGACACCTTGGTCATTTTCTTTTTTATGACAGGTGTTTTTTTCGGGGCCGCAACCTTTTTCGCAATGGTAGTTTTTTTTACGGCAACAGCCTTCGATGGCTTTTTTACAGTCATTTTTGTGTTTTTTTCTGTTTTGGTGGATGTCTTTTTTGGCACGATAAAAATAGATTAAGCGCCAAGATATTAGGTAAAGTTAGCCAAAAAGTCAAATCCGCAGCTCAAAATCATTAATCCGGAAATCATTCTTCCAGAGGCTTATCTATCTGGAGCAGTTCGCCTTCAATAACTTTTATATTTCCATCGCTAACTTTATAGACATCCTTATCTATCTTATTGAACTCACGGCTGGCCTGATTATACATATTTACAGTAGTTCCCAGATTGTTCCCGAGTTTGACCATATATGTCTGATAACTGTTAAGATGTCTTCCCAACTCACCGACTTTCTTCACGATTTCCATTACGGATTCTTCCATTTTCAAAGATTTCAATCCCTGAAGTACTGTTTCCAGATAAGCAAAGAATGAAGTGGGGGAAACGATGATAACGTGTTTTTTGAAAGCGTATTCAATCAAATCGATGGTATTCATTTCTATTGTTCCGACATTATAGACCAGCAGATTGTAATATATTCCTTCAGCCGGTATGAACATGAAAGCGAATTCAGTCGTATCCTCGTTAGGTCGTATGTATTTTGATGTCTCATCTATTCTGGTCTTAAGATCCCCTTTAAATTCCTTCTCCATTTCTTCACGCCTTTTCTTGTCATTTTCCTGCATCAGAATGTTATATTTTTCCAAAGAAAACTTTGCATCGATAGGTATGATTTTCTTGTTGAAAAATATGACGGAGTCCACTATCTCCCCATTTTTGAACTTATATTGCATCTGATACTGGGTGGGGGCGAGGATCTCACCCAGGAGCTTTTCCAGAAGATATTCACCCAGGATGCCGCGGTGTTTTGGATTCTTAAGAATATTTTCGAGGCTTTTCATCTGCTCCGCGAAGCCCAATACCTGTTTGTTAGTTTGATCCAGCGTAGTAAGCTTTAGCGTAACTTCTTCGATTATCTTAGCACTTTGTCCGAATTGCTTCTGCATCGTTTCGATGGACTTGTTCTGGTGCTCCGACATTTGTTTGGCAACATTATCCAGACGATCCTGCAAAAATTTGACCGTAGTCCCCTGATCGTCCTTAACGGATTTTCGCAGATTCTCAATCATCTCCAGCATAAGTTTTTGCGAACCGTCATCGGCCGGCTTCTTTAGGTTCTGCATAAGATAAGCCAGATACACAAGAGTAGCGGCAATCGCGATTCCGATTATTATGAACAGAAAATCCATCTTGGAACGTTAAATATTAAGTGCTTCGATTATAGGTGAGTAGATACTCACCGTCAATAAGATTAGGAAAAATTATTCAGTACCTGCCAACAGGTCATCGACAAAGCACTGTATCCCTTCAGCGCACTTCTCATACTTTTCCGTATCCGGAAAATCCAGAGCGATTATCTTGTCATATACTATCCGAATCAGTTTAACCATCTTATCGCGTTCATCATCCGTAATGTCGTATCTGATCAGCCGTATATCTCCTCCGACAGGCTCAAGAAATTCAAGGAAACCGGTTCGAACATCATACCTTCCCTTGAAGTCTCTGGCGTTTTCTACCAGTATCTTATAGAAAATAAGCTGGTTCTTGTATTGCCAAGCCTTAATCTTTTCGTAATCCTGTCCGTGTTCAAGGTCTTTCATTGCTTTTCCGGTCTTGAAATCGAAAACCTGAATCTGTCTTGTTTCCTGATCATATTTCATCTTGTCGATTTTTCCCGTCAGTTCGGCTTTACCCAGCACCACGCCCTGTCCACTGAAGTTGAATTCGGTCTGGTCCGTAACATCGAAATCATCTCTTCTTTTTTCGTAATAGATATTCAGGCAGTTTTTCCCTTTTTCCAGATAAAGTTTAAAATCGCTTTTGTTAAGTCGCTTTTCCGTAAGGGATTTTTCGAAGCGTTCTAGCATGAAAGAAACCTGGGGAATAGTCTTTGTCGCCCTAGCCTGTTTGGAAAAATCGTTCAGTGCTTCATGCATCGCTGATCCGAACGCGGCCCTTGCTTCCATGTGCGTAGGAAAATGAAGCAGATTCTGTTCAAGAAATTTGCGAGGACCGCCGTTCACTATGTTTAGATAGTTGTTCAGATGTGTAACACTAAGCGTGTAATTCCTTACCAGCTCCTTGAGTAACACCTCCTGTTCTACGTTCCTTACCTGATGCTTTCTCATAGCGGCGCGTAAATTCAGCTCCCTAAGTTTCTCAAGTCCTTTTTCCTGTAACATGCCGTTTTTAATCTCTTCCACTTGCCCGATTCCTATGTTCTCCTTTTTTTTGCTTACGGAATCGTTTTCTTCAATAAAACGAAGACACAATTGCTCATCTCCTTTGTCGTCATATTGGTTCCTGCTAAGATACAGGTTCCTTTTTGCCCGGCTAAGAGCAACGTAAAAAAGGCGAAGATTGTCCTCCTCGTTCTCCGCCTCCGGAGCAAGCGGCAGGTTGGAAGGGAAAGTCAGCTTGTCCCGCATTCTGTTCTTCATCCATGCGTTTTCCTGGCAGTTCAGGATATAGACGTTTTCGAATTCCAATCCTTTGGAGCCATGCGCAGTCATCAGGTTGACCGCCTTATTTTCATCGTTGAAACGCATTTCATGATATACTGATAACTTGTGCTTCTCATGCAAGTCAACAAAAGCAACCACATCCGCGACACTCATGGAGTCCTTCCCTTTATGCTTTCTTACCCTATCCATGAAGTCCTGCAGGCTCTGAAGTCTCTCCATGTAATCCAGCCTGGAATTCTCAAACACGGCTTCGTTAAAATAATATAGCTTATATGGGCTTACGAAGAACGTATTATCAACACTTTTCTGTATTTGTTCCGGTAGTCCGCCATCCTCATCCATATAAAGTTTTTCCGAAGCTACACCTGTAATCATATCGATAATCTCATCCGCAATCTTTTCCTTGGATTCGTTACCGAGCTTTATAAAAAATTTGGCTATATTGCATAGGAATTCGTTATTGCTTTCCAGCATAACCTCCAGCCATAATTTACGTTCCCTATATGCTTTTGCGGATATCTTCCATACTTCAGTCTCGTCAATCTTCCAGAACGGAAAGCTAAGTATGACAGGAAGATATTCGTCGGATTCACTCTGGCTCTTTGTCGCAATCGAATCTATGAACCGAAGCATCTGTATGAGTTCGCGTATGTGGTCTTGCTCGAACAAATCCTTTTTTCTTTCATATGCCACAGATATTCCGAAGAAATCCAGTACCTTCGCGGTTTCTTCCAAAATGGCATGTTTAGGCGCTATCACGGCGATTTCCGAAGGGTCGGCATTTTCTTTTTCCAGCTTATGTTTGATACTTTCCGCAATCCAGACGCGTTCATGCAGTGACGTAGGAAATTCCTTTTCCACTATCTCTCCGGACTCCAACCCCGCATTGGCCGAAATCAGCTCTTTCTTGATTTTGTCAGGCATTCGGTTCTCCAGCCGGTCTGTCCCTTTTAGGACTATTCTCCTTATGAAGTCCAGTATTTGCTGTGTCGAACGGTAGTTCTTCTGAAGAACAATCAGGCTTGGGTTACGATACCTTTTTTCGAAATCCATGATGTTGTCGATGTTTGCTCCCTGGAACTTATATATGGCCTGATCGTCGTCTCCAACGGCCAGTATATCGGGACGGTTCTCGTTGACGGGGGAGTCGAGTAGCTTGTCCAGAATCCTCATCTGTACCCCGTTCGTATCCTGGAATTCGTCCACAAGCACATAAAGATACCTTTCCTGCAGGTTATATTTGAGCGCGGGATGTTTTTCCAAAGCATTTACTGTATCAAGGAGCATGTCTTCGAAGTCGAAATATCCTTTTTTGTGCATCAGATTCTGATACTTGTCATAGATTTCACATAACTCGAACTGTTTTTGTATTCTTTCAAGGTCAGCCAGGACAGTCTCATTTTTATCGTCTTTCTTGATGTTTTCGCTTTTCCATTGAGTCAGCGGCTTGGTGCTGGGCTTTTCTCCCTCATATATCATCTCATACGCAGCGCTAAGACTTTCCAAAAGAGTCTCTTTGATTGTGGAATAAGGCAAACTCTTTGATCTGGCTTTATACCCGACTGAACTTATACCGGTTATCAGCTCGGGAATTTTTTCGAACATCTTGTTGCTTATCCTCTCCGCGAAGAATCCGCAAAGCAGGGGATTCACCTGTTCCAGATAACTTTTGTTTTCTTCGAGTATCTCTTTGAAGTCCGCGGGAGTAAGTCCTCCCTTTTTCAGTTCGCTTATCTTCTTCAATATGTCTTTAAGATAAGTATAACCCTGTTCCGGATGATAAGACCTTAACAGCGAATCGTGAGGCATATCCTTAAGGATATCTTCTATAATCTCATATTGGGCGAGTTGGTCAGCCGCGTTATAGGAGGCTCCGTTATAGAAATATTCGGGATTCCTGTTGATGATTTCGGAACCGAAACTGTGGAAAGTATGTATTGCGACTTTAAAAGCTTCAGGGCCAAGCAGTCCGGTAAGTCTTTTTCTCATATTTATAGCAGCGGCATCGGTAAATGTCAGACAGAGTATGGAAGAAGCAGGAGTGTCCGTCTGTCTTAGGATATTTGCCACCCTTAAGCTTAGAAGCTCTGTCTTTCCCGAACCCGGTCCGGCAATCACCAGAACAGGTCCTTCTATCGAATCTACTGCATTTCTTTGCTCTTCGTTCAGTTTTCGGTACCTTTCCGGGAAAAAATCATCCATTTTATGGTTTGTTAATCTTTGATTATTGGATTTATGCGCTCCAATTCCTGAAGGATTTCCGGTGGAAGTCGCATCTGCCATGACCTGCCCGGTTTTTTTATCAGATTTTGAATACATTTTCCGTCTCTGCAAACATAGATGCTCCTTCCTGACTTGCTGAGATCAGTATTAATTACGATTTTATCGTCTTTTACCCTGGTTAATGCGTAAAACAAAGATTTAGCCCCCTTTTTCTTGCACACGATACAGGTTCGTGTCGGTATATGCCTTTCATTAGCCGTTCCCGCTTTATCCTTAAGCTGTTTCATGCTATAATATTTAGATTAAAAACCATAAAAAAGCCAGTAATATTGACGATGAAGAACAACTGTAAAGACTGTGGTAATTTCGGAAAAATAAAAAAATCATGGATACATGGCGGATTATTTGTATTCGCATTGGGGTCGGAAAGATTGGGAGAGACGGTAGGCGATAAGGATAAAACGTCAAAACCTATGGGAATACCCATAGAGTGGCCTCCAAAACCGGAAAATCCGAAGCCCGACGAAACAAAGGACAAACAAAAAGATGTTCCCCCAATCCCCGAACGTCCGAAAGATGCGCTAACCGGGAGTGCATTCGGCGAACACCTCAAGTCGGTAGAGAAAAAAACAAGGGAAGAGCTCAAGGCGCAGGGAAAGACTCCGAACCAGATAGAAGAAGAGGTAAGACGGACAACGGAGAAAGAGATATACGATCAGCTTAGAAGCGGCAATATGCCTCAACATCTAAGGCAGCTAAAGGAAGTCCCCGTCGAAATGAAAGACGAAAACGGTGAAAAAATCACCGGTACTATCAAGGTAATGCCGGATTATATCTCAATCGGCTCCGACAAAGACGCCATTCGCGTCCCCATGACACCCGCTACAGCCCAGCTATTGGCCAGACAATGGGGGATGTCTTTACCGACAACCACTATGGTGGACGCCATAGCCGCCGAAGCACGAAGGAACGGCATCACGATACCTCCCCGTCCTAAGCCTGCCGGGACAGGAATGGACAGCACACAGTATTTTTTGGATCACAACGCAACAATTGAAGAACAGCTTGTTGGAAAAAATCTTTCCGAAAATCCGCTGATCGACGGCGACAAGAAGGACGTTATTTTACCTTATGAACACGAAGGCAAAAGGGGATACGTTACGATATACGGATGGCACGGTACGGGAGATAAATACAAGGATGGATGGGGGAAGCCTCTGATACAGCCTTATAGCGGAGCACATCATGAGGCGACCTACAGGGATTATAGTCACGGGATAAGGTTAATAGCTGGCGAAATGACCATAAGATATAAGGACGGAAAGACGGAAACAAAGAAAGTGTCCGATGTATTAAACGACAAGAAACTGTATAGACTGGTTTCGGCTGTTCGCATAGATGATCCGGACTATTCATATCCGGACGACAGATGGTCGAAGACTTTCGATAGAGGGACATCCATTCCCACACGAATGGCCACAGCCACTGATAAAGAAACCCCTTCCGACAGGTCATCGTTTACAAACTCCACTCCACCATCTTCATCCGCAGAATCGCCATTACCGACTTCATTGCCGGCCGCTACTACTTCTCCAGCTTCTACTCCGTCTTCCTCACCATCATCTGCATCTGCATCTATCCCTAATCAACCACCCTCGCCGGCTCCTTTGTCACCATCGGCACCATCTTTGGCACCATCTCCTTCTGTTCGCAACCAAAGCTCTTCTCCCTCATATTCTCCACCACCCAGTGCTTCGTCGGATTCCGCTCCATCGCCGCCCTCCGATTCCTCAATAGCCACAGCTAACAAGTCGGCAGAGCAAAAAGAACATAATGAATCCGAACCGATACAAGGTTCGATCCTTTTTCTCGGCGACTCCATGACGGAAAATATGTCGTTATTGAAGGAAATAAAGACCACTGGACAAAAAAGTGAAATTGCCAAAATTGGCCAAAATAGCTCATGGTTATTGAGAGAGCTAAATAGCCAATCTCCGGAAAAGATTAAGAAATTCGATCATGCGGTTGTTCTTATTGGTACGAATGATATAAGCGGCATGGATGCACCCGGACAGGATATGTGGTCTGCCAAAGCCATATTTGAACGCATAAACAGTATCTGGGAAAAGCTGAAGGAAATAAATCCTAATATCAAGATATACGCCTGCACCATCCCTCCGTTCCGCGGCTATAAGTATTCAACATATGGTTCGAATTTCACTGCGGTGAACAAAAAAAGAATAGACATAAATAATGCAATCAGATCTTCGAAGATGCCGTTTAAAGTAATAGACCTCTGCAAAACCGTCGACAATGGGGGATTGGCGGACAACTCAGACGAAAGCCAGGCGGCACTTGCCGATACGGTCAAACCGAAAGGTGAGTATGCCCACCCGAACCTCAAAGTCCTGGCCGATATATACAGAAGAGAATTAACCTAAAACCATGTCCGAACAGAACGAAAAAAAGACGGAACTCTCCAATGCACCTTCTACCGCGGATTTAACAGAAAGACCTTCTGTCATCCCGGAAGAGTATCCGCAGGCCAAAGAGTCCGAAGTTAAGACCAAAGCAGATGACCATTATCGTCATCTTTGGGAATTCAATCGCGCTGTAACCGGTACAAGAAAGAAACCCGACGCCTCATACCAGGAATTTAGAAAAAAATGCGCCGACCTGAATGATGCCGATTCGACCCCTGAAAATATCGTTAAAATGCGCTCGGCAGGGCTGGATACCTCAAAGATTTCAGCCGATCCCATAGAAAAGCACCGTCTGCTCTCTTCCATGTTCATGCGCATGGAAAGCGCAGACCTGGATGCGCTACACATGAATACCGTAGATAAAAAGACACTAGATCAGGCGCAGCTTATCTACAGGATAGATTTTAAGGGAAACTCATTGGCGGAAAGATTCATAGGCCTCGGAGACCTTTTACCTCCGCATGTGGAAAGGGTAATGGTGTTGGGCCCGGGCGGCCAGATATTGACTAACGGAGCTACAAGAAAAATCAATCAGGAAACAAAAAGAACAGGATATTTCGACGACATAAGCGGACATTACATTCCAGTACATAGTGGCTATAAGGTAGTCGTCTTGGACTCCATCGGAAAAGAAGATATATCAGGCAAAGAAAGCATCACAGTCCAAAGAAGAGCGCTTATGGAGTCACATACCCTGGCCAAAGTGGAAGTCCAAAGAAAGAACACAGGCGAATTGAAGGGATTCCCTGGCAAATCCCAATCCCATGAATTCTATAGGGAAGAGGAAGAACAGAGACCGATTAAGACCAAATCTGAGGCTCAGCCGAAACCGGAAGAGGTTACATATTCCACAGCTGATAACGCAAAAGATGAAAGCGGTGAAACACGGCGACTCAAAAACCTAAAAGGAAGAATTCCGAAAGAGGTTACACAAATAGCCGATCGTATCCTGAAGCAGAACAATCCACTGGGAACGACACAAATCTTCGAAGTGGACGGAAAAAGATACGCCTTTCGTGACGAGACACACTGTCATGCCCAAACCGATAGGGTGCGTCCATCCCTAAAGCGCCCACACCACGGAGTAACCGCATACGAAGTGGCATAAAAAGACCCGCTTATGTTATAAACGGGTCTTCATTCGTGTCTATATTGTCTGTGAACAATTAGTCTTCCTTCTTCTTCGTAGTCCTCTTTATAGGTTTCTTGGCAGGCTTCTTTGCCTTGGATTCATCTTTATCCTTTTTCGGTTCCTCTTCTTCCTTAACCTCTTCTTTTTCTTCTTCGGCCTTTTTTTCCTCTTTTACCTCTTCCTTTTTCTCCTCTTTCTCTTCCGGTTCCGTCAGTGCCTTTATGGACAGTCCTACCCTGTGCTCTTCAGGTTCTACAGCGATAACCTTTGCCTTAATCTTATCGCCGATTTTCATAGCCTCGGCCGGATCCTTAACGTCACCATTTATTTCCGTAACATGTATCAATCCGTTAATTTCTTCGCTCAATTTGACGAAAGCACCAAACGGAGTAAGTCTATTTACTTCACCTTCGACCACAGAGCCTATCTTATAGACCTTGGCCGCTTCCAACCATGGGTCCGGAGTCAGCCTCTTTATAGATAAAGATATCTTATCTCCATCAAGACCTATCACCATGACTTCAACCTTGTCCCCAAGCTTCCCGTAATCGCCGGGATTTTTCACATGTCCCCACGCAATCTCCGAAATATGAACCAAACCTTCAAGTCCTTCGAAAGCCACGAATATACCGAATTTGACGATACCGCTAATCTTTCCCGTGACCTTGTCTCCAACCTTCAGACCGGAAAGAGCTCTCTTTCTCTGCTCTTCCATCGCGGCCTTTTCAGAAAGAATCAATTTTCCGTTCTCTTTATCTATGTTGATAATCTTTACCAGGAAAGTAAGTCCCACAAGAGCCTGAAGCCTTTGAAGAATCATATTGGCGTCCGCATCATTAACACGCGGATAATGCATCGGAGCAAGCTGTGAAACGGGAATAAATCCTTTGATTCCATCGACATCCAGCAGAAGACCTCCTTTATTGGCTTCATGAGCTTTTACAGTTATTACTTCCTGTTTATCGTATGCATCGATGAATTTCTTCCATGTCTTTTCCTGATTAGCCTTCCTTAACGAAAGAAGTATGTACCCTTCTTCGTTTTCGCCCTCGATAACATAGGCACTGATTGGGGCACCTACTTTTGTCGTCTTTAAAGTGTCTTCATTGTCTTTTGCTTCGCGCCCGGAAATAAGACCGGTAGCAAGTCCGTTGATGTCGACAATGATTTTGTTCTTGTAGATAGCAACGACATTGCCATCTACAATCATACCCGGTTCGGGCATTTTAATGTCAGGAAGATCCTTCATCAGTTCTTCCATCGGGGAAACAGTAGTCGTCATATGAAATCACCGCCGCAAAATCAGTTATAGATAAAGCTTGATGATGCGACGATTCTGCGGGGATTTGATGGGTCGCACCAAAAAAGCGTGTAAAATATAAGGATTTTATACGCTTTAGTCAAATTCTTTTGATGTACAGGTCAAACGGCTTTCTTTTTTGAGACGGACATTCTGGCTTTTTGCAGCTTTATCGTTTCTGAATCCTTCATGATTTTGATGGTATCCGTATCCTTGAACATGCCTTCCAGATATTTCTGTGTCAAAGGATCTTCGATAAGTTCCTGCAACTTTCTCCTTACCGGTCTGGCACCATATTGCGGGTCATAGCTCAATTTAGCCAGAAGATCCAATCCGTCGGGCATAAGTTCCAGCTTGATGTTTTTTTTGTTCAGTCTGGCTTGAAGATGGCCTATATGCATTCTTACGATGTTCTTGATGTCTTCATTACTTAAAGGTCTGAAAACAATAACCTTGTCGATGCGGTTAAGGAATTCAGGTCTGAAATGTTCCTTAAGGTCACCAAGTACGGATTCCTTCATGCGTTCATAATTCTCTTCCGCCATCACCCTTTCCTCCGAAGGTAAATCGAATCCTATTGGCGCAGCTTTTTCCGTGAGTTTTTTTGCACCTATGTTTGATGTCATAACAATAGTTGTGTTCTTGAAGTCAACAGCTCTTCCTTTGCTGTCCGTGAGAACTCCATCTTCGAGTATCTGCAGAAGAAGGTTAAAGACATCAGGATGGGCTTTTTCTATTTCATCGAAAAGAACAACAGAATACGGTTTTCTTCTAACGGCTTCTGTGAGTTGTCCGCCTTCTTCGTATCCCACGTATCCCGCCGTTGTTCCGACCAGTCGTGAAGTATTATGTCTTTCCATGAATTCGCTCATATCTATCTTAATGAGCGCATCTTTGTCGTTATATACCTCTTTTGCGATAGATTTTACAAGTTCTGTCTTTCCGACACCGGTAGGACCAAGAAAAATGAAAGAACCTATCGGTCTGTTATGGTCAGCAATGCCGGCTCGTGATCTCTGGATTGCCTTAGTTACAGCTTGTATTGCCTCTTCCTGGCCTACGATATGTTTTCTTAAGGAATCAGCAAGATTCATCAATCTGGATATGTCTGCTTTGACCAGTCTGGTGACAGGTACCCCTGTCATATTCGAAACAATCCTCGCCACATCTTCCTCATCAATGGATTCTCTTTGTTCGCGCGGAATCTTAGTGTTTTTCGTTTCTTCTATCTGCTTAATCAATTCAATCTCCTTATTGCGGAGCTCTGCTGCAAACTCATAATCCTGGCTGGATACCGATTCTTCTTTAGACTTTATTATCTTTCCCAGCTCCTTCTGAAGTTTTTTGACCTTGTCCGCAGAACCTTTTGCATGGATCCTTTTTACCGAACATGCCTCGTCAAGTATGTCTATAGCCTTGTCGGGGAGGAAACGGTCATTTATATACCTTTTTGAGAGTGTCACTGCCGCCTCCATGGCACTGTCCGTTATAATCAGATTGTGATGATCCTCGAAAGTCTCTTTGATACCTTTAAGCATAAGCAACGTATCATCTTCCGATGGCTCCTTTACCATTACCGGCTGAAATCTCCTTTCAAGTGCCGGATCGGCCTCAACATATTTTCTGTATTCGTTGGTTGTAGTCGCCCCAATAACCTGAATTTTTCCCCTGGAAAGTGCAGGTTTAAGTATATTGGCGGCATCAAGACTTCCTTCTGCGGAGCCCGCCCCAATCACGCTGTGTAGTTCGTCTATAAAAAGTATCGCATTATTAAGGCTGGCGGCTTCATCTATAATCTGCTTTATCCTTTCCTCGAATTCACCTCTATATTTAGTCCCTGCCACAACGGAAGTCATCGAAAGTGAAAGTATCTTTTTGTCCAACATATGCTCAGGGACCTGCTCGTTGACGATTGCATGAGCCAGCCCTTCCACTACTGCTGTTTTTCCTACACCGGGCTCTCCAATAAGTACCGGATTGTTTTTCGTCTTTCTGCAAAGAATACTTACCATCCTATCTATCTCTTTTGTCCTTCCGACAACGGGATTGAGCTTACCCTTTCGGCACTCGGCAACAAGATCTACCGTAAAGTAATTCAATGCGGGGGTTTTTGAGTTTTTGTCTTCAGTTTTTTCTTCCTTATGCTTATAAGGATCATGAATCTGTTCCTTGTTCATATTGTTCATGTTTCCTGCGGCAAGCACGCCGTGAAGACCGGACAAAAAGAATTCGACAGGGTTTAACATCTGTTGAGCCTCCGGGCTTTTTACCGGTGCTGTATGCTTATTCTTTTCGAAAGTTTCAATTATTTGTTCTCTAATGTCGGTCGGATTTACTTTCATATTTTCCAGAATAACTGTAGCGGCAGTATTTTCCTGACTAACTAAAGCGAAAAGCAGATGTTCAGTGCCTATGTAGTTATGGTTAAACTGTTGAGCGGTATAAACAGCCCCCTCAATTATTTTCTTTGCGAAACCGCTAAGTCCTCCCCATCCTTTTTGGGCTGGAGGATTGGCTGTATTGATTCTTCCGACGCTTTTTAATACTAGATAGACATTATCTATGGAAACGCCAAAATTAAGCAGAATCGATGACCCGAGCGAATTAGACTGCGAAAGGATACCTATGAGTATATGTTCGGTCCCTACATAGTTTAGGTGTGCTTCTCTGGCTTTTTCCTGGGCTACAACAAGAGCCTGTTTAGCTTCCTTTGTGAATTTTTCAAATTTATTGTCCTGCATCTTGTTTTGTTACTTATAATTGAATTTTCTTTTTATTCTAGCACAAAACCTCATTTTTTTTAAAAAACATCAGATATTTTACCTTTACTTACTTGTGGTTTGTTTTGAGGGATAGTTAAGCCCATTAAAATAATCACCGGGTCCATTATTTAGCAATCAATATATTAGAGTGCCAGGATGTAAAGTCAAGAGATGAGCTTTTATTCCTGTAAAGAGCCGGCCATCTGCATTAAATTATCTTTTTGGGATGAAGGACCGGAGAACTTATATGTTCTGTTTCCTTTGCCTTTAGCATATACAGTGACCATGTCTCCTCCTGTAGCTATATAAAGAGTTTTATCGTTGAATTTCGTGGGGCTTCCTCCGGGAGCAGTTCCTGACAATATATCCAGAGTAACAGTCCCCGGCACCTCATCAAGAGGTTTTGTTCCGAAGTCATAATGTCTTATTGTGTTGGGATCACTTGAGATATCTCCAGAATAGTACCAATGAGTTGGATATTGCATACTGAACCTGAAAGTATCGCTTTGCAAAGTCGTATAACCGGGTAGAGAAGTTTGTGTTTCTTCATTGGAAGTTTCTTCTTCGGGGGAGGGGGAAGTGGTTGATGAAACGGTATTAAAATCAGGCTGTTCATTGTTAGCGTCTAAAACTACAGCTTTCAGTTTATCAGGTTCGGCCGTAATGCTGTCATTATCGTTTAATGATGATTGTTCAGACTGTGTTTCGGATATATTTACATTATTATGATTTGTGAATTTTAACGAGCCAAGCATTTCATAGAAAAGGTTTTGATCCTCCAATGTCTTTTGGTCATTTCCGCTTTCAAGCGAGATCTTATAAATCAAATCAGCTTGTTTAATAAAATATAAGACCATGGATTGTCCTTCATCTGTTATGACTTTTTTATAAGCATCCAGGCTGTTGGCGCCTATTCTGCTTCTGCTTATTCCCAAGCTCAAAAGATCAGTTACAGAATCACTCTTTAGTTCAGGAAATGACTTTTGAATGTATGCGGTGATCGTGTCATTAAAAGATTCGGATTTTATGGTCATCCGATGAATCAACGGCTTTATGACTAAAGGTGGATTTTGCGTGTCGTTTGAAAGTGAAGCCGAAACATCAGGAATGAATTCCCTCTTGAAATTTATTTCATTTTCAGCGGATTCCACCAGATTCAGATCATCTCTGTATTTTATGAAAATGCCGGATTCCGGATTGGAATATTCTTTCCATGAAGGAATATATGTCTGTTGGGTTGCCCCCTCACCCAATACATCTATACTTGTAACCTCCATTATCTGCTTATTGTCAGTGGTGAAATTCAAAAGACCCCTTACTTCGACTGTCTTATTTATGTATTTATCATCATCCAGGTTAATCTGAAGGCTTTTAAGCAACACTGTACTCCCATTCTCTATTTGTAACAGATGTGTGCCCTGATTGGATGTCCGTATGCCGCCAAGTGATTTTAATATACCTATCTTTCTGTCCTGTGGCTTTTCGTCTATATTTACCGGCTCATTCCTCTGTTGCAAAAATTGGCAGCCGTAAAAGATGAATGTGGTAGCGAAAATCAATAATGCCAGAAAAGAAAAAAACCAGTACTTTTTGCTTTCCTGTCTTCTTTTGCCTTTTAGCATAGATAAAACTGTTAAAATTTGGAAGAAAATGACAATGCAAATTTTAGATGAATCTGCAAAAAGGACAAGTAAATCGAAGTTATCCGTTTATCGAAGCCCCCATATGTTCATAAGCGAGTTTTGTTACGGTTCTTCCTCTCGCCGTACGTTCAAGAAAGCCGAGTTTAATCAGGTAAGGCTCATAAACATCCTCGATGGTGTTTTCCTCTTCCGAAACAGAGGCTGCTATCGTATTTAGACCGACTGGTCCTCCGTGAAACTTAGTTATGATATTTTCCAATATGTCTCTGTCAATTGAGTCAAGTCCAAGCTCATCAATTCTTAAAGAAGCCAAAGCAAGCCTTACGTCTTCAATTCCTATATTCCCGTTTCCATGAACTTCACTATAATCCCTTACTCTTCTTAGTAGTCGATTGGCTATTCTGGGTGTCTGTCTGGATGACATCGCTAACCTTGTTGCGGCATCCTCGCTGATACTACAGTTAAGAATGGCCGCGGATCTGGTGATTATACGCTTGATGCTTTCAATATCATAAAAATCCAGTCTGTAGACAGCCCCGAATCGGTCCCTTAATGGTGAAGAAATCATGCTCATTTTCGTCGTAGCACCGATTAACGTAAATTTAGGCAGCTTAAGTCTCATGGATCGTGCTGACGGGCCTTTGCCTATAATCAAATCCAACCCGTAATCTTCCATTGCTGTGTAAAGGACCTCTTCCACCGGAGGTCTTAATCTATGTATCTCGTCAATAAACAATATATCTTTTTCACGAAGATTTGTGATAATAGCGGCTACATCACCTTGTTTTTCCAGTGCCGGCCCGGATGTTATCTTTATGTTTACACCCATTTCTCTCGCGATTATGTTCGCCAATGTGGTTTTTCCTAATCCGGGAGGTCCATGAAGAAGTACATGTTCTATGCTTTCGTCGCGCTTTTTAGCTGCATCTATAAAAACCTGAAGGTTAGCTTTTACTTCGTTTTGACCGATATAATCGTTTAGTGATTGTGGACGTAAGGTTGTATCCAGACTATTACAGTCATCTTTGTCTGAGTCCGCCTGTAGTACCCTCCTTTCATGTTCTTTTTCTTGTCTTTTGATCATTTGATTGGCTTAAATCCAGTACATGATTAATAGTATTGGGTTTTACATCCAGATGATAGATAAAATATTTAATACGGTCAGGATTGGATGATTCTGTAAAGATGATTGCTGTGGTACTGGAAGATGTCTCTATGGAAACAGTGCCATAGTTAAGAAAAGGAATGAAAGAAAGGATGCCGCTTTCTACGGTTTTGACATTTTGGACATCACTCAGTTCGACTTCAACTTCCGTATTATGGAAAGCATTTTTCCAATCCACATGGATAATTCTTTTATTCGTTATGATTATCCTATCAAGGAAATATAACCTCTGGTCATATATGAGATATAATGCGAAAAATAATGATATAGAAATATAGACGATAATATTTTGTGTCATATCGAGCATTCCGCTGAAAAAAGTTGCCACTAAAAAGAAAGGGGAAAACGCTAAAAAGACGCCAATTCCTCTAGTAAAGAAAAGTGTGGGGTGATGATGGAAAATCTTTATTTTTACCTCATCTTTCTTCAAATTCATAATACCTATATACAAAATAAAACACAGTATATATAAACACAAAAACAACCAAAAGACAACAATATTCAATAAACATTGAAATGGTGCGCCCGGGCCGATTCGAACGGCCGACCCACAGCTTAGAAGGCTGTTGCTCTATCCATCTGAGCTACGGGCGCGTATATAACACCAAGAAATATGCTTTTGCCTGGAAATTATAGCTATCGTAGCCCTAGCGTCAATTGAAATATTTTTCCATCTGACTTGAAGAGGCCTTCAAATCGTCAGAATACTTATCAGCTCCTGTTATTTTTAACATTACGGCTCTGTATAACAGTACGGCGACTTCTTCACGAGTCATGCCTTCTTCCGGTTTGAAATAATTACCTCTTGCATCCATAAGATCCTTATCTTTAGCGAATTTTACATATTGTGCATACCATGAATCTTTGTCGACATCATTGTAGACATCTCTTGTGACAAAAGGATTAAGCTTAAAGTTCATTGAAGTTAGAAGCATTTTTAGGAATTCGGCTCTGTTAACGGTATTTGAAGGCTTAAAAGTCTTATCAGGATAGCCTTTTACGATACTTTTTTGATAGGCGGTTGCTACATAATCAGAATACCATTCTACTATTTTTGTGTCTTTAAACGGTAATTTGGATCCGTCCTGAAGCTTTTCGTTGATTCCCTCAATGATGAATTTGACGGATTCGACACGGGAAACGATATTATCCGGTTTAAATGAGCCATCCGGATAACCTCCTAAAACCTTGTATTTCTTTAAGAAGGAAACGGCCTTATATGAAGGGGAAGATTCGTCGATGTCGCTAAAAAGTGACCCCTGTAACATTTTACTTTCTCCCGATATATTACCGTCATACGCCTTTATCTTAAGTCCATATGTCGTGTGTGGAGTTATAGTAAATTCAGCCACACCTTCTTTGAAGTTACTTTTCTCCAATTTATTTGGCATATCTGCGGCACCGCTCATTACTTCAAAATAAACTTCATCTTTCGGTTGATAAGTTGTTACAACAGTATTCCCCGAGTCTATAGCCTCTATTGTGAATTTTTTCGGAACCTCCTCGACAAAAGATGTGCTTTCTGTAATCAATCTGAAACGGGTAGCAATCTGTAAATCGGATTTTTCCGGTTTATCAGTCATGCTGACATTTGTTGATATTTCTGAATCGGAATCCTTTGTGTCAGGAACAGTAGTTGAATTTACTGGCGAAGTTTCACTGCTTGATGATGTGTCTTTTGTAGGAGGGGACGTGATAGTTGAGTTAGATATAGGATTGACTACTGTGGCGGGTGGATTTTCTTGCGGATTTGAAGATGGAATGGGCTTAACGGAAGTCATAGAATCAGAATTGGCTGCATGGTTAGAACCATATGAGAGATATTTTTGGACATAAGTCATTGGATTTATCGTGGTCAAAAGTGCTTTTTCTTTACCTAGTCCCGCATCAATGGCATCTGTGAAAGACAATCCTGCCGCACTGTATTCCTGAAAGGTAAAAGGCCAATATGGATGCCATGGGGCCTGATCGTTGTCGATTTGAAAATGTAGATGAGGAGTAGTCGCGGTTCCGGTATTTCCGCTTTTTCCTATCATCTGACCTTTGCTTACAACTGAACCTTCAGTAACAAGAATCTGGCTAAGATGATTATAAGAGGAATAAAGAGTAGTCTTTGCGTTTGGATTAGTGAGTGACGGTACACCTTCATGTTTGATTACTATATGTTTTCCAAACCCACTCGATTGGTCTGCGACTTTGCTGACTACACCGTTTGCGATTGCATAAATAGGTGTATTATTAGGGATTTTGATATCCACTGCCAAATGGCTACCCATGTTTTCAAGGCCATCCAGCTTATAGTTACCCATATATGGGACGCTGAAAGTGATTTTTGCATTTCTTATGTTTAGATCTCTCTCCGTCTTCCAACCGAGTGATTCTGTGGTTGATGCAAGTATAGATGCATCGTATAAAGGCAAAGGAATAAGTTTGGAAGCGGGAATCGATTCATATGGCAGTTTGTATTCGCTTTGAGTAAGTGATGTCCATTTGGGAACATTAAGCACGGGAAGAGTCGTACCGTTAAAAGGAGCGGCGTTTTTAGTGGGGATGACCGAGGCATGATAGTCCGTGGCATTCTTTCCGACAATCATCACAGCCATCACCATAAACATAAGGAGCAATATGGCCTGACCTCTGTGTTCATGATTAAGGCTCTGTATTTTTTTTGTTACTGTTTCCTCTGTGTTTTCAGGCTCCTGTTCTGAAACGTTGACGGGTTGAACGGGCTCAAGCATTAATGGCAATTCAGCTTGAAGGTCCGTTTCGTTTTGATCAGTGTTTTCATTTTCAAAGTTTGTTTGTAGCATTTGTGTTTTTGTTTAGAAATCTCTATATTTTATCAAAAATACGCGTTTTAATCAATCATGTACGAATACATAACTAATTCTGAACAGGAAACTGTCGATTTGGCTAAAACATTTGCTGTAAGGCAACCTCTTCCTCGTTTTGTTTGCCTGGATGGCGAGTTGGGGACAGGGAAGACTGTTTTTGTCAAGGGATTCGCGGAGGGATTGGGGTTAGTCGGCAGAAAGATAAAGAGCCCCACTTATACCTATGTTCGGGAATATAAAATAGAAGGCAAGAATCTGTTTCATTTCGATTTCTATAGGATAGAGAGCCTCGATGAGCTCATGGAGCATGATTTGAGAGAATTATTCGGCAGAAAGAGATCAATTTTTATAGTCGAGTGGGCTGAAAGGATAAGAGAGCTTATTCCTTGCGATGCTATTAAGATACGCATGGAATACATTGGCGAAAAAAAACGCAAGATAAGTATATATGACTGAAAAAGAAAGCTGATAAGTTTAATGAGGAGGATGTCCTGTCGACTGGTTTAGGAGTTTTTGTTCTTCGGTTTAATGTTTTTTGCCATAAGATTAATTGTACGCTCACGTCTATCTATGATTTCATTTAAAGTTGCCCTAGTTTTGGGTCCGAAAACTCCGGCACCGATAGAGACTTTATCCCCAGCCAATGCGTATTTTTGCTGGAACTTAAATACTGCGTGAGAAGTCACGTCTCCATAAAATCCGGTTGGTGCTACACCGAGAAGATTTAGCCGTCTTAATTCGACTTGTAGCTTTCTTACATCATCACCGGTATCGCCTGATACCAAATCTTTAGTAAATGAATTTATTGTTACTTCTTTCATTCGGTCCAAAGTTACTTCGGCCTTCGAAGCCAGCATCTTAAGAGTTTTTGGTCCTATATACCCAGCCCCGAAAGAAGTTTCACTTGCAACTATCTTTTCTGTGACTTGGAATTTAGCTACAGCTTTTCTTGTGGGATTATCAAAGATAGAGCTTATATTTCCTTGATAATAATTAAGATTTTTTAATATTTCCTGAACCTTTTTTACATCTTCACCTTTTGTTCCGGGGTTTAGTGTTGAAGCTTTGAAAGCGATCGATGGGGTAGCTTTGGGCGATAAATCGTTAGGGGATTTGATTTCAGGTGTTAATGTATTTGCCACTATATTTTTTTCACTCTGTGAAAATCCTTCAAGAAAAACATTTTCCGCAATTTTAGACGATGTTCCCAGTATTTTGACGGACAGGGTGCGTTTGCCCCACTTTAAGGCCCTTGTAAGCCCGGAATCTCCATATCCCATCCACACGTCAAGACGATCATGGGCGTTACTTCTTACACCTGCAAGTACGATTGCTCCTCCTCTGTCATGGACAGCTACCGTTCCCAGAGAGGGGATTTGCATCTTTGTTCCGAAAGAATAACCTTTTGGAGCAGCAATCATCCCCGGATATACAGGAGTTCCGTCAGCTCCACGGACACCTCCTCCATTCAGTCTGATGTCGCCATAGTATGAACCGGTAACATATTTTTTCTGTCCCTTTATAGGTGAATAATATGCGGAAATTATGAAGGTCTTTTCATAAGGGAAAAAATCTGAATCTTTATCCTCCTGCGTTCCTTTATCAATAGCTATTGGATGTATCTCTCCTGCGGTTAGCGTTTGAGGAACATCCGTTACCGGCAACGGGGCCTGACTAGTATCGGTGGATTGGTTTTGTTGGGTTAAGGCGATATCATTATTTTTACTTTCGGAAGCCAAAGCTGTATTTAAAGGGCAAATCCAGATGTTGCTTAATATTAATGCCGCATTGATAAAAGCTGTGACTTTTTTTGTCGAATTTGCTTTCATATATTGTTGTTTTATTTTTATTTGTTTATTTATTTTGATTGTGCTGGCTTTTTGCCGAGCAAATCTATCCATCTTACCATAAAAAAAAATACTGCAACGTAAAAAGGCTTGAAGTAATTATTGAATGTTTTGTGCGTTAAAGCGACAAATAGGACTGAAAATGCTAAAATATGGCTCCAATCCTGCGCAAAATCTCCCTTTCTACAAACTCTCTGTCTCTTCCATATTTAAGCCTTGATAGCTGCTTAAACGCTTCAGCTGCCTCATTATCTCCCTTTTCCGTATATGGATTGACCGGAGTTATACTGAATGGACGGCTTGGTTGAGTATCTATCGATAATTTGAGAACGGCTTTAAATTTATCCAAATTGATTAGATCCTGCTCTGAAAATACAGGAGCCATTTCCTTTGCCATATATTCAGCATCCTGTGCGCCAATTTTGAAGCTCATCATTGTTCCGACGTTACCGAATACTGCATCCTTTACCTTTGATTTTCCGTCTTTTCCTTCAAGTTGGGCAATATATTGGTGAGCCATATTGAGACTTAATCGGTATTTTCTGGCTTCGGAAAGGATAACCTCTATACTGTCCGTCACATAGTTTTGAAACTCATCTATATATAGGAAGAAATCTTTGCGCATTTCTTTTGGAAGCTTTTGGCGAGCTAGTGCGGCCATTTGCAACTTGGATACGATAATAAGGCCCAATAGTCGTGAGTTAATCTCTCCCACAGCACCTTTAGAAAGGTTAATAAGCAATATTTTATTTTCACTCATCACTCTATTGAAATCGAAAGCGGATTTTGCCTGACCTATTATGTTCCTCATCATCGAGTTAGTTACGAACTGCCCGAACTTGGCGGCGAAGTAGGGAATCATCTCCTGCTTTTCCCTTGCTCCTGTTTTTGCCATCTGGTGTTCCCAGAAAGAACGCACGATAGGGTTTGTCACATGTTCAGCTTTTAGCTTCTGAAAGTCATCATCAGTGAATAACCTTACTATGTCGGTAAGAGCTCCTCCTTCGGGGTCAGACATCAGCGTCAGGCATCCGTTTCTGAAGTAATCCTGAATGCGTGGACCAAATATCTCTTCATTGAAAAGCTTAATCATAATATTCATAGCCTCCAATGCTACATATTCTTTGTCTTCCCAGGAGTCTCCTTCCAGAAGATTCATTCCCATGGGTCTTTCCATATCCGAAGGATTGAAATAGATGACATCATCGGCTCTTTCTCTGGGAATATAAGGCAATATGTCTTCTATAAGCGAGCCATGGGGATCAACGACACATAATCCGTCACCGTTCTGCAAATCCTGCCTAATCATGACCTGAAATATGGAAGACTTACCTGTACCGGTTTGCCCGATAACATAGAAGTGTCTGAATCTATCCTCCCGTTTAATTTTAATTTCCTTTGTTTCGCCACGATAAGTGTTATGGCCCAAAAGTATACCTTCTTTAGGGATATTATGTGGAGCAGGAGCAATTTTATAGTTTTGCCAGGCTATAGTTGGAGCCTTATTATAAAGAAGATTGGGTAAATGATATATGGAAGCTAACTCATCCGAAGAAAGGATGTCGTTCTTTCCACTAATGACTTGTCTAAGAAGTCTGTTGAAAGATCGGAATATGTAATCCTTTATGACTCTTTTTGACGATAGGTGCTTGATGGTAGAAAAGCCGTTGCCGTTTGGTGAACTGTATTGGACGAAAGCACTTTTAATGTTACCTAAATGCCCCTTTGCCTCCCTTTCGCTGGGCGCGCTTGTTACAAGCCTTATTATCGTTTCATAACCCATCTTTGAGTTTTTCTCTTCAAGAGCCTTTACTTCTTCATCCGTAAGTGGCGTGGTTCTTCCGGCACCATCGGGGCTTTTGCTACTCTGGCTTATGTCTCCTTTTATGAAAAAATCAAAAAATGCAGATAAGATATTTAAGGGATGAAAAGAAGAAATACCCTTTTTCTTCTGGTTGAAAATGTTTTTGGCTTCATCCCTGCCTCTTTTTTGCCAACCGTTTTTTACAGGTCTTACCATTATTTGGATTGCCGCCCCGTCATCATAAGCCAATTTTGAAAGTACATTGGATATGGCATTCAACGGATCGGAATTTAGTCTTGAATACGTCTTGATTGGATAAATGTAATCTTTGGTCAATTGCAACATACAAGCCATGTATTTATAACCCGGCTTAAAGATATTGTAGTCTTCGACCTGCTCTACATAAGAATCTGGATAATATGCAGTAATCTGTTTCTCTATGAGAGTCTTTATGTCTCTGGGCACGACCGCATAAAAATGAATTTGATTTTCCAGTACGACATATTCCAGTGAAAAATAATCCTGACCCGTAAGATAATTTTTGATGCCGCTGGAATATATACTATGCATCGACTCGAAAAGCTGTGATGCTACGCCTAATATCTCCTTAAAGTCCTTACCGGAAGAAATCTGCATTTCTTCTCTGTCTTCTTTAGATTCTTTCTTTGGAATCATTATCCGCAAAAAAACCATATCCAGACAACGTATTTTGTTTGAGCTTTTTCTTATGTGAAATACTGAAAACTTAAAAACAAAATATGCCAGAAAGGCTCCCACGAAACAAAACCCCAAAATAACCGGATAGTCCTGCATAGATGATATTACTTCGATTACATTATAACCTAAAACCCCCATTAAATAAATGAAGTTATCCGGTTTAGTTTAGGACTAATTCAGTTTAGGCAAGTCAATTCTTATATGCATTTCAGCTACCTGGGCGTCAGGCATGGGAGCAGGGGCATTTAGCATTACATCTTTTGCTTTTTGGTCCTTAGGGAAAGCTATTACTTCACGGATGTTCGGTTCATCCCTGAATATCATTATTAATCTGTCCAGACCCCAGGCCATGCCTCCGTGAGGAGGCGCTCCGTACTCAAATGCATTAAGTAGGTGGCCAAACCTTTTTTGCGCTTCTTCCTTGGATATCTTCAGAATATCGAATATCTTTGCCTGCAATTCCGGATTATGAATCCTTATACTTCCCCCGGCTATCTCGGAGCCATTAAGGGCAAGATCGTAGGCCTTTGCCTTAGCTGCCGCAGGATTGGAATCCAGCATATCCTTGTCTTCGTCTTTTGGAGCCGTAAACGGGTGATGTTCTGCATCAAGTCTGCTGTTTTCTTCGTTCCATGAGAACATCGGAAAGTCATATATCCAACAAAATGCTAATTCATTGGGTTTTCTAAGTCCGAATCTGTCTGCGCATGCAAGTCTGACTCTACCAAGAGATTCACAGACCACCTTAAAACTGTCGGCTGCGAAAAATATGATATCACCAGCTTTTGCATTTGTACGCTCGAAGATGGATTTCAGCTCTTCTTCCTTGAAGAATTTTAGTAAAGAAGATTTTGGTCCTTCTTCTGTAATCTGTATGTAAGCCAGTCCTTTTGCCCCAAATACTTTGGCCATTTCCGTAAAATCATCGATTTCCTTACGGGTAAAAACAGCTCCTCCGTCTACCTTTAGAGCCCTGACCAATCCCTTGTTCTTCAATGCATCAGTGAATACCTTGAATTCACAGCCTTGAATAATGTCTCCGATATCGACTATCGGCATATCGAAACGCAAATCCGGTTTATCGGAACCATATTTGTCCATTGCTTCCTGCCAGGAAATTCTGACAAAGGGATTAGTAACCAGTTTTTTCTCGGGGACGATGGATTCACAAAGTTTTATAGCCAGTTCCTCATTAAGATCCATGATATCTTTAGCTTCTATAAAGGACATCTCAAGGTCGAGCTGTGTGAATTCCGGCTGTCGGTCTCCTCTTTGGTCTTCATCCCTAAAACATCGCGCCACCTGGAAGTATTTATCCATTCCAGCGACCATCAGTAGTTGTTTTAGTTGTTGAGGGGATTGTGGCAGAACAAAAAAAGATCCCGGATAAAGCCTTGAAGGAACAAGGTATTCCCGGCTTCCTTCTGGAGTCCCTTTTATAAGTATGGGTGTCTCAATCTCAAGGAAACCTTTGCTGTCCATAAAATCACGCATTAGCTTTATTGTTTTGTGCCTGGCTATGATATTGTTTTTCATCCTTTCCCTTCTCAAATCAAGAAAACGGTACTTAAGCCGGAGTTCTTCATTGATGTCTTTATCCATGTCTATTTCGAATGGGGGAGTTTTTGCCTGATTCAAGATAGAAAAATCACTTATAAGTATTTCAATTTCACCGGTAGGCATTTTGGGGTTTATCATCCCGTCAGGTCTTAATCTGACCGTCCCGATTACCTTAATGACGTATTCCGGACGCACCCTGTTCGCCGATTCATGCGTTTCTTTGGAAAAAGCAGGGTCGGAAACTATTTGGGTCAAACCATATCTATCCCTTAGGTCTATGAATATTAGACCGCCGTGGTCTCGTCTTCTGTGTACCCACCCGCAGAGAGTTACTGTTTCACCTACATTCTTCTGTGATAGTTCGTTACAGGTATTCGTTCTGTACATATTCGTAAGTTAAGATATTAAGGATTTTATTTCCGATTCAAGATTGTCGGTTACATTGATTCCGAACGGCAGTTTGATGCGCTTTTCCGTACCGACGCCCTTGATAAGTAGTTCCACCTTTCTCTCTCCGGAGTTAGAAAGAAGTATGTTTTTCAACAAAGCTAATTTCTGATTGTCCGTATTTTCGTTAATTTCTATGACGTAGGGATTATCCTTCCACGATTCATCTATGCTGTCCGGAGCTACATACAGCTGGTCACTTTCATCCATAGGATCTTCATTTTTGCCCTTGTTGACACCCATATCGATTACCATATGCTTCCTGGAAATCTTTTCCTTGTCATTATACATGCCGGCTGCTTTCGCGTTATTAATCATGCTATCCAGAGATACCGATTTAGCGGTATTACATGAGAATTGGATGGCCCCGCCCCTCATATCCAGTCTCCCCTCCATGATAAGGATATTTCCCTCCTTAAAATAGGCTTGATATATATTATAAGTCTTCGGAAAAACCACAATCTCAATTCTGCCCGTAGGATCCTCCAGTTCACCGTACATCATATATACGCCGCTTTTTGTGAATACTTTTTTCATGTGTGCAAGAATCCCTCCCAGTTTTATGTTTCTGCCCACTTCACGCTTCGTCAATGAACTTATTAGATTTACTTTCTTGGAAAGATATTTACTCAAACCCTTTAGTGGGTGACTCGATACATAAAGCCCAAGGTATTCTTTTTCCCAGTTAAGCCTTTCCATGAGGGTTGCCGGTGGAGTCTTTTTAAGAGTAAATGTGGAGCTCTCTTCTTGTCCGCTTTCCTGAAAAGCCGCAAATATGTTTGTTTGGCCCTGGGAAGCTTCATTCTGTGTGGTCTTCGAGAATTTAATCATTTCATCGAAGTTTTCGAATATCGCTCTCCTTTCTCCCAAGTCATCCATGGCTCCGCTATGTGCCATAGCTTCAATACTTTTCTTATTGAGTACATTTGCCGGAACCCTGCTAAGAAAATCCTCCAGACTCTTAAATGGGCCGTTTTTCCTTACTTCCAATAGGCTGTCGATGGTGCCAAGTCCAAGACCTTTTATTGCGCTAAGCCCAAATCTTATAGTCTTGTCGCCTACAACCGTGAAGTTGGAAAAGGACTCGTTCACCGAAGGAGGAAGAACGGGAATGCCCATTTCTTCACACTCCATAATCTCAAGTACGATCTTATCCGTATTGCCATGGTCGCATGACATCAATGCGGCCATAAATTCTTCAGGATAATGTGCTTTAAGATAAGCGGTTCTATAGGAAATCATTGCATAACAGGCGGCATGAGCCTTGTTGAAGCCATATCCGGCGAATGGTTCCACTACTTTTTCAAAGACTTCCAAAGCAAATTTAGCAGTATGCCCGTTGTTGACTGCTCCTTTGATAAATTTTTCTTTTTGTTCGTTCAGCAGGGCCAGTATCTTTTTGCCGACAGCCTTTCTTAACAAATCTGCTTCACCCAGACTGAAGCCTGAAAAATCCCTGGCTAATTGCATTATCTGTTCCTGGTAAATGGCAACACCGTTCGTCTCCTTTAATATGGTTTCAAAAGAAGGATGCAGATACCGTACACTTTCAGGAACATGCTTTCCTTTGATATAACTTGGTATCCATTCCATCGGTCCCGGTCTGTAGAGCGAAATCATCGCCACTATATCTTCGAATCGGGTAGGTTTCAGTTCTTTTATATATCTGCGCATTCCCGCTGATTCCAACTGGAATACTCCAGTAGTTTCTCCTTTTTGTAGGAGCTCAAAAGTTAAATCATCATCCATTGGTATAGTAGAAAGGTCTACATCTAAACCTTTGGATTTGCTTAATATCAATAGTGTTTTTTGTATAATAGTAAGATTCTTAAGTCCCAGAAAGTCCATTTTCAATAATCCGATCTCCTCCGTCGGTTTCATCGAATACTGGGTAAGAATTCCGGTTCCGTCACCTGTCGTCCTTTGAAGCGGAGTATAATTAACAAGAGGTAGTTCGGACATAACTACTGCCGATGCATGAGTACCGGCATGTCTTACTGTTCCTTCAAGTTTTATGGCATTATCAAGTAACAGCTTTGTTCGTTCTTCGTTCTCATAGACGTTTCTCAGTTCCGGGTCCTTATCTATGGAAGTTTTTAAAGGTGTGTGTTTTCCTTGTACCGGCGCTGGTATCAATTTAGCTATACGGTCGACTTCCGCGTATGGATATCCCATTGCACGCCCCACATCCCTGACGGCCGCCCTTGCAGCCATGGTTCCAAAAGTAATTATCTGAGCCACATTATCGCGTCCGTACTTGTTTCTTACATATTCTATAACCTCGTCCCTTCTTGTGTCCGGAAAATCTATGTCGATATCAGGCATACTTATACGCTCCGGATTAAGAAAACGCTCAAAGAATAATCCGTGTTTGATCGGATCAAGTTCTGTGATGTTTAGACAATAGGTAATCAGGGAACCGGCTGCCGAACCTCTACCTGGTCCCACTGTTATGCCGGCGTCTTTCGCGAACTTAACGAAATCCCAGACAATAAGGAAGTAATCGTTAAACCCCATTTTATCAACGATCCCCAACTCGTAATCCAGCTGTTTTAAAGGTCTTTCGCCGGGGTTTTGACCATATCGTAGCCTTAATCCATCTTCGCATAGTTGTCTTAGATATTTTCCGGAGGGAATACTGTTCGGAGTTTTGAATATGGGAATAAGATTTTGGCCGAATTTCAACTTCAGATCAATCCTATCGGCTATTTCCAGTGTACTTTTTATGGCTTCGGGTACATTCCTGAAGGTTTCAATCATGTCTTCAGGAGTCCTAAGAGAAAAATCTCCATCAAATTTCATCCTACTTTCATCCGCCAGATTGGTTTGAGTCTGTATACAAAGTAGAATGTCTTGAGCAAGCGAGTCACCCTTGCATATATAATGGGAATCATGGGTGGCGACCAGTTTTGCTCCACTTTTTGCCGATAGTTCTATTAAACGGTTATTAACTGTTTTCTGGTCATCTATCATCGGGTGATCCTGTATTTCAAGGAAAAAATTATCCTTACCGAATATATCCTGATAGCGGTCTATTACATCGTATTGGTGTTTTTCATCTCCGGATAATACCGATTGTGCGACTTCTCCCGCTAGGCAGGCGGAAAGGCATATCAGTCCCTTGCTGTGGGCTTTCAATAGACCATGGTCTATCCTCGGCTTATAGTAAAACCCTTCCAGGTTAGCCTTTGTTACCAGATACATAAGATTTTTGTATCCTTCTTCGTTTGTAGCCAACAAAACAAGATGAAAAGATTTATTGTCAGTTCCCGGGATTCTGTCAAAACGTGAATTGGGCGCCACATATGTCTCACAGCCGACAATAGGCTTGATGCCGGCATCTTTCGCGGCCTTATATAACTCGATTGCTCCATACATTGAACCATGATCAGTAATAGCTACTGCCGGAGAACCGTGCTCCTTAGCTTTTTTGACTATATCCTTTGGCGTACCTAGGCCATCCAGAAGACTATAGTGGGAGTGGACATGAAGATGTACGAATGACATCGCTTATTTGCGTATATGATAGTGAAAATCGCATGTATTTTTGCATACAAAACCTCAAAAACAAAGTTGAATGTGTCTATGCTTTGCTTGAATGCGATATCAGAAGATATGGTGCCGAGGAGAGGGCTCGAACCTCCACGCTTATTAGGCACTGGCTCCTAAGGCCAGCGTGTCTGCCAGTTCCACCACCTCGGCATATATTCCTCTTTTCAATCGTCAAAAACGCTTACATAATCAAATGCTAACAGAAAATAGACCAATATCAAATTAAAATAAATACGGATTGACAAAATGTGATAAGTTGGAGTATTATCCCAACCTAATTGTTGTCAAACATAATAGCTTTAAATATAAGTTTGCTGAATCATCAAATTTCTTGCTTGACACTAATAGTAATAATAAATATCCTCTAATCGCATATGGGAAAGAATAAAGAACCTTAAGAATCAATTAATAATTAAATAAATTTAAATCTGTCTGATATGGATAATAATAACTTTTCATCAAACCAAGTAGCTGCAGTACCGAATGGATTAGGTAAATTGAACCTTTCGGAAATTATCGATGATATTTTTCTTGTGCTGACGACCAAGGAAAAAGAGGTTGTTATAAAGCGCTTCAGCCTTGACAACAAACCAAAGCAGACACTGGAAAAAATCGGACAGGCTTTTTCGGTTACGAGAGAGCGCATCAGGCAGATAGAGAAGATAGCTTTGGGTAAGCTTAAGAGGACGGTAGATAATACTAAGCTAAGCAATATAAATAGACTTGCTAAAGAAATATTGGTAAAGAATGGCGGCTTGCTGTTAGAGGATAAGTTAGTGGCAGAGATTCTAAATGCTATTTTGGGAAGCCAGCCACTGGACTCAAATATCATAAAACTGGCGCTTAATATCAATCCTGATCTCGTAAAAATGGAAAAGACGAATCTATACAAGCCCTTTTGGAGAATGCAAAATATTCCGATGGATCAGATAAAGAGTATTATCGAAGTTGGAATGGACTTACTTACAAAGAAAAGTGATGTGATAAGTGATGCTGAAATGGCATCTCTCGTTATAGAAAGACTCACGGAGAAAGGAAAAAACGCGTTGCCTGAATTAGTTGTATCTTCATTGGATGTTGATAAACGCATAAAGAGACTTAAAGAAGGATTCGGTTTGATGATTTGGAGACATATAAATCCAAGAAGTATAAGAGATAAGGCTTATATTGTACTTAAAAAGACCAGCAACCCGCTTCATTTTGTGGAAATAGCCAATAAGATAGCAGAATCCAGTTTCGATAAGAAAGTCGTCACTACACAAGCTGTTCACAATGAATTGATACGTTATGATCAGTTTGTCCTTGTTGGAAGGGGTTTGTATGCTCTTAAAGAATGGGGGTACAGGAAAGGGACGGTTGCCGATGTTATTGAAGATATGCTGAAGAAGAAGAGTCCTATGACAAAACAGGAGATAATTCAGGGAGTCTTGAAGCAGAGACAAGTTAAGAAAGGTACTATTTCTCTTAATCTGCAGAAGAATCCTAAATTCGTTCGTGTTGGACGTGCCGTTTACAAGCTGGATGGGGTACAAAATTAATTGAATTTTGTCAATCCGATGGAAAACCACCATGACTGTGTATTTTGCAAAATCATAGCAAAAGAAATTCCATCAAGAATGGAGTATCAAGATGAACTATGTACGGTTTTTCATGATATCAATCCAAGAGCAAAAACTCACATGCTTATAGTACCCAACAGACATGTGGCTACAGTTAATGATGTTGAAGTCATTGACCAGAATGCCATGGGGAAAATGATATTGTTGGCTGCTGATATGGCAAGAAAATTTAGCATATCCGATTATAAACTTCAGATACTTGTCGGCAAAAAAGCCGGACAGGAAGTTTTTCATGTACATATGCATCTTATGAGCGTTCCTTGAGTGAGTATTATTCAGGACGCTCCCTTGAAATGCTTCATCCACCACAATCTTATCGTTTCAGCTGTGGCATATGCGAGATTTGCGAGCATTTCGCGTAAAGTTCGGATTTTGGAGATTACGATGTTCAGGTCATGTGGAGCAAAGTTTGAGCCTCCGGCCATAAGTTTTGCAGCTTCTTTTTCAAGTATTTTGATTTCTTTATTTATTTTTGTGGCCACCTGGATTCTCATAATATCTATCGACGGTTCTTGAGATTTTGATTGGGAAGACGCAGCTCCTCCAGAAGGAAATCTCTTCTTGCCTTCTTTAACTGATTCTCCGATATTTCCTTCTGTAGATTCACTCTGTTCGGATGTTTCCGCAGACTCAACAATATCTGACAATTCACCAAGAAGTTCTTTTGATGTGCCCTTAAGCCGGCTCTCTTTCATCAAATCATGTTTTGATTCAATGGTGCTGTCGTTGATTAGTGATTCTATTTTTTCCCGATTGTTTATTGATTTATCCGCCATGTGATAATTATATGCCGAATATCGTGTTCACTCAATAAATATAGCTAAAAATGGCTTATATGTCAACAATAATGCCAGTATACTTATACTGACAATCTGGATGAATAGGTATAATATGTAAATAAATTAACCATATTTAAGATGATTGAGCTGGAAAAAGCATATGAGTCGGCCAAATATGAGGATGTCATATATGAAAGATGGGAAAAATCAGCAGCATTTGTTCCTAAAATAAGCCCAAAAAAGAAACCTTTTGTCATATCGATGCCTCCCCCTAATGCTACAGGGACTTTACATTTAGGGCATGCCGTCATGTTAGCACTCGAAGATATTATGATCAGGCAGAAAAGAATGCAGGGATATTCTGCTTTATGGCTTCCCGGAACCGATCACGCGGCTATAGCTTCGCAAAGCTTTGTAGAAAAGAAACTTCAGGCACAGGGGATAAAAAGACCGAGAGAGGATTTGGGTAGGGATAAATTGCTTGAGGAGATAAAGTCTTTTGTTGAAACTTCAAAAAATACCATTCGCAATCAGATAAGGAAGATGGGCGCAAGCTGCGACTGGACAAGGGAAAAATACACATTGGACGCAGGACTTAATCATGCTGTTAATGTCTTCTTCGGAAGAATGTTCGAGGACGGTCTGATATACCACGGCGACAGAATCGTAAATTGGGATCCCAGGATGCAGACGACAGTGGCTGACGACGAACTTGAATATAAGGAAGAAAAGACAAATTTCTATTATATACAATATGGTCCGGTAGTAATAGGTACGGCAAGGCCGGAGACGAAATTTGAGGACAAGATTATTGTTGTCCATCCTGATGACAATAGGTATAAGAAATTACATGGTAAGGAATTCGAGGTTGATTGGATAAATGGTTCAATCAAAGCGAAAGTTATTACCGATAGATGCATTGATCCACAGATGGGTACTGGAGCCATGACCATAACTCCTGCCCATTCGCTCGTGGATTTTGAGCTTGCGGAAAGATTTAAGTTGGAAAAACCCCGCATCATCGATTTGGAAGGCAAACTTCTTGACGTGGCAGGTGAGTTTGCCGGCATGAGTATATCTCAAGCAAGACCGAAAATAGTGGAAAAACTTAAAGAAAAAGGCTTGCTGGTTAAGGTCGATGAAAACTATGTACACAATATAGCTGTAAATTATAGGGGGAAAGGAGTCATAGAGCCTCAAATAATGAAGCAATGGTTCATGGACGTCAATAAGCCGGCAATAGAATGGAAAGGGAAGAGAATGAGCATAAAGGATGTTATGATAGACGTAGTCGAATCAGGAATGATAAAGATTGTACCTAAAAGATTTGAGAAGATATATTTTCATTGGATAAAAAATCTGAACGATTGGTGCTTGAGCAGACAAATATGGTGGGGACATCAGATTCCCATCTGGTTTAAGGTTTCGGCCGAAGACAAAAAGAAATGGAGTCATCATCCAGAATCATCGAGTTACCTGTTGCAGAGCCTTAAAATAAAGATATTGGAAACTCGTTTCAGTGAGAGCGAACCTGCGGATGGGCACTGGATTCATGACCCCGACACTCTTGATACTTGGTTTTCTTCGGCCCTTTGGACATTTTCTTCACTGGGTTGGCCTGAACATACAGATGACTTAACGTATTTTCATCCCACGGATGTCTTGGAGACCGGCTACGATATTCTGTTCTTTTGGGTGGCAAGAATGATTCTTGCTTCTACATATTGTTTGCGTTACGACGGGTTGCCTGAAGAAAGGTGCATACCTTTTAAAACCGTATATCTTCACGGACTGATTCGTGACATTCATGGACGAAAGATGTCAAAGTCTTCGCCAGAGACATGCATAGATCCTCTTGAAATGGCAAAGAAATATGGGACTGATGCTGTTAGGTTGAGCCTTATAATAGGTAATACGCCTGGGAACGATATGCGTCTTAATGAAGAGAAGATTGCCGGATACCGGAATTTTGTCAACAAGATATGGAATGCCTCAAGATTTGCATTGTTGAATATACCGGATCCACAAAAGGATGTAGATGATATTGAGCGATTTATAAAAACCGGAACTGACAGATGGATAGTGACAAAGCTTCACAGGCTCATTCATGAAATCAATACCGATTTGGCGAAATATCGTTTTTCAGATGGAGCAAATAAGATATATGAATTCATATGGGGTGAATTATGCGATTGGTATTTGGAGATATCTAAAGGTGAAAGCATGAATTCCGATGTGTTGTTATATGTCCTTAAGAATGTACTCAGGCTACTTCATCCTTTTGTTCCTTTTGTTACCGAAGTAATATGGTCAAAACTTGGTAACAGTGAAATGTTGATTGGTGATAGCTGGCCTAAATACGATGGTGGGTTGATATATGAGGAAGATGAAAAGAAAATAGAGATAATCAAAGAGATAATTTCATCAATCAGGAGCATAAGGGCCGACAATAAGATTGAACATACTCAAAAGATTCAAGCCGTAATATATGCCGGCAAGTCTACTGCACTTTTAGAAAGTCATAAAGATACCATCTTTAGGATGGCTCGTCTTGAAAATCTTATAATAAAGG
Organism: Candidatus Altimarinota bacterium; assembly: GCA_041752875.1. GTDB lineage: Bacteria > Patescibacteriota > Gracilibacteria > UBA1369 > UBA1369 > JTS-AC46. The sequence goes on from JBGSVP010000003.1 coordinate 410,604, forward strand.
AAGAGGGAGACAAGGTATCCAAAGCCTTATGGAAATTGATAGGTGAAATAGACCTGTATATACCCCTGGAAGGGCTGTTTGATATAAAAAAAGAAATTGAAAAGCTTAAACATCAGATAGTTGAGACCGAGAATAAACTACATGGACTTTCTTCCAGGTTGTCCAATAGTTCATTTTTGAATAAGGCTCCTGCAGAAATAGTTGCGAAAGAAAAAGAGTTGATGTTGCAACTTCAAAAGGAATTAGAGACGATAAATCAAAAAATAAAGGAATTGGAAAATCTTTAATATAAAAAAATGAATAATGCTATCGATGAAGCAATCAGAAAGATAAAAAGGTTATTGGATGACGGTGAACTGAAGTCGGCACATAAGGCTTGTATAGAATTGTTGACGTTCGATCCGGATAATCTTCAGGTTATCCGGCTTAAGCGCAAGATTGAAGACAAGGTTAAAAAGATAAACATAAAAGCAATAAAGGCCGATATGAAAATGTTGATGGGTTTATGGAAAGAAAAAAAAATCGATCAGCTTATGCCACAGCTGAAAACACTCGAACCGTACATCAACGATTACGGTCCACTTAGACGAATGTTTTTAAAAGCGAATGAGGAATATCGTAGATTTTTGTTAAACCAACAGGACACTATATTGCATCAGCAGATACAGCAGGTCAGGCAAATGATGGATGAGAATCGGTATGAAGAAGCTGAAAGAGTATCTTTTCAATTGAAGTCCCTAGATATAGAGCAGGCATTAGTGGAAAAACTGATTATCGAGTTGATTCATCGCTGGATTGAGTATGAGTTACAAAAGAACTCAGAATTATTACATAGTGACAGATACGAAGAAACGATGATGTTACTTCAGAGGCTCCAAAATATTGCCCCCACAGATAACAAGATAAAAAAGATGATAGATGAGACAAAAAAGAAAATTTTTTTTCACAAGATTGAAGAAAAAAAAGATTTCATCAATAGGGGATTGGAAGAAATAGATAGACTGACTAAGTCTGGAAAATTCGAAGATGCACTACTCGCTATACAGGAAATTCTTCAGATAGATCCTAAAAATGAGAAAGCAAATAAATATGCCTCTTCAACTAAAAGAAAACTAAAGAAAAAAATTGATGAAGAAGTTATATCTCAACTTCAAAACAACCTCCCTCATAATAAACAAGAATATCTTGAAAATAAGAAGAATTTTGTAAAAATATAATCAAACATTCGCCTTATTGGCCAATGCATATTGTTTTCTTCCCACACGAATAAAATTCTCCTTGTTTTTAAGATTCAACATGATGGTTATAGGTTTGACCTTTCTTTGTTTCATTACTTCCGAAATAATATCTGCTTCAGATAACGATTCGTATTTTGATAGAATATCAATCAATATGTCAGCCACTGTACCGTGATCATATCCCCATTCTTTTAAGGCATAAATACCCCTTCCTATTAATACAAAATCCTGATGCCTGATTAGCTCATTATGTACAGCTTGCATATTTACATTTTTCCTGTCAAACGACTCACTGATTATTGAGTTTGATATGTCCACAAAATGCAAAGGCTTTGTACTTTTTCTCAATATATAATAGATTTTATCTCTAAGAGTACGAGGATTTATTTGTCTCCATTCCATCAGACCAACTTTTTTATCAACTATCTTAAAAGATTTGTTGATAGATAAAATCGAACTTACGGTGATTAAATCTAATCCTGCTAATTCTTCTGTAGTCTTGAACTTTTCAGCCAGCTCATCTATTTCGCACATCGATTGTCTCTTTTTTAATAAAGCGCGTGAATTTTCACAAACAAGATCAACCAACTTTTCGTTTATCGTATTAATCTTAAAATAAGGATAATAATGTATCGTGTTGTGTGAGTATTCGAATCGCTTGTCCAGAGACAAAACTAACAAAATAGATGATCTGGACTGTTCATATTTCTCACTTATAAGATGTGATACCAATAAATCAGCCTTACATATTCCGCCTTCCTCATTTAACTTATCGTATGCTGCATCATTTATCTGCTTTAAAATGAAATTTTCAATATTTCTTTTGAGTTTTGATAATGCAGTTTTTTCAATTTGTCTTATCCTTTCCCTCGTAACATTATAATGTTGTCCGATATCTTCCAATGTCTGTCTCCCTGTATTATTAAGATCAAATCTTTTCTCAATTACATGCTTCTCTTTTTCACTTAACAATAACAACATCTGGTCTATTTGTGTTCCTAACTGTTCAAACATCGGCTCCATATTGGTCGTTGGAATTGGCATTTTTGTTTCTATTAAAATTATTTATAAGGAAAATATAACATTATTAATAAATATTTAAAGCTAATTGATGTGGAAACGGATGTTAAAAGTATGTCGACTAACATTTCAGTCTAACATATAGCCACTGCAAGGAATTGTACGTATGTATTTTTTATCTTTTTTTTCAATCTTTTTCCTGAGTTGACTTATATGAACATCAACTGTGTTGGTGAGGATATTGGCATTTCTGTCCCAGACGTTTTCAAGAATACGGTTTCTGCTAAGAGATTTGCCCCTGTTGGCCATCATATAGTGAAGTAATGCAAATTCCCTGTTTCTTAGATAAATAGTCTTGTTGCGACATTTTACACTATGTGCGGCTACATCAAGTTGAAGATCTCTTACTACAAGCAAGTCCCCTTTAAAGTTATCCATTTGTGAAAAAAGCATGAATCGTATTTCGCTGGCAATTCTCCTTAAAGGAAAAGGCTTATGGTAGACGATGATGTTGTGTCCTTTGCATAATGAGTCGATAGGCGTATTCGCATTAGGATAAGCAACTATAATAATCATATTTTCTTTGATTTGTTTACAAAAGCTTATCAATGACTCCACATCATCATTTTCGGACAGATGAAGTATAACACCATCATAACAGAATCTGTCCTTATCTATTTCCATGAACGATTTTAATTCGATAAAATCGCATCCGAGTCCTTCATATGATAAACCTTTTTTAAGCAGATGTGATTTTCGCTCACTGTTAGACGTTAAAAGTATGTGCATATGGAAAGTTATTAAATAGTGCCGCATTAATATTGGAAATAGAATTTTTAGTCAAAGCCTGCGTTTTGTCGGTGATAAGAAAATGACTTAACAAAGGGAAAAAATAACAATAAAATAGTGTCGTGGAAAATAGACGACAACTACCAATATGCTAGATAAAAATGATATAGATAAGGAATTGGACAGGCTTTCACTGCCTGCTTACAGGTCAGATCAGATTTTGCATGCTGTTTTTAGAGAAGGTAAAGAGGATATAATGGAGATGACGACTTTGCCTCTTGGATTAAGAACAAGATTAAAAGATATAATCGCAATCATGAGTCTTTCGTTGATGACTTCCGTAGAGTCGAAGGATGGATTTACTGAAAAGGCTCTGTTTTTGACTAATGACGGATGTAAAATAGAAGCTGTACTTATGAGATTTAAAGACGGAAGAAATACGGTATGTGTATCAAGTCAGGCTGGATGTAGACTGGGGTGCAGTTTTTGCTCGACGGGGAAACTGGGGTTTAAAAGAAATTTGGATTATAAGGAGATAAGCGACCAAGTGAGATTTTTTTATATGAAACTTTTCAAGTTGGGAGAAAGGATATCTAATATAGTATTTATGGGGATGGGAGAGCCTTTCATGAATTATGAGAATGTCATCAGGGCTATACGTTTTTTGAATGACAAGAACGCCTTCGATATTGGAGCCAGAAACATTACTGTTTCAACCGCCGGTATTCCTGATGGAATAAGAATCCTTGCAGATGAAAAGATACAGGTCAACCTAGCTGTAAGCCTTCATGCTTCGGCACAGGAAACAAGAGAGAGAATTATGCCGGTTGCAAAGATTTACGAACTGGGAGAGGTTATGAGTGCCGTAAGATATTACATAGAAAAGACCAATCGGCGTGTCTCATTCGAATATGTGATGATTGAGGGCATCAATGACTCCACGGAGCAGGCAAAAGGATTATGCGCGCTGCTGAAAAATATGCTTTGCCATGTTAATCTGATACCTTATAATGCAACGGGTATAGAAGGAATAAAAGGTAGCGGAAAGGCAAAAATAAATGCTTTTAAGGAGGTTCTGGACAAAGCGGGGATTCCCACTACGGTACGCGTAAGCCTTGGACAGGATATTTATGCCGCTTGTGGGCAATTGGCAAATATAACTTAATATCAATAACCTAAATAATATGACTGATGAAGGCCAAAACAATATTCAGGTAAAAATGGATACAGCTTTAGAACAGGGGGTTTTCAGTAATGCAGTATCAGTACATGTTACTGGGAACGAAGTAATCATCGATTTTGGATTCATTCTCCCTAACAGCAAACCAATGACTGTAAAAGTCACAAGCAGAATAAACATGACTCACCAGACTGCGGAATCTTTTATGAACGTATTTTCGAATGCGATGCTTGATTGGAGAAACAGGCAAAAAGAGACCAATAAAAAGAATCAATAGTAAGTCATTGTTTAAAGAGTAAAAAGGTGGATTTCGGTACAGTATTAACCATTAATTCTCGAAAAATGAGCAAAGCTACGATGGAAAAGATAGTATCTCTGGCAAAAAGAAGAGGATTTGTTTTTTCAGGATCGGAAATATATGGAGGCTTGGCCAATACATGGGATTACGGACCTTACGGCATAGAGTTAAAGAATAATCTTAAGGCACACTGGTGGAAGAAATTTGTTCATCAGCGCGAAGATATGGTGGGGCAGGATGCGTCTATCCTGATGAACCCAAAAGTGTGGGAGGCATCGGGTCATATAGAATCTTTTTCCGACCCACTCATGGATTGTCGGAATTGCAAAGAAAGAATCAGAGGAGATAAGTTGATAGAGGAACACATAGGTATAGAGGCTGCCGCAGGCAAAACACTCAAGGAAATAGGAGTGATAATCCAGGAAAAAAAATTACCCTGCCCCAAATGTGGCAAGACTGATTTCACCGAAGCCAGATCGTTCAACCTTATGTTTAAGACACACCAGGGCGTAGTCGAGGAATCAAGCGCATTGGTTTATTTGAGGCCGGAAACAGCACAAGGGATATTCGTAAACTTCAGGAACATATTGAACGTATCAAGGAAAAAGTTACCCTTTGGTATTGGACAGATAGGCAAGGCTTTCCGAAATGAAATCACACCTGGAAATTTTACTTTTCGCACACGTGAATTTGACCAGATGGAAATAGAATATTTTATTAGACCTGGGTCTGCGGAAAAGATTTTTAACGAATGGAAAAAAGAATGCATGGATTTCTATCTTGAACTGGGTATAACAAATGACAGGCTAAGATACAGGGAGCATGACAAAAAGGAGTTATCACATTATTCGACCATGACAGTCGATATTGAATACAGTTTTCCATTTGGATGGGGTGAATTGATGGGACTCGCGCATAGAGGAACATGGGATCTTACCCGTCATACTCAGTATTCGGGCGAAGAACTTTTATATTTCGACCCTGAAACAAACGAGAAAATTATTCCCGAGGTTATCGAACCGTCGTTTGGATTGGACAGATCTGTTTTAACTTTCATGATTGATGCATACGATGAGGATGAAGTCGGCGGCGAATCAAGGGTAGTCATGCGCTTTCATCCTCGTCTTGCGCCTGTGAAGGTTGCTATTCTTCCGTTGGTAAAAAATAAAGAGAAAATCACTGAAAAAGCTAGGGAGATATACAAGTCATTGAGTTCAATGTATGTAGCGGAATATGACGAGAGCGGATCAATAGGAAAACGATATCGCCGCCATGATGAGATAGGAACACCGTTTTGTATAACCATCGATTTCGATACTATCGAGAAAGATGACTGTGTGACCATTCGCCACCGTGATTCTACTAAACAGGAAAGAGTTAAGGTCAATGATTTGTCTGACATATTGAAAGAAAAAATGGGCTTCTAAAAATTTACCAGCCATTTAATTTTTCGTCATGTATTAGCGTTAAGATGCATATATCTTAATGATTTTAAATATGACGGAATATGGGCCCAGGGAAAAACTTAAAAATATGGGAGTGGAATCTCTTGAAGACCATGAGCTTTTATCGATAGTCTTCGGTAAAGGGAATTCCAAAGAAAGTGTATTCAATATATCTAAAAGGATATTTAAGGGCTTCGCAAAAGATGATTTCTTGAATGAAAGAAACCTGAACGAACTGCAGGATAGACTAAAACTTGGATTCGTTCATTCATGTCAGTTGATGGCGTGCATAGAGCTGGGGAAAAGATTTTTCAGCGAATCTATTGTAAACAAAAGGATTCAAAGCCTTCAGGATGCATACCTGATTTTTGAAAATATGCAATATCTAAGCAAAGAACATATGAAGGGAATCTACCTTAACACCCGCTATAAGGTGATACATGAAGAGGTAATTACCATCGGCAGTCTTGATGCAAATATAATCCACCCACGCGAAGTATTCAGACCTGCAATCGAAAGTGGAGCTTATGCTCTTCTTGTCGCTCATAATCATCCATCTGGAGATAATACTCCAAGCGATTCCGATATTGAGGTTACAAAAAAACTTAAGGCGGCAGGTGAACTTTTGCAGATACCGCTACTGGATCATCTTGTAATAGGCAAAGGTAGCTTCACGAGTATTTACGGAGTCATGAATGTCTGATTATCTAGTCTATAACTATTCTTGCATCAAGTACTATTACTCCCTGTCCGGATGGCATGACCCTTAAGGGGTTGACGTCGAGCTCTTTTATTTCGGGAAAATCATTTATTAGTTGTGATAATCTAAGCATACAATCGACCAGTGCTGATTTATCTAAAGCAGGCTGTCCGCGAACACCGTCAAGAATTCTCTTTGATTTGAGTTTGTCGATCATTTTTTCCGCGTCAATTTTTGTCAAAGGAACTACGCCGAAAGAAACATCCTTGAACACTTCTACATATATACCTCCCAAACCGACCATTATCATTGATCCCAGATTGGGGTCTCGTATTGATCCAAGAATCAACTCATGACCTCCAGTAGGAGCCATTTCCATCAACAAGACACCCTCTATTTTAGCAGTCGGCATTTTCTTTGATACATTCTTCATCATTTCATCAAATTTTGCTTCAATATCGATTGCTGTCACATTTAATATCACTCCACCTACGTCACTCTTGTGGAGTATATCTTTAGAGGCTATCTTCATCGCCAGTGCGGTGCCATATTTTTCCGCTACAATCTTTGCTTCATTGGCAGTCGAAGCAAAAGAAGTCCTAAGAAGAGGGAAGTTGTAGCTCCTCAATATTTCAAGTGCGGCTTTTTCATTGAAAGACAATTGCCCATTAGCCTTTGCTTCAGAAAATATACCTGAAACGGCCTGTTTATCGATATCATTAAATTCAGTTGATATATCAATTTCAGATTTGCTTGATTCAGCGAATTTCATCAATATAGCCATCGCATTTGCGGCAGACTCAGGGAATGACATGGTTGTAACATCATTATTCTTAAGAAGTTCTGCTCCTGGCAAAACCATTTTTTGCCCCATAAAAGTAGCGACGATAGGCTTTTTTGTGGTGTTTCTTACTTCGATTATAACCTTCGCTGTCTCCTCAACTTGAGTCATCGCCTGCGGAGTCAGAATCACCAAAACACCATCGACGTTATCGTCCGCGACGACAGCTTTTAACGTCTCACTATAACGGTCAGCTTTTGCATCTCCCAAGACATCGACAGGATTAGCTTTGTTTGCTGCAGGCGGCAGTAATGAAGTGAGGAAAGTTTTTGTCTCGTTAGAGAATTTAGATAAGTTTAGACCATTTTCGATAATTTCATCGGTTGTTAGTACCCCGGGGCCTCCGGCATTTGTTACAATCGCGACATTTTTACCATCGGGAAGAAGACAATTGGAAAAAATTTCCGCGAAATCGAAAAGTTCAGATATGGAATTTGCCCGTATTATGCCGCATTGGTTAAAAAGGGCTTCATACATCGAATCGTCACCGCTCAATGCTCCCGTATGCGATGCTGAAGCTGCTGCTCCGGCATTAGTACGTCCCGCCTTGATGGCAATTACAGGCTTTGGATTAGTACTATGTGTAATATATTTCACAGTATTGATTATCTCGACAGGATTGGTTAATTGCTCAATATAAAGCAAAATCACCTTGGTCTTTGGATCATTAGCCAAATATTTCAACATTTCGAGTTCGGAAATACAAGCCTTGTTTCCCATACTCACGAACTTTGAAAAACCTATTCCCAAATATTTGGCATAATCAATTACCGCCGTACACAATGCCCCGCTCTGTGAAATAAAGGCAACATTTCCATCATCGGGCATATTTACCGAAAATGAAGCGTTCATATTAATTTCAGGAGTGATTACCCCCAGGCAATTGGGACCTATCACAGCGATGTCATATCTAGTGCCGATTTCTTTAATTTGATTCTCCAGTTGTATCAAACCTATCTCTTTAAATCCTGCACTAATGATGATTGCCGATTTTATACCTTTTTTACCAGCTTCTTCAAGTGCCAAGGGAACAAATGCAGCGGGGATAGCGAATATTGCCATGTCTACAGGCCCTTCGATATCCATGATGTTCTTATAGCACTTCATCCCATAAAGACTGTCGGTCTTGGGATTTACTGGGAACAATTTTCCTGAAAATTTCTGATCAATAAGGTTTTTAACCAAACTGTTGCCGACGCTTCCTGTTTGTGTGGAAGCACCAATTACGGCTATTGATTCAGGATAAAATACTTTATTTATGTTCATGGTGTGGTTCAAATGATATTATCGTGTAATTATAACACATAAATCACAAAGTGTAAAAAACGCCATCGACCTAAGACTAGAATAATATCGGCGATGTTTCAATTAACAATAAGTCCTTTTGATTGAACAAATAAGGCTTTTTTGCTATAATTTATAGATTATTAATCAAATGGGATGGATTTACAGACAATATTAGATTTTATAGGAAAACAATCACTGATGCTTTGGGAGATATTCCAGAAGGACCCCATAGGTATAATCATATATATAACGATTTCGATAATAGGAATAAAGCTTTCGATAGATATCTTTAGATATGTATATGCCGCTGTTTTCATACCGCCTCACTTGGTATATATGAAAATAACGATGCCTCGCGAAGAATCACAAAAAGATAAGGAAAAATCGGAAGAAAAAGATTTCAAGGAAAAGATAGCCATAATGGAACAGCTTTACAGAAATCTTAACGAGATAGGTGAATTAAGTCTCAGGAACACAATGAGCACGATTATATTTAAATCAGATATAGTTTCATTTGAACTTGTCGCGGAAAATAAGGTTGTGGAATTCTACGTGATAACACAGGAAAAGTATAAGAATTTGGTGGAAAAGCAAATAACCTCATATTATCCCAATGCAGATATAGATATGAATAAGCGATATGAGATAAGACCCAATGGAAATAAAATGAGATGTAATTATGTTTATCAGAAAAATCCTTTTTTCTATCCAATAAAGGTATATAAAAACCTGGAAAGTGACCCGCTTAACGACCTTACTAACATCTTTTCAAAATTGGATGAAAAAGACGTTGGGGTGATACAGATAGTGTTGAGACCTAAAAGGAATAAGAAATGGCAAAAGATAACGGAAAGAGCCGGAACTCAAATGTTCTCCGGTAAAAAACCTGGAGCAAGAAAAATCCCCGGATTGGGTTTCCTTGGAAATATATTAGGTGCGCTGGTGTTTGGTGCTTCACACATGAATACAGAAAAACAGGGTGAAGGAGCCGGAGGTCCATATGGCGGAGGAGGATACGTCAGAATGTTACAGACACGCGAAGAGATAGCGAAGCGTATCGGTGAAAAGGCGGGGCAGGTGGCTTTTGATGTAGTAATAAGAACAATAGGATCATCTCCGACACATACTAAGGCTGTTGAAATTTCAGATAGTATAGCCCTGGGATTGAATATGTTTAAGGATTCACAGATGAATTGGTTTCAGACGCGCAGAATATTTTTTTCGGATATTATCAATAACGCTATTATAAGTTTCAATTTTAATAGACGCATGATGGACACTAGAATCATGCATATAGGCGAGAAGAAAGTTATCTTGGGAGCAGATGAGTTAGCTTCCATATATCATTTTCCACACAGCCGGTTCAATTACAGTCCGATAATCAAGTGGCTTCAATACAAAGTCTTGCCGGCTCCGACCAACTTACCTTCGGAAGGGATACTATTGGGATATAACGTATTTAGAGGGGAAAAACGCGAAGTTCGTATGTTGAGCGACGACAGGACTAGACATCATTATATCATCGGAAAGTCAGGTTCCGGTAAATCCGTTTTCTTAAGCTGGATGGCACGTCAGGACATCATCGGTGGTGATGGTGTATGTGTTGTCGATCCTCACGGCGATTTGGTAGATGAAGTAATTCAGTTTGTCCCTAAAGAAAGAGCTAAAGATGTAATAATGTTCAATCCGGCAGATAGTGAAAGACCCATGGGGTTGAATATTCTTGAAGCAAAAACTCCCGAAGAGATGGATATGGCATCAAGTCAGGCGACCGAAATATTCATAAAAATATTCGGTGATGAGATTTTTGGACCGAGAATACAGCACTATTTCAGAAATGCCTGTTTGACTCTCATGGAAGATCAGGAAGAAGGGGCTACATTAATTGATGTCCCCAGAATATTCGTTGACGACGAATTTATGAAATATAAGGTCAGCAAAGTTAGGAATCCCATAGTTAAATCCTTCTGGGAACATGAATATGCTCACACCGGCGAAAGGGAAAGGCAGGAAATGATCCCATACTTTTCCGCAAAATTTGGCCCTTTCATCACGAATTCCATTATGAGAAACTGCATAGGACAAACCAAATCAGCATTCAATTTTCGTGAGTGCATGGATAAGCAAAAGATACTTCTGATTAATCTCTCCAAGGGGAAGATAGGAGACCTGAATACTCAACTCCTGGGATTGATAGTTGTTGCACGACTCCAGATGGCAGCCATGAGCCGTGTGGACACCCCGGCAGATCAAAGAAAAGATTTCTTTCTCTACGTCGATGAGTTTCAGAATTTTGCTACGGATAGTTTTTGTTCGATATTGTCCGAAGCCAGAAAATATCGTCTGGCTCTAATAATGGCTCATCAGTACATAAAACAGCTGGAAAAAAAGCAGGATACTTCAATCAGGGACGCAGTGTTCGGCAACGTCGGTACAATGATGTCATTTAAGGTTGGCGCGGATGACGCCGAATATATGGCAAAAGAATATGCTCCGGTATTGAGCGAACAAGATGTACTCGGTATAGCCAATTATAAGGCATACATAAAATTGAACATAAAGAATACGACATCGCGGCCTTTTTCACTGGAAACGATTTATGATATGTCTAAAGCAAATCCCAAGGTCGGAGAAATATTGAGGCAATACTCCAGAATGAAATATGGACGTAAACGCGAATTTGTCGATCAGGAGATAGCGGCAAGAATAGGAATAGACTTGTCATGATACAGATGAATAAAATTATAAGACACATACAGAACGCAGTCATAGGCATCCTCGTTTTACTGATACTTGCTTTTATCGGTTTCACTGTCATCATCCAAAAAAATCAGGTAGATTTAAAGAATAAAGAAATTAGGATAAGTAATCTCATAGACGAGGTAGGGGAACTAAAAGACCAGAACAGAAAAATGGGAGAAGATATGCAATCAAAAAATCTTCTCATGAAGACGATAAACTATAGATTGAACAAGCTCGATACAGACCTTTCGGCCATTGATCTTAAAAACAGGACGGAACAGGCGCAGATGCAGTCTCAGGCGCAACAAATTCAGGAGGACAATGTTAAGTTGAGTCGGCACATAAATGAAAACGAAATAAAGATAGCGTCATTGGCAGAAAAAAATGCTCAATTGAAGAAAGAAGTTACTATGGCTGTAAGTCTTGGGGAAACCAAGAATTTTTTGATTTTGGGGCAGAACAGAAAGCTTACGGATACGATTATAATAGCAAATGTAGATGAGAAAAAATCAAAAATAACACTTATCGGTATCCCAAGGGATTTCTACTATAAAGGCAGGAAAATCAATGAATTATATGAGTTTTATGGGATTGAGAAACTAAAAGAAGCCATATTTGCCATAACGGGCCTACCCATAGAAAAATATGTAATATTTGATTTTAAATCTTTCACGGATCTTGTCGATGCGATAGGCGGTGTTGACATAGATATTCCCAAAAGTATTACGGATAATGCCTATCCGGGACCGGATAACAGTTACATAGTCGTTAGTTTCGAAAAGGGGAATCAACATCTTGATGGAGATATGGCTCTTAAATATGCCAGAAGTCGAAAATCCACAACAGATTTTGACAGGAGCAAAAGACAACAGCTTATCGTAGAAGCCATAACAAAAAAAATGGCAAAAATGGATTTGTTAAGGCAACTGGACATATCTGTAAATATGTATAATAGTCTTTTGCCCAACCTCATTACCGATATAAATCTTTTTGAAGCCATGGGCTATTACGGAAGTTATAAGGTCTTTGATATAATTACAGGGATATCTTTAACGACACAAAACTACCTTAATTCCACACACAACGAAAAAGGACAATATATTCTTCTGCCCAAGGCGGAAGGCTACTCTGAAATCAAAGAATACATTTTAAACAGCATTCGGTAATAAGCTTCACCACCAGACCTTTTTCAGCCCGAGCCTGAAAGCGATTAGATTTGCAACAACAGGAAGAAGAGGTGAGACTATCAGTATAGTCAAAATATGGCCGACAGAAGGTACATATAAAGACATACTTAATAATAGTGCGCCAAGGAAACTCAACTGATCAAAAGGGAAAAATGGGGCGCTGCTCTTGATATGCAACCTTCTTTTTATAAAACTCTTAAATAAGTCTCCCAGCCCTTCTCCCAATCCCATCAATCCGCCCAAAAAAAGTATTTGAGGGAGATTATATTCCAATATAAAAAGTGATTTAAATTGAGGCAGATAAATATAAATTATTGACTGAATAAGAATCACAAATGTCGCACCCAATACCCCCCCAAGTATTCCACGATATGTTTTTGTCGAACCGAATAAATCATCTCCTAAAAACTTCAATCCAAAATCCACTCTGATTGCCAGCACATTCATGAGCCCGTATCGTGAAAGGATTACAGGAACGGCATTGGCACAATAAGCGGGAAGGAAATAAAATAATGATTGGATTATCGTATTGACCATCGAATTTTTTCAAATAGAAATACGTTTGTTATAGCCATATAAACAGAAAATCCAACCAATAGCTGGTCAAAAAAATTCCATCCGACAAAAACAAACATGAAGAGAAAAAGATAAAAGTAATACTTTGGCTTAACGATAGGAAAAACAGATATCTTCATGGAATTACAGCTCAATACCAAAAAAAGCATCACAGTTTGCAGAAAGAGATAAGTGGTTCCCCAAAAATAATTCAATATTCCATAATAGAAAACAGTCATGAAAACAAGGAAAAAACACAAATTATCTACAGCTACATCAGTTATAGCTCCACTAACACCATCATTTTTTTGGTATCGTGCCAGTGCTCCGTCTATGCCGTCCAAAAACAAGTTGGCTACAATAAAAACACATGCAATCCATGGATTGAAACGAAAGAAATAAATAAATAATAGTATACTAAATATCCCAGCAATACTTATATGAAACGGTTTAATGTTAAGCAGCGTTAGCTGTTTAACGAAACCACCAAAAAACTTATCCCTAATAAGTCGTATACGCATATACATTTTCATCTCTTCTTGTGAAAAAACACTCACGAATATATGCCTGACCATCTTTAGATGCTAATGGTAGCTGGGGGCGGGATCGAACCGCCGACCTCGGGCTTATGAGTCCCGCGCTCTAACCACCTGAGCTACCCAGCCTTGGTTGCGGGGGGAGGATTCGAACCTCCGACCTCCGGGTTATGAGCCCGACGAGCTGCCTCTGCTCTACCCCGCGTCAAATCCAAAGCATTACGAATTTACATATTTTACCGCTTCATGTCAAAGAAAAACTTCCACCAGCGTTGAGAATTATTTAGATCCAATCTTTTGGGATTTTCGTTTATAATACTTCTTCCGCCTATTAATCCAGAATTATTAACATTTTCTCTGGGAATGATTATTACCTCCTCCCCTGGATTTATAAGTCCGAGATTTTGCTTCCCAATCTTTTCAATGTAGGCATCAGAGCTATAATAATCGAATTCTTCACTTTTTTTACGATTTTCATCAGCAATCCTTGCATTTTCCGATTCAAAATTACGAATATGCTGATCAATTTGATAGCTTTTATAAACCGAAGCTGTAAGTATGTACAATAGATAAGAAACAAGCAAAAATTCACCTATCAGTACCAATTTTGTCATGTTTGTTGTTTGTTGTAACCTTAAAGCCATATACATTGCCAAAAATGCAGTCAAAATATACTATACAGAAGCTTATAAAGCAATTAATCGAATAGGATGGAACATAATATAGAAAGCTATAGAAATATCTTTTGTATAGGGATAGGTGGCTCCGGAATGAGCGGAATTGCCAGAATATTGTCGTCGATGGGAATAAGCATAACTGGCTCGGACGCTAACGATTCATCAACTCTGAAAAAACTAAGAGATAACGGAATAAAGTGCATTATCGGACATTCGGCATTTAATTTACCTCCCGACACTGATTTGGTGATATATTCTCCGGCCATAGCAAAATCTAATCCTGAGCGCAAAGAGGCGGCCAGAAAGTGGATTAAAGAGTTATCATATCCTCAAGCTCTCGGATTACTGACCGGAAAGTTTAAGACGGTTTCTGTGTGTGGCACTCACGGCAAGACCACGACAACAGGGTTAACTGCTTCTTCATTTATCATAAATGGTAAAGATCCTACTGTTCTTGTTGGTTCATCTTTAAAAGAATTGAACGGTTATAACAGTAGAGTAGGGGAAGGGGAATGGTTTATATTGGAATCTTGTGAATATAAGCGCGCATTCCTAAATTATAGCCCCTATGCCGTTATATTGACCAATATAGAGGCTGATCACCTGGATTATTATAAGAATATTGATGATTATGAAAGTGCTTTTTCTGAATTCATAGGAAAGATTAAGAAAGGTGGGATATTGATTGCTTGCGGAGATCAGGATAGTGTTGTCAAAATATGCATCAATTTAAATCATTTGGATGTGAGAACATATGGGGTCAAGGAAAGCAATGATTATGTCCTGAATGGAGATAAAATCTATCATCATGGCGAGCTGATAGCTTCCCTGGACCTAAAGATTCCCGGAGTACATAACAGGCTTAATGCCACGGCGACAATAGCTTTGTCACATACATTAGGATTGGACATCGGAAAAAGCATTATGGCTGTGAACGGATACATGGGGGCACACAGACGTTTTGAAATAAAAGGCAAGATGGGAAAAACTTTATTAATTGATGATTATGCTCATCATCCAACAGAAATCAAGGCCACACTGAAATCTTTAAGGGAAAGATATGGAGACAAATCTAAGATATTATGTGTATTTCAGCCACACCAATATAGTAGGACCTACAAACTATTGAATGATTTTGCTAAAGCTTTTGGTGACGCCGATGATGTAATTATACCAAACATATTTAAGGTAAGAGATAAGGTCGCGGACATAAGCAGAATAAACGAGGAAATTCTCGTTAAGGAGATCTCAGTACATCATCCGTCAGTCATATACGGAGGAGGTATGGATAAGACCTATAAACTTATAAAAAAAATACATTCCAGGTTCGATATTATTATAACGCTCGGAGCAGGAGATATAGACAAATTAGCCGATAGACTAAAAAATAGTTAAAGCCAAATATTCAGGCGATGATTTTCTTTATCTTCGGTCCATCGCTCGAATCTTCGATTTCGTAACCACTTTCACTTATCTTTGTTCTAAATTCATCGGCTAATTTATAGTTTTTCTCTGATCTGGCGATTTCACGTTTTGAAACTAATTCATTTACTTCAGCCGGTATATTAACCAGAGGTTCATTCTTTTTACTCAAATCTAATCCCAATATCCTGTCGAAATCCAATAGAGTAAAATATTTATCCTCATTAGCAACATTTTCATCCTTTATGAGTTTCCACAGATTACCAAGAGCCAATGGCATATTTAAATCATTATTGATAGCATCAGTAAAAGTTTTTTTATATTCACTGTTGGCCGATTTAGAATCACGGTTAACCGACTGCGAAAATACATTCAGGTGTTCACGTAGTCTATCAAGAGCCTTTTGCGCCCCCGCTAAAGACTCCCATGTGAAATTTAGCTGAATACGATAGTGGGTATTAAGACACAAATACCTATAAGCCAAAGGATCAAAACCCCTTTTTATCAAATCTTCTAATAAAAAAGCATTACCTTCCGATTTTCCCATTCTTCGGCCATCCACCAGCATAAATTCTCCATGCAGCCAATAGTTAGCCAAATTCTTACCCGATGCGGCTTCGCTTTGAGCAATCTCATTTTCATGGTGAACTGGTATATGGTCTATCCCTCCACAATGAATATCAAAAGGTTGCCCCAGATATTTGGTACTCATTGCGCTACATTCTATGTGCCAGCCGGGGAATCCCCTACGTCCCCACGGGTTATCCCATTCCATTTGACGTTTAACTCCGCTAGCGGTGAATTTCCACAACGCAAAATCGGCAGGGTTCCTTTTTCCAAGATTAACCTCGACTCTCGCTCCGGCCTGTTTCTCATCCATTTTTTGCCTAGATAATTTTCCGTATTCCGCAAATTTAGATACATCGAAATAAATACCGTCTTCTAACTGATAAGTATAACCATTTTTCTCCAACTTTTCTATCATCTCAATCTGTTCGGCGATATGATCTGTAGCTTTCGGGATATTATCTGGCTTGATTATATTAAGTCTCTCCAAGTCCTTCATAAAAGCACCCGTATAGAATTCAGCCATTTTCCACGCATTCATGTCTTGATTTTTTGCGCTAAGTTCCATCTTATCTTCACCTACATCGGCATTGCTACTTAGGTGTCCAACATCTGTTATGTTCATGACATGATTAACCTCAAATCCGTTATATATGAGCATTCTCTTAAGTAAATCCTCAAAAAGGTATGTTCTAAGATTTCCAATGTGCGCAAAAAGATAAACTGTCGGACCGCAAGTGTATAATCCTACGGTATTATCCGATATAGGTTTGAAAAAATCCTCTTTCAGACTAAGCGTGTTAAAAAGTTTAATCATAGACTGTAAGCGATGTAGCTGATGGAATACATTAGTATAAACTTAAGTATATCCATTGATATCATCGCCGCAATTGGTGATAAATCAATCATTCCCAGTCTTGGTAAAACCCTCCTGAAATATCTTAGCAATGGCTCTGTTAAATCATAAAGAATAGACTTTAACCTTGAACCCTGGTTTGTCGGAAACCAGGACATTAGGACACGTGCCAATATGGCAAACGTATACAAATCTATGCTTACCGAAATGAATGTTAATAAATAGTTAATCATCAATCATTTAAAAATCGTAGTCAATAATATCAGCATATACGATAAAATCCAACTGGCTAATGGGATTTGCGGTTTGAGGAAGAAAATTTTCTGGCAATTCCTGAAAACAAACCTGTTCCTAGCAATAACCACATCAACTCGGGGCCGTTTTTCGTCATTTCCGGAGGAATAACTCCTTCAAGTGCAGCTCCCTTTAAAGCGTTTAAGTCAGATATAGGGCCAGATGGCCTATTAGGTAGTTTTGTTATGGTTTCAGTTGAAAAAGGTATGGTATTTGATATTTCGCTCCTATTAAGACTCTCCATACCTGTGTTATCTACTGCCGTTATTGCAAAGAAATATTCCTTTCCATTTTCCATATCTGGAATATACCAAGTTGTACTTGGACCTTTCGTGTCAATTCTTTTTGAAAGATTAGCGAGATCCGTACCATAATATATTCGATAATTTCTTATCATGCCATCGTCAGCAGCCGCATCCCAAACTAAAGTCACTTTATTGTTCGAACCGTAAGCCACAACATTAAAAACCTGCGAAGGGGGAATGTTAACCGTGGTAAGGGGAGGCTGCAGGACTTGTTGGGTTTCTTGAGTCTGCTGTGTTGTCAATGGTGGAGTAGTAGATGGAGAAGGTGTTCCTATGGTAATAGAAGCCTGGCTCTTGTAGATCTCTTCATTATTCAATTGGTCTGTCAAAATAATATCTATTGGGTAGAGTCCGGAAACAGATGGAGCCCTAAGTGTACCTATATAGGATCCGCTTGTTGTTCCGAAACCTTCCGATAACTGGACTATATCACCATTAAATATAACCGAAGCTTGAGAAAGCTTATCTTCACTGATCACCTTTATAGTAACTGTTGAATCCGGTAAAACATCTGTTGGTGGTATTAATTGTACTTCATCTACCTTTGGAGGAGTCGTATCAATTTGTATAACTGTTTTTGTCGATGTCCCCAGAGTATTATTGCTTGAGTCCATGGCTACTGCGTATACCTCATGACTGCCATCCGCAAGAGGACCTGTCTGGAATGAAAAACTACCGGCACTGGAAGATTGAGTAATTCCGATTTCCTTTGCATTGTCATAGATCTTAATATTAGAACCGCCCACAGCAGTTCCTTTTATAGTTTGAATATTTTGTGCATATATACCAGCCAAAGGAGAAGATATTTGGGGATTTTGAGATTGATTGGTCGTTCCTCCGGTTGTTGAACCGGAAGGACCAACAGTTAATGACTTTTCCCCCTTTATCAGCTTGTTGGAAACATCAGTAGCTACAATCTTATAATCGCCCGCCACTGTGAATTTGAGTCCAAGGCTAAATAAATGAGTTCCAAGATCCTCTGCTTTAAAAGTGTAGTCTTCAGGGAGAGAGACATTTGAGCTATTTGCTCCTTCCGCCGAAAAATGTATAGTTCCCGTATAGTTTTCCACAGATATTCCGTCTTGGTCTTTTGCTGTTACCCTAAAGCTTACGTTTTGATTAGGGTTGATCTTTTCAGGGAGTTCAACGATTTCAAAATTGTTTAAAGGTCCGGCTGTAGCAGCAGCAGCCCTCTTGATGAAATCATTAAAATCACCTCCGGCATCGCTAATAATATTTGAACCATCCATATAGGCAACTTGAGCCCTTGATGTCAATATCACTCCTGCCGTAGAGTCTATAGCCGAATACACAGAAAGTCCCGGTTTATTTGATGAAGCAATAAAAGATACATTACCTTCTTGATTAGTTAATGAATTTGCCGAAGACAACAAAATATTATCATCCGCCCTGCTGGAAACGATATTTACAATATGTCCCCTAATAGGGTTACCATATTTGTCGCTCAAAACTACATTTATATTAACATTATTCATTCCGTCTGTCCTAGCTAAAGCACTTTGTGCAACTATACTGGATTGTTCTGGAGAAATAACATCAGGAAATACATCAAAATCAGATTCTGCAGATTTTATTTCAAAAGAATCCATAGATACGGATACATGGTATTTCCCAGCTTTTCTAGTGTGGAAATCATATAAATCAGATTTTGCCACACCATTTGAATCCGTTTTTGATTTAAAATCAATTAAAGCACCATCAGGCTTTCTTATGTGGAAAACAATATCTTGGTTGGGATAAGTCTTTGATGTGCTTAATAATGAACTATAACCGGCTATAGTATCCACTCCAAAGGCTTGAATATTAGCATATGCTGCCGCAATAGCATGCCATGGAAAGCATACTAACATAAAGACTACCGCTATCTGTATGAATATCTTATTTTTGCTTCTGCCCTGTTTCATACTACATCTATAAACTTAAAAACTCATATTATTATAACAAAAACCGCTAAAATAGTAAACATTAACGGTCATAATATTATCATCGCGTCACCAAAACTGTAGAAACGATATTTATGCTCTATAGCCTCATTATAAGCATTAAAAATTAGATTTTTGCCACCAAAAGCACTTACAAGAAGCAATAATGTGCTCTTTGGAAGATGAAAATTGGTTATCAAAGCATCTACACACTTCCACTTATAGCCCGGATAGATAAATATATCAGTATCTCCTGATCTTTCAGAAAATCCTTTATCGGCATCATAAGATGACTCTAAAACCCTAACTGTTGTAGTCCCGACACAGATAATACGTTTGTTATTGATTTTTGCATCATTCAATCTGTCGGCAGTGGATTTGTCGATTGAATAGAATTCTTTATGCATAAGATGATTTTCGATAACATCAACTTTTATCGGTAAAAAAGTACCAAGTCCGACATGCAATGTCACATATTCAAGCTGCACCCCTTTATTATTTAAAATTTCCAAAAGTTTTTTTGTAAAATGTAAACCTGCAGTAGGTGAGGCTATACTTCCATCGGTTTCAGCATAAACAGTTTGATAATCACTCAAATCAGAGGTCGTATTTTTTATATATGGAGGAAAAGGTGGGGTACCGTATTTCTTTAAAATTTCTTCCATTGAGTAATTATTGGAAGAAAATTCTACTATTTTATCCATGCCATTTATACTTTCAGTTACCTTAAGTTTGACGTCTTCGCCAAGACTGAATTCAACCATTCCTTTTAATAATTTCCCCGGTCTCCCTATGGCTGCCCACCTAAAATCATCAAGCCTTCTTACTAAAAGAACCTCTACTTTCTTATTATTATGATTGAGATAGATTCTGGCAGGAATCACTTTGCTCTTATTGAAGACAAGAACATCACCTTCATTCAATAAGTTCGCCAAATCATGAAATTTTTTATGAGATATCGATTGATATTCTCTGTTCAGAACCATCAGATTACAACTGTCACGGGGTACAACCGGATTAATGGCAATCAATTCAGGAGGTAAATTAAAATCGAAATCACCGGTATTCATTTTTGTAACTGTTAATCGACAAATTCTGCCGATGCCGATGATTGAGCGTTAACATTATTTTTTGAGTTTGAGGCATTAGCCCAAGAAGAAATATTCAATGATGAATTATCTTTTTCTTGTCCTACGCCTACATATTTTATAGAAATAAGCGTTACATCATCATCTTGAATATGATCCTGTACAAAATGGGCAAAATCCAAAGCAATCCGATGTACTATTCCTTCCGAATCATATTGTGGCGCATAGATTTCCGTAGCTTTTATGATTCTATCAAGTCCGTACATTTCTCCAGTCATATTTTTACCTTCAGTTAGACCATCAGAATAAAGAATAATAACATCATCAATTTCAAGCGGAATATCAATCTCTTTTATAAGTTTACTATTATCAACAACCATCCCCAAAGCTATTCCTCCAGTTTTCGTTACTACACATTTCCCCAAACTAGCCTTATATACTACAAGATGCTCATGTCCTGCACCGACATATGTCATTTTTTGTTCTTTATGGTCCCATCTTAACATCAACAATGTCATGAACATTGTTGACCTAATCCGTTGCTTTAAAATGGAATTAGTTTTTATCAGCAAGCTATAGGCATTATCATAAAACTCAATAATTGAATGCAATATTGTATGCACCATAACCATTACTATTGCAGCAGGAACGCCATGTCCCGTTACATCTCCTATAAAAATATATGTATTACCACCTACTGTCATAAAGTCAAAAATATCTCCGCCCAGTTCTACAGCACTTCTTGACTTTGTTACGACATCAAGTCCTGGTATTTTAGGGTTTTTGATTGGCAAAATCTCACTTTGTATCTGTGCAGCGATCTCCAGTTCGTTCATCAATCTTTTACCCTCTTTTATTTCGTGAGATGCCTTTTCGAAACTTTTTGTGATTTCATTAAAAAAATTGGCTATTATTCCGATTTCATCCAACCTGTCCGTATAGATGCGTTTATATATGCGTCCTGACAATAAAGCTTTCATCTGAACCAAAATTATTTCGAGAGGTCTGACTATCTCATATAGATAAACCAATATGAAAAACAACAAAAAACCTCCCAATATCCCTCCCAATATAGTCACGGGTATAGAATGCCAATCCGCTGAATAGAAATAGACATATAATGCTAAAATCAATAATCCAAATAACGCAAAATATACAAATATCCTGAATAAAATGCTTTTTTTAAATATCAATAACATAGCTTTATGGTTTTAATAAAGACTCCAAATCACCAATATTATCATAACACCCTATGAGCTTTGTTATTCCTATAACGTTCAATACATCCTTAACATGACTTTTGGCATTTATTATAGCCAGTTTTTTATTCTTTTTTATAAGTCTCGTATGTACTGTAAGTAAGAATCCAATACTTTCACTGTTTATAAAATCCAAGTCATTGAAATCGAATATCATCAAATCAGGTTGGATAACATCAATTGCTGCATCTATTGCATTTTGAACTTTCTCCAATCCAAGTTTATCCAATTCTCCTTTAAAACTTATGATTTGATATTTACTGTTAGAATCATCCATCACTATATCCAAATTAGCCGTATTATAATCTCTCATGTGTGTTTAATTGTTATTTTTTTATATTATATATTAATATTCTGCATTTTTAAATTTTTTCTTTTCAGAAGAGTAGAAAAAATTAAATCGGCATGCCTTCGCGAATTAATTGCTGTGTAAATTTTCTTTAGCTTAAACAAAACATTATCTTCCAAATAATTAGCAAGACCAAAATGCACATATTTTTCATTGATATTATCGAATCTTAACCTAAAAGCGTTAAGGAAAAGGTAATGATTCATTTGTTCTGATTTATTCTTATTCAAGAATTCAAGCATGACGGAGATTTTTTTTAAACTTTCAGGCCTAAGATTAAATATAGTTATTGCTAATGATTTTAGATATTCATTGCCATATTGGTTTGACAGAAAAATCAATGCCGGGATTTTTTCTTTCAATAATTTTGAGTCAGACATTTTTCGGGCAAAGTTTAATATTAAGTCGCAACTGCTGATTAAATTAGAAACCTCCAACAAGACTATCCTGTCTAAGATTCGCTTTGATTTAATCATGTTTTCGATCTCGCGTCTTAAGTATATGCGATGATTTTTATTCTTCCACAAGAATGCAATAGCATATGCTTTTAAATAAGGATCTGTGGAATGGATGTATTGTTCAACACATTTCAGCGGAACTGAAACATTAGTGAAATTTATTAACTTAAGTGATTCTCTCATTAGAGGAATTGTTCCATTATTCAAAATATTGATTATTTGAGAAGCTGTCTCTTCCCTGTCGATATGACTTAAAATCTTTAATATATTAGCTTTTTCATTACTATTTAACTGCGAAGAAAGAAGTTGCTTAAGCTCGCTCAATAAATGCAGTTTATATTCATGATTATGTTTAAAACTATCCAGACGTACATGATTAAGTCTATTTAATGCCTCAATAGCACTATTCCGTAAATAAACATCACTCCCTCTTATGTGATTTAGGATATGAGGCAGTACTTCCATCTTACCGGTTCTGGCAAGTTCATTAAGTATTTTTCCTTTGATATGATCAGAATGTTTTTTGTTCAATAATTCGTTAAAGAGTACTTCTATTCCATTGATATGACCTTTTTGAGCTAAAATCTCAATGGCATGGTATTTAGTCTTGTCATCTTTAGCCTTAGATAGTGATTCGAGCGTAATTCTCGTGTAATTAAAACCCATTTTAATTGAAACTATAATCATAAGTGCAGATAGGCCAAACAATACAACATTGATAGCAACAAAAGTATCATTTATATGACTAAACTGAATTACAATCAAAAAAACATTTGCCAATATAGTCCCTACTGGATAAAGAAAGCCTTCATAGAACTCCCTCAAATATAATTTAGAATTATGAAGAAATGCATAATATGAAGCCTCATATGAACTACGATTAAATATTGAAGAAGCCTCAAAATTATTTCTGGATAAGACTACTGAGAAATATGAAAAACCCAAAAGAAGAGAAATAGAACTAAAAAAAATCATAATTGAATGAATCAAAAATCCACCAAATGTACCAACTCTCTTGATTATTTTATTAGCAAAAACTAACTGGATAAGTAGCGCAAAACTGTAAAAGAAAATGTTTAGATATCCCAACCCTTCCATTAATTTATTTTCATGGTTAATAGTGTTGTGGCCTAATAAAACTAATTCATCAACAACTTTTGTATATTGGAATTCAATAAGTTGGGCAATAGTCCATTGAAGAACTAAAAAAATTAACAAACTTTTAAGGAATGGTGAATCTTTAATGTGGAGAATATTATTATATATCAATTTCAGCGGCTTTTCTTTGATAAAAAAGCGATTAGTGCCATGTATTTCCATTTCTTTACTGGGATTAAGGAAAAAAACTATCATAAGTATAGTCACAATAGTTATTACCCAGAGCACAACAAAATAACCGTTGAGCCCTGTACTTGCCAACATGGCTATAGTTACCCCCGCAAGAATTCCTCCAAAAGTATCAGCCGAGTCAATTATAGGTAACAACCTTTCAGCTTCCCATGGAGTGAAATATTCCTCGATAATGTTTGATATAAAGATATTAATTTGTGTAACAAATATACAAAATGCCAAAATATTTATTGGTAAATAAAGGATTTGAAAATTTTTTTCAAAAATTAAAGATATACACATCAAAAAAATGGCACCTATAGAACTAATAAGCATTTGAATTCTAACATTACCGAAATGAATGATGAATGTAAAAGACAGCATTCCCACAAATATCAAAAGACCTTGAATTATTGACAAAAAAGGGAGGCGCTCGATTCCTGCTCCATTTATAAATGAAGCCAATATGGGCGTCCATATGATTATCGCCATAAATCTATATAGAAACCTTAAAATCCAAGCATAAAAGGTTCTAGGAATTTCATGTGGTGATATTTTTAATACATTTTCACAAAATTTTTGAATCATAATTTACATTAATATCAGCACTTTTATAAATTATCTAATTATTATACAATAAAACAAAAAAACAGGCAAGTTTGTGCCTGTTTTTTAAGAGGAAACTAAACAAATTACATTGAAAATCTGCTAAATCTTAAAATCCTTATATTCTCTCCCACTTTCGTTATAGTGTTAGATAGCAATTGCTCTATAGTTATTTCAGGATTCTTAACGAAAGGTTGTTTCAATAAAGAAACTTCTTCCCTGAATTTTTTTTCCTTTCCGATAAGGATATTTTCGATCATTGCTTCTTTTTTCCCTTCATTACTTAGCTGCGCTTTCCAGATTTCTTTTTCTTTTTCAACTAGTTCATTGGATATTTCATCAGGAGAAATATTGAGTGGGTTCGAAGCAGCTATATGCATAGCTATATCTCTCGCTAAAGACTGAAAATCTTCATTTCTTGCAACAAAATCTGTTTCACACCCGATCTGAACCAAAACTCCCAACTTAAGATTATTATGTATATATGAAGCAATAACGCCTTGCCCTGTTTTTCTTTCACTCCTTTCTATTGCTTTTGCTTCACCTTTTTTTCTTAACACATCCAAAGCCTTTTCATAATCTCCTCCGACCTCTTCCAGTGCTTTCTTACATGACATCATTGATACGCCTGTAACTTCTCTTAATTCCTTTATCTTATCCAAACTTACCGCCATTTTAAAATATAGTTAAAAAATAATTGAACTATTTCAATGTTAAAATTAAACCCCGGTACTAGGCGAGACCCCATCACCCGGAGCTGTTGTCTGTTTCTGCTCCACTGGTCCTTCAGGTTGTGCTTGTGAAGGCATTTCTATAGTGGTGGAATCATTACTTGCCATAGCCTGACCGGTGAGTACCTCTCTTGTTACTTTCGCAAACATATTTACAGGTATAAGCTCAGCTAAATCACCTAATACTGGAATCTTCCACCAATTACCTATCAAGGCCTGATAACCTGAATAGACTGTAACTATAAAAATTATAAATCCAACCAGACCAAATAACATTGGCCCTATATATGGAAACAATACTAACAATACATTCAAAAAACCCAATATAGTCAAAATAAGCCCTTGTCTTCCATGCAGTAACACATATTTACTCTCGGACTTTATTATAAGACAAATCAAAGCCACAAGTGGAATATAACTTACCATTGCAAAAATCTTTTCATCAAATGCTACCTTGGGCTGATTATCTTTAGGCATCAAAAAGTCCTGCACCAATTGTCGTGATTGATCAACGGTACCCTGCGTTTGTGAAACTAAATATTGAGCCTGTTGGCCTACCTGTCCCGCAGCCTGCACAGCTTGTCCTCCCATCTGCCCAACTGCTTGTACCGTATTGGCTCCAGCCTCAAATGCCTGTCCACCAATTTGACCGACAGCCTGAACTGTTTGTGTCCCTACTTGTAAGGCCTGATCTCCTGCTTGCCCAACTTGATTGACAGCATTCAATACCTGACTCTCCGCCACATTAACTACTTTTGTAGCACTATTTTCACTCACAGCACCCTGCGTAGCTACATTGTTTTGAGAATTATCATCTTTTATTACAGAATCTGCCATTGAATAAATATTATTGTTGTTTGTTTGTTTTCGCTTCAATTATAGCACCTTTTACCTTATTTATCAAATAGGTCAATGACTTGATTGCATCATCATTCCCAGGAATTGGATAAGCTATTCCATCAGGATCGGCATTAGAATCTACTATAGCCACGATAGGTATGTGTAATTTATTAGCTTCATTTACAACTATTCTGTCTCTTAATACATCTGCTATAAAAATCACATCCGGAAGTCTGTCAAGGTCCTTTACACCTCCCAAAGCCGATTCTAATTTCAAAATTGCTTTTTTTAAAACAGAAGCTTCCTTTTTTGTATACTTATCCAATTCACCAGACTTCTCTTGATCCTTCAAACTTTTCATATATCTGATTCTCTGTCTAATCGTACTAAAATTAGTAAGAAGCCCCCCCATCCACTTATGTATAACATAAGGCATCTTTGTCGATTCAGCCGATTCAAGTATTAGTTGAGCTGCTTGTGGCTTTGTACTAACTAACAATACTTTTTTCCCACTCGCAGTCTCGTGACTTATAAAATCCAAAGCCTTGTCTAGGCACTCTTTGGTTTTCTGTAAATCAAAAACATGTATTCCATTTTTTTCTCCAAAAATAAATTTTTTCATTTTTGGATTCCACTTTTGAGTTTTATGCCCGAAATGCACTGCATTATCGAACATCTCCTTAATATCATTTTTTTCCATATCCTTTGGGTTAAACGTCAATCCTTATCATTTTGCCTTTAGCCCCTCACAAAAAAATAAGGGGAGGATTAAGCAATCAAAAGATTGACTAAAATAAAGCAGCAAAAATCTAATACATATATGTGACGAAATCAAGAAATAATTATATTTTATTATAGCGCTTTGACATAATGTGTCTAAAAATGCTAAAATATACAGATTTAATAAATTTTTACATGGCAGAAGAAGGTCAAAACAAGGCAGATACTCAAAATATTGAAAAAAAACCTATAAACATTACGATCATTCTACCTACGAATGCATATTTTCTCTCAGGAATAAGGGATTTTACTCTGGGGCTTATAAGAAATATGACAGAATTTTCAGAGCAGTGGGCCTTCAGGTTTCAGTCAGTCGTGGATGAATTGTGCAATAATGCCATTGAACATGGCTCATCACCGGGACAAGATATTAAGATATCTTTTGTTAGTTATCCTCATGAAAGTATCGAAATAATAGTGGAAGATAGTGGAACAGGAA
Organism: Candidatus Altimarinota bacterium; assembly: GCA_041752875.1. Taxonomy (GTDB): domain Bacteria; phylum Patescibacteriota; class Gracilibacteria; order UBA1369; family UBA1369; genus JTS-AC46. The sequence continues at coordinate 438,365 of JBGSVP010000003.1, forward strand.
AAAACAAGATAAGTGCCGCTGAATTAAAAAGATTAATTAACGAAAGAAGGAATCCGAATTATTCTTATACAGGAATAAGGGGGAGGGGGTTGTCAAAAATAGTAGCGGAATGGACAGATGAATTGGAATTTATGGATAATGAAAAAGGTGGTATAAAGGTAAGGGTAAAGAAATTTCTTCATGACTCTAAAATCGAAGCGGAGATGTCTAAGTTCCTCGAAAGTCCAAACCATCTGATTTTGTCATAATAAAACAATAAAAATTTAATAAATACAACATGACACAAGTAAACATCACAATTGAAGATATTGCTTCTGCCGCAAAAGGACAATCCGCGAAATTGGTTAGATTCCAGGGACAGCTTGATGAAAGCAATGTTGATGAAAAGGCAAAGATTATATATCAGTTGATGGAACAATACCCACAAAATCTTTACCTGCTTTTTGATTTTGAGAATCTCGAATATATGAACAGTAAGTCAATTGGATATCTTACAGACTGGTATGGGAAAGTAACAGAAGGTAATGGAAAAATAGTTATCGCAAAGACCAGAAGCAATATACTTGATATTTTACAGGTTGTGGGACTGACTCAACTCATAAATTGCTATCCAACTTTGGAAGAGGCGAAATTTGCACTTTTGAGACCGACAGACTAAAGATAACAGTACTGCATTGCGGAATAAAAAGTTTTCATTAGGGCTAAGAAACTGCAGCTTTACCCTTTGTCGAAAAATCAATATATTGATATCGATAAAGATTAAGCACATAATTAGATGCTTTCAAAAAAAATAAAAGTAGCAATCGTATGCGATTGGTTGACCAACATGGGTGGCGCTGAAAAGGTAATTCATGGATTACACCATTTGTTTCCGAATGCTCCGATATATACGTCCATATACAATCCTGAAAAAGTAATAGGTTTTGAAAAGGCGGACATACGCACTTCCTATCTTCAGAAATATCCTTTTGCCAAAGTAAAACATCAACTTTATCTGCCTTTTTTACCAAAAGTGTTTGAAAGTTTTGATTTCGATGATTATGATCTTGTCATTTCAAGTTCGCATTCTTGCGCCAAGGGAATTATAACAAGGCCGGAGACCTTGCATATCTGTTATTGCCACTCTCCCATGAGATATGCATGGGAAGATAGCATAAACTACATCAATGAATATGAGGTAAACAGTTTGCTAAAAAAAATAGCTGGCTTATATATTCATAATATTCGCCTTTGGGATAGGCTAAGTGCGGACAGAGTAGATTACTATATCGCAAATTCTGAAACAGTAAAAAATAGAATCATCAAATATTATAGGAAAAATGCCACTGTAATACATCCTTTTGTAGATATAGAAAATTTTTCCTTAATCAGAAACAGAAAAGATTTCTTTCTGGCAGTTGGAAGACTAATACCATACAAAAGATTCGACTTATTGATAGAAGCTTTTAATAAGACAGGTTTGAATCTGGTAATAGCAGGGACAGGCATAATGGAAGAAAAACTTAAGAAAATGGCCTCTCCGAATATTGAATTTTTGGGATATGTAGACGATAAAAAGCTTAAAGAATTGTATTGTACTGCGAAGGGTGTGATTTTCCCTCAAGTAGAGGACTTTGGCATAGTTCCCATCGAAGCCATGGCATCGGGATGCCCTGTAATAGCCTATGGCAAAGGTGGTGCCCTGGATACGATTACCGATGGGATAAGCGGAACATTTTTCCATGAGCAGACACCGGAATCCATAATAAAATCCATAAACACCTTTAATCGGATAGAATTTGACAGTACTAAGATTCGTAATCAGGCGAATCTATTCAGTAAAGATGTCTTTAATAAGAAAATAATCGAATTCATAGAGAAAAAACTTTATATTTGGCAAAAAGAAATGATATAAACCATAAAAATTATGACAATAAAACAACTTATTGCTTTAATCAGGCGAAAATTACTTCCTATTATCATAATAACACTAATTTCTTTATTAATAGGATTTTCAACATATTTTTTCACCAGTCGAAATTCCACATACACTGGTACTGTATTCATAAATATCGGTTCTGAAATAGAAAAGATGACTTTAAGTCAGGTTACAGATTCGGTTCAGGCAGCTGATCAATTCACCGAAACGGCACAGGGGTGGTTTAGAAACAGCTCTTTGATTGATCGAATAAACGCAATATCAGGATATAAATCAACTTTTACGGTAAAAAAACAGGAGAAACAGAATCTGTCAGTAATTTTTCGGGCTCAAAGCGCTGCATCTGCCAATATTATTGGAGTTGCGGTGGTACAGGAACTCAATAGAGAAATAGAGAAATATAATTATAGTAATAATAGCGGATTCAATATTTCACTAAACTCTGTCACTAGCAGCAGGCAGTCGGGATTGTTGATTTATTTGATAATGTTACTGTCGGCACTGTCGGGAGCATTGATAGGGGTTATTTCGATATATCTATATGAGAAGAGTACTGGTGTAGCTATGAATTCAGAAGAAATAGAGAAGATTATGAACAAACAGGCGCTTGATAAGTTAAACAATGTGAATAAGGACTCTTTTTCATTTATTGGAGCAGTCATGAATAAGATTACTCATCGTAAATCTATATTCATCGGCGTGGATGTTGAAGCTAAAGATGTTTTATTCTTTAAGGAGAAAGAAAAAAACGGAGAAAATGAATATGTCGTTTTCCCAAAGGACACATTGAAAATACTGGATTCATTCAATCAACGATGCTTTGTTGTTTGCCAAATAGGCAAATCCGAACTCGAAAACATAAGAAGATTAAAGCAGATTCTACCGGCAGATTTCTCTCTTTTGATTTGCGAATAAATTCTGTTATTTTTGCTTTGATGTGTAATCATGGACAAAAATAGCTGCAGTGGTTGCAATTGGAATCGCTAATATAAGTCCGAGCAAACCCAGATATTGCCCACCGACCATCATTGCAAAAATTATGATTATGGGGCTTAGTCCCACGGCCTTATTCATGATATATGGGATAAGCAGGTTGTTTTCAATCTGTTGTAGAATAATATAAAAAATACTCATCCATAAAGACAGCATAGGTGACTGATTGAATACAATCGGAAAAGTCAGTATCCATGCGAATACCCGTCCCATTACCGGCACCACCATACAACAACCGGCTATGATGGATAGTGTAAGAGCATAATTTACTCCAAGCACAAACAAACCTATATAACTTATCAGACCGGTCACCAACGAGACCATCAACTGCCCGCGCAACCATTGGCCTATATGATCCTTTACTGCCTCCAATCTTGTAGAAATATATTTTGCATATTTAGAAGGAAACAATGAAAGAAAAAATACCTCGATTGGTTTCTCTTCTACAGTCATGAAGAACGTCAGGATTAAAATGATAATTGTATTAAAAAGGCCGAAAGATATGGATAGTAGCTGATCAGAAACAACTTTTAATGCATTTTGTATTTGTGAGGCGGCAGCCTGCAGATTTATGGTCTGATAGAATTGATTCAAATATGGTTTATATTGTGATGCCCATGGTATAGCCGAACTATCTTCCGTGATATTATTAACAAAATTTCCGACACTTTGTGCTATTTCCATTACTTGCGAAGCTATAAGAGAAACTACATTTGTGATGAACACTCCTATCAACATGAACAATACGACATAAACCAACAATACAGCCAAAGCTCTTGGACAAGATTTTTTTTGAAGCCAGTCAATTACAGGATCTAGTGCTGCGGCCAGTAGAAACGATATGAAGAACATCAACAATACAACCCGGATGTCATAGAAAAAATATATCAAAACAAGCATGAACAATACATAAGCCGCCGACTTGGCGACCGATTGGGCAGATAATTCTACTATCATCCTATTCGGCGTATTCGCCTTAGGTAAGATTGCATCATTAAAACATTGGTCCTTTTGGTCACGCCTATCCTGTATTTTTCTTTTTAATTCAAAATACTTATCTTTGATTGTATTTAACCATCGCAAATTAGATTGATTTTTCATATTTAATTAGCTTGTTACGATTGCCATAAGGGCATTTACAACAATCCAGGCCACCGATGCTATACCCAAGCCCGTTAAAGCATTTGTTATGAATTTTTTACCTTTTTCCTTGGCGTCGTTTAGCCCCCCCCAGATATAGAAATAGCCTCCCAGCATAACGAAAAGAACACAAACTATAGCCACTATACTTAGAAGATAATTAGTGAAATAAGTTACAAAAAGGGGAATCATCATTAATGAAATTTTTCCTGTTTTTATAGCACAACCAAGTAACTTGTCACGATCATTGGGGCCACTACTGCCGCCCCTTTCTGCCAAAACAGCATCATCTTGAGCTTTCTTCAATGCATCATTTGCTCGCTGCATACGTGCCTCTGCTGTTTCAATATAATAACCATCCTTTTGATCATCTAAATATTTTTGGGCAGCCTTTACTTCAGCCTGAGCATCACTAATAGCCTGGTTTGCCTGAGCTGCTGCATCAGAATCACTTACACTAGGAATATCACCTGAAGCCTCATATCTATTTAACGCTTCTTTACAGCCCGCCATTGATGTATTTCCGGCATTCGGCAAAATAGTTACTTGCGCAAAAGCTGGAGTTACTAAAAATAATGACAAAAACAAAGAGACTAAAACTTTCTTCGATAACGACATAAATATTTCAATAAGTTGACTATATCATATCAAAATGCCTCTTTTTTAACAATAAAACTTGCTTTGTGGCCGATTTATCAAGATACTGTTACCAACCTAAAGAAAACACAATGAACTTCGAACACAAGATTCCGGTCATAGCAATAGTGGGGAGACCTAATGTTGGCAAATCCACATTGTTCAATCGACTTATAAATAAAAGACTCGCTATCACTTCGGAAATAGCGGGAACCACCAGGGATAGGATATATTATCATGCTGAATTGGATGGCTTGCCTATAATACTTGTGGACACAGGAGGCCTGGAATACGGACAAAAAGAAAATATTGAAGCCGAAGTGAAGCTCCAGGTGAAATCTGCTATTGATGAAGCAGACCTGATATTATTCATCATAGATGCGAAAGATGGTCTTACCGTTGAAGATTACGAAGCCGCGAAGCTACTAAGAAAAGCTCAAAAAAAGGTTATTTTGGTGGCAAACAAGGGGGAATCTTCCGATATGGCTGGGGCTTTAGGCGAAATCTATAAATTGGGATTCGGCGAGCCGATTGTGATTTCTGCATATCACAACAGAAATGTGGGCGGATTGGTTGAAATGGTCGTAGAAAACCTAAAGGAAGCGGGATTTAATAAGAATTTAGAGAATGAAGAGATAGACGATGTAATTGATATATGTTTCATCGGAAAACCCAATGTCGGAAAATCATCACTCGTTAACGCTATTTTAGGTCACAAAAAGGTTATCGTTTCCGATATCCCCGGAACAACAAGAGATACTACGGACACTCCCATAACTTGGAATTCCAGGAAACTTAATCTTATAGATACCGCCGGACTAAGGAGACGGGGAAAAATAGAAAAGGGACTGGAAAAGATCAGCACATTCAGAACTCTGGAGGCAATTGAAAGATCCGACATCGCGTGCCTCATCCTGGATTACAAGGAGGGTATAAAGAAGCAGGATCAACATATTTCGTCATATATCATAGAGGCGGCCAAAGGATTAATATTGGTGGTGAACAAATGTGACCTGATGGAAGACAGGGCAAAAGAAGAAGCCAGAATAATTAGTGTCTTAAGAAGTCGTTTCGATTTTCTGCCCTGGGCTCCGGTAATTTTTGTCTCTGCACTAAAAGGCACCAATCTCAATCATCTGTTTGAATTGGCATCAAAGATAATGGATGAAAGAAAAAGATTCATTGATGAAGGTGAACTCAATGAATTTCTAAAGGAAGTTGTATTTAAACACCATCCACCTGCCAGTGGAGGCAGATTACCGGTTTTTCATGAATTAAGACAGGTAGCTAATAATCCGCCCACGTTCGCATACAGGGTAAACATACCCGAGGCAATACATTATTCATATAAAAGGTATCTGGAAAACGAAATACGCAAAAAGTACGGTTTTACCGGAACATCTATCAAGCTCCTGTTTAAGAAGAGATATCTTCAGAATCGTGAAGAAGAAGATTCATCATCTTAACAAAAGAAGCTTTGTATTGATTCCTCTTGTCGACATTATGGAATTTCAACATTTCGTCAGATATTATAACTGAAGCCCTTTCACTTAGAATTTTTTTTCTATTTTTGAATCGTCTCTGGTGTGATTTACTTAGTAATGACTCTATCCGGGAGCCAATATTTCCGCGCAATAAGTATTCAAATGTTTTTCTCAAGACGGATTTACCCTCCAGACATGCGTCATTTGTTAACGAAGGGCTATTGGGGAACATTTTGTTAGCCCAGTAATTTTTCTCCCTAAATAGATTGAATTGATCAAATCCATATAGGGGAATCAAAGTCCTGAACCAATAATGAAGATATATGTCGTTTTTTAATGCGATTTTCTGTAAATTCATGTTTGATTCCGAAATAAAAAAACTAAGGCAAAATCTTCCTTTGACTAATCGCCCGTGCCGCCTAATCATTAGTAAATGAAACAATATGGTTATGACAGATCTTGTTATGAATATTCTATTTCGTTCGGTAATGATGAATAAATCTATGTCGCTATCGGAATCCGCACAATTAAAAGCCACATTATTGCATACCGCTACCATTTTTACATAGGGTAAATATCTGAACAAAAAAGCATACTTAAAAGCCTTACCCAATAACCTCTTCGAAACGTCGGATTGTGCGTTGCTGATATCCGAATTAGATTGTTTTCCTTTAATAAAACAAAGCCCATATCTCTTATAGACATATTTATTCAAAATAGAATCTAAAGTGGGATACGGAATCGTTTTACCAAAAGAAAATTTGTGAATCTCCGCAGGACTTAGAGCATGATTGAAAATATCAAAAAAGACCACAGGAGACAGTACAGCCTTTTTCAATTCGATACTTTGACCTTTTTCCTTCATCGGCTCTTATTACATGAATAAAAACTATATTAATTATAGAAAAAAGACAATAAAAGGGGTAAAATAACATCATTATTAGATTAAGACATGAAAAAAGAAGACAACAACAAGTCAAATTTAATCGATGACATTTTATACGAAATTCCTCATCGCCCTGGGGTCTATAAGATGAGAAATAAGGATGGAAAGATTATTTATGTAGGCAAAGCTAAAGACCTTAAAAAAAGGGTTTCAAGCTATTTCAACAGATCCAATGATGCGTCCGTAAAAACCGAGAAGATGGTCGGACAGATAGCCAACATCGATTATACAGTGGTTGACAGCGAGCTTGAGGCGCTAATCTTGGAGACCAATCTGATAAAAGAATTACGGCCCAAATATAATATTCTGATGAAGGATGATAAGAACTATGTATACATAAAGATAACAGTGAATGAAGACTATCCTCGAATTTTAATCACACGAAAAGTAGATAAAGACGGCGCAAAGTATTATGGCCCCAAGACTTCACAATATAAGGTGATTCATCTACTTAAGGTCTTAAAAAAAATATTTCCTTACAGACATTGTAACCTTGATATTACTTATGGTGGAAAGCTTTTATTAGTCAGCGATGCTCATCCTGAAAAGAAGCATGATGTAAAAATAACACATGATAACACAAGGTATCCCTGCCTTGATTATCACATAAGACGTTGTCTTGCCCCTTGTGTGGGAGCGGTTTCGCCTGAAGAATACGGGAAAATGATATCTCCAATCATGGATTTTCTTGAAGGAAGACATTCAAATCTGATATCGCTAATAAAATCGGAGATGTACAAAGCTGCTCAAGAAAAAAAATACGAGATTGCCGCAGGACTTAGGGATAAATTAGAATCAATAGAGGACCTAATGGAGCCACAAAAGATTAGTGATCCAAACCTTAAAGATATAGATATTATCAATTATTTATCCGAAAGCGGTAAATTATATTTCAATCTATTTCAGGTACGTGAAGGCAAGCTTATAAATCAGGAAAACTTCATCCTCGATTCTTCCGATGAATTTGATGAGTCTAATGATGATGCGCTTAGGGCTTTTTTGGAGCAATATTACGAAAAAGCCACAGATATAGCTTCCGAAATACTTATTCCGCAAGAATTGGACGACAAAGACACCATAGAATCCTGGATAGGTGGATTTAAGGGAAGGAAAGTAAAAATAATAGTTCCTCAACGTGGAAAAAGAAACAGTTTGCTTGATTTGAGTTTGGAAAATGCCAAGAGTTTCGCCAAACAGAATGAAGTGAAATGGCAGAGCGGCGAAAAAGAAAGCAGACAAAAAGCTCTTGAGAAGCTTAAAACATTAATAGGATTATCGAAAACGCCGATGCGTCTTGAATGTTATGATGTTTCACATTTAGGAGGTACTGGCACAGTCAGCTCAATGGTTGTCTTCGAAAAAGGGTTTCCCCGAAAGGATCAATATAGGAAATTCAAGTTACACCAGGAAAAATCAGGACATCCTGATGATTACGCGTCAATTAAAGAGACATTCGAACGCAGATTAAAATATCTGACGGGCAGGTCTGGCAAGGCCATAAATGTAAGGCTAGCTGGACCAAAAGAGACCGCAGAGATTAAAAGACGCTATAGGATTAGAATTCTCAAAGATACAGATTACTTATGCATAAAAGGTGTGGATAAAGAAATAATCGGCTATGTGCGATTACGAAAGGTCGACACCAGAAAGATTATTATTGAAAACATAAATTACGATAAAGAGATACAATTAGATTCACTGATAAAAAAAATTATTGAGAAATACAAAATCAGCAGGATATATGTCACGGTAAAAAATAAGGATGTTCCAATCTACGAAGAAGGCGGATTACAAGTCATCAGCAAGATACCAGAAGGAATCAAAAAGAGATCAGATTACCAAATAATGGTGTTCGACAAAAATAAGTATGCAGCTGATGAATCATTAGATAAAGCTCCTGATTTGGTTATAGTTGACGGAGGAAAAGGACAGTTGAATGTTGCTTTTGATGTCATGAATAGGAACGGAATAAATATACCCATTTTATCTTTGGCTAAAAAAAATGAGGAAATATATATGCCCAGCAATAATCTACCTGTAATTATCGCCAAAGATGAGCCTCTGATTCATCTTTTACAGCATATTCGTGACGAAGCACACAGATTTGCCGTAACATATCAGAAAAAATTGAGAAAAAACGATTTGACAGCTTCAAAACTGGACGATATTCCTGGAATTGGAGAAAAGATGAAATTTAAGATTTTGAATAGGTTCGGTTCATACGAAAATGCCTACAAAGCACCTTTGCCTGATTTAGAGAAGCTTATAGGCAAAGAAATAGCCTCAAGAATCAAAAATGACGCCTTTAATTCTTAAAGGAGTTATGTAAAATCATTTAAAAAATAACAAATTTTAAACATGATAGAGCCAGGAATTGTAAAAATAGAAAATCTTAAATCCGAAGATAGCTCACGGATAAGCAGAATAATCAAATTCGAAGGTCAGCTCGATGAAAGCAATATAGATGAGAATTCAATAAAAGTTTACGAATTGATAGCAAAATATCCCCAAAAGCTGTTTTTGCTGTTGGATTTTGAAAAGCTGGAATATATGAATAGTAAATCCATAGGATATTTAGCCGATTGGTACGGCAGAATTAAAGAAGGAAAAGGCAAAATAGTAATATCGTCAGCTCCCAAAAATATCATGGAAATCATGGAGGGAGTCGGACTAAATGAGCTTATTGGCTGCTATTCCAGTTTTACAGATGCCCAAAAAGCCCTATTAGGTAACTAAAGATGGTGGGCGAGGAGGGAATTGAACCCTCACTCCATCACTGGAATACGATTTTGAGTCGTACGCGTCTGCCAATTTCGCCACTCGCCCTTTCTAAAATCGCGTTCATTCTAAAAGGACTTTGGATTTTAGACAAGACAATGTTAATATCATTACATGAGTAATTTTTGCGACCAGACAGTTGTCGAATTTATAGCCGGAAAAGGCGGGGATGGTTCCGTGTCTTTTCGTAGAGAAAAATTTGTTCCCAGAGGCGGCCCTGATGGGGGAGATGGCGGTAAAGGTGGAAGTATAGTTCTCCAAGCCGATGAAAATCTGAATACGCTAATGGATTTTAATACTCAAAAGGTGTTTAAGTCACCAGACGGAGGCAATGGGCATAAAAAGAAAATGCATGGCAGAGACGGCGAAGACCTTATTTTAAGTGTTCCTGCCGGGACACTGATAATAGACGACACTACTAAAGATCTTTTATGTGACTTAAAATCACATGGTCAGAGGTTTGTCGTGGCACGCGGAGGCAGGGGAGGAATGGGAAATACTCATTTTAAGAGCAGTATACATCAAGCTCCTCTTTTTGCCGAAACAGGCGAAGAAGGAATACGGATTAAAATCTTATTAGAACTACAACTTGTGGCAGATGTTGGAATTATAGGTTTTCCTTCAGCAGGTAAATCAACCCTGATATCAAGAATATCTAATGCGAGGCCCAAAATAGCAGATTACCCATTTACGACACTGATTCCAAACCTTGGAGTGGTAAATATGGCAATGCTCGACAGGAGAATGAAAGATTCGTTTGTTGTCGCGGATATTCCCGGGTTGATTGAAGGAGCACATACAGGGAAGGGACTTGGTCATGAATTTTTAAGGCATATCTCGAGAACAGAGCTATTAGTACACCTCGTAGATCCAACTCGGGAAGATGTCAACGATTTCAATATTATCAATAGGGAATTGGAAGCTTTCGATAAGAGACTTTCAGCAAAAGATCAGCTTGTTGCAATCACAAAAACAGATGTTTTGACTGATGAACAGATAGAAAAATACAAAAAAGCATTAATTAAGAAATCGCCTAAACTTAAAAATAATCTTTTCTTGATTTCATCGGTGACCGGCGCGGGGATAAAAGAATTGGTTTTTGAGATGAATAGACGCATAAAGCTAATCAGAGAAAAGAAAGAGGAAAGCAGAGAAAAGGATCAACTCATAATTAAATCAGTCGAAAAGAAAATATTCAGACCACATCTCGAAAAAGCTAAATTCACAGTAACTTACAGAAGGGTTAAAAGCGAGGCCGCTACAGGAAAAATGCGTAAGATTTTCGATATTAAGGGGGAGAGAATTGAACAAGTAGTCAAGATGACGGATACTTATAATCCGGAAGGCCTCGAAAGGATATACCATTTTATGGATAAGATGGGGATAAAAAGCGAATTAAGAAAACAAGGGGCTCAACCTGGAGACAGAGTAAGGATTGCGGGAAAAACATTTTTAATGAGGAGTTGATATGTTTGTCATCGTAGGATTAGGAAACCCCGGCGAAGAATATGAAAAAACCAAGCACAATATAGGATTTCGTGTTTTGGATGTGTTGACAGAGCAATGGAATTTTCCACCGTTTAAAGAAGAAAAAAAATTCAAAGCACTAATAAGTTCTTCGGAGTTGAATATGGATAAATTGATTCTCGTGAAGCCCCTAACCTATATGAATCTGTCCGGAGAATCTGTATCAAAGATATGTCAGTATTACAAGATACCGATTGGAAATTTGATATTAGTATGTGACGACTTGGATATTCCCTTAGGCAAAATAAGAATTAAAAAAAGCGGCGGACCGGGAACACATAATGGCATGAAGTCAATCGTGAACAGCTTGGGAAATGATTTTCCACGCGTAAGAATAGGTATAGAGACAAGAACCAGCGAACAATCCTCACAAATCGATACATCAAGCTACGTCTTATCTGGATTCCCGGCTTCCGAAAGACAAAAGGTAGATAATGCCATAAAGAATGGAGCGGAAGCGGTTGAATTTATGATAAAACATGGAGTCGAGGCAACCATGAATAGGTTTAATGCATAAATTATATGAAAGATAGCTTGATTTTCAGCTAAATATTATCTATTTTACAAAAGCCAATTTTTTAATTAAAAACTATGTTCGCCGTAATAGAAGTAGCCGGAAGACAATACAAAGTATCTGTAAACGAAAAAATTGATGTGGACCATATGGATAATGAAGTTGGGGCTACATTGGATATAGATCGTGTATTGATGGTGGCGGAGACTGAAGATAATGCCAAGATTGGACAACCATATGTGGAAGGAGCAAGTGTCAGTGTAAAGGTTGTGGAACAGTTTAAAGGGGAGAAAATAAGAGTTTTTAAGTTTATACCCAAAAAAAGGCACAGCAAATCACAGGGTCACAGACAGCAATATACAAAACTGGAGATAATATCGATTAATCTCTGATAGAATCCAATATTTCTTGAAGATGTTTAGGAAGAGGTGATACGACTTCCATTATAGTTGAAGTCGATGATGGTCTGAATTTTAATATATTTGCATGAAGAAATTGTCTCTTTAAGCCAAATCTTTTTTTAAAAATACCATTGATTTTTTCATTACCGTAAGTGGCATCACCAACAATAGGGAAGCCGATTGATGATAAATGGACCCTAATCTGATGAGTACGCCCGGTCAGTAGATGAATTTTTAGCAAAGAATAACCATGAAAGTATTCCTTAACTTCATATTCCGTTATGGCCAATTTACCTTTATTTTCACCTACTACAGCCATTCTTTTTCTGTCTCGGGGATCCCTGCCGATTGGAGACTCTATACTTCCAACAATTGGAGTAAGATGTCCGACTACCAGTGCCAGATATTGTTTAAATATCTCCCTACTCTGGAATTGCTTCATAAGAAACTGATGAGATTTATCATTTTTTGTCACCAATAGGCAGCCGGAAGTGTCTTTATCCAGTCGGTGCACTATTCCAGGCCGGCTAACACCACCTATACCGCTTAATTTACCTTCAAATTGATATAATAGAGCATTTACCAGGCTCGAGTCTCTATATGCGTCACCGACACCAGGGTGGACCACAATACCAGCCTCCTTATCGATAACTACAACATCTTCATCTTCATACAACACTTTTAGACCCATTTTAACCGGTTTCAGGTCAAGTTCTTTTAATTTTGGGACAGTTGCCACAACTAAGTCTCCAGATTTTAGTTTATTTCCACTTTTTGGTATTTTTTTATTAACTAAAATATACCCCTCTTTTATTAGTTTTTGGCAAAATTGACGAGTCTTATCCTCTAGCTTGTTTGACAAAAAAACATCCAATCTTATACCGTTATCCATTTCTTCTGCTAAGAATTCAAATCTATTTTCCATCGTATTAGTTAAGTAATTTTTTATCTACTATAACATTAAAACGATACAGATACATTGTTTTCATAAGGAATGCTACCATAATTTTATTGTAAAAGTGGGTTTTTTCTCTTAAAATAGCCACGCATTTTAATGAATACCGAATGTTTCATAAACAAAATCCTGAAAAAATACATAATATCCTTAACAGGGGGACAATAGAGGTTTTGGTAAAAAAGGACTTGGAAAATAAACTACTTTCAGGCAAAAGACTTAATATCAAATTTGGCATTGATCCATCTGGGAAAGATTTACATATAGGGCACATGGTTCCGCTAAGAAAGCTTAGGGAATTCCAGGAGCTTGGTCACCATATCCAATTGTTGTTCGGTAATTTTACCGGACAGATAGGAGATCCTACCGGCAAGAATGAGGCCCGAAAAATAAAGACACAGCAAGAACTTGAAGAAAATGCAAAAACTTACCTGTCACAGGCGAAAAAGGTGCTCGATATAGACAAGGTCAATGTGGTTTGGAACGCAGATTGGCTGGGAAAACTCAATTTCGCCGATGTAATAAAGTTATGTGCCAATTTTACGGTCTCCCAAATGATGGAAAGAGATATGTTTCAAGAAAGAATAAAAAAAAATCAGCCAATTTGCGTACATGAATTCATGTATCCTTTGATGCAGGGATATGATTCAGTAGCCCTTAAATCGGACGTTGAGATTGGAGCGACTGAACAAACTTTTAATCTTCTAGCAGGGCGTATACTCCAAAAGGCATATGGGCAAACCCCTCAAGACATAATTACAGTACCGATACTGGAGGGGACTGATGGAAAGATGAAAATGGGTAAATCTGAAAATAATTATATTGGAGTAACCGAAGCACCTGCGGAAATGTATGGAAAAATAATGTCCATTCCCGACACATTGATAGTCAGATATTTTGAACTTGCTACAGATTTAGCAACGGACGAAATATATGATATAAAAAAACAATTATCAGAAGGGGAAAACCCAAGAAACCTAAAAATGAAACTTGCCCGCACAATAGTCGGCATTTATCATGATAAAGAGTCAGCAAAATCAGCCGAAAATGAGTTCGTTGAGATATTCAGCAACAAAGGATTACCTGATAATATTGAAGAAAAAGTACTACTATGCACAATCATCGGTATAGTAGATTTGTTGAACGATACCAAATCCGTACCTTCAAAAAACGAAGCCCGCAGATTAATAGAACAGGGAGGAATCAAAGTTGATGGTGAAAAGGTCACAGATGTCGCAATGTCTATAGATTTAAGAAAAGAAATACTTCTACAGGTAGGAAAAAGAAAATTCTTAAGAGTAAAATCCTCACGTTCATTGGAATGAATTTAAATATACCGCTATCACGAGCGATTAAGACAACAAAAATACATCTGAAAGGCCTTGAAGAATTAGGGATAAAATCAATAAGCGATTTCGTCCGTTTTTTCCCGAGGACATATGAAGATAAAAGAACATATACGGACATTGCGGAAATAAGAACAGATCAGGTTAATAATATAAAAGGAACTATAAGCTCACTTTTTCATAAGAAATCCAAGTTCGGCAAAACCTTTACCAAATGTAATGTTTCAGACAAGACCGGGTCAATCGAAGTAATATGGTTCAATCAGCCATATTTACAACGAATACTTAAAAACGGTCAAAATATAGTCCTTTCAGGTAAGGCAAGATTTAAGTTCGGCAAGATAAGCCTTCAAAGCCCTAATTACGAAGAAATAAAGAGCGAATTGACTCATGTGGGGAGAATAGTACCCATATACCACCAGACTGAAGGAATTACCTCAAAATGGATTAGGGAAAAGCTTAAACCTCTTATAGAAGAGTGGGGAAAGCATATCAAAGAGTACCTACCGGGGGAGATACTTGAAAAGTATGAATTGATGGATTATGCATCTGCGATTAGGGAAGTTCATTTTCCTACGGATGATAAAAAATTGGTTTCAGCGAGAGAAAGACTAAGTTTCGACGAATTATTTGTTCTACAATTGAAAGTTCTTAAAAAAAAATGGGAGTGGCAAAAGATTAATCGACATGAACAAAAAGTAATAACGATAGATTCCAGGACTTCTGACTTTAAAAACGGATTACCCTATGAATTAACAAATGCACAAAATAAAGCCATAAGTGAAATAATGGATGACCTTAAAAGTGGAATACCAATGTCGAGATTACTTCAGGGAGATGTTGGTTCAGGAAAGACAATTGTTGCGACATTTGCCATTATAAACACCTTATTCTCAGGGTATCAGGTTGCACTGATGGCTCCGACCGAAATTCTTGCCAAGCAACATTACAATAGTATTTTTCAATTATTAAAGAATTTCGGTTTCAATATACAGTTTTTGGCAGGAAGTACACCTGACGGGCTAAAAAAGGAAATACTCAATCAACTTATAAATGGAACTGTAGACTTAATTATTGGCACGCACTCTATTATTCAGGAGGAGGTAAAATTCAAAAAACTCGGTCTGGCCGTAATAGATGAACAGCATCGATTCGGCGTAAAGCAAAGAGATATACTGAAGAAAAACGGCAATAGTCCTCATCTTTTAAGTCTCTCCGCAACTCCCATTCCAAGAACTCTCGCAATGACAATTTATGGCGACCAAGATCTCTCTATAATAGAAGAGATGCCCAAAGGTAGACAGGAAATCATTACGCGAATAGTTCCTGAATCAAAAAGGATTGATGCCTACCGCTGGATAGAAGATCAGATAATAAAAGGACGCCAGGCATTCATAATCTGCCCATTGATAGATGAATCGGATGTGCTTGGATTAAAATCCGCCATACAGGAATATGAACATCTACAGCAAAACGTTTTTCCTGAACTGAAACTGGGGCTTCTACATGGAAAGATGAAACCTAAAGAAAAGGAAGAGACCATGTCAAGATTCAAGAACAATTCTCTAAACATATTGGTGTCGACATCTGTAATCGAAGTGGGTATTGACATACCTAATGCAAGTATCATGGTAATAGAAGGCTCTGAAAGATTCGGATTATCACAATTACACCAGTTTAGGGGGAGAGTTGGCAGGGGATTACACCAGAGCTATTGTTTTTTATTCACAAAAACTAGCGGTCAGGAATCACTGAAGCGATTAAAAGCGATGGTTCAGTATTCAAGCGGTTTCAAACTCGCAGAAATAGATTTGAGTATAAGAGGACCCGGTGAAATATTTGGAGTAAGACAAAGTGGGATACCTGACCTAAAAATGGCATCATTGACAGACGCAAAAACAATAGGTATTGCCAGAGAAGCTGCTCAATATATTATAAACAAAGACCAAACATTAACTGAATATCCGGCAATTTGGGAAAAGATATCTGAGCTTCAGGAAGTCTATATAAATGACTAAAAAGATAAAACAATACATAAAAAATAATCTAGCGCCTAAAATCAAAAGAAATAAATAACACCATATTTTCTGTATTTTGCACAAGGTACATTGTGCAAAATAACTTATTGACAAATCAATTCTATAAATTGGACTGGGCGATAGTCTTCAATGAAGAAAAGTTCATATTCCCTATAGGATTAACGATAAGATAATTACTAATTCTTTGAGCACAATTTCGGTCCACAGTTAGATCCCTGAATTTTCTAGCTCTTTCCGACATATACGGTTCAGAAGGGTCATCGTTTATCACCACTTCCAGTATTTTCTTCAATAATGCATAATCCCCTTTCTCAAGGACTCTTGACGTCAAATCCGAATCTATGTTCAAAGCTATTTCGTACAGCATCTTATCGTTAAAAACATTATTCAAATAAATATCTCGCTTTACTGATGGTGCAACCTGGTCATTTTGATTAATTCCTTCATTGACAAGAAAGCTCAATGTTAGTTTGTTGGCATAATATGGCAACTCATGAGGCCTACATATAAAAACTTCTCCTGAATATTTATCAAAAATATGATATCTAACACCTCCATTCAAAGTATCTATAGTGACAGGAGGCTTATAACCAAAGCCCCTAAGTGCATCTATATCTAAACCTCCATCATCTATGTGACAACCAGGCACACTAGATACGGGATAATAATTAGAAGAATAATTTAATCGTCCTTCACCACCAGTAGTAGTTGCTTGTGATTGAGTAGAATGCTCTTGTTCGACCATCTCCTTTGTCATTTTTTCATTCTGATTCCGAACAGTATTTTCCCAATCCTGATCGTTATCCTTAGAAGTCATTAGAACTTCAGCAGATTTTTGAAACCTGGAGATTTCCACATAAGACTGTTCGCAATATTCAGCTATTTGTGAAAAAAGCCTATCGATTTTTTGCTTTTTAACTGAAGGCAGAGCTTTTACGTCCGGGAACAATCCCGAAAAATTTGTCAGTAATTCCTTCTTGGAAATACCGAAATTATTTTTGAATACGGTTTCATTCTGTGAATTAAAAGCAATTAGAGCATCGTTATTGGTCTCTACAAAATTAAGTATGTCACTAATGACACCTTCTCTCTTTTTTATATTTTTATCTTCTTCATCTTCAACATTATCCGTTCCAAGTATTTCATTCAATACTATAGCGCTCGATTCGGATATAGCTGCATTTCTGTTGTCTTCGACTAGTTGAGTCCCCTTTTCCTTTACAAAAGTTATGAATTCTTCACGATAATCACCTTTAAATAAAGATTCAAAATCGTGATTTCTCCAATTGGCATCAATTTGAGATTTACCTTCATTAAAAGAATCGACAGCAGCATCAACAAAGTCAGAGAAATATTCCCTTTCCATAATCTTGTTAACCATTTCCTTACCCAATCTAAATTCGATATCGTCGCTTCCGTGTTCAGCTCCACTCTTCTTCTCAGAGCGTATCGACTCCCTTAATGATTTTCGACTTACTTTTGAGTCGTTTCCATTTAACGACACATCACGAGTTGCTTTACCCCATGCTTTTTCTAACGCTATGTCTGCTTCTTTTTCCGCTTCTTTCTGGTCTGTATTAGCATTTTTCCTGCATTTTTTGATTTTTTCCTTCCTTTTTTCAAATTTTATTTTGTCATATTCAAGAAACTTCTTTAACCGGTCAGAATTTATCTTCGGTGTATCACTGATCCCTTCATTTATAATCTTCTCACGCATGGAGAAAAATAATATAATTAATCAATTATAGCTTAATTTAAGCCTTATCTCAATGCCTTAATCATATATGTACCTTCCAGTCTGTATCCAAGTTTTTTGTAATATTCTCTTACACCTATTCCACTAATTACAGCGATACTTTCAAAACCATGACTTTTACTTATTTCTTCGGCTTTGTGGATCATTTTTCTTCCTAGACCTATATGTTGAGAAGCATCTCCCTCTCTTCTTTTAATCCTTATCTGTTCACCATAAGTATGAACTTCTCTAATCAAAGCAGCACCATTTAGTTCCTTTATAAAATGATTATGTCCACGCAATCCGTAAGAATGAAACCTTAAGCGCAATAGTGAGCATAGTTTATCTTTTTCTTCATCATCGTACGAAATGAAAAATTCTTTTCCATCAGATGCATCATATTCATAGATATTCATCTTGAGCTTATCACCATCAATTGCTTCATCTTTGATTTCACGACATCTGATACAGTCACATCTCAATCCACGATCCTTCATTATCTTTTGTATCTCCTGCCTAATATTAGAAACTTTGCTACCACCTAATATAAGAGGGGCCGGAATATCCCTATAAAGACGTGTTATCCTTACATATCTGGGAATCATCTGCTTTATTTCCATTAACAGATTTATCAAGTCTTTGTCAGAATAAGGTATATATTGCCCTCTTTCATAAATCTTTTCCAGTTTTGACCACGGAACCACCATACAGGGATATATTTTCAACCAGTCAGGCCTAAAAGAAGAATCCGCAAAAAGTTTGGCAAAATCCTCAATATCGTTTTTCATATCACTACCATACAGGTTAGGCATCATGTGGCAATTAACCTTTAACCCTGCATCTTTAAGCAATCTTATTGCGCGTTTTGTATCTTCTACCCCATGTCCTCTGTTATTCAGAGCTAAAACCTTATCATTTAAGCTTTGTACACCTAGTTCCACGCGTGTTGCCCCCAGTCGCCTCAAGTACTTCACCTCTTCTTCCGACACAAAGTCAGGACGTGTCTCAAAAGATAGTCCTATGCATCTATGTTTAGCAGACTCATTCTCCGTTTGAGCGGCTATTATGGACTTTTCTTTATTTTTAGGATGATTAAGTGCATTAAATATCTCTCTTACAAAAGTTGTCCTATATCTCTTCGGATAATAAGAAAAAGTCCCCCCCGAAACTATCAAATCTATCTTGTCAGTAAAATGTCCAGTTTTTTCTAATCCTGATATTCGACTTACAGTCTGACCATATGGAGAAAATTTATTCATTATAGCTCTCATAATGGCCGGCTCATCGGAAAGATAGCTCTTCGGCATTTTGGGCTCCGTAGGACAAAATATACAATTACCTGGGCACTTAAATGGCTTTGTTATGACAGTAACCGATGCAATACCGGACTGAGATCTTACTCCTCTTTTTCGCAGTAATCGCCAAAATCTCACTTCATACAAGACCTTACCTTCACTTATCATGTTCTTGTATGCCTCAATCAAAGATACATTAGTATAAAAAGGAATCTTATGTTTGAGAGAAAACTTGCTCTTCAGGCCACGTAATTCATCAATAGTGCTCACATTTTTCATGGCTTCATAGATGAATTCTTCTATAACTTTCATTGTAATTAGACGATTATAAATATATCTTTTCTTCGATAAGTAGATAATGAGACTGATATGCGACATATAACAGCAAGCAAGATACTATCAAAAGTAGTCGCCGATTACGACAAGATTAATGACGAATTTGATAAGACGCGCCGTTTTCCAGGCAAAGAGTTTAAATATTTTGATCCATATATACGTAATAACCCATGCATCCTGGATTTAGGATGCGGAAACGGTAGATTACTAAAATACATCGAATCTTTAGATAAAAAAGACACTGGTGATATAATATTCAAAGGAATAGACAACAACAATAACCTTATAGACAAAGCAACTAAAGCCTTTTCACACATAAGGTACGCTAATTTCAAGAAGGGAGATCAACTTAATATCCCCCTAGCAGACAAAAGTATAGACATTATCTTCAATATAAGAGCTTTTCACCACATTCCCTCAAAAAAAATGAGATTGAAAGCAATTGTTGAAATGAAAAGGGTATTAAAAGATAATGGAATAGTAATAATTACTGTATGGAACCTCTGGCAGAAAAAGTATGCATATGCCTTACTTAAGGCTTTATTGCGTTTTCTTATTACAATCGGATCATACGATATCAATGACACATTCATCCCTTGGGGTAAAAAGACAAACAGATATTATCATGCATTTTTACCATCCGAACTTAAACATCTTGTAATGTCAGAAGGATTTGATATAAAAGAACTGTTTTACGTAAAAAAAGGAGTAAAAACAGGATTAATGCAAAGCCACGATATAGTATTAATCGCATCAAAATCAAAATGCGAGAAAAAATAATTATTTCAGGAATACGATTCGATAAGCTCAATTTTAATCAGGCTTTCGAAATAATTGATAAAGCTACATCTCACGACGAAAAAAAGATTTTCGTAGCGACTCCCAACCCGGAAATGCTGATGGAGAGTATTAATAATGTCTATCTTAAAAATATATTGAATAAGACTGATTTAAACATTGCTGACGGCACAGGGGTTCTTTGGGCTGCGAGATATCTGTCTTTATCATCAAAATCACATTCTGTATTAAAGAAGTCGCTCCTAGCCATAAGCACCCTTTTTGAAATAATCTTTCGACCTAGAGCTCTAAAAACAACTTTACCCGAGCGAGTGACAGGCACAGATATGATGCTCAAAATATGCGCATCTGCCGATAGGAAAAAAAAGATATTTCTTCTTGGAGCTGCCGAGGGTGTGGCAGCTAAAACTAAAATAATACTGCAGAATAGATATAATTGCCAAATAGTTGGAGCATTAGCAGGATCACCATCCATAGAAGAAAAAAATCATATATGCGACATAATCGAAAAAAGTGGTGCCAATATCTTATTTGTAGCATTTGGGTCGCCTAAACAAGAAATATGGCTATATGAAAATATCCCACATTTAAATAACATAAAGGTAGCTATGGGTATTGGTGGAGCCTTTGATTTTATTTCAGGTAACAAAAAACGTGCCCCTGAAATAATGCAAAAATCCGGATTAGAATGGTTATTTCGATTGATTCAGGAACCCAATCGAATTACAAGAATCATAAACGCAACAATCATTTTCCCTCTAATGATCATATCATCTTCATTCCGAAGAAGATAATATCGTCTTATGCTTTTCGGGAAGACTTAACTTTTTTTTTGGAAGTGCCTTTTACTTCTTCCTCATCAATAAATTCGTTATTCCTCTGATGCATCATTTCTACTACTGGTTTCATCTTCTCAAGTAAAAACTGTATTACAGATACCGGTTTGACTATATAATCGGCAATCTGTTCAGTGACATCAGTAACTTTATCGGTGATTTTTTCAACATTTTCGTTTACTTTATGAGCTACTTCTCTAACACTTGCAGAAGTCAAAGCAAAATCTCTCAAAATTCTTATCAGATAAATAAGCGCAACGCATAGAAAAACAATAAAAACAGCAAATCCTATACCTAATGACCAATACAAGAACGATAAAGCATCCATACATGTTTTTGTTAAGAAATATTTAATAGGCTATTCATTATTTCTGTTACGGTCTTTGCATTAGCCTGCCCCTTCGTGACCTTCATTACCTGCCCTATCAGGAACGTAGCCGCATTGGTCTTGCCGTTTCTGTAATCTTCAACAGATTTACTGTTATCGGCCATAATCTTCTTGCATATTGCCTCAATTGCAGATTTATCATTTTCCACAGCCAATCCATTATCTTTTATATACGCAATAGGGTCTGTTCCATTATTATATATCTCTTCAAAAACTTGAGATTTACCGATATTCATGGAAATTAAACCATCATTTATCGCAACAATCAAACCCGCCAACTTATCCGCGCCAAATCGCAAATTCTTAATACCAAGACTGTCACGCTTCAAATAGCTAATCAATATGGAAGTAATAAAAGTAGCAGCTTTTTTTGCATCTTTAGATAATTCGACAGTTTTTTCAAAAAAATTAGCCATATCTATATCTGAACTCAATAAATGAGCTTCCTGTTCTGAAAGACAGTATATGGATATATATCTTTCACATTTCTCTACAGGTAATTCTGGAACTTCTTTTTTTATTCCGTCAACAAAATCCGTTGTTATTTCTAGCACAGGCAAATCCGGTTCAGGGAAATATCTATAATCATCAGCTCCTTCCTTATCTCTCAAGAAATAAGTTTGTTGTCTATCATCGCTCCAGCCAACAGTAATATCTCTACCAATAGGTGTTCCGCCCTCCCATAAATAAATCTGCCTTTCTATCTCATAATCGATAGCTGCCTCCAGTGACCTGAAAGAATTCAGATTCTTTATTTCTGCACGAGGATATAATTTTTTTTCTCCTATACGTCTAATAGAAATTGATGCATCAAACCTCATCATTCCTTTTTCCATATCTGCATCTGAAGAACCACAATATCTAAGAATCGTTTGTAATGATTTAGCATAAGCACTTGCTTCAGCCGAATTAGAAATATCCGGTTCACTAACAATTTCCATCAACGGTATTCCGGAACGGTTGTAATCGCAAAGAGTTCCATTATCGTAATGAGTAAGCTTACCGGCATCATCTTCCAAATGAAGCCTGGTTATAGCTATTTTTTTCTTAGATAATGCTCCCCCGATTTCTATCCATCCGCCAATTGCTATAGGTTCATCGAATTGTGATATCTGAAAACCCTTCGGCAAATCGGGATAGAAATAGTTTTTCCGATCGAATTTAGACGATTCCGGTATTTTACAATGTAAAGCCAGTGCAGCCTTAACTCCCTTATTCAACGCCTCATTGTTAATCACCGGTAATTGGCCCGGAAAACCCATACAGACAGGGCAACAATTGACATTAGGCTCAGCATTAAAAGCATCACTACTACAGCCACAAAACATTTTGGATTTTGTGGATAATTGAGCATGAACCTCCAATCCTATTACAGCCTCAAAATCATTTTTAGCCATTAAAATTCTAGTTTATCGATTATTACTGATAATATATTAGATTAAATGTTCATATTTCTCAATCCATCCTATTTGAATAGGCCCATGAAACTGAATATTTCTTTATATGCTTTTAAGGCCTTATCGAAATCACTTTTTTTTAGATAAAAACCAACTTCATGGACAAGTTTATTACGTAATTTATGAGCAAACCAAATATTATCAATCCTTTCGTATGACCGCGAAAAAGATTTAAGCTTATCTCCTAAACTTCCGATATAACCCTTTTTGCCCAAAAAAAGATCCAGAAGTTTATCCGCTTCTATTAATGACTGCCTGTTATCATTATTTTGTATTATTTTCTCCCAATGTGTACGAAAAAAAGAAATTTCGTTTGATTTAAATGTCTTTCGTTTACCGTATAAAATTATAAAAAACAATAAGATTAAATCTACTACTATAAAAATTAAAAAAAACTGAAAAAAATCCATTATAACAAATTCAATAAATATAACTAAACCTAAGCATCGTTTTTCATGTGATTCCTTATTATATTAGTTAAAAGACTTTTTAATGTATTAGCGTCATGCATAGCTTGCGTTGAAATAAACCTCTCCTGATGTTCCATTATCATCCTTTCGGCTTTTTGAGGATTCATTGCATCAGGTAGCGTGCACGGTTCGGACCCTCCCATTTTAGATATAGAAATAGTTCCATAATTTAAAATTGTACCAATGAATCCTTTAATCTCATATGACACACCTGCAATCATTGGATATTCTATTCGGCTTGCAGTTCTGTGGAAAAAACCTGTCCACGTCACGTCAAGCAGGCTGCCGGAAGTCAATATTATTGAATCATGATACCATGTAGAAACCAAGTAAACTAATCTTATAAAAGTAATTATCATCCAGAGCACATACAAAAGAACAAAGTCAGGAAATAATATATACAAGAAAAAAGGTAACAAATATCCAAAAAATATGATTCGTGTCAAATCAGAAAATAAAGCAATCGGATGTTTGTGAAAAATTACTATTATCTCCTCACCAGGCTCTAAATAAGATTTAAATATCTTTTCAGCTAATTTCATTGATTGGTATGTTACCTAAAACACTTGTAAATATAAACAAAAACAGGTAAATTTTCCATGCTATTTTTTTTAATATGGATAAAGAACCGACAGGAAAAACCCAAGAGAGAATAAACTACAAATCTGGCAAGACTAATCTGCTTAAAAAGTCATTAGTAAAAATTTTAAATGTAATCGCTAAAGAAAGGTTGCAGGAAAATGAAAAGATACCTACAGCTTTTTGGATAGATATTTTACTAAACATAATAGTTATTGTTTTTCTAGTATATGTAATAAGAACTTATATAATATCGCCATTTCAGGTATTTGGTCCTTCAATGTGCGACACAATGAATAATATCGACTCAAAATGCCAAAGAGGATACGGGGAATATATAATAATCAATAAAATTGGCTATATTAACATATTTGGATGGCACATGGACGAACCTAGACGTGGAGACATCGTAGTATTTCATCCCCCATATAATAAAACCGAATATTTCATTAAGAGAATCATCGGATTGCCAGGAGAGACCGTTAAACTGGAACAAGGAGGAATTATTATAGTCAATAAAGACTTTCCTGCTGGCTTTAAATTAAAAGAAGAATATTTAAATACCGAAAATCATGACAACACTCACCCCTATAAAGACGATATGATGGTTTTCGCCGTACCTGAAAATCATTATTTTGTTTTAGGGGACAATAGAATCGCCAGCTCTGACTCAAGAAGCTGTTTTAGGGAAAACTTTATGGACAATAAGTGTGGAAAAGATCCGCTTGCTCCGTATCTACCTAAAGGAAATCTTGAAGGAAAAGCTTGGCTCATACTTTGGCCTATATCAAAATTATCCTCTATACAGGATCCTAATTATAGATAAATCTATATTAAAAAAAATATATCCCTTTAAAATTAGGCATTTTCTTGTCTTGCAAGAAAATAAAATTCTATTAATGTAACAGTCGCAATAAATAGGAGACCAGACCACCAAGTCAGAATGTCTAAAAGTTGAAACGTTAAACAACCTAAAGCTATCAATGTAAGTAGAACAGCTTGTCTTAATGAAACATTAATATGACTGTAATATATTTCATTTTTATTAAACCAAAGTCTAAAATAAAACCCTATCACTGTAAAAGAACAGGTTAGTGCAAAAAATAAACTTATATAAAACAAAGCTAAAGCTGGACCTGTAGACTCCATTGGATCAAGCTTATTTACCACCATAACCCATGCTACCCAACTTATCACTCCGGCTGCACCTATAATAGCTAAATACCTGTGATGGGACATAATTAAATTATAATTTCATTATCATCAATAATTTCATCATATAGATTATTCATAAAAAGAAAATCAAATTAATAAAATAATCATGACACAACAATCACGACTCATAAAAACTTTTTATTTTTAGCTATAAAAAGCCTTATTACAATAAGCAACGCCCCGACACCCAAAAAGATTAGAGAAATTTTTTGAACCTCTCCGCTAAATATATTCAATATCGTATTAAACAAATTAGTTGTTTCAGGACTCCTTGTATCTATATTGTTTAATGTTGAAATAATTATTCTTGGTATTTCCTCAAATCCGAAACTTAATATATAGCCAATTGTTCCACTCATCAAAAAAGCTACACCGACATAGGAAACAATTGAATAAAAAGGTCTATATATAGTCAACGCAATTAAAATAATAATCAAAATCAATCCTAAATATAGGCCCATCCATATAACATCTATGTTATGCAAAATTAGAAATGGAGAAAAACCAGATTCTAATTGCTTCTTGTTACTCAAGTCAAACTGTATCTGTTCAGGAATTGATTCATAAATCGATTTATCCAGTCTTACGTTAACTGAAGATGAGATTAAATCAAAATTAACACCAGAAATTATACAAGTGGGCAAGTTATTAATCCCCTCTGCAGGAATCTCATCATTCGAGCATTTGGGAATCGACAGGAACACTTCATAAGCCAAATTATGGCTCAAAGTCAAAAGACTTTCCCTAAACAACTTAAGACTAACAGATATTTTACCCGAATCGTTTTTCTTAAGATCATCAATCTGATCCGCAAATTCCACCATCATCATATTAAATATCTGTAATGAAAAAACTTTTTCAATTTCTCTTTTTAAATCGGTCTTAGTGAAATACCTACTTAGGAAAGCATCATTTTTATATAATATTTCCGCAGAACTCATAACCGTATACTCATAACCTATTTCATTCAAAGATTCTGTATAAAAAGACTTCTTTAGGAAAGTATTATTGAATGCAAATACTATAAAAGACAGAATCGAAAACGTGAAAAATATTGAAACCAACAGGCCAGCAACGCTTTTTCTTAAAATATTCATATGAAAAATAATTTAGCGTGATCATTATAAACAATATTCGCGGAAATTAAAGTCTATAAGTTCATTAATTCCGCAATAATATTAAATCTCACCCATTAAATATTTTCCAGCAGGATTCTTTCTGTAATTTACCGGGGATTGTGAAACCGGCAGCTTTTTTATGACCACCGCCACCAAACTTGGAAGCTAGTTCAGCTACATCCACATCATCACGCCTAGTCCTAAAAGAACCCTTGATATAACCTTTTCTATCTTCATTCAATAAACATGTATATTTAGAACCAGGGACAGAATTCAACAAATCTACAATTCCGGAAATTTCATCAGGTAAAGCATGGCACTCTTCGAAATCACGCCATGTTATTATAGATATAGTTACACCATCCCCATTCATTCTGGTATTTTCCAAAACTCTTCCCCATAATTTCAATGTCGAAAGTTGTGTTGATTTGAATAGGTTTTTAGAGACCGAGGTTAACTTTCCTCCACACTCCATCAGATTCGAAGACACTTCAAAGACCTCGGTAGATGTATTTGAATGCATAAAACTTCCAGTATCGTTAAATATTCCCGTCAATAAAGCAGTAGCTATCTGTGGGGTAATCCGAAATCCCATGAAAACAAACAATCTGTATAGAATGACTGTAGTCGAAGCAGCTTCGATATCAACAATATTACATACACCGAAATTGTCATTTGATGAATGATGATCTATATTCAACACAGGGACATCACCTGACCAAATTCCGGGATATATATCGTGATAGTTTGTCATATATGAAGCACCGGCATCCAAAACAATTATCAAATCATAGGCATTATAATCGAAAGATTTTATCATTCCGTTTATGCCGGATAAGAATAGATATCTTTCAGGAACATCATCCACACATGCCATATCTACTTCCTTATTGACGCCTTTTATTGCATAATATAATGCAATAGAAGAACCCAATGTATCTCCATCCGGTCTCTTATGGGAAATACACAAAACCTTATTTGCCCTTTCAATAAGCTTTTTTGCCTGTAGAAATCTATCTTTCATATTTCTTTTAACGAAGAAAACGAGTTTAATTAAACTAAAACACTTTTGCAAGATATTTTACATAAATGTAATATATTCTAGCTTTAATAAATATTATGCACAGCAAACCTATAAAAATCATATACATGGGGACTCCGGAATTCTCCGTGCCTCCATTAGATAAAATAAGACAAGATCCATCTTTTGAAGTTATGGCTGTAATAACACAGCCAGACAAACCATTTGGCAGAAATCAGACATTAACACCATCGCCGGTTAAGCTCTATTCGATAAAAAACAACCTTAGCATCATTCAACCACCTATAATAAGGAACAACAAGGAGACACTAGCGCTCATAAAAGCATTAAAACCGGATTTCATTATAACAGCTGCATACGGGCAGATAATTCCGGAAGAAATATTGAATATTCCCAAATATTTCTGCATCAATATCCATGCTTCATTATTGCCCAAATACAGAGGGGCTTCTCCAATCGAAGAATGCTTATTGCACGGAGATGAAGAAACGGGCATAACATTCATAAAAATGGATAGAAACATGGATACGGGGGATATTCTCCTTACTCAAAGGGTTAAAATTGAACCAGAAGATGAGTATAATAGCTTGAGGAATAAATTATGTCACATTGCTTCTTCTTTGATTACATACCTAATAAAAGACATCGTATGCGGTATGATTAACTCAATACCTCAAGACAGCAAAAAAGCTTCCTACTGCAAAAAAATAGAAAAAACGCAGGGATTATTGGATCCACAAAAGATGACTGCGAAAGATATATCGAATCGCGTAAGAGCTTTCAATCCGTGGCCATCAACCTACATCTACGTTAGGGGTAAAAGATTAAAAATTTTAAAAATAACAGTTTTATCGGAAGCAGGAGGAAAAAATATAACTCCCGGTAAATTCACTATCTCATCTAATAATACTGTCTCATTAGGAACAAAAGAAGGATTGATATCACTGGACACAATACAGTTAGAAGGGAAAAATCCAACTTCAATTCAAGATTTCATGCGTGGAAACGCAAACCTTTTCATAAATAAAGACACTAATGAAAAATAGAAAAAAAGCATAAATTCTCCCTGAAAGCTGGTAATAAAATAATGGTCAAATATACCCATTACCACATAGCCGCACAAGATTGAAATCATAACATAAACCCAATTGAATTCAGGTGAATCAGGATTAATATTCTTTAATAGATAAACGAGTCTGAAGAAAACATATATAAATAAAGAAAAGAACAGAAAACCGCCCAGAAAACCAATTTCAGTCAACACCAGCATAAATATATTATGAACAGGCTGTATCAACCATGGGAATAGTTTTTCATGTGAGAAAAATTGCATAATAGGAGAAAACCCCCCTTGTCCTACGCCAAAAGGATTATAAAAGAGCATTTCTTTACTAATATCCAAATAATTAAGCCTTTCACCACCTAGTATCGCTTCGTTACTTCCCCAAAAACGTAGAAATAGTATTTCTTGCAAGTCTAAACTAACCACAGCAAGGGACATCAGACCACCAATAAATAAAAGATATATATTCATTAGTCTGTTACCTGCAATAGCATAAATAACTATAGTTACAACAAACAGGGAAAGGAAAGCCCCGCGTGAAAAGGTAAGAATCAATGCTACAGCTATCAATATGGAATATACGACAATAATCCATGTTTTTTGCCTTAATAAGTAAAAAGCATAGATTAGAGCTGAAAATAAAGCTCCCGCAAAGATATTTGGGTGAAGAAAAGTGCCGTAAATTCTGACTATTTTTCCTGATTCTATATTTATCTTGGCCACTCCGGGGATTTCTTTACCTATAATTGGCTCACCCAAGATTCTTAAACCGACAGATTCCTGAAAAATATATTGTCCAAAACCTATAAAAGCTTGCAGCCCTATTGAAATCAGAAAAGCATATAATAGAACATTCAAGTCCACTACTTCATTTACGATTAATAGATAAAAGACAAAAAACTCTAGGTATCTTAAACAAAAAAACAATTGGAAATATCCGCCGGCCATAAAAAAAATATTTGTTACCGAAAAAAATATATATAATAACAAAAGCATTGAAAAGATATTATCTCCCCAACAAAAAGGTAATCTTGATTCATTTTTTAAATACGATAGTCCCCACATGATACCACTCATAACGATGAGTATGTCGGTCAGATATAAAAAAAAAGATAAATATTCGTTAAAATTACCAGTCCAAAAAACATTATCCTTAATAATCAACAGCCTTATTTGAAATGGAAAAACAAAAACAGCTACATATAAACAAAAAGCTGCTACTTTTGAGAAAGATAATCCACTTATAAACTTTAAGAAATAAACATAATACATAACAAAAGAATTTCTTGTTGCCTATTTATTTGGTTAAATTTTACTTTAAGTACTTTTTACCTCCGGCGGAATCATACCACCTGGAGGCAACATCTGATTAATGTCATTTTCAGCTGTTTTTGCGGCATCGTTAATTGAAAAAGTAGCCAATACAGAGTCGATAGCTTTAGAAAAAATATCCTTATATCTTAACTCATCATAAATAGGGATACTTTCAGCATAACCTATTTGTTCCGCAAAAACACCAAATATAGGATCCTTAGACTGTTCATCTATCATATCCCTCCTACTTGTAGGCCGGTGAGTCTTATCGTTATAATATTTCAAATTATCCTTTGAAGCCAAAAACATTATAAAATCCCAGGCTTCGTTAGGATATTGCGAAGTCCTACTTACAGTCTCCGCATAATAGTTTGCATACGCTACCCGCTTTTCCGTTGAAGTATTTGGATCAATGACTTGAGGAGCCGCCGATATTCTGACATTTGCAGACTCGACAGTGTTGACACCTTTTTGTTTTAAGTCCTTTATTTCAGCCATTATCTGATCATATAGATAAGAATAACCAAAAATCATAGTAACTTTTCCTCTTGCAAAGGTCTCTATTTCCTTAAGCGAAGAGTTACTTTCGGCCAGATACAAATTCCATGAATAGTTTTTGTCAGCAGGTAATGCAAAACTCGTGTACAAAGACAAAGCTTCTTTAAAAGGATTTATACTTACTCCTGTAGCAGCAGTAGATTGCTGTCCGGCAAAACTGGCACTTGAAATATTTGCATTATAGAATTGAATTCTATATTGAAGCATCAGCATATACAATATATCGATTGCTCTCAAAATATTATCGGAACGCCCCATCGCAATACCAGACACCTCAAATCTCTCAAAACTATTATCTTTTTTTGTTAATTTAAAGACATCATTCTTAAGTTCTTCCCAAGTGGAGGCCGGCTTTCCTTTGGCCGGCAGCTTATCGTCAAATTGCGCCTTATTGTAATACAAGGCCAGAGTATCTACAGATAATGGTAAACCATAAACTTTTTGTTTACCGTCAGCTGAATCTCTAAGCAATAAGTCGTTTTTCGCTACATTAACAAATGTATCCTCAAATTGTTTAATAGTCAGCTTAACTTCAGGAACCGGATTTATTTTTTTCGCATTTCTTAAAACCCAAAAATTAGGAGCCGAAAATATATCAGGTCCTTCACCTTCAGCGAGCTCATTTATTATCAAATTCTCATATTCCTGAGGATCAGTAAACTTCCTATAGACAATAGTAACATTAGGGTTCTTACTTTGATATTCCTGAATTAAAGGCTTAAATATATCTTCATCATCAAAAAGTTTGTAATAAACTAACTGTATCCGCTGTTGACTGCCAGATGCTGTCACCGGCTTATCTTTCTTTATACATCCAGTCAAGATAGAACTAGCTATCAGAACCAACAACAATGTTGATATTGTATTTTTCATTTTCATACGATTATTATATAAAGACTATTATTTTATGTTAAGACCTTCAAGAAAATATTTTTTAGACAATGCATAGTAATATAAACTACATATTTTCCCTTGGGTGATGTTTCTGATAAATCTTAAACACATAATACATACACTTCCGGATATAATCATGAAAATAGTCTTTTTCATACCCTTTGGCACTTTTTTCAATTCCGGATATTTTTTATCGATTATTTTAGCTGAAAATCCTATCTGCCTCATCCTTTGATTTAAACTGTCTTCTGTCATGGCATGATCATGATAAGCAATAGCATACTTATTATAATAAAGCTTAAGCCCCACTCGTTTATGAAGACGGTATCCTAACTCAATATCCTCCCATCCATAACCGGAAAAAGCTGAATCAAAAGGATATTTTTCAAGTAAACTTTTCTTTATCGAGATATTAGACGTATAAAAAAAATTAAAATCAGCAAAATCTTTACCCAATAGTTTTTCATATGCAAACTGATGGCCTCCAAACATACCCAATATAGATGATCCATTCGTCAGCCAACGCATGAAAGGAGTAATAGTCAGTTTAGGATGCCAGGTCGTATAACCCAAAACAGCTTCTTCTTCCCCGCCATGCCACAAATGTAATCGCAAATGTTCAGTTAAAAAATCGGGCAGACAAATTATGTCATCTCCTATAAAGACTATTATTTTCCCTTTAGCCTTTTTCAAACCATAATTACGGGCAATCCCCTGTCCCTCATTCTTCTTGCGATAATAGAATAATTCTAAATTACCTTTATATCCTTGCACTAATTTCTTAGTTTGATCCCGACTTCCATCGTCAATAACTATCACCTCAAAATCTTTTTTAGGCAAATTCTGTCTCTCAAGAGACATCAAGCACTCCTTGAGTATTTTGCACCTGTTATATGTCGGGATAATTACACTAATAAGCATACGGCTCTTAGTTTATATTAAGAGCCGTATGTTTGTAAACAAACCTATTTTTTATTACATATTCAAGCCGGAACCTCTACGAGATTTATCTGTTCGCCATCCTTGTTTTTCCTGTAATTAATGAAATTTACTATATCTGCAACGATTTCCGTAGAAGATTTTTTAATACCCGCTTTATCTTCATACTGTCCGTTCATCAACCTTCCCTCCAAATATACTGCAGAGCCTTTTTTAAGATATTCTCCGCAAATTTGAGCTAAGGCATTCCATGCAACTACCTTATGAAAATCCGTAACCTGCTGTTTGTCGCCGTCACGACCTTTCCAATCTCTATGTGTAGCAACTTTAAATTTCACAAGAGATTGACCATTTTGTAACGATTTTGTTTCCGGATCGGCCGGAAGATAGCCGATTAAGACTACCCTATTTACACTTCTCATAAAAATGAGGTTATGAAGTAATTGATTCCACAATAGACTAAAAAGATTATGGATTTATTAAGAGAAACCTAAAAATCAACACTATTAAAAAATCGTGCTGTATATACAAAGCTAAAACATTATTTTAATTGTTCCAATAATGGAACCTTTTTGGGAGAAGATAATTCTTCCTCTCCCTTAAAACCGCCCTCACTCCATCTCCTAATCTTATCTTCCACTATATCTCTAGAAGTAGCATATCTTTCCCTAGCCAGTCTAATAATCTTTTCTTTTCTTCCTTCCTCTATATCTAATCTGGGTGGCGGAAGAGTATCCATAGAAAAAGTTTTAGATGGCATCCCCTCAATCAATAATCTTGTATAAGCGGTATATTTACTTAAAGAAACCAAATCGTTCGGTAATGCCTCTTCTCCAAATTGGCTGGAAAGATATTCAGCATCATCAAATCCTACCTGAAAAGAAATCATGGAACCCACATTACCAAAAACAGCATCCCTTACTTCATCAGGCATTTGAGCTATATATTGGTTTGCCATAGTTAGATTGAGCTTATATTTACGTGCCTCCGACAATATTGTCGCAAAAGAATCAGTAGCAAAATTCTGAAACTCATCGACATAAAGATAAAAATCGGTGCGATCTTTTTCCGGAATATTGGCACGACTCATAGCATCCAATTGGAATTTTGTAATTATCATAGCTCCCAACAAAGAAGAATTATCTTCACCAATCTTTCCTTTGGATAAATTGACAATTACTATCTTCTTATGATCCATAGCAAAGCGCAAATCAATTGCACTATTCGGTTGACCAAGAATATTCCTAATTATAGGTGAGGAAAGAAATTGACCTACCTTATTTAATATCGGTGAAATAGCCTCAACCCTATTTTTGGGATCCATTTTTTCAAATTCGTTTAACCAAAAACTCCTAACTATCGGATCTGTAATCTTTTTTACAACCCTAGACCTAAACTCCTTATCCTGCAAAATCCTCGGGATGCCAAGCATAGTAGTATTGGGATATTCCAATAATGATAGAATGGTATTCCTCAATATATGTTCAAGCCTTGGCCCCCAACTGTCAGCATATATCTTTTTGAAAATCCCCACCAACCCCGAACAGACAATCGTATTCAATGAAGGATCAATGTTTTCAAGCATATTAAATGCTACAGGAAAATCGCGATCTGATGGATCAAATATTATAACATCATTAGTCCTTCTGGCCGGGACAAAATTAATCACAGCATCTGCCAAATCTCCATGCGGATCTACCACAGCAACACCTTTCCCCGCCTGAATATCAGAGAAAATCATATTCTCTAATAAAGTCGATTTACCCATCCCTGTTTTTCCTATTACATATATGTGCCTTCTCCTATCTACAGTTTTAATTCCAAAAGGTGTTCTCGAAGACCTAAAGTTAGTTTTACCTATCAGTGTAGTATCATCAATTGCGTTATTACATTGAATAGGCAAATCATTTGGAGGCTCAAGTTTTCTTGATCTTACCCAGTAAATATTAGGGGTCGTCACCATCAAATTGGGCATATGAAAAATTGTCGCTAACTCCTCTACATTCAACACAAAAGGGGCGATAATTTTCCTTTTTCTATAATCTAAAAGAGCCTTTTCCCCATGTTTCATGTTTTTTATTTCAAAACCGTTAAGATGAGGAATGTTAAATTGCTTAAAAGAACCTGCTATTTCTCTTAATTTTATGACTGCAGATTCATGATCGGAATTCTTGGGTATGTACAATATTCTTATATTTACTTCATATAACAATTTACCAACTTTATCGATAGCCGCAACAATACTTGTTTCTTTATCATGACTTTTTGAAGTTTGTGTTTCCACAGTATCTCCCGAAGAAGATGATTTTAATACACTTGAAGCAGCAGTTAGCCCTTGTAAAAAAAATAACCAATAAATTGGAAAAAAGATTATCCTCACTATCCTATTTCTATTACAAAAAGCATTTGCATAGACCTTTTGGAGACTTTCAATATTTAGATAAATACCTTTATTTAATATTCTTATACATTTTGTAAATACAACTCGCCACTTATCCTCCAAAGGCCTAACTACGACCTGTATCCATGCCTGATCCTCGACATCATTAAGTTTTGATATTGTTGAAGTAATAGCAGCTAGTGTATCCATAGATACCTTAGCCTTCTTATCTTCAAATTGAGGATAACGTTTAATAGGATATATGGTAGGGTCAGTCAATTTAAGGTCTAAGCCAACTGCATTCTTGAAAAAGTCAATCGAATGAAAATCATTGTTTTGTCTGGAATCTATAATCTCCGAAGCAACTATGGCTAAACCAGAATCATTATTCCCCATAGACTTAACATGTTCATTAAAACGAACTTCTTCCCATATACCTCTCGAATAGTCATCAGATTCGGTAATTTCAACATTTGGATATTGTGCATATATTTGACCTTCGACGAGATTTCTTAATCTAGTGGGGAAATAAGCATAGAATCTGATATTTCTATCGGTATTTGCTATCTCAAAACTTACTTTATCCTGATCTAATCCTCTTAACCTTTTCCAGAAACCAATTTTTTTTGCTATACCATGAATTGTCGAAAAAATTTGCTCTGAAACCAATGGACCTATTTCATTATCTTTTGCGACCCTAATAGTTAACAATGTATATGATTCCTTCATTAATCTTTGCCTTTGATTCTTTCTAATTAATAATTCCAATAAAACAAAGATTAGCATTAATCCCACTACCCCAAGAGCAAAATTTATAAAAATCAACACAAAGTCCATACTTATAACCGTTAATCAAACAATAAAATTATATCAAATTAGCTTCAATTTAAAAGCCCTCCTTATTTTTTAGATATATTTCCAACAACATCATTGCGGCAACAGCATCATCGTCCCCATTATCAACCACACCTTTGGGCATTGCATTGATAACCCTGGAACTCTCATAGGAACTAAAAGATTCATCCTGAAAATCAAATGAGACATCCATTCTCATCAAATTTTTAATTTTAAAGGCAATCGATCTCAGACGCTTAGATTGCATTGTCTCATCACCGCCTGGCCCTAATGGTAATCCAAAAACAATCAATTTGATATCATCACTTAGACAAATATCATTCAACTTATCGGCCAAACTTTTAAGACTACCAAAATTCCTTATTATTACTTTTGGTAATATTACATTACTTAATGAATCCCACAAAGCAACTCCGACTTTATTATTTCCAAAATCAACAGCCAATATATTATTCCTATTATTCACCTTTGACTTTCAACATAATCCTAAATTCGACATTATCCAATATTTTAACAATTATCTCATAATCTCCAATATTCTTTATTGGAGATAGCAATAATATATTTTCCTTACCTAGTTTTACATTACCAATCTTTAATATTTCATCAATTATGTCTTTTTCTGTTATAGAAGCATAAAGTTTGGCATCATGACTCTTTCTAATCAATACAATCTCTATATTTTCCAACCTTTTTTTTACATCTTTTGCATCAGCTGATAACCTTTCTTTATCTATCAGAGCTTTTTTCCTAATCTCTTCAGATTCCTTAATTTTACCCAATGTTGCCAAAATGGCAATTTTATTGGGGAAAAGATAATTCTGAAAATATCCTTCTTTTACATTCTTAATATCACCCTTCTGAGCAAATCCTTTTATATTTTTTAAAAAAAATACCTGCATTTAAAACTGATTAATTTATAATACCATGCCTAAAATAAATAATAAGCACATGAAAGTAAAGTTAAAAAGCCATCAACAATCGATGCACCAGTCCTTAATATTTCCAAATCTGTCCGCTGGATATACCCAACCTTCAAAATTGACACCCTTAACTTTATTATTATCTGCATATATATACAAAGGACGATAAAGAAATATTGCAGGTATATCATTCGACAAAACACTAGACAATTGATTAACCAGGTTTTCCTTTTGTCTTTGATCAAATGTGGAGCGTATTCTTTCTATAAAGCTATCGGCCGCAAAACTCTTATAATTTGAAACGTTTAATCCATTAACGTTTGCCTGACTAGAGTGCCAATATGAATATGTATCTAAATTATAACCAAGACTCTGACCGGTAAGAACGAGATCATATTTTCTGTTTTCTAACATAGAATTAAATATATCAACAGGCTGATAGTTAATTTCAATCCTTAATCCCATCTTCTTCCATGATTCTAAAAGAAAACCTACTATTTTTGTTGTTTCATCAGCCTGAACGGATCCTAAATCATATGCTCTAACCAAAAGATTAAGCTTCAAATCAATACCATCCCTATCTTTTCTATAAATATTTTTTTCCACCGAATCGATTTTGTAACCACTATCAAACAACGCGCCTTTAGCTTCTTCAAGATTAGGTTTAATCAACCAATCCTTTTGATTCAATTCCAACAAGGGAGTATCGATTCTCTCTTTATTATCAATCAACTTCAACAATGCATCTTTATCTATAGCTTTCTGTAAAGCCAATCTTAGCTTAAAATTTTTCAAAACAGGAGTATCCATGTTGAAAAACACAGCAGAATATTGAGGGATTCTATATGTATCAAGAACGAACCTGGATTCTTTATTAATATCAGCCAAAATACTTTTAGGAACTTTTGAGACTACATCGAGAACATTCCTTTCTTTCAACATCGATTCAGCATCTGGATATACTGTAAATCTAATATTCTTTATTTTTGACGATTCAGCATAATATCTATCAAATTTCTTTAAAATGATACGTTGTCTTCCATCGGGAAAAATTTCCATCGCATCATTAATCATATAAGGCCCAGTTCCGACGGGCTTAACATTAAAACTTGAATAAGGTAATTCCGCTACATTAATATTCTTTGATAATATATGCTTTGGCAATATTCCAACATTAAGATTAGTTATAAAAAAAGAATTAGGGTTATTGAGAATAAATTTTATAGTATAATCGTCCATTTTCACTATCTCTACTCCATCAAAATTAGCTTTCAAAACAGGATTCTGAAAATCAGGATTTTGAATTATATCTACAAATGTAAACAAGACATCATCAGCAGTTAATGTTTCGTAATCATGCCAATAGACATTAGGTTTTATCTTGAAAAGATACGTCTTTTTATCTTCCATTATTGTTAAATCGGCAAGATCACCGACAAAAGCTTTTAATTTAGAATCATAGCGGGTCAAACCAGAAAAAATCAAAGCACTCAAATCTCTGTTTGCGTCAGAATAATCAGTATACAAAGGATTTATTATAGCCGGTCTTTCACTCAAAATACCTTCACTATAATAACCAGATTGATTCTCTAAAGGATTATTACTCTTAAAAAAATCCATAAAACCGTTTATGGCAGCTACTACAGAAATTATTACCAACACCAAACTGATAATCTTCTCTTCTATACTATAAGACCACAGGACTCTACAAATGACATTCCTGAAATTAGCCATGATAATTCTACTATAAAATGCGTTCTTATCTTACAAATAAAAATGCAAGAGAAGACAGTACAAATAAAACAGCAAGTACTATTGTCGCATTAAAAACTACCTTTTCAGCTCCTCTCTTTGTCGAAGATATAGGTGCACCGCCACCGAAAGTAGCAGACAAACCAGAGCTTCTGTTCTGCACCAGAATTGCAATTATAAGCAACAATGAAACAATTACTTCCACAATTTTTAATATCGTATGCATAATATTTATTTGGTTTTAATTATAAAATGAAAAATCCAATTAACTATTCCAAAAAACAATGCCGCAATAAAATAAGTAGTTAAACCTATAACTTCCATTTTAACATCGGAAATATGTATACCATTAACTATTTTTACGGTCAACCAAAAGATAATCGCATTTATTACTATCGAAAAAAGTCCCATCGTAATTAACACCAAAGGAAACGAAAGCAATTTCATTAACGGCTTAATAAACGTATTTAATATACCGATTATTAACCCGGCTAAAATAAAAAACTTAAAACCGCCAGTAAACTGAATTTCTTTTATAAAATACGTCACAACATAAAGTGCCAATCCATTTATGATAATCCCAATCAGTATTTTTTTTAACATTATATTATATTAATTCCTCTCATAATCTAACATATTTAGCTCAAAACATGAAAACATATTACACTTTCCTTACTGCATATTTGATATCAATCCCCTCAATAGATGAATTCTTTTCAATATCCCATTCAAAATCTCCCTTATCTTGAAGCTCAATCGCTAAAGTCTCTCGTTTTATGTAGTCCGCAAAATCTGTCACAGCCTGGAGCAAAGGATCTCTTGTCTCTATATACAAAAATATCCGGTCATCAACATTGTAATTTGCATCTTTTCTGAGATCCTGAATCATTCTGACTACCTCACGCGCATATCCTTCTTTCTTAAGATCATCAGTAATGTCGGTATCCATAACAACGGATATTCCACCGGAACTTGCTACATCATAACCTTCTTTTCCCTTAAAACCGACCTCAATCTCATCAGAAGATAATATAAATTCACCTACCTTAACACTTCCATCTGATAACAAATTGAAATCCCCCATTTTTGCACTTCTAATAATATCCTGAACTTTGCCTCCATATTTTGGTCCTAAAACCTTCGCATTAGGCACCACAACCCTAGAAACAAACTCTTCAGTATTATCCATTAAAGATAGTAATTTTACATTTAATTCTTCACAAATAACATCGCGCTGTGATAAAACCACATTCGAATCTACATTTGCCGGTAAACCTATTTTTACTTCAGACAACGGCTGTCTAACTTTGATATTTGCTTTATCACGAACCGAATGCCCCAAAGTTACAACTAAGCGGACAACACGATTTTCTTCATTCAATTCTGAATCGATATATTCATTTTTGGACTTAGGCCAATTGCTTAGATGAACAGACTCTTCCCCTGTCAAATTGCAATAAATCTCATCTGCAAGATAAGGCATGAAAGGAGCAAGTAATTTCGAAAAATCAACCAATACAATATATAGCGTCTGATATGCTTCCATTTTATCAATATCGTTTTCCGACTTCCAGAATCGTCGTCTACTCCTTCTTATGTACCAATTAGAAAGATTATCTACAAAATCCAACATCGGCCTAGTGGCCTTCATAATGTTATAGTTTTCCATTTCATCGGTTACTTCCCTCACAAGCTGGTTGAACTCAGACAATATCCATAAATCCAACTTATTAGAAGGCATTAAAGATTTTCTAACCTTCTTATTGTCCCACTTATCGATATTGGCATAGGTAACAAAAAAACTATAAGTATTCCATAGCGTTAACGTAAATTTCTTAACAAGATCATCAACATATTTGTCGGAGAATCTGACATCATCTGCTAATGCAGCCGGACTCGTAAACAAAAACATTCTTACAGAATCGACTCCTTTTGATTCGAATATAGTACTCGGATCAGGGTAATTTTTCTTTCTTTTAGATAATTTCTCGCCATCAGACGCCAATATTACTCCATTAACAATAACATTGTTAAATGCCGGACTATCAAAAAGTATACTTGCCAAAACATGAAGAGTATAAAACCACCCACGTGTCTGATCTAACCCTTCAGCAATAAAATTTGCAGGAAAATTTTCCTCAAACTCCTGCTTGTTTTCAAAAGGATAATGAAGTTGAGCATACGGCATTGATCCACTTTCAAACCAACAATCCAATACATCGGGAATTCTACGCATTATTTTTCCATTCGGCCCCATGTAAGTTATGTTATCTATATAAGGTTTATGTAAATCCAATTTCCCTTCTCTCATAGGCAATTTCCCTCCAGTCTTCTCTTTAAGCTCTTCAATCGACGAAATACATTCCGTATAACCGTCTTCATCTTGCCACAACGGGATAGGACAACCCCAATATCTATTTCTAGATATAGCCCAATCTCTTGCGCCATCAAGCCATTTCCCAAACCTACCTTCTTTAATATGTTCAGGTTGCCATTTTATTTTTTTGTTATTTTTCAATAATCGCGGCTTTAAAGACGTAACCTTAATAAATAACGACTTTGTTGAATAATTCAATAAAGGTGTATCGCACCGCCAACAGTGAGGATAACTATGTCTTATATTCTCATATTTAAAACAAAGACCTCTTGATTGCATATCATCAACTATATTTCTATCCTGACCTTTTACAAACTTCCCCTCCCATTTTTTAACCTCTTTCTTAAAAGTTCCATCCATATTCACATGCTGAACCAAAGGAAGATTACATTTTTGAGCCACATTATAGTCATCCTCACCGAACATCGGCGCAATATGAACTATACCAGTTCCTTCTTCAGTAGTTACATAAGAATCTGTTACTATCCTGAAACCATTTTTATCTTTTAAGTCTAAATAATAATCAAATAAAGGAACATATTCCTTTCCCTCCAGCTGACTTGCATCCAATTCTTCCAAAACATTATAATTAAACCCATTCAAAACAGAATCAACCCTTTCCTTGGCCAATATATACACCTCTTCATTTCCATCCTCATAATGAACTCCCGCTTTGACATATTTAATTTTAGGTCCGATACAAAGAGCGACATTTCCCGGCAGTGTCCAAGGAGTTGTAGTCCAAGCCAAAAAAAATACATCCTCCCCGACCAATTTGAATTTTGCCGTTACAGATAAATCCGTAATTTCCTTATATCCAAGGCTTACTTCAAAATTAGACAAAGGAGTTTCGCATCTTGGACATATATGCATACTCTTAAACCCCTGATATATCATATCTTTTTTCCAAATTTGGCTAAAAACCCACCAAATCGACTCCATATAATCGTTATTCAAAGTGGCATAGCTGTTGTCGAAATCGACCCACCTAGCCAATCTCTTCAAAAGAGATTCCCATTCTTTCGTATACCTAAAAACACTCTCCCTGCATTTGTTGTTAAAGAGTTCAACACCCATTTTTTCTATATCCTTTTTACCCGAAATACCCAATTCCTTTTCTATTTCATATTCAACAGGCAAACCATGGCAATCCCAGCCGTTAACCCTAGGAACAAAAAATCCTTTCATGGTGAAATACCTCGTAACGGCATCCTTTAAAGAATTTGCCAAAATATGTCCATAATGAGGTAATCCATTCGCAAAAGGAGGACCATCAAAAAAAACAAACTTTTTCTTCCCCTTTCTGTTCCTTAAAGATTTATCAAATATCTTTTTTTCTTCCCAACCACACAAAATTCTATTTTCCATTTCCGGAAAAGACTGTTTGGGATTAACTGGCTTAAACATGTTATTACATATATTAAAATATCCGTCCTATTTTATAATAAAAAAACATCTTAATAAATAGACAAACGCACCATATCATTGGTGGACGCTATAGGGCTCGAACCTATGACCCCCTCGGTGTAAACGAGGTGCTCTACCAACTGAGCTAAGCGTCCATTTAAAAGCCTCAATCAAAGCTAACGCAAAATATCACATCATAAAAATCATTTCAAGATGATTCAAAATCAAGATTATCTATTCAACAATGTCATTATTACAAGCAGCAGAGACATTCCTACAAGAAAAATGACCGACAACCAAGATATTACGTTCATAAATAATGAATTTTTCTTGTCGCCCATCAACTTGCCATTATTTAGCAATTTCAAAATACAGATGAACAAAATAGGCAGTACAAATGTATTTAACATTTGTGAACCTACGAGAATCGGAATCAAAGGCAATCCAGGAATCAATATGATCAGTGCCATCGAAAAAATACAGAAAGCAAAAATCCCATAATAAGAAGCTGATTCGCTCTTTAAGTCGACCCTTCCTTCCCAGCCAAACGCCTCAGTCATAACATAAGCAGAAGTCATAGAAACAACAGCCAACCCCAAAAGAGAAGCATTCAATAATCCCCAAGCAAAAAGATGTTTTGCCAAAACACCTGCAAAAGGCGCTAAAGCTGTTGCAGCCTGAGCAGCATCATCAATCTTAATACCGGATTTATACAAAGTAGCAGCGGTAGCGACTATTATAAAAAAAGCAACAAAATTGGTCCAAAATGCCCCCATAAATACATCCCATCTTGAATACTTTAAGTGTTCGGATGAAATACCTTTATCGACAAAATATGATTGAACAAAAAACTGCCCCCACGCAGTAATAGTTGTTCCAATTAGAGCAACAGCGGTATAAAAATACTCCCCGGTCCAAACAAATGATGGAACCAGCATATCATTAAAAGCCATTTGCCAATCTGGTTTTGACATAATGCCAGCAAATACATAAGAAAGGAACAAAAAAGATGAAGTCAAAAAAACCTTTTGTACGACCTTAAAAGAACCTTTATACACAACAAACCATATAGATAATGAAGCCAAAGGAACAGCTATCCACCGTGGAACTCCATATATATCCGCAACAGATGATATTCCCGCATACTCTGCCAAAATATTAGCCAAATTAGCCAAAAAAGTTATCAATACAACAAAACTGGTTATTTTAATACTAAAGTTTTCTCTTATCAAAGCAGCAAGACCTTTACCTGTAACTAATCCC
The DNA here is from genome assembly GCA_041752875.1 of Candidatus Altimarinota bacterium. Taxonomy (GTDB): domain Bacteria; phylum Patescibacteriota; class Gracilibacteria; order UBA1369; family UBA1369; genus JTS-AC46. The sequence goes on from JBGSVP010000003.1 coordinate 482,036, forward strand.
AAACGGGCCCCCATTTCTTGGGTTATTGCCAATATAAAAGTAACCAAGAAAAGAATCCATAACATCTTGTAACCGAAAGAAGCACCTGCCACGGAATAGGTAGTAATCCCCCCGGCATCATTGTCCGCAGTTCCAGTAATTATGCCTGGCCCAACCACACTTAAAATCAACAATATCTTCAATTTTAGTCCCATCCATGTACTAGGTTTTTTTCCCGATATTTCTTTCATATCTTAAGCATGAGGCACTAATAATCGCATGACATCATCTATAGTAACAATACCTTTTATTTTACCCTGTTGATCTACTACAGCTACTGACAATAAATTATACTTAGTTAATAACCTAGCCACATTCTCATAAGATGTTGTAGTTTTTACCGTAATCAAAATTTTCGACATAACATTAACAACTTTCAAATGTTTATCAGATAGAATAAGCGTCCTTATCGAAACAACACCTTTAAGCACATCACTTTCATCAACAACAAACACATGATATATAAACTTGTGTTCAGCCGACTTCCTCCTTATTTCATCTACGGCATCAGCAATCGTATTTTGAGGATGTATTCTCATATAATCAGCAGTCATCAATCCTCCAGCTACATTCCCCTTGTATTTCGACAACCTATTAAGTACCTTTGCTTTTCTTTCACTTAAACGTTTAAAAACCAGTAAACGTTTATGTTCTGATAAATCCTGTAAAACATCAGCAGCTTCATCCGTAGGCATTTCCTCAAGAATTCTCGCAAGATTTCTTGGATTAATCTTTTCCAACAAGGTATCTTTATATTTTGGCTCTATTTCAGCCAACACTTCTGCAGCTTTTTCATCATGTAAGGACTGAACTACATTTGACCCTTGATGTAAAGTTAGATTCTCTATGAGGTTCGCTATATCAGCCGGATGAAGTTTCTCCAGCTTTTTGAACGGGGTTTTCAACTTTATACTACCTACATTTCCCTGAATGAAATTGACGCTATGCCAATCTATCAATTTAACTTGCATAAACCTTACGAAAGGAAGAGATGAAAGACCTAAACGCCTTAACAAAGCCTTATTACTAACATCTATTCCTACCAGATTAAACAAATCTCCGATTTTAACCAAATGAAGATCGTTTACCCTTACTACTTTAATACTATCGACATCAAAAATCTGTTCATCCATCACATCCTTATTCAACAACAAAAACTTTTCATTCTCACCCCAAACCGACCAACAATCGAATTTGTTTAATGTAACCTCCGCAGTACTTAATGTTTCTATATGTTCAAATTTTATGAAATATAAATCTTTTCCTTTTTGGAAAATTATTCCTACTACATATGGATAATTTTTGCCATCATTAAAGACCACGACATCCTTTAATCTAGCAACAAACACCTCTCTGCTATCGATAATCTTAACATTCAACAATTGGCTTAAATAGAGCATAAATATGATTATAACGATGAAAATCTAACAGATAAAGATTGACTTTTCAAGGAGATAAGCTGTTTTCACAAACAATCAAAATCTATAAAATTCCTTGAAAAATGAGTGTTAGTTGCGTAATATCTTCTCGATTCAGGTCAAAAAGACAAGCGCGGGTGGCGAAATGGCAGACGCACTACCTTGAGGTGGTAGCGCCCGTAAGGGCATGGAGGTTCAAGTCCTCTCCCGCGCACCATTAAAAGTAACTGATTAGCGCAATCTCAGCAAAATTTCAATTAAGAAAAATTAAACTCGATGAGCGAATTACTCATTCAAATATTAATGATACTGAAAAAGATTCCATCATCTTATCAAAAATCTATAATTTATCTGAAATAAAAAGTGCAAAAAAAATATTAATGTATTATCCCATTTTAGGAGAAGTCGATATCCTTCCAATAATAGAAATATTCAAAAAAGATAAAAAAATCGTTTTTCCCAAAATCCAAGATGATAAAAACCTATCTCTATTTTTTGTAAAAGATTTAAAAGATCTAGAGAAGAGCAAATTCAACATCTATGAACCCAAAAAAAATCTTAAAAAAGCATATATATATGATGTAGACATCATACTCGTACCAGGAATCGCTTTCGACAAGAAAGGATATCGCCTTGGCTTTGGTAAAGGCTATTATGACAGACTATTAAAAAAAGCGAATTGTTACAAAATAGGTATCGCTTATGAATTTCAGATTATAACCGATATTAATCATAAAAATCATGACATTCCGATGAATATGGTCATAACAGAAAAAAATATTTGGAAATTTTAAAATCTTACCCCTAATTCAAAACCAAATGGAAATGAAAAACTTAAAATCATATGATGAACAGATTTTTTATGCGATAAAGAACGAAGAAGCCCGACAAAAAGAAGGCATCGAACTGATTCCATCCGAAAATTACGTATCAAAAGCTGTCCTCGAAGCATTAGGATCAGTTTTGACCAATAAATATTCAGAAGGATATGTCGGAAAAAGATATTATGGGGGGTGCGAAAACATCGATATCATCGAAAATCTGGCCATAGAAAGGCTAAAATTACTATTTGGTTGCGAACATGCGAATGTACAACCTCTCTCTGGTGCCCCGGCAAACATCGCTGTCTATTTTGCGCTTTTACAGCCAGGAGACACCATTCTCGGAATGGACCTTTCACATGGGGGACATCTGACTCATGGACATCCGGTAACACACATGGCAAAAATATTTAACTTTATACGATATAAGACAAATTCAAAAGGAGAAATCGATCTTGATAATCTTGAACAGATGGCTATGGAGCATAAACCCAAACTGATTCTCGTCGGGTACAGCGCATATTCCAGAGAAATAGATTACAAAAGTATCAAAGCTATCGCCAATAAGGTTGGAGCAAAAACCATGGCCGATATAGCTCATATCGCCGGATTAATAGCCGCAGGCGAGATGAACAATCCGGTACCTATATTCGATGTTGTTACATCAACAACTCATAAAACATTAAGAGGCCCTCGCGGTGGATTAATAATGTGTAAAAAAGAAATTTCTCAACAAATAGATAAAAGTGTATTTCCCGGATTCCAGGGTGGTCCTCACGAAAACAATATTGCTGCAAAAGCAATTGCATTCAAAGAAGCATTGGAACCATCGTTCAAACAATACGCAAAACAAATAAAAGACAACGCAAAAGTTCTTGAACAAGGATTACTTTCACTTGGATATAAATTAGCATTCGGTGGGACCGACAATCATCTGTTATTAATAGACGTAACACCTAAAGGTATCTCGGGAAAAATAGCACAAATAGCACTTGATGAAGCCGGAATAACATGTAACAAAAACATGATTCCTGACGACCAACGAAGCCCTATGGATCCAAGTGGAATAAGAATAGGAACACCAGCCTGCACAACACGGGGCATGAAAGAAAACGAAATGAATCAGATAACAGGATGGATAGATAAGGCTATAACCAATCATGCCAACAAAACGTTGCTCTTGTCCATCAAAAAGGAGATTGCGAATTTTTGTTCAAGATTCCCCGTACCAGGAATCGAATAACAACCAATTCAAATCTATATAAAAAGACTTATAATTTTTTTAATACAATTAAGGTAATATCATCCATTTGCTTAAAACCGGCAGCAAACTCTTTCACATCGGCCAACAGGGCATTTCTAATAGAAAAAGCTGTCGGGAGATCGCTATATTCGTTTACAGCCCTTTTTAATCTACCCATACCATACATTTCTTTTTCACTCTTCCAGCACTCAGGAATACCGTCACTATAGATAACCAATACATCATTTTTCTCCATCATTACACTGTCTTGACTCAATATACCAGAAATATCAGGAATCATACCCAATGCCAAACCTCCAGGTGAAGTCAATGTAACCTTCTTCTCATTTGCATGATAATGAATCATTTGCTCATGCCCTGCACTAACAAAATTAAGTCGATTATTCATAACCTCCCAGTGCAATATGACCAAAGTCATAAACATGTTGGAAGATGTCTTATCTTTTAAGATGCGATTTACGTTGACCAATATTGTTTTTATATCAGTCTGTCCTGCAAAATTATATATAAGAGCATTAACAATGGACACAACTATACCCGAAGGAACACCATGTCCGGTTACATCTCCAAGATACATTAACAAATTATCATCATTTAATTTCATAAAATCATAACAATCCCCTCCTATTTCTTCTGCAGGCAACAAGCCAGCCGATATATCTATACCTGGCATTTTAGGAATAATTTTGGGCAACAGCTCCTTCTGAATCTTTGCCGCCAACTCCAATTCTTTCGCAACTCTTTCTTTATAAATCAACGCTTTTGTACTAATCTCTAATTCTTGCGCCATACTATTAAAAGCATTTGCCAACAAACTTATTTCGTCCTTTGTTTTAACTTCGACGCGATATTTAAACTCTCCTTTTGCTATAATTCCAGCTCCTTCAGTTAATTTCTTTAATGGTTTTGTAATCCCTCCTGAATATGCATAAGCTAAAAAAACAGCTATTCCAACGCCAAATATGGCCAAAAGTATGTTTCTGGTCATTGTCTGATTTATGCGATCCTGAAGATTTGCATAAGAAATATAATATATAACATAAAATTGATTATCTGCAGGATACACCAAGTAATATATTTTCTCATTTTGACCTAGAGATTGAATCGGTTTTTCATTTTCATCGACATACTGTATATTCCCGGACTCGTCATTCTTAATATATAATATACGACTCGAATCCAATGTCTTTACAGATGGAAATCTGGATTTCATCTGCTTAAGCAACATATCATCATCTATAACTCTTTTATCTCCTTCGTACTGCTTATCTCTTTCTGTTTTGGAATCATATAAAACATCACCAACATATGAAACCACGCGGATATCCGCCAAATCTTGAAATTTAGCAAATACATCATTCATATTTCTATTAAAATATACGAAACTTTTTTGTGCCAACAACAGATGATAGTCATTTACTATAGAAGGAGCCGTCAACTCTGCAAAAGAACGAGCATTTTTAAATATATCATAGGTCAATTCAGTACTCTTCTCATTTATGAAAAGCCATGCAGCCAAAGAAAAAAGTATTACTATTAACAAACTTATAGTCACGACTAGTTTTGTTTTCAATGAATGCATAATAATAATTAGTTAATTTCAGAAGGAAAAACATAACCATCCACCCTGGGAACAAAATGAATACTTTTTAAATGAGCAATAATCTTTTCTGACTCGAATAATGGTACTCCGATTAAATCATCGGATGTTATTACCTTCATTATCTGCTGATAATCTTTTAGCCTAGAACCCAAATCCATATTTTTTCTGGAATTTTCTATCAAAGAATCCATTTCCTTATTACTATAGTGATTACCGTTAAATAAGCCAAAGCCTCTTTCTACATCAATACTGTGAACAACATTCTCAAAAAAATCACTTGCATCCCCCAACTCCGACTTCCACCCCAAGTAGTACATTTCAGATTTGCCACTTCTTATTTTTTCAATCAGACTCAATTCATCAAGAGGATTTAGAATAATATCTATTCCAATTTCTTTCAATTGTTGCAGAATATACTGACCAATTTGTTCTACATTTTTGGGATAATCAAAAGTCAATTCAATTTTCTCAAAAGATGAAGAAAATGCATCTTCAACTTTTTTCCTTGCAATATCTAAATCATAAGTAATTTTCTTGATATCCGGGTTGAACCCAAAAACTCCATTACTAACAAACTGAGTTACAGGCTTAGCGAATCCAAATGCCAAATCGACAAAAACATTTTGATCCAATGACATACCAATAGCATCTCTTATAGACGCATTCTTAAGTATAGAATTTTCTACATCAAAAATTATAAAACTAACTTCAAGACTTGGAATAGATTTAATTTCAATATTTGAATCAACGATAGGCCTACTTCCTTCAATTTCCGCATACTTTGATCCAGGATAAACTGCTGCTAATGGTGGAACATCTACCAGTAATTGAACATCTCTTTTTTCCAATGCCAATAACCTATTTTCACGATTAGATATCTGTTTTAAAATAACATGCCAAAATTTGGGTTTTCTACCCCAATAATCTTCAAAAAAAGTCAGATTTACTTGCCCCTCATTTCCAAAAGCAAAGACATAAGGCCCTGTACCTATAGGAACACTAAAATCGTTGGTCGACTTTAAGTGTATAAATGTAGCCGCTAACTTACTCAAAAGCAGTGGATCAGGCGACACTGTCCTAATCCTTATAATACCATTCGATGGAGAATCAACATCTTGTATAATTCCCAATAAATTTTTAAGTTGAGAGTTATTATCATTCTTAGCGCGCTCTATAGACGCAATCACATCTTCAACACTTAATAATTTCCCATCATGAAATTTAACACCCGGCCTAAGTCTAAATTCCCAATTCAAGGAATCAATCATGCCCCATGAAACGGCCAATCCGGGAACAATTTTCAGATTATCATCAATCTTAACCAGCCCCTCATATACATCCACCAAATAACTTCTTGTCACATAATCAAACAGAATAGGATCATAATTATCAGGTTTAAATGCATAACCTATAGATAATATATCTTCCGATGGCTTAGAAACATCAACTTGAATCAAATTTTTAAAATCTCCAATAACAATTGAAATTTGACGCTCAAAAAACAGATATGAGCCGACTAAAGCTAATATTGAGAGGTATAAAATGACTAAAGCATTTTTAATCAGCGTATTTTCTAATATATTTTTCCTCAAATTTCATATAATTAACTAATCATAATATAATAGCACAAAATCATTCACTTAAAAAGGCAAATGATTATTTTAATCATACTTAAAACATCTTAAACAATATCAATTTATTTTTTTAAGATTGCCATAAATGCTTCTTGCGGAAGATCGACTTTCCCAACTTTCTTTAATCTTTTTTTGCCAGCTTTCTGTTTTTTTAACAACTTATCCTTTCTGGTCCTATCTCCGCCATAAAGTTTAGCGGTTACATCTTTTCTCAATGCGCTAATGGACTCTCTTGCTATTATTTTACTCCCGATAGCTGCCTGTATCACAATCTCAAATTGTGCCTTTGGAATAAGCTCCTTTAGTTTCTTAACTAACGCCAGTCCGACATGATATGACTCATCTTTATGTATTATAATCGACAAAGCATCAATTGTTGTCCCTGCGACCAATATGTCAAGCTTGACAAGTTTTCCCGCCTTATATTCCAGATACTCATAATTCATTGAAGCATAACCAGAACTCAAACTTTTAAGAGTATCAAAGTAATCCATAACAATGGAAGCCAAAGGCATCTCAAAAAGCAAAAGAACCCTATTCTGATCAAGATATTGCATACTTTTGTTTATTCCCCTCTTTTCTAATGACATTTTCATTATCGAACCTACGTATTCCTTTGGAGTAACTACCTCCACTTTTACCCAAGGCTCCTTTAAGGCCATAATCTGTGATCCATCAGGCAAATCTGATGGATTAGCGATAAAAATCTCCACACCATTGATCAATTCGACTATATATGACACTGAAGGAGCAGTAACAATCAAATTGAGATTATACTCTCTCTCTAAACGCTCTTGAACTATATCGAGATGCAATAATCCCAAAAAACCACATCTGAAACCATGCCCAAGCGCTCCCGACTGCTCAGGCTCAAATGACAATGCGGAATCACTTAACTGCAATTTAAGCAAAGCATCTCTTAACAAAGGAAAATCATCACCATCAACACAAAAGATACTCGCAAACACATATGGCATTACCTCTTTATAGCCAGATAATGGTTGAGCATTAGACAAGTCCATCACATTCTCACCAGGTTTCCATATAGTATCACCAACTCTCGCATCAGCTACATTCTTTAATCCAGAAACAACATATCCAACTTCTCCACTAAACAAACAATCACATGGTAAATATTTAGGCTTGAAATAGCCAACTTCAATAGCCTCAAGCTCATTCCTGTTATGCAATAGGTAAATCTTATCACCCTTTTTAATTTTTCCAGACATAATCCTGACATAGGATACTACCCCCTTATAAGAATCGTACACCGAATCAAAAATCAAAGCTTTGGTTTCATCACCATCATCAGTATTACGAGGTGCAGGAATTCGTTCTATAACGTTAGCCAATAATTTCTCTACATTAGTCCCTTCTTTTGCTGAAATTGCTATTATCTCACTTTTTGGAATACCTAATACATTCTCTATTTCCTTAGAACATGTCTCAATATCCGCTGAAGGCAAATCGATTTTATTTAATACAGGAATCAAGACAAGATTATGTTCCAATGCCATATAACAATTAGCCAAAGTTTGAGCTTCAATTCCCTGCGTTGCATCAACAATCAAAATAGCTCCCTCACAAGCCGCAAGACTTCTAGACACTTCATAAGTAAAATCAGCATGTCCCGGCGTATCTATCAAATTAAGTATGAAATTTGTTCCCTCATAAAACCACTCCATCCTCACAGGCTGCAATTTAATAGTAATACCTCTTTCCTGCTCAAGATCCATCATATCCAACATTTGACCATGCTTCATTTCTCTCTTTGATATCGTATTTGTTACTTCCAAAAAACGATCAGCAAGAGTTGACTTACCATGGTCTATATGGGCTATAATACAAAAATTTCTGATATTAGACGAATCCGCCATTATTTAACAAATCAATAAAATATTTTATATACTGTTCCTTCTCTAAGTGGCGCAATACTAACAAATATTGAGATTCTACGCAATTTCTGATAAAATACATAGATTATATGAATTAACCAAAATGCAATTTAAAGTACCACAAAATGTTCAAAGGGCAGATCAAATAGTTGGACCACTAACATTAAGGCAACTAATTATCTGTTCAGTTGGTGGAGTAATAGCTTACGGAATCTACGTTTCAATAGCAAAATACTATATTTGGATTACTTGGCTACCACCAGTTGGTATAATAGCAATAATTACAATTTCATTTGCATTCATAAGACCACTCGACCTAAATTTCGAAAAATGGATACTCCTATGGATTGAATATTACATTTTACCACGACGCAGACTCTGGATACAAGCCAGTGCGGAAATTTTTCCACCCTTATTCCCAAGTGTTAATAAAGAAAAGAGTAAAGCAGAAGTCAAAGCCGCACAAAAAGCAGAAAAAATTGAAGATAAACACAAAAAAATAGAAGAATTATCAAAAATATTAAATACAAAAAACTCATAACATATGATGACTGATAATAAAAAACCAACAGAAAAAAACACAACAGATACTGTAAGACAAGGACAATCAAAAAATTCTCCTTCATTAAGCACACAGACATATCTAAAAATAGCCGAAATACGAGACGACACTCTAGTACTTAAAAACGGAGGTTTAAGAGCAATTTTAAGAGTATCAAGTATAAACTTTAATCTAAAATCAGAAGAAGAACAGAATGCTATCATTTATTCATATCAAGGATTTCTAAATACATTGGAATTTCCAGTTCAAATAGTAATTAGATCAAAAAAACTAGACATAGACGAATACTTGGAAAAACTAAAAAAAATGGGAGAAAAACAAACAAATGCGCTATTACAACGTCAAACATACGAATATGTAGAATACATAAGCAAATTAGTCGAATATGCCGATATTATGGAAAAAGAATTTTTTGTAGTAATACCTTATGACCCATACAGATCGGAAAAACTAAATTACATTCAAAAATTCTTTCAAAACATAAATGCTAAAGACATATACGAAAATATAAAAAAAAGACACGAAGAATTTGAACAACTAAAAAAAGGACTCAATCAAAGAGTCAACATATCAAAATCAGGACTAGAAAATTGTGGTTTAAAAGTTAGTCAAATAGATACAAAAGGATTAATAGAATTATTCTACAATATATACAATCCATCTGCATCGCGCTACGAAAAAGCCAAGAACATAAAAGAAACAAACATAACTACAGACGAAGAAAAAATTGCAACCCAACAATAAAATCGACAAATATCTAATAAAAGATACATTTCACTAATCCACACTAAAATAAAAGACACTGTCTTGGCGGCGCCCTACTTTTCCCGCACTTATAGCACGAGTATCATCGGCGAAGAGTAGCTTAACTTCTGTGTTCGGGATGGGAACAGGTGTACCCTACTCTCTAGAACCACCAAGACGGTGTCTTTTAAAAAACCTTAATGATCATCAATCATAACATTTAACCATCACACTGAATTTTCATTCAGCGCTAGTTAAAAAACTTCTCATTGTCAGTACCCAGACCGCACTTTGTGGTCTAAGCACTAACATGTGAAATTGATTTCACTTAAGAAATCAGGTAAATAAATAAAGTCGATTGTCTGTTAGTACTTCTTGGCTGAGTGCATCACTGCACTTACACCTGAAGCCTATCTACCTGGTAGTCTTCCAGGAGACTATAGGGAAATCTTATCTTAGGACAGGTTTCCCACTTAGATGCTTTCAGCGGTTATCCTTTCCGAACATAGCTACTCTGCAATGCCGTTGACACGACAACAGATACACTAGAGGTCCGTCCGCCCCGGTCCTCTCGTACTAGGGGCAGCCTCCTTCAAATTTCCTGCGACCATGGAGGGTAGAGGCCGACCTGTCTCACGACGGTCTGAACCCAGCTCGCGTACCGCTTTAATTGGCGAACAGACAAACCCTTGGGAGCTTCTTCACCCCCAGGATGCGATGAGCCGACATCGAGGTAGCAAACCACGCCGACGCTAGGGACGCTTAGGCGTGATGACTCTGTTATCCCCAGAGTAGCTTTTATCCGATAAGCCCGGCACCTTCCACAAAGTGCACGAGGATCACTATAACCTGCTTTCGCACCTGCTCGGCTTGTAAGCCTCACAGTCAAGCACTCATATGCTATTGCACGTCCGGCCTGGTTTCCATCCAGGCTAAGAGTACCATTGCGCGCTTGCGTTACCTTTTAGCAAGCAACCTCCCCAGTTAAACTACCAGCCTGACAGTGTCCTTGTTAGAGTTTGCATCTAACTTAAGTGAGATTTTATAAATAAGACGAGTGGTATTTCACTAACGTTTCCATAACAAGTAAGGAAACTCCCACCTATCCTAAACAATCTGATCTACAAAATCAGTGCCAAGTTATAGTAAAGCTTCATGGGGTCTTTTTGTCCTGCCAT
>JBGSVP010000004.1:0-163159 GCA_041752875.1 Candidatus Altimarinota bacterium
AAACCACAGGCTCCACAAGCCCTCCATCTATAAATAAATTTAAAAAAACAATCTTTGACAAATATACAAAAAAATGTAAAATCCCTTTCTCATAAAGCCATAAATAAACCTAATGAAAGCAAGACATTTAGTAATAATCCTCGTAATAGCCGCGCTTTCGGCAATGGTATTCGTCTATATGAAGAATAGGCCGGAGCAAGGCAAAGCAAGCATCTTAATACAAGATAAGACTACGGAATCACCCGCCTCATCTGTCGCAATCTCATCGGAAAAACCGGCTTATGTATCTGTAACATCCGCGTCTTTCGATGAAGTTGCTTACCTGGAGGCCCTCGGCGCTGTCAAAGCAAAAGACCAAATCAAGGTCTTGCCTCAATCTAGCGGTCAACTCACCTCCGTAAACGTTCGGGAGGGTGATTATGTCAAAACAGGAGACACTCTTTTTGTGATTGGCGGGACAAACGGCAGGGAGCATCCCTCCATAACCCAGTCCAGACTTGCCGAAACCAACTATAAGACAGCCCAAAAACTCCTTGCTGAAACTATACAGGGCAACAATGCCTCCATAAAGGCCTCCGAACTTCAGATTCAAAGCGCCAAAAACCAGGCGGCCGGCTCATACACGGACCTCGCGGTGATGGATCGCAATCTGCAGGGACTTGATCAGGGATACGAATTGACAGGCGATACCTACGAACGGACCAGTACCAAGAACCGGAAAGATTTGGATGTCGCAAAATTGGGATTAGACCAACTGCGTGATGGGATAAACACAATGGAAAATAGACGTTACGACCTTGAAGTGGCCCGCGATAAATCTGCTTTCGATGCCGCAGATTCGTCCGTCCGTGATAAGGCCATAGCCGATTTCAATACTAAAATCCAGGACATCGACGGCAAACTGAACGACATGTATTCACAGTTGGACACGGCCAAGATTAAATACGACTCCGCTGTAGAAAGTCTTTCTATACTGGAAAACCAGGTTCAGGGCCAGATTGTTCAGACCGAAACCCAGCGCGACGTGCTGTCTCTCAATAGACAGGGAATAGAGCAGAAATTAGGCCTCACTGGCGGCTCGTCCGACCCCGTTAGACTGGCTGAAGTCGCTCTGGAAGGAGCCAGGGTTAAGAACGAGGCATCCCTTGCGCAGGCAAAAGCCGCGGTAGAACTGGCGAGACTCAATTACGAAATGTCCATGACCCAGCTCGAAGGAACCACTATAAAAGCCCCGGTCAGCGGAGTTATCACAGATGTTGGTGCGCGCCCCGGTGATATCGTAAGTCCGCAGGCAATTCTTACATCGATTATCGATCCCAGGGCATTCGAGCTGAAAGTAAGTATCGATGCCGACAGCGCCGACCGCGTAAATATTGATTCTCCGGCACAGATAAAGATAGGGGGAAAGTACGTCGATGTACATATCTTAAGCATATCTCCGGTAGTTGATTCCCAGTCTAAACTCGTCACGGTAACTCTCTCCCTTCCCAAGATTATGTTCAGACCCAATCAGACCATAGATGCTCTGATTCCCATATCCCTGCAATCGCCACAAAGCGGACCACAAGCCATCTCGATCCCGCTTGATGCTGTTATCATAGGCACGGAAGAACAATATCTTTTCGTCCTGGAAAACGGCAAAGCGCTCAAACGCACCGTCAAACTGGGTGAAATAGACGGAGCAAATGTTCAGATTATCGAAGGGCTAAGTTCCGAAGATCGGGTGATAGTGGATGGAGCCAAAGACCTTATCGATGGACAGGCTGTGGAAATATCGAAATAGGAAATATATTCACCATCATGGATTTCAAAAGACAAAATCAGGACGGTTTTCAGTCGGGCGAATCGGCCGAATCTTCGGACTCGCTCTACCTTAAGCAACTGACATTTAAGGAAAAGGACAATAAGACTTTCCTTAATTTTTTCATCAAACGTTTCCGCGTCACGGTACTCATTGTCCTCGGAATCCTCTTATGGGGCGGGATTTCCGTCAATATGCTGCCTTTGGAATCGACGCCGGAAGTAAAGATACCCTATGGGATAGTCACTGTCATGATTCCGGGAGCCTCCCCCGCGGACATGGAAGAACTTGTCATCAAAAAAATCGAAAGCAAGGTCTCAAATCTGAACGGAGTAAAGCAGGTCAGAGCGGTAGCGTTCAATTCGCTGGCATCTGTGACAGTTGAATTTCGCGCCGAAGAAGAGCTTAAGGACGCCATCCGCCGCTTGCGTGACGCAGTACAGACCGTAAAAGCCGACCTTCCTTCCGAAGCCACCGAACCCAATGTGGCGGAAGTCTCTTTCAGCAGTATGCCTGTATGGACAATCCAGGTAAGCGGTCCCTACGATAGCTTTACCTTGCGCAGATACGCCGAAATCGTACAAGAAGAACTTAAGAAACTCCCCGGCGCCGGAGAAGTTAACCTTAATGGCGGTGACATCTATGAGGCCAGGGTAATATTCGATCCCCAAAAGCTTTTAGCCTTCGGGCTCACTGCCGACACGGTAAACTCTATCATCAAGGCTAACAACTTCGGTATTCCTTCCGGTTCGCTAAAGATATCGAATTTCGAATACACTATACGCGTTGACGGTAAGCTCGCGGATGTAAAAGAGCTGCGCGACCTTGCTTTGACTACCCAGAACGGCCAGATTATCAGACTGCGGGACATAGCCGATGTCATAGAGATGGCGCAGGAAAGAAAAGTCCTCACGACCTTCTCTAACGAAGGAAAAGCACCTGTAAACGCTGTTACGCTAAATATTGTAAAAAAGACCGGCAGCTCAATCATAGAGCTCATAGACGGCGGTAAAAAGGCCATAGCCAAGCTCCAGTCGGAAAGGTTGCCGAAAGATGTCGAAATCGTAACTACCCTCGATCAGTCGAAGATTATCAGAAAAGACATAGACCAGCTCATGCACGATGGATTGTTGACTATAGTGCTGGTTATAATTGTCCTGTTCCTTTTTGTCGGACTCAAAGAAGCATTCGTAGCCGGACTTGCTGTGCCTCTGGTGTTTTGCGCTACTTTCGGGCTTATGCTTCAGCTGGGAATTACTATAAACTTTTTGTCGCTCTTTTCGTTGATACTGTCCCTAGGCCTTTTGGTGGATGACGCGATTGTTGTAGTACAGGCCACAAAACAATATCTTGCCACCGGTAAGTTTACCCCCGAAGAAGCTGTACTTCTGGTTTTTCACGATTTTAAGGTACTTCTTACCACAACCACACTCACCACAATCTGGGCGTTCCTCCCGTTGCTTCTTGCCAGCGGAATCATCGGACAGTTCATAAGGTCTATTCCCCTCACGGTATCAATAACACTTGCCGCGTCTTACGCCATCGCGATAATCATCAACCATCCCATGGCCATCATCCTGGAGCGTTTCAGGGCTGTCAGAGTTATCCCTAAGACGGTTCTGGCAATACTGGCGGGCATTTCGTCATTAATGATGATATTCGCCCTAAACGGCACTATTACAGGTCTTACGGCCATACCTGCGATTGCATTCCCGTCCTTTCTCTTCTTCGCATTGTTAGTATGGTATCGTAAATCGCTCAAAGCAAAGATGATAAGGAACGAAGAGCTGATACTGGAAGAACTCGCGGATCCGGAAAAGATAAAGAAAAAGATATATCACCACTATCTTGCCCCGGATGAAGAAAAAAGCCGTTTTGACCGTATAATAGGGGGAATAGTGAAGATGGACAGATTTCTGCCTTATTATGGCGGATTCCTCTATTCGATTCTAAAGAGCCGATTCCGTCAGATGATTTTGATGGGCATCGTCTTCATCATATTCCTTGGAGCGATTGCTCTTCCCGCGACAGGGATACTCAAGTCCGAATTCCTTCCAGCCGCCGATGCCGAATATTTGTATGTGAACATCGAAGGACCTCCGGGGCTGGTAGCGGAAAAGACAAAGGAAGTGGCTGACAAGGTTCAGGCTATCCTGCTGAACGAAAATGCTATAAAAAGTTTTTCCCGGGTAGTCGGAAACTCCGGAGTAAATTCCTCGTCCCGTATGACCAGCTCAAGCTCAAATTCTGAAGGAAACAAGGCCCAGTTCGCAATAAATCTATATCCGTATAAGGAACGTCCGGCCTCTGTATTAACGGGAAAGGTGGAAAAATCTTACAGCATAGGCGAGCGTCTAAGACAGCTTTTTAAACCTATAGTTGGCGCTAAAGTCGAAGTTATGGAAGTATCCGGAGGTCCGCCGTCCGGCTCCGATATCGAAGGCAGAATAAGCGGTGACGACATGAAGATTCTTGAAAAAGAAGCCGAAAGATACAAGGCGATTCTTTCAGTTATACCCGGAACGATCAATCAGAAAACATCGATAACACTAAGCCCCGGCGAGTTTACCATCGGCCTTAGATACGACCGGATGGCTCTGCGCGGAATCACTGCGGCCCAAGTAGCTTCCGCTCTTCGCATGGCCGTCAGTGGCGGAGATGTAACTAAAATCCTTCGCGACGGCGACGACCTCCAGATCCGCGCGACCTACAAAGAAACAGCACTGGACTCCATAGCCGCAATCAGAAATCTTCAGCTAAGCAACGGCAAAGGCCAGATATTTCAGTTAAGCGACATCGCGGACATCAGCCTGGGGTCGTCCCTGACTTCGATTTCCCGTATAGACGGGAAACGCGTAGTCACCGTATCCGCCGGCGTCGCAAAACCATACCTGCCTACCGAAGTACTCAAGAGGTTTCAGGAAGAAATAAAACCATACCCGCTCCCCGAAGGTTACGAAATAAGTTTCAACGGCCAAAACGAAACGAACACGGAATCCATATTCTCGATTTTAAGGGCGATGATCGTGGCATTCATACTGATAATCGCCACGTTGGTCATTCAGTTCAATTCGTTCAGAAAAGCGGTACTCGTGCTTGCGACGATTCCACTGGCTGTTACGGGCGTTTTCTACGGCCTCACGGCGATAGGATTCACACTTTCGTTTCCCGCACTGATCGGTCTGGTCGCGCTTTTCGGAGTGGTCGTTAAGAACGCAATCATTCTTGTCGACAAGATTAATCTCAACCTGCAAGTGGGTATCCGCTTTACCGACGCAATCGTCGATGCCGCCAAATCACGCCTTGAAGCGATTTTTCTGACATCCGTATGTACTGTCGTAGGCATGATACCGATTACCCTCACCGACGAAACCTGGTCCGGACTCGGTGCCACACTCATCTTCGGGATTTCCACCTCCACGATTCTCACTCTTCTGGTAATTCCCGTCCTCTATAATCTGCTGGTGGCGAAACAGAATCGCCGCGACGAAAAGCTGGAAGCATTAAGGTCGGAAATAGTGAAAAAATAAATCTATTTTTTCGACATAAATTTCTCTTGCATACGTCGTCGATTTTATTATAATTCGCGCGAATTTTTAACCAATTTTTGATGAGTGAAAAATCCGTCGATTGCGCCGAAAGCGAGGACCGTCGCAGTCAAAGTAATGTCGTTTACCTCGGGAACTACAACAACAGGATTAAGGGATTAAAGCTGGTGGAACGCCGCTCATCCCAAACGGTACAGTCGGAAATATCCGTGTCGGCCGAAAATATCCTTGATGAATATAAAAATACTTTTGTAGCTTCCCTTGACGAAAGGTTAGACGAAATACGACGGATTACCCGGGAACATGCGGCATCGCTCAAATCACCGATGTTCGATTATTTCAAATATGCCATGTTCAGAGAATTTAAAGGAGAACCGCCGTCGAAAAAATATCCGTACTCCGAAGAGGAACTCGATTTCTACAGAAAAGTCGCCTGTCTGGAAGAGGATTGGAAGATATGGGGAGGAATCTTCAGGGAAATCAACATCTGGCATCACCGCTTTGCTGAAGCAAAATCCGATGCTAATGGATCTGGTGAGGCCATAAACAAGACAATGCAGGCTCTTAACTGCAAAAGCCTGCAACATATCACCTGCAACATAAGTGAAAGTAACGTAAGGTTATTCGAAGAGTTTGTACAGTCGGCCTCCGTGGAGTAGGATTTGCGGGTGTTCGCATCTACTCGCCTTTTATGTTTCTTTTCGGACAATCAGGATTTTTAAGGAACAGGCTTGCTCCCGGCAATAGTGGCGCACAGCCTTCCCGTTCTACGGAGCGACGCTTCCTACTTTTTCGCGGCCGTGAAATTCCGTATACACTCATCACCAACCGCCTCGCCAGAAACATCCGCCTTAAGATAGACCCGTCCAAAGGACTCGAAGTGGTGATTCCATACCGCTGTCGAACGGAAAGCCTGGAAACAGTCCTTACGGATAAGGCCCCCTGGATAATCGAAAAACTGGATTATCAGAAGGAAAAGAAGGCAACCGGACCCAAAATAGCAGATGGAGAAGTCATCAGTGTCCTCGGCATTCCTAAAACCATAGTCATAGCCCCGGCAGTATTTACTTCGGTAAAAGAAACGGAAGAAAGTGTAATCATAAACCTGAATCGCAGGATACTGGGCGGACATGAAAGTGTTGCCAGAGTCCTTTTGGCAAAGCATTGTCGAAAGATAGCTTCCACTCACATCAAAAAGCGCACTGCGGAGATAAGCGCGCTGATGGGTACCTCTTACGGGAATATAACCATCCGCGGACAAAAGACCCGCTGGGGAAGCTGCTCGCGCGACAATAACCTGAATTTCAACTGGAAGTTGGTACTGATGCCATCAGCCGCAATAGACTACGTAATCATCCATGAGCTCGCCCATACTGTTCATCACAACCATTCCTCCCGCTTCTATGCGCTCGTGGAAAAATACTGTCCGGACTACAGATCCGCGAAAAAAATCTTACGCGTGACCCAACTGCCGTTTTGAAAAAATAAAAAATGAAATTTCCCTGATTATCGACTCCGGGCGACTTTTATTGCCGCCTTCAACTGTTCATGTATCTGTCTTTGAATCGGGCAGTCTCCGGAAACCATATAAGAAGATTCTTCATTGAAGAACAACGAAACACGACTAAGGTTAGCGGATCCGATTATACTATGTAATCCGTCGACCCTGATGAGTTTTGTATGGAATATCCTCGGTGACGTAAGTATGGTGATATTATCTGTATTTTCCAGCATCGTGAAAAATCTTTCGTTTTCTTTTTCCAGTCCCGCGGTTTCCGGCTGACCCCGAAGAACCACTACCTTCACTCCTCTTTCCGCCGCCTGCTTTATCTTGTCCACGATTCCCTAGTCCATCAGATATGCATGCTCTATCACGATTTCTTTCTCTGCCGTATCCAGTAGATGCGTTAGCGCAAATGTTATCTGTTTGTTTCTTGCGAAAAGCGGGTGCTCCGGCTGAACCTCTCCTCCTCTATTATGTAAAACCCTCAATCTGCTGTGGGATGAATCATGTTCCGGCTTGTCGCAGGTCGTTACGTCATCCACCCCGAAAGAGTTATGGCGATGAATGGCCGAAGCCGGCCCTTTGCTGTAGATCATATAATCCTTCCAGTAATCTTTCTTTACTTTTCCGGTCCAGCCTTTCCCTGCTTCATAACCTCCGGAATATTCGTCGCCTATGTTCATACCTCCGGCTAGCGTAGTATCTCCGTCGAAAATCATCACCTTTGAATGATCCATCCTGGTCATGTGGTTACTTTCGACTATCAGTCTGATTCCGCTTTCCTTCAAAAGCTTCAACGCGGGGTTCAGCTCCAGCAGGACTTCTTCAGGAAGAGTGTTATGAATAAATTCGTTCAGCTGATCCAGCGCTTCCGGAGAAAAATAACAGATTTCCGTGGGATTATCCTGTAATCTCTTCAGCTTATCCATCTGCAGATGCGAATACTGCGATAACTGGAACAAAAGACCCGGCATCCTGAAAATGCTTGTTACATAAGACTTAACTTCTTCCATGCAACCTATGAAAAGACACCCCAGCTTATCGATATGAACCTGTATATCCAGATGAGGTGACCGTTTTTTTGCCTCCGCGAGAAGCCTTGCCCCTCTCATTCCGGTAGAATCTCCTGCCCAGCTGTATACGTTAAGATGTATACTTCTCCCGGCTTCTTTGATTAGACTCTCCAGCTTTTCGAAAGCTTCCGGCCCTGTGCTTATCAGTTGCGCTTCGTTCGCCGTAGCAACGGAAAAAGTCGCGGCTTCGATTACCCTCTCCGTTCGGTCTGACGGCTCCTCTTTTACCGCATTCAGATAGTCGGAGTACGATAATATCTGCAACTCTTCCAAATCACATTCCTGCTCTATATTGATACCCATCTGTCGTTCCGTTTATTTTTTTAGGGGTCTCTTTATAGCCTTTTTGACTACCTTTTTCAATACATTCTTCGCCGGCTTTTTGGCGGATGAAGGCTTGGTCGTTTTCGAAACGGCTTTCTTTGAAGCCGGCTTACTTTTTGCAGGAAGCTTCATCTTGCCGACGGTCTTTCTGGCTTCGGCAAAAGCCTGTTTCATGACCTTATTCACGCCGCTCCAGTCACGCTTGTATATCTTTTCCAGTTTCTTTTCGATTCCGGCATCGATCATCCCGGCTTTCTTTGCTTTCGAGATGGCCTTATCGACAATCTCTTCATAGCGTTTTTGTATCATGGCTCCGTGCTTTTCCAGATTTTCAGCTTCCATCGCCGCAAGAATAGACATCCTGATGTCTTCATATTTCTTTATTGCCTCATCGTTAACCTGTCCCCATACCTCTTTCACTTTCTTTTCGACCTGGTCCTTCGATTCATGGAAAAGTTTTGCTATTTTAGCGGCCTGCTGTTTAGCCATCGTATCCACTTCATCCTTATGTGTGGCGTAATAGACACCGGCTCCTGTAGCCACTGCGGCGCCAAGTACCAGCTTGAATAACGAAAACCCTTGTTTCTTGTGGTCGGGTTGATTGGACATTTTTGTTTTATTAAAGGATAACCTGTCTTTTATTATACACTGCACTCTCCCAAAGACAAAATCTTGCCGTTCATTCGCCGGTTGGACTAAAACATAAAACCGCCCCCGTGATTGTGCCTCGGAAGCGGTCTTGTCGAATCTTATATAGCGTTTCGCCTATTTCATCATAAAATGTGTTTCACCTTTCCTGTGAGCCACAGTAATCTTCTTTCCGGCCTGCCTTACCATCGTGACATGGTTGGCCTCGTTCCATGGGCCTGTCTTGGCTCTCGCCATATTCACCATGAATTCTTTCGCGGCATAATTCAACCTTTCGTTATGCAGCACAAACTTGCCGATGAATTCCTCCGTGTTCTGTGATGCTTCAGGGCTCACCCCCGCGACCTGCGCGGAAGGAGCAGATTCCATTACTTTGATTCCAAGCGCGTCTCTAAGTTCATTCCATGGCAGCTCCCCTGCGTTTTGGACATCGGCCATCACTTTTTTCGTATCTTCAAAGCATGCGGCTTCGTCTATGCGCACTTCTTCCCCTTCCACGGCGCTCTTTGTCGCGGCAAAATTGCCCAGCTGTAACATAAGTTCGTTCCGGTCCTTTTTGATTACTGCGACCCGTATTTTTTCCGCTACATCGGCATGAGCCTTAGAATAGTTGGGCAGACCGTATCTTTTTACGAGTTCGTTCAGATCCGACCCTAATGATGAAGGATTATCTTCGCCCTCCATATGACTTTCCATGTTATTCATTTTTTTGTTTTTGTTAATGGATACTTTTGAAGTAAATCATGTAATTATATCAAAAACCGGTTCATAGTCGAATTACAATGGATTGACCGACTACTGAATTATTTTGTGAGTAAGTTCTCCGATATAAAAATTCAAGTCACTTAATGGGCATTACTTTCCCTCTTGTTCTTTATAGAGTTCGTCAATCTTTTTGGAGACCAGCTCCGCTTCTCTTATCCTTCCTATGTGATTAAGCAGTTGTTCCAGTCGTCTATACATCGAAACATCTTTTGGCGAAACACGGATTGCTCTTCTATACATATCAATTGCTCCGGGAATAATATCCATGCCCGTCAATATTTCCGCATATGTACTGTATGGGTTGGTATATTGCGGATTTATCGTTGTAGCTTCATGACACGCTTCCGTGGATACAGGAAAAAGCTTTCCGTCGAAAAGCCGGAATCCATAATTGCTCAATACGGCCGACAATGCCCCCATGTCGTTATTCATCAGTAATACTCTGACAGGTACACCCTTATCGTTTCCGGGAACATTGATCCATTCCTGTTCCACCACCTCATTGTTTCTGCTCTTGGCCAAAGAGATTATTTCCCTCTTACTTTTTGCGGGTAAATCGGTTTTGACATTATTGTGGGGCGCAATCATATCGAACCAATGGACATTGTCATCGCTTGTCACAAGAATGGTTACTGCATGTCCGGGGACCAGCGCGAAAACATTCTTTATGCCTATTTCATCAAGAATAGATCCTCCCAGCATCGTGGCTCCGACACAGTTTAAAATTCTTTCACTAATCATTTCCGCAGGATAATTGGCGTCAAAACGGTATTTGTAGAGGCTTATGGGGTTTTGTACCTTTTTCGCGATCTCCATCTCTTTTTTTGCAATCAGCTTTCTGTCGCCGGTCTTTGTCACCGCATGAAGTCCTTTTCTTAATGCAGGTATGTTTAGGGCATCATATAGATTCTTTTCTTCACTGGGGATGTCTCCCCCGCTTCTGCTTTGCAGACAAACAAGAACTTCATGCAGTTGAGTCATTTTGATATTCCTGACTATGTTTTCCTTCCCCCTCCGTAATACCGATCCAATCAACTCTTCTTTTGGTTTATTTATAGTCGCGAAAATACGTATCTTTACCTCATGCTGAAAGTCACGGAACATACCTTCGTCTATTTCCCACGGCCTTTCGGAATTATTTTTATGGTTTGTAGTCCTGTCCAAAGCCTTAAAAAAATCTACGACAATTTTCTCCCTTAACTCATCCAGAGATTCTTGTGTCACTTTTCCGCCATCCTTCCTGAAAAGCTTTTTTATCCTTGCCTTATAGGCCTGTCTTCCCAATAGCCACATACAGGTAAATCGTTTTTGGATCTCCGTAATATCTTTTTCCCTTATTTCCTCCAAAGTGGCCGTCTGTCTATTCCCTTTATGCAAAGAAAGCCCGTATTCATAGAAACGCAGTGCCATCTTTTCCGCATACTCTTTTCCTTGTGTAATCTTATCCAGATATCCGCTTATGAATATCCCGGAATTCATCAGATTATCTCCCAACACTTTGAATTCCCCCGTCTTCCTAAGCGCGTATGGCGTAGTGGTCCCAAAAGCGCACCCGTTGATTTTGTCGACGATATCAAATATCTCCCATAACCGCAGATCTTCCGGTAAAAGCAGAATCTGCTCCCCCGTATTTGCTGTATAGAAGATTTCCCTCTTTTTCTCGTCTTCCCAGTCTTTTCTTCCTATAAAAAGAACCTTTATCGAATCGCAAACCTCACTCCATCCTTTAAAGAAGTCCTTAGCCGAATCCGTCAGAAAAGGTTTCATTTTGATTCTTTCATCTATGAATCCGCTGTCGAGACCCCTACCCATTTAGTTTTATATAAAAGGTTATTATGATAATACAAAGAATAATTATGTCAAAATTATTATTCCCTCCGTCTGGCAGAAAATAAGATATTATGGTTAATTTGATTTGTATCGAAATCCATAAGAAACATATATGAAAAAAAATAAAATGTACCTCGTAGCGATCTGTTCGGCCTTGATTATGGCTGGATGTGCCGGTAATCAGCCCTCCGCTGAAGTTCCCGCCCCTCAATCGCCCATAGAAAAACAACCGGCCGCCGCGACTCCCGAAGCTCAAAAGCCTACCCCTGTCGAATCGCCGATTGAAAATCAACAACCTCTCGGTCAAAAGATCAACCCCATGGATCAACCATCCGATCAACCGGAAAATCAACAGCCCCTTGGTCAAAAGATTAACCCCGCTCCATCCACCCAATTCGTATCAATCGCCAATTTCGCCTTCAATCCGCCTGCAATAACCGTAAAACAGGGAACAACCGTTACCTGGACAAATACCGATCAGGCTCCACACGATGTTCTTATCAAAAATCCCGGAAATCCGGATATCCGGTCAGTACTAATGAAAAAAGACCAAAGTTTCAGCTATACCTTCACAACATCGGGTACCTACGACTACATCTGCGGAGTACATCCTTCAATGAAAGGTACGGTAGTGGTTGAATAAGTAATAAAGATTATTAACATCCGAACCCATGTGTTTTTCTCCCGTGGCAAGCTTCATCGCAGGTAGCACGTTGTCTGCGGTCGGCGGTGTCACCATGAAGAAGGCCAGAATAAAGAACGAAATACCTTTTGCCGCAATTCCGTTGCTCATCGGTATGCAACAGATTGCCGAAGGAATTGTGTGGTTGTCTTTCGGTATTCCGCTACTTAATCAGATTTCGACTTTCTTCTTTGCTATGTTCGCCTTCGTCATATGGCCGATATATGTTCCTTTTGCGATATTGATGATAGAGACAGACCCTTCCCGAAAGAAAATCCTTAAGTTTTTCCAGTTGAGCGGTATCATCGCCGGAATGATACTTCTATACGCTATCATCCGCGGCCCTGTGGCTTCGCAGATAAACCAGAACAGCATCAGCTATACCTTCTATGATGTTCAGCCCATCTTTACGGCAATATTCTACATGATTTCCACTGTCTTCAGCTGCCTTTTTTCCAGTCACAGGACAATCAATATCTTCGGTGTGACGCTGTTTTTTTCCTGTTTCTTTGCATATGAATGTTACACCTACGCATTTTTTTCCGTCTGGTGCTTCTTCGCCGCCATATTAAGTATCATCGTCTATCTGCACTTTACGCAGAAAGAGACCGCCGCATTCCGTCTTGAGCTTGGCAGAAAGATAATGGATTTCCTCCATTTGTAGAAAATATTGACAATATTTGAAATTGTCATAAAATCTCGCAGTGTCGATGGTTTCATCAGACTAAATTCTGGTCAGATGTGAACTTGAGCACAAAAACCGCAAGGGAGGAGAAAGTAAATGAGATACATGGTTAACCAGCTTTGGTATTGTACATGCTGTAATGTCCGTAGCTACATAAGTTTCCATGAGAATCAGGACTTCATGACCGTAAATAGATGGCTTGAAGAATCTCACAAAAGAGTATCTCCGGATTGCCCCGACCCGTCAGCACAAAAGATTCTTGATGAAAGAACGGCCGATGCCGGTGTAAGGAACAGAATTATGGCCATCCCGTTCAAAGCCGATCCAATGTACTGATAACGCCGGCATATCGCTCCCGCGGAATAAAATACCGCATCAGAAGACCCCATGGTCACTCTGGTGCGGTACTTAGCCTATATTGAATTTACCCATGGCGGAACGGAGGGGATTCGAACCCCCGACCTCCACAGTGACAGTGTGGCGTTCTAACCAGCTGAACTACCGCTCCACTATCCGCCAAAATTGAAAGATTTCAATGCCAGCCAATGATAATTAGCCCAAAGCCTTTTTGCAAGAGATTTATTCTTATGCCTATCTACCCCAAAATTCTATTGCCACCCTCCCCCACACCTAATAGATTGGATATCGGAAAAAGCCCTTCCCGGCAGGCACATACCCTTTTGGGCAGCCGGGAACGAAAGGGTCCTGTGCCCAAAAGGGTATGTGCCTGCCGGGAAGGTTTATCCGCCACTAACCAACGAAATCTCATGCGTATAGGCATCGACTGCAGAATGTATTCCAGCAATTTTACGGGTATCGGTCGCTACGTCCACGAACTTACCCGCAATCTTTTCAGGATAGACAAAGACAACGAGTACATCCTCTTCTTCAACAATCCGGAATTCGGGTCATTTATCCCCCCGAACAAAAAAGTAACAAAAATTCTTGCCGATGCCCGCCATTACTCTTTTGCCGAACAGACAAAATTCCTGCACCTCCTTAATAAGGCAAAACTGGACTTAATGCACTTCACCCATTTCAACGCGCCTCTTCTGTATAGGCGGCCTTCGGTTGTGACTATCCACGATCTCACACTGTCGTTTTATCCCGGAAAGAAGATGACTTCGCCTCTTCATCGCCTGGCATATCACCTCACCATCGGTAATGCGGTAAAAAGCTCAAGAAAGGTCATTACTGTCTCACAAAACACAAAAAAGGATATCCAAAACCTCCTAAAAATTCCCGCCCAAAAGATAGAAGTAATATACGAAGGCATAGATTCCGGTTTCAGAAGGCCGGAAGACGAAAACATCATTGCTCGTACGAAGAATAGATTGAATATCGATAAACCTTATCTCCTTTATACCGGCGTCTGGCGGAGTCACAAGAACCTCCCCAATCTTCTGAAAGCTTTTCATATACTGGTAAACGAATACGACTTTGACGGTTACCTGGTCGTAACCGGAAGAAAAGACCCTCTTTACGAATCGGAAATACTTACACAAACAAAAAGCCTCCGGCTCGAAGATAACGTCATCTTTACAGGCATGGTCGAAGAAGAGGAACTCGTAGCACTCTACTGCGGAGCGCTGTCTTATGTCTTTCCTTCTTATTACGAAGGCTTTGGCCTTTCTCCTCTCGAAGCCATGGCCTGCGGCACCCCGGTGGCAGCTTCGGACCGATCCTGTATCCCGGAAATCTGTGGTAAAGATAACGCAGTCTTTTTCGATCCGGACAGCCCAGAACAGATGGCGGAAAAGATTTTCGACGTGATTAGTCAAAAATCACTCCGCGAACATCTGATCAAAAACGGTCTCAATCGCGTAAAGACCTTCTCATGGGAAAAGATGGCTATAGAAACACTAAAGGTATACGATGATATCCTAAATGGTTCCTCAAAAAAGAAGTCTTCTCCGCCAACCTGTTCCAAACCCTAATTCTCAATCTTAATTTTTCCTTCCGTGCCCTGGAATCCCATCCAATCTCTAATCCCCTACGCCGCCGGTAAATACGGTTTCACCACATCCCTGAAGGCGATAGAGGTTTGTCATGAGTTTCGCCGGCTGGCTCCAAAATACCTACCCGGAGAATCCGAAGACAACATCGTACCAAGATCATACAAGGAAAAAGTCCTTACGGTGGACGCGGCAGACTCATCATGGGCACAGACCCTTCAACTTCATCAGTACCGTATACTTGAAGAGATAAACAAAAAATACGGTCGCGAAGTGATATCCCGCATTAAAATCGTCACTGCTTGACACAGAAGCGCTATACGCTAAACTAAGGGCGCTTAGAAAGCCCAGATAATCTGGTTTTTATATATCTTTATCCCCAACACCGTGTTAAGAATTCGTCTAAGTAGAACAGGAAAGACCTCACAGGAAAGCTTCCGTATTGTAGTCGCGGAGCACTCGAACGCAGTAAAAGGCAAATACCTTGAACTCCTTGGTCATTATATTCCCGCTTCCAAACCAAAAAAATTCGATATCATCAAAGACAGGGTCGAATACTGGATTTCCAAAGGAGCTCAACCTTCCGATACTGTAGCCACAATCCTAAAGGGACACGGCTTTGCGGATATGGACAGGTACATCGCCTCCAGAGACAAGAAACGCACCAAGAAGGGTGAAGAGAAGCCGAAAGCCTAAATAAATATTCCACAATCCGATATCTTAATTATTAATTAATTAAAACCATGGACGACAAAGATTTTACTCAAGGACCAGATCGTGACTTTGTGGAATACATAGTCAAACACATCGTTCAGTTTCCGGAATTCGTAGAAGTGACCCGCACTGTGGACGAAATGGGAGTTTTGATTACACTGAAAGTCCATAAGGACGATATGGGCAAGATTATCGGCAAGGCCGGACAGACGGCAAAATCGCTTCGCATATTACTACGCGTCATAGGTTCCAAAAACAACGCCCGCGTGAATCTTAAGATTGTCGAACCTGATGGTTCCGAAGTACAGGAAGAAAACTAATATCAATCAATAACCAGATAACAAAATGGCAAGCACCGGTTCCTCGACCATAATTGAAGCCGCATCCAAATACGAGATTGTTGAGATAATCAACAAAGGTTTGGCCTACGCCATCATTGTGGCTGGCTTATTGTGCGTGATATTCATCTTCATCGGCGGCATCTCTTTTATCCTCTCCGGCGGTGCGGAAGATAAGATCAAGAAAGCTGTCAGTACGATTCGTTATGCCATCATAGGTCTGATCATAACCATCTTGTCGGTGGTAATAGTCGGAACTGTGGGTAAGGCACTTGGATTGGATATTATCAGATACATCAATTTCAGCGACATAATCCAAAACGTTTCCAACGTCTCCGGTCCGAGCACTTCATCCAGCGGATCTCTGGACTAGCGAATACTTTTCTTAAAATTAAAAAACCGCACTTGTTGCGGTTTTTTTTATGTCATCGTTTTTCTTCAATGAATCCTATTTTTTAATCATATTCCTCACTATATTTTCCCAGTCATAAGGGAATTTGTATGTCTCCAAAGCCCGCACCATCGTAGAGAATATGTCCCATGGATTGTGATGCGTATATGTGAAGCTGTTTCCTGTCTCCTTGTTTGGATGATAGTTCTCCAGTAAAGGCGATTTTTCATGTCCGACGATTACGATTCCCTTCTTCATCGCGTCTTCTATCTCATGAAAATGTTCTTCAAAAAGAAGAGCCAGATCAGCGGCATCCATATACTTATCCACTAGCGGTTTGTTTCTCCCGTCTTCTGTGTTCATCCAAAAAATCTTCCCGGTGGGCTTATTTAGCGTGTCCGGTAATTCATGTCTGGAAATGACGATAACCCGTATAGGCAAAACAAGTAATCCTTCCATCAGCTTGAACAGGATATCCTTATGATTGTGATTGTCCGGATCGAAAACCACCATAAGCGGAACCTTAAGGCTTTCTTCAGGCCATGCCTTCTTGTACAGGGCTTCCTTGGCTTTTGATTTTTCTTCCTTTATCTTTCTGAATTCGGTCTTAGCCATAAAAACGACAAAATTAACATCTATTCATTATATCAGATTTTTCCGTTAAAATCGAGCGCAGTATAAAGAATATCTTCATGAAAAAACTCCTGCTCATAGACGGTAACGCGATTTTGCACAGGGCTTATCATTCTCTCCCCCCTTTCAAGACAGCCAAAGGAGAAACGACCAACGCAATCTATGGCTTTCTTAAGATGTTTTTCGAAATCACAAAAAAAGAGAAGCCGGACTATGTGGCAATAGCCTGGGATCGCGCCGCGCCAACATTCCGTCATGAACAGTTCGCGGATTACAAGGCGACCCGTGCCGCTCCGCCGGATGACCTTTATCCTCAATTGCCCCGCCTCAAGGAAGTCCTCGACGCTTTCAATATCAAGATGCTGGAAAAAGACGGTTACGAAGCCGACGATATTATCGGAACACTTGCCCATAGCGCCGAAAAGCACGATGAAATCATTACTTTGATTTTGACCGGTGATCGTGACGCGCTTCAACTGGCAAGCTCCAAAACCCATATCATCGCCCCAATCAAAGGTGTATCAAGTGTTTTTATCTTTACCCCGCATACCGTAAAAGAAAAAACCGGAGTTCGTCCCGACCAGATTATAGATTACAAAGCTCTCTGCGGAGACCACTCCGATAATATCCCCGGCGTGGACGGCATAGGTCCCAAGCAGGCGGCGGAACTACTGAACAAGTACGATAATCTTGATAACGTTTACGCTCACATCCCCGATCTGACTCCCGGCCAGCGCAGGAAACTGGAAGAAGGGAAAGAAAGTGCCTACATGAGCCAAAAGATAGCCACAATAGAACTCAATTCCCCAATCGATACCGATATTAGAAGGCTAACCGTAGGCCCCGGTGATTACGGTAAAATAAGTAAGCTCTTTACGGAGCTTGAATTTAAGACCATGAAAGGAAAGATAGACGAACTGAAAAAAATAGTTCCCCCTCAAATCGATAACGAGGATTCGGAGCTCGGTCAACAAAGCATGTTTTAGTTATTATTGCGCCTTTTTAGGTTGTCAAAAATGCCTTTCTGTACTATATTCAAAACTGCATAATTTTACCTTTTTATTAATGTCAAAGGCTAGAGTAATAGCCAGCTTAGACATCGGTAGCTCCAAGATCAGGACGGTAGTCGGGACACTGGAAGAAAAAACACAGGTGCCGAATATTATCGGCGTTGGAATCGCTCCTTCGACGGGACTTCGCAAAGGCGCGGTCATTGATGTCGAAGAGACGATAAACAGCATATCCGCGTCTTTGGAGGATGCCGAAAGAATGGCTGGAGAACCCATAAACCACGTTTTCCTCGGAATCGGGGGAAACCACATCGAGTCCATAAATTCCAAGGGAGTCATCGCCGTTTCCCATGCCGGAAACGAAATCACCGAAGACGACGTGGATCGTGTACTTGAAGCGGCCCAGGCCGTATCCATCCCCGGCAACCGCAGGATTCTCCGTATCATCCCCAAACAGTTCACCGTGGATGAGCAGAAAGGAATCAAATATCCCGTAGGTATGACGGGAATCAGGCTCGAAGTCGACGCCCACATCATCACAGGGCTCATCCCCAGCGTGAAGAATATCGAAAAATGCGTATTACAGGCCGGCGTGGACATAGATGACATAATTCCGTCCTGCCTGGCTTCGGCCGAAGCCGTCCTTTCCAAAAGACAGAAGGAATTGGGAGTTGTGGTCATAGATATAGGTTGCGGAGGTACATCCGTAAGTGTTTTTGAAGAAGGAACAACCTTACACACTGCGGTTCTCCCTGTAGGCGGCGAAAACGTGACGAACGATATCGCCATCGGACTGCGTACATCTATCGATACGGCGGAAAAGATAAAGATCGAATATGGAACCTGCAATCCGCAGGATGTGAACGACCGTGAAATAATCGACCTTTCTTTGGTCAGCAAGATAGATACGCAGAAAGTCAGCAAGAAGATGATGGCCGAAATAATACAGGCCCGCTACCACGAGATTTTTGTATTGGTAAAAGATGAATTGGCCAAGATCCATCGTGACGGCATGTTACCGGCCGGAGTAGTTTTGACCGGTGCCGCGGTAAAGATGCCGGGAACCATCGATCTGTCCCGCGAAACACTTAATTTACCTGTGCAGATAGGCTTCCCGCAGAACTTCGACGGAGTAGTGGATAAGATTGACGATCCAGCCTATGCCACAGCCATAGGTCTTATACTCTGGGGATCGCGTCTGGAAGGCCGTTCTTACGGTTTTTCGTTAAAAGGACTGAACTTCAAGAAAAGTTTTGGAGGAATGAAAGATTGGGTAAAGAATCTGTTCCCCTAAGCCGAAAGTATTTCGTTTAGTTTTACTAAAAAATAGTATTGACAAATAATCAAATCAAGTTAAGAATTAGACTCCGTTTTTTAAACTAATTAAATAAGAAAATAACTCTAATACTTATGGCTAATCCACAACAAAAAGACGCTCTCCGAAACCTTTTTTCGGGATCGGCGAATTTGGGGAAGCGCTCACAGGAAGTAACTCCGGATGTCACGCCTGTCGCTCTCATTAAAGTCATCGGCGTCGGTGGAGGTGGAGGAAACGCCCTTAACAGGATGGTGAAAGCCAATCTTCGTGGAATCGAATTCATAGCTGTCAATACTGACGCGCAGGCCTTATATCATTCCGAAGCGGCAGTTAAGATAAATATCGGCAAGGCTACGACCCGCGGACTTGGTGCCGGAAGCAATCCCGACATCGGCCGTCAGGCGGCGGAAGAAAGCGCGGAAGAGATTCGCCAGTCAATCGAAGGAGCTGATATGGTTTTCATTACCTGCGGTATGGGTGGAGGAACCGGTACAGGAGGCGCCCCAGTGGTAGCGGAAATAGCCAAAGAGATGGGAATTTTGACAGTAGCTGTAGTTACGAAACCGTTCTCCTTTGAAGGCCACCGCAGACGCCAGCAAGCTGAAGAAGGTCTGGAGAACCTCAAGAACAAAGTGGATACGCTCATCACAATCCCGAACGATAAGATTCTTTCCATCATAGACAAGAAAACCCCAATCACAGAAGCCTTCACAGTCGTAGACGACGTCTTAAGGCAGGGTGTTCAGGGCATAGCTGACCTCATCACCGTACACGGTATGATCAACGTTGACTTCGCAGACGTAAAGACGGTCATGGAAAACGCCGGATCTGCCCTCATGGGTATAGGTTACGGTAGCGGTGAGAACCGTGCTGTGGAAGCCGCAAAAGCAGCCATAGAAAGCCCTCTTCTTGAGTTATCCATCGACGGAGCCAAAGGCGTACTCTTCAACATCACCGGCGGAAATGACCTAAGCATGTTCGAAGTAGACGAAGCGGCCCGCATCATCACAGAAGCCGCCGACCCCGAAGCCAACATCATCTTCGGCGCGGTAATCAACGATTCCTACACCGGCGAAGTGAAGATTACGGTAGTAGCCACAGGATTCGACGACACCATGCGTGAAAAACCGTCCATCATCCGCCAACACGTTTCCCTAGGCGGCAACTCATCCTCGATAGCGGCAACATCCAACAGCATGTCTTCAAACAACCAACCGATTAAGTTCAGCGAAAGTGAACTCGACATTCCGGCATTCATGAGAAAGAAGATGAATTAGGTCGTTTTTCCTAAGGAATTAAGCAGATCTTCAGCGGACAATATTGCTTTTTCCTGCTCTTTTTCTTCTTTTTCTTTTACCAGGGCTCTGATCTCGTTTGTCTTTTGTCTTTTTTCTTCTTCTTTTAGGTCTTTCTCCTCGGACATTTTTATCCTGTTTTCCCTCCCGATAAACTCTTCCATCATCTTGGGGAGTTTTTCCGGCGGGACATTCTTTACGGCATCTTTAACACGTTCTTGAGTCGCCTTGCCCCAATATTTATAAGTGCTGGAACTCTCCAGAAATAAGATAAACTTCTCTGCGTTAATCTGCTCGGTAAAAGCCATTTATTGGGGTTTAACATCTATTTTTATTTTCATTATCGTGAGCAATGCGCCGGAGCGTTGCACAAAAAATGCGGCATCTTTTTGTTTCGTAACCCAGGATCCATTTTTCGCCTCGGTATTATAATCTTCGTTAGGATCTTTGGGGTTAACTATATTGCCATTCTGTTCTAAAGATTTTTTAGCATCGGGACCAACGTTTACAAATTCTCCATTTCTTCTGCCGCTTTCATTGATGGCATTATTTGCCGAAGGATTTAAACCGGAATCTACATCTTCCTGCGGTTTTGGTCAGGGCGTGGCAAGAGCGGCGGCCTTTCCTGCCTCTTTTGCTGGCAGATTACGGGCAAATCTTGTTGCCGAGACTTCATCTTTTGCCGCTCCGCCGGGCAATTTCTCCTCTACTTTTTTAAGTTCTGCAAGCATCTTTCCTTTTGAGCCAGCTGGTAAAGTATTAATTAAATCCTGAAGAGTATTATAATCTTCCGCCAAATGCATATCGGCAAATCTTTTTCCGTTTTGTGGATGCCTGTTATCAAGGTTGTGGGTAGCCAATCCATCCTGGTTCCATCCGATTACTTCAACCAGATGATTGGCCTCCCGTAAACTTTTTTTCAGTTCGATATTGCCGGGATTGGCCTCCGATTCTTTAGCCATATCTTCAGCCACGTCCGTTGCGAGCTTCTTCATCTTGGCATAAACAGCCTTATAGTTTTCACTTTCTAAAGCCCTGGATGATTCGACTGCTTCAGCCGATCTCCCCGGATTTCCCGTAATAACATCCGCATCTTTAAAAATGACTTCCCCACGATTACCGGTGGTGGTTTTTGGTACTTCATTATTTCCTCCTGCCATATATTTATGATTATGAAATATGATGTTAGTTTTTTTAGTTTAAAGCAAGGCGGCTATCTGGAAGCAACCCTGTTATCGGGCGATTCATTATCTTTATGTGTCGGAATTTTTGAGTTTGAATTTTGAGCAATTTTAGCCTGATCAATCTGCCCTGTCGTATCCGCTTTTTGTGGATTTATTGACGGCAAAGTAGGTGTGTTTTTGGGAACATTCGCCGTAGCTGCCGGAGCATTAAATACTTTGTCAGCTTCAGCTTGAGCTCTTCCCAGCTCGGCGTATTTGGGGTCTGCAACTATTACTACTGGCTGAACATTGATGACCTGTGTTGTTGTATCTTTGATGATATTGCCATGTTGTTTCTGATATTCTCCTTTAAATGTGTTCAATTTTTCTGTAGCTGATAATATCGTTTTTTTCAGATTTGTTTTCAGGTCATCTAGCTTTGAAAGCTGTGTGCCTATATCTCCAGAAGATCCCAACTTTTCAATTTTTGCCTGCAAATTATCGATATTAGTCAAAACAGGCTTGCTGATATCACGAATTTCTTTTTTTGTATTATCTACGGCAGTCGATACGTCAATCGAACCGCTTTGTATATCTCTTTCAAGTTTAGAGACTTTGTCGGTTATCTCCGTCTGCTTTTTTTGAACCTCTGCATCAATTGAATGTTCATTCCCTTCTCCTGCAAAATATATGATTCTGTTAGTCGTCTTTATGCCATTACATACAAGCAATCTTGTTTTTATCATTTTATATTTGATTAATGATTATTTATTAATTTAAATCTTTTAGCATCTGGTCCGTCGCTACATCATCCTGGTGTGTTGTTATATCTTCTGCGATTTTATTGAACTCCTTCACTACAACCTTCGTCTCTTCCTTCACAGCCTTGACCGCGTTCACATTAGCCTCGGCGAATTCATGGGCTATTTCTCTGCTTGCCGCCAATTCGGCCCTGTATATCCTTGCATAACTCTCCCGTATCTCCCCTTGCGCGGCCATGACCTGTTTTTTGAACTGTTCCGGCATCTCTTTGAAAGAGTCGCTGCTCTGAAGTAATTCAAGATATTCTTGATTTTCCATATTCTTTGATTAAAGAAATGATAATTGATTTTTTATTTTCCCACGCCGACCATTTCAAGAAAACGCGCCTTTACTCCTTCCTTCTTCTTCCCGTAATCAGCTCCGCTGATCTTAATCTTTTCCTTTGCTTCCTCCGCGGCAAGCTCGGCTTTTTTGACCAGATCTGGATTGCTGACGCCATCAGTTTTACGGATACCTTCAACCAATTCATCTATCTCCCTGTTCAATTCTTTGGGAGTCTTCTCCTTTTCCAAAGCCTCATTGCCCTTTACCTGTTCCTCTCCTGATTTTGGTATTTCTGCTGTCATAGTGTCTTTTATTGTATGGATTTCAATATGGCCTGCGCCGCTTCCTGCTCCTTTTCCACGGCCATCTTTTCCGCCTTCTCCCTTTCCTCATGCAGCGTCCGTGTCTTCATATCGGTCACATCGTTTTTGAAGTCGGCCATTATCCTGTCCGTAGTGCGTATATACTCGTGTGTGATTTTTTTATATTCCTCCTGCTCCCACATAAGCGCCTCAAACAACTGCCGCGCCTTCTGTGAATTCACGTCCCTGGACCGGGACACGACCGCTTTCATCTCCTCCTCCGGCAAAGATTTCATCGCCGGCGATTTGAGTATCAGCTTCAGCAGGTCTTCGAACGTAAATTGGTCTGTAACTGTCATCTGTCGATAAACTAAAGTATATCACTAAATGATATCATATTTTGTAAATACAGTAAAGTGCCCTCGCGAATCTTTCCCGGATAAACCTTTTTGATTTCCGGAAATCCTCACATCTGGAAAAAGAACCCATAATATGTAAATATATTCGGGCGAACAAAGCCAAAATATGAACACACGGATAACCGAAAGAAAAAACAGACACATGGACAATCCTTTGTCGAATATCCACCAGACTAAAGAATGGGGCGTTTTTCAAAGCAAATCCCCGCTACGGGATAAATATTGGATAATCGAAGACGGCGACGATTATGCTCTTGTCTTCCGCCAAAAGTTGCCCTTCAAAAAAAGCTGGCTCTACTGCCCCCGCGGCCCGGTTTTCGACTATACGGAACCGACACGGCTTGCCGGATTGTTCCATCAGATTGAGGAAATCTCAAAAAAAGAAAACGCGGTATTCTTCCGTTTCGATCCGAACATTTCCGATATGACGGAGGCGGCATCATCATATTTAAAAGCCATATCTTCCGCCGCCGATTCCTCCGGACTAAAGCTCAAGCCCGCTCATGCCCACTACCAGCCCGAAAGCACCCTCATCCTGGATCTGACATTGTGCGAAAAGGAGCTGATGGATCAGATGAAACCCAAAGGCCGTTACAACATCAAAATAGCTCAAAAACACGGTGTAAAGATAAAGTCTCCCGGTATTCACGACGCGGACTTCGATTCGGCCATAGAATCTTTCTACAGACTCCTTTCCCAAACCACAGGCCGCGACGGGTTTTCCGGGCACCCGCTGAAATACTACAAAGACATGCTGACGACTTTGGACGGAAATCTGCCCGAGCCATCGGCCCGCCTATACCTGGCCGAATATCAGGGAACGCCGGTCGCCGGCATGATAGTCACCTGGTACAAAGATACAGCCATATATTATTTCGGCGCATCCGGCAACGAACACCGCAACGTAATGGCCTCGTACCTGCTCCAGTGGCAGGCCATATCGGACGCGAAAGCCGTGGGCCTCAAGTATTACGATTTCCTTGGAATAGCCCCGGAAAACGCAAAAAAACATCCGTGGGCCAGCGTCACGGATTTCAAGCTTAAGTTCGGCGGACGGAGGGTAGATTACATCCCCGCACAGGAAATAGTTTTCCAGCCTTTTTGGTACGCAATGATCATGGCCTCCAAATATATGGCAAAACTTCTTCGAGCCTTTAAAAAAGCTATTTAGCACCACGATTCTGGCGTGCCCATTGTTTCAGCTTGATGACATATTCGATTACCTCATTGGGTGTATTTGCCACACCTGAAGTCGTTACTCCGGTAACATCTTTGTATGCCAAGTTATAGTGAATCATTCCGTCAGTCCCGACCCAGATGTTCAGTTGCGGGTTTTCCGGACTCAATACATCGCCTCCGCCTCCCCAATCCAGTGACATCATCACCGAATACTGTTCGGTCGTCCTAAAGTTGAGTACATCCCCCATACGGTCTATATACCTTAGATAGAAGTAAGGATTACTTATGTCATCATAAAGCCGTTCTTTTCTGCCTTCCATGGGCTTCGCGTCTTCAGGCATCTTCTTGAGTCTGTTTCCCCAGTCACGGTAATGCTTCAGCTTAAAGACGAAATCAGTCATGTTTAATGCGATTCCCGACCGCCAATCCTCTCCGTCATAGTTCACACCATTCCAGCGTATAGCGTATTCTATCTTGCCTCCGGGTAGCGGGTTAATGTAAATATCAGGATCCTTGCCTTCCCAGTCGAATTCAAGATAGACCGGCCAGTTTCTGTTGAGAGCTTTAAAGTTACCTGTCTTGCATGTGTCCGTGTCGCCGATCATCTCCTTATAAGGCTCATATATCCTGTCGTTAGCCATAAAATCGGTCTGCATCATCTGTGCTATTGTGCCGTTATTCATCGCGATTATGAACTGTTCGGTCGTATCGAAGTATCGCGGCTGTTTCGTATAGTCGGAAGTGAATATCAGCCTGCCGCCGGAAATGTCTTCATATTTTAGTGAAGCTCCGACAAAAGAGTTGTTCAGCAGGATTTCGAACCTGGCTCCGTTCGGATATTTGGACGGATATCTGCGATAATCCGCCAGTGTATTGTAAGCGTCGATGTATTCCCTCATTACCCAGGCATTTCCCATAATTTTCATTATATCGGAGTCCAAAGGCTTCATATATGCGGGAGCATCAGCCGGCACGGTTTCGACGACCGGTTTATTTTCTGCAGGGACAGGCTGTGCCGCCGCGGCTTCGGCTCTCTCATTCTCCGCCCTTAAAGTAGCCAAAGCCCCTTCCGAAACCATCAGCTGGGCCTTATCCACCCAGACCTCCTTTTCCTTATATTTCACCTTAATGAAAACCGTATCGCCGATTTTTTTCGCATCGTCCTGCACCATCGGGATATCGGTGCCTTTCGGAATATCGCCTAATATATTGCCGTCATTATCGCGATATTTCGTCGGTTCGGAAGATACGCGTAACTGGTCCGTCTGAAAGCCGCTTTTTACGGTTTCAGCATTATTCCAGCGTGTTTTGTAATCCGCGGAGCCTTCAGCCGGGTTATTGCTTTCGACACTTGCCTGTGCAACCGCCGCCGTCGCTGCTACAGCAGGAGTGGTCTCGACTTTTGCGGGAGCTACAGCCTCCACTTTTTGAGGTGCCACCTTTATATCCCCGGCCTTGTCGTTCTCCGCTTTCCATTCCATAGGAGTCATCACCGTCTCGAGCACCAGTCTTTGTTCTTCGCGCTTAGTACTTTCCGTCAAAGTGTGCCATTTTTCTTTCAGTTTCTCATCGCTTTGAAGTCTTGAAAGAATATCCAGTACATATTTTCTGTACGAATCCTTCTCGTCGGGAGTCTTAAGAAAACGGTCCGATATGGCCAGATAACCGGTCATCACTCCTCTGCCTTCGTCCGTCAGGTTCTTGAACCGGTCCAGATAACCGATGTATTTATCCATCCCCAGTCCCTTCGTCATATCGTCATATTTCAAAACCTTATCGAAATCGAAAGTGCCGCTCGCCGACTTGTTATACACATCCTTCGCTTTTGCCAGCTCCGCCGCCGCCTGGGTCTGATCGAATCTCTCCATCGCCGCCAGATACCCCTGCAAAGTGTCGCGTGTCTTGTTTTGCCTCCAATCCGCGCCTTCATAATCCTCGATTTCCTTCGCCTTACTCTCCGCGGCAGTATAGGCCGCTAAACTTTCTTCATGCCCCTTTGTCGGCAGAGAAACCTCCCTCGCCATCTGCGCCCGCTCCATCCTTAAGGCCTTCAGTGCCTTTCCGCGCTCGGACGTCTTGTTAGCCTTTACCGCCTCAAGTTCCGCAATCATCTTATCTTTCTGCTCGTTCAGCTTCTCCCTCATCCTCTGCTGTTCCACCGGAGTCCGCGATTCCATATAGGCAGACATTTCACGTTCATAATTTTGAAAAGCGCTATCGATATCTTCCCTGCTTACCGCCTGCGGTTCCCTCATAATTTTTTGCTGGACGTCTTCTATCGCCTCCGCCTTGGGCATTTCGAGTGGCATGTCTGTTTTGGTTATCGTATATAGTGGAAATCTTTTAATTATAGCAAAAAACGCCTCGTTTCTCAACGGCTTCCATTGCCCCGCCCCCGATATTCCACTAAAGTACGAATGACATAACACCCCACCTATGTTCAACGAAAAACCCCTCCACGAAATCGACGACACAGCAACTTCCGCCGCGGAAGACCGTTTTGAAGACATACTAAAAAGAGTAAAAGCCGCCGGCGCGGAGATACTCAAAGATGAAGAAACCCCCCTCTACGCCGAATCCGGCGCAGACCAGTTCGAAATCGGCCGCCGCCGCATAGTCGAATTCAACCTAAACCGCACCGATTTCCAAATCACCCGCGACTTCAAGACCGCCCGCATAAACGGCGCCGGCCCGCGCAAAAGCGTCCTGGAACTACCCACCCCGTCGATAACCATAAAGCTCATGAGCAAACCTGAACTTAGTCAGCAGTGGGTCGGTGTGGATTTGGAGGATATGTTCTAGTGGATGGAAAAATATCTTCGCTCTATTCCTGAAGTCTTATGTCATCCGGTGACTTCTTTTTTCTGTAATATCCCTGGATTTTACCGTCGTCACTGACTACAGCCATTATCTTTTCATCCCCTTTCTGTACTTCGACAAGCCTGCCCCGGTATTTGATTACGTCTTTTTGTCCTTTTGCTCTTTCTATGATTTTTTCTTCCTTGGCTTTTGCCCATTCCGGAACATTTTCATCCCTGATGGTGTCTTCCGTATGATAATCTTTGTTAACTTTTTCGTCTGTCCATGACCTGTCATTGTACTCGATGCCGTCATCATCGGTTTCTCTGGCTTCAGTCCCGTTTCCTGATTTTCTTGAATGTTCCAGACTCCCTCCCGAACTGCCGCCGCTCGGTACTCTATCCGTAGATCCGCCTTCACCGCCTATACTTCCGCCACCACCTCCCGCAGATGAAACTCCCCCTCCCGTAGCTCCGCCGCGGGTGGGAGTTGAGCTTCTTGCGGCCAACCTGTCTTTCTCCTCTTGCTCCATTTTTTTCCTCTTCGCTTCCTGTAAAGCCTGGTCTTCCTCCGCGTGAGCCAATCGCTGTTCGATTTCCCCGAGTCCTGTGGAAATATCGGCCAAAGATTTTGATTTTAAGGAATCAATCTGATTGTCATAGACGAAATCGACGCCTAAAGAACGATACAGATTCTGTGCTTTCTTATAGTCCTGTCCATTTCTAAGCCTGTCTATTTTTGCATCTTTTGCTTTTGCTTCGGCAGTATTTATGGCTTCTGTCAAAGGACGAATATTATTTCTTTGTGCGGATATCGAATCTTTGCTCTCGACGATAATCTTTTCGACATTATCGTCTTTGAATCCTTCGACCGAATTCTGCAGTTGTTGATATCTGACCGCTTGGGCACCGAAACGTTTAACAAATTCCAGATCTTTAAGCGCTTCGAAAATAGCGCCAGATCTTTCAAGTTTGTTTTCGTCCCTATAACCCTGTGCCGCTGATTCGAATAACAAAGTAAGAGCTGCCGCAGGCAAAACTCCAGCCATTGCCGCAATAGCTGACCCTCCAGCCATCGAATCCAGAAAAGCGGTTCCTCCTGTATGCCCGACTCCAACTGCGTCCTTGGACTGGGCGGAAACCTGCTGCAAAGTCTCATACATCGATTGAACTTCAGCCAGCTTTTTTTTGATATCTTCAGGCTTTGAACCGGCCGTAGTCAAATGCCCCAACAGCATTCCGCGCAAAGTCGGTGGCAAATCATTGTTAGATGCTACCTGCGCTATGCATTTTCCTTCGGGCGAATTCCTGGCATCCTCGCGCTCATACCGGTCCCCCGCCTTATGCCCTAGCCCCTCCAATATCTGTAGCTGAACATCCTCTATTCTGACTCCGCGATCATCCGTGGACCAGAATTCGCCGCTGGCATCTTCTTTGTCAGAAAGCCCTTTCATGAATTTTCTTGCAGGGTCGTTTCCTTTTTCGGACTTGGGAACATGCATCACAGAAGCTATTCCCATAGTCATATCTTCAATATCCGAATCATTTATTTTTACCCCGTTTATATCCGAATCCAGATAATCTTTAACCTCTCCGCCCCAAGAAGAAAATGTTCCGTCATCTGCCAGGTCTTGGGCAAAACGTGCCCTTTCGCTTAATTCTGTCCGTGTTGTGGAGTCAGTCCTTTCATTCATGCGTTCACGCATCTTTTCCGTCGTTTTTTCCTTTGCTTCATCTCTGGCCTTGAATGCCGCGCGCATACGGATGATTGCCTGATCCCTCATCTGATACATACGGGTACGTGCCGTTTCATGCTCTTGCCACAATCCTTTCTCTTTTTTTACGCCCTCATCGGATACCTCTTTTATTTTCGTTTCCGCCTGCTGTTTTTTCTTTTCCCATTCGCTGTGCTCGCGCCCTTTTTTCTCCGAGGGTTCGGCTCCTATGCTATTACGTATCTCCGCTATATCTGCCTCCGTTTTTGAATGTACGGAATCGACCTCTTTTTTCGTTGCGTCTCCATGATCTATTACTGCCGTGCCACAATCTGAATTGATTTTGTTTTGGGCATCATCTCCATTATCCCACTTTTCCAATTGACCGGCCTTGGATACATCTTCCTTAAGATTATTGTATCCCTGTATCGAATCCGGATTTACACGAACGATACGGTTGACTTTAAACAGAATAAAACGAGGCAAACTATGGCTGTATATGGTCTTTTTCATCGTAATTTTGTTAAGATTTTATTTGATTTTTTTAAGAAGATTATCCGCGCCTTTATCTTCAGTCTTCTCTTTTTCGGCCATCTTTCTCTTCAACGATTTTTTTTGTATATCAAGCAATCCATATCTGAATTCATCCATCGCCTCGTCGGTTATCTTACGGAATTCATCTTCTATATGAGCCATTCGCTTCTTTTCCTCCACCAGAAGCGAAAACAGTCTCTCCGCTTTATCCGAAGCCGGTTCCAATGCTATCTGTACGGCATCAAATACCTCCTCCGGAGTCATCGCTTTAACGGCGGGAGATTCATTCATCATCTTCAACAGCAACGCAGGCCTGATTGTTGTTTGTTTATTCATGTTTTTCGAATAATCTATACATTATACCAAAAATCGCCGCATTTTTCAAATAAGGCCCGGTACGGAGATACTGGATTATACGATGGGATCATACGCGACATGATTCTGCTTGTGGCTTTTTTATGCTGCGATTTTGAAGAAAGTAAATTTAGTGCTATAATTACATAATACCCAAATTATATTTATAAACTTAATTTTTAGATATATGCATAAAACAAATGACAAATCTGATGATTTAAAAGGAATCGATCTGCCGGAATTGGTAAAGAGATTTAATGAATCAGAATCAATGGCGAGGCTTTCCGATAAAGATAAAATGATACTCTTAACTGCTGTTGCAGAAGGGGATGAAATTGCAATAAAAGAATTACACAAACTTTTAGAAACTGAAGTGCAGACAAATAAATTCTTTGATGAGCAAGTAGAGCAAATTTCCGAAGAGATAGCAACTAGAATAGTAAAAACATTTACTCAAAAAAAGCTTTTACGAAATATCAGAACGGCTGAAAGGAAAGATCGAAAGACAGCTGAAGAAATACTAAAATCACTAAAATAATATTACCAACATCAGTATGCAGAAACACAAACAAATTCATCGCAATCTCACAAACATATGTAATCCGCTTTTTGAAAAACGTTTTATCTACAACAACGAGGTTCCGGTTAATATCGAAGATGTCGCAAGAAAAGCCGCAAAATCAGCAATCCAACAAATTCCAGAAAATTTGAAAGTCGTTATAGAACAAGCTCAAAAAATATTAGGAAGAGGGGGACAAACAATGGAAGTGTTGCGGAAAAATATAGGTTCAAGAGGAGCTGAAGCAGCAAGAGATGCAATAAAAAGTCTTGGTTCAAATGCAAATGAAGCAGCAGCAAAAAAAGTGGCACAGGAAGCGGCTCAAAAGGTAGCGCAGGCTGAAATGCAAGTATTTAAAAATGCGGCTCAAGAAGTTATAGCAAAAGAAGCTGCGCGGATAGCAGCAGAAGCAGCTGCCAGGAAAGCAGCTCAACAAGCGGCCGGCCAGTTTACACGAGCTGCATCGGCGCAAGCGCCAAAAGTTCTACCTGCTGTTACAAACGCAATAAGAGGATTGTTGCCTGCGGTAGGAAGCGCAGGAATTGATGCTGCTGGCGCTGGAGCTGCTTCAGTCGGAGCCGAAGGTGCCGTCGCCGCTTCTGGTGCGGCCGCTTCCACTGCGGCCGAGGGCGGTGCTATCGCTACTATTGCCGGGGGTGGATCAGCCGAGGCAGCCACCGCAACATCCGTTCTTGGGGCCGGCGCATTGGCTCTTTCTGCTATTGCAGCAGCCGCGGCTTGGGGAGCGGCTGGTTATGAAGGATACCAATTATATAAAGAAAACAGTGACGGACGAATGGAGAGTAAAGGGACAATACAAGAAAGGGCGGCACAGGAATCAGCGAGGCGTTATGACCCTTCATCTGTGGATGCGGATTTTAATGCCGTCGAAAAGCAGGGAAATTCAAGACTTGGCGCAATTTCCAGACTGGGAAGAGATTCTTCTTCTAATCTATTATCGGAATCGAGACTTTACGATATGGGCTTAACGAAAAAAGTTGAACAAAAAAATATTGGCCATGGAGAGACATCAGAACAGGTTGTGGTATCAGGAGAGCGTTTGGCGGGCACAAAAGAGCGTGTCCAAAACCTAATCAGATACAGCGAAGGCGTAAGGGATAGAATAAAGAGCGTTATGGAGGCTGCAAAAGATAAGTCTTCACCTGAATACAAAGAAGCCCAGCTGACATTAGATGCACTGGAGAAATCATTGGCTGTCGCAAAACAAACAGTTGAACGCGACAGGGCTGCCGATCCCGATGGCGATGAATTTAAAAAAGCCCGTGAAGCGACCGAAAGGGCTATGTTTGAGAAAAGAAAAGTAAACATATCAGATGCGATAGACAGGCTATTACCCACTTTAGCAACTGTTGAAGATCCCGATAAAGACAACACAATCGCCGGATTTAACGAGATAAAGAGTAAACTTCCTGGTATAAATACACAGTCGGAATTCGATCAACAAATCAAACCTAAACTAAATGAATTGCAAAACAAAACTGCTGAAATGCTTAAGAATCATGAGTCAAAAAAGAATAAAGAATCTTCCGAAGAAGCAGAAAAGCAAAAAAAGATAATTGAAGATCCAAATAATCGAAATATGATTCGTGCTCAGGCAAAAAATATCGAAAATCAATTAAGGGGCTTAACTGGTGATGCCCGTGCTTTAGAGCAAGCTGAAATTATTAAGACAGCTTATGACCAGTCGCACGCTGCAGATATTGCAAAAGATACAGATGCAGCTGTATCTAAAACAAAAGTACTGCAAGAGTGTATAGCAAGAGGTCGCATATATTTGGAAAAGAAAGGAGTACCCCTCGATGAAGTATCCAAAAACTGGTCAAAATCAACTGGAGTGGATGCTTCTATTGCTACGGAGAAAAAAGCAAGCGAAACGTCTCCAGAAGGTCTAAACAGACAAAAAGAAGATATGAAAAATAAACTGGGACAGGCACTAAAGACATTACAGTCACTACATCCGGATAACGAGAAAGATCAGACAGAAATAGATGCTACCATCGTTAAGTTGGCAACGGCAATATCTAAAGTAAACCAGGTCCAGACCCAAAAGGAGATGGATGATTTGATGAAAGAGGATCTGATGAAAGATGTAGTTAGGTTTAGTAAGCCGGGAACTTCACCCGGGACAGAAATATCGGACGGAGGTGCTCCCGCCCCCGCCCAGCCCTCCAGCTTGTCTTCCGCCCCCAATAGTCCATCATCCAAAAAAGAATCCAAAGCCACCAAAGAATCAAAAGAAGCAGCCGAAAAGGCATATGTCGACAAAATACAGATAGCTTTAATATCAGCGGTCAACGTATTTAAAGGTCAGTTTCAGTCGGCTGGCGAAAATATTTCCACTTCAGGAAAACTTGCAGATGCAATCAGAAACGCAGTTACTAGTCAGGGAGCCATGCCGAAGGGTTTTATTGAGACAGACTTAAAGGTAGATGGTCTTGATATCAACATAAAGAAGAATGAAAGTAACGCGATAGTAA
This sequence comes from Candidatus Altimarinota bacterium, assembly GCA_041752875.1. GTDB lineage: Bacteria > Patescibacteriota > Gracilibacteria > UBA1369 > UBA1369 > JTS-AC46. The sequence goes on from JBGSVP010000004.1 coordinate 33,122, forward strand.
CTATGAATGACGAACAGATTAGCGCATATGTTAAGAATCTTATGGATAAGAAAAATCAGGAGAAACAGGTACAGGAGACAGCCAAGACTCAAGAGGCAGTAAATAGTGCCGTTTCCGGTACGAATATAGAAGCTAGAAGTCCTGAAGTTACGAAAAATAGAATCAATCAATCGCTAACAGGTCAAAATTTAAAAGATGGTACATACACTTCCGGAGACATTACGGTTACCATAACAAAAGGCCAAGTGGCGGATGTAAAAGCTTCGGAAAGACTTTTGGATACTTTTTCCCTTGAGAATCAGCGAGCCTGGGGCAGAACCGTTATGGAAGACCGCGATACCATAAAGACAAGTCATGAATATACTCAAGCGGTTATTGATAGGGCTGTAGATACAAGTGATAAAATGAACAGAAACATAGGTTATTTGACAAATCATGTTAACAATTCTCTCTCCCAAGCAGCTCAAACCGCTACTACGAAGATAGTAGATGGTGATTATCATGCTGTTTTTTCATATAAAAATCCTGATGGAACACAGCTTGTTAAAGCAAATATAAGGATACAGAAGGGCAAAGCTTCCTTTATTATTCCCCAAAAAAAAGAATAATTATATCCACTGATAATTAGCATAGCCCCCTCACTCCAACTCCCCCACCTCCTCATTAAACACAAACTTCGACTCCCTGAACGCGCTTAACATAAATCCCGCGTCTTCCGCCGCCATCTCCTGAATCTTCCGCAAAATCACTTCTTTTGTGGCAGTATCGAACTGCCTGTATTGGGAAAGTATGAACTCAATCTCGGCTTTTGCCATCATCGCCCAGCCGGCCTCGGAAAGGTAAGCGCCCTCCGCTTTCAGTATGTTCACTTTGCGATAGGCTATTCTGGCTAAACTCATCCATTCTTTCAACAGGGCGTCGATGTGACCCGGCTCGCCCAGCCGCACCATCGTCAAAAGCGCGTATATGTGGATATGCCTGTCGGGATTGTCGATTCTGGAAAGTACATATCTCTTCTCCCACGTCGCCCTGATGGCGTTAATCATCAGGAAAGAACTTTCTATGGACGTCATATCCGGTTCAGACAATATCTTGGCAACCTTCGGAATCAGGTAGATGCGCCTGTCTTCAAACTTCCAAAGTGCCGCCACCGCCGCCGCCACAATCTTCGTATCTTTGAAAGACAGAAACGGTTCTATATAGGTTATCACCGCGCGGTCGTCGAAATTCCCCAGTGTCTCTATCACATTTATCCTCATCTCCGGGTCATCCTGATTCAGGTGCTCGGACAAAAAGTCAATTACGTCATCAAGTTCGAAGAGTCGCAGTGATGCGATGATTTCCGTTTTCAGATACATCGGCACATTTGTCAGGAACATCTCTTTGAAGTTTTTAAGTAGCAGGTGTTTTGTCACCGGATAACGGTTGAACTTCTTCCTGGATCGAATAATCTTGTTTATAGCCTGCACGGCGGCAAATTTCTCTTTCACCGTTCCCCTGACCATCACTTGTATAAGGTCGAAGACGGACTGGTGGTTCCCGATGATACCGATAGTATGCATGGCCTTAATCCTTATCTCTTCGTCCAGTTCCGGTTTGTCGAGTAGTCGTCGCAGATACAGTTCGCCGCTTTCTTTCTGCGATTTTTCGGCGAAAAGTTCCACCGCCCGGGATTGCAGATACCTGTCTTCGCGGAAAAGGTTGTCTTTAAGTTCATAGAAATAGTAACGCTTCAGGTCAAAAAGCTTTATCAGCAGGATAGCCAGAAAAGCCAATATCAGAACTGTTATTTCCACGTTGCTAAGGAAAGGATCCCAGGATAATGCCGCCAAAAGCGCTGCGGCCGCGATAGAACCTGTGGCCGCGACAATTCCCTTTATGAAAAAATACACCGGCTGCGTAAGTTTCTGCGGAACGAGCGAAAACATCTGCGACATCGCCACAGGCATATATGTGTAATAAGGTATCGTCACCGCCAGAAAGTACGCTATGGTAGGATAAGGCCCGAATCCGGTCAGGATTGCCGCCGAAATGCATATCATGGCCATAATAGGGAAAGACAGCATCGTTTTGCTTACGCCGAATCTGTACAGGATAGGTTTGGTAAGGACAAGGTTTATGATGAAATTAGAGGCGCTCTGTATAAAATAGACCCATCCCAAAAGATTTATCAGTTCCTCCCCCGAATAGTTCACTGCCAGTATCGATTTCATCCTGAACTCCGAAAACATCTGTATAGCCACTATCAACAGCAAAACCATGGCCAGTGTCCTGAACATCTGCGATTCCCTGAATACATAGCGGTAGGCCGACTTCATACTCACGCGGGCTTCTTTTGTGGACTTTTTCCGTACATCGATATCTTTTTTGAAGAGCCGCAGAAGTATGAAAATCATCATCGAAATAAGCGCGAACACTCCGGCGACAAGATAGTTTATCCCGATTTCTTCATAGATATTCCCCATCCGGGTAATCGAAAACGCCCCAAGCATTATCCCCAGTTCACAAAAGGTGTTGACCAGAGGTACATAGCTTTTTGCCTGCAAAGGAGTCAAAAGTGCAGTGGCGATATTGAGTATGGAGATATCGATAAACATGAACATGAATCCTGATATGACTGCAAGGGCGGTTATCTGTATGGTCGAACCCTGTCCAAAAAACATCAGCGAAAGACTGGCTACGGCCAAAAAAAGATTGATAATCGCGAATGTCCGTGTCGCAGGTATACGATTGGAATAAAGTGAATTGAAAATCGCGTATATCATCACCAGGACAAAAGAACCCAGCATCACAAAAGGAAACATTTCCGCCCCGATCTTAGCCAGAAACATGCTGTTGCTGTACACGCTAAGCGACATCGTCAAAAAACACCCCGCGAATCCTATCAGCGAAAGCAGTGCCTTTTTCAGATGCTCCTTGTTTATATGCAAGCGCATTTTTGGCGGTTTAATCAATCTAATTATTCTACCACACACTGGGGAGCAGGACAAATTTATGGTAAAATATATGGATATATTTATAGCCGTTAATAGGAAAAAATATGACGACCGTGAAAAAACTCATTCAGGAAGTAAAAGACGGCATGGAAAAAAGCCTTATTATCAGCCCCGAGGATAAAAGCTACTGGCTCCCGCGACTGGATGACCTCCCCGTGCCCGTGCTTGAAAATATCTTACGCATGGTTAAAAGCAAAAATGACATTATAGACGGCTACATCTCCGATGCCCTCTCTGGCGACACTGACGGCAAATATATGGCCGGCTTAAAGGCCAAAGTAAGAGAAATAAAACAAAAAGCATTCAACCTGCAGGAAAAAAGCGAGAACAAGGCTGAAGAAAAGAAAATGGAAAAGATGCTAAAAAACATATAGACAAAAAATGCCGGAAAAGACGGAAAAATCACAGGAAAACCAAAAGCCCAAGGAGTCTGCGAAAGCCACCCCGCAGGATGCTAAGCAGGCTCTGGAAAACCTCAAGACGGAAGCGTCAAAGGGCGCCGAAGAACTAAAGAAGACCGGCGCGAAGTTGAAATCCGGTGATGCAAAAGCATACCTGGAAAACGGACAGTCGGAGCTAAACCGTTACGTCCTTAGCATAGCGGAAAAAGGACGCGAACTCGACCGGAACAGCGACAAGCTTCCAAACATGGAACAGCTGGCGAACGAACTTCACGCCCAGTTGAATAGTCAAAAAGATGAGATAAACAATTTCGCCGCGATCGAGCCTGCCGAAACCGCGCAGACCGGTTGCGAAAAAGAAAACGAAAAGCTGAACGCCGAAGCGGCAAAAAACGACCCCGATGCGCTGATAAAATCAAAAAACGGAATCCTTTCCAGATTGCCGAAAACGGATGGACTCCCTTCAAGCCCGGCCACCGCCAAATTAAGGGCTGACATCGAATCACGCTCAAAAGCGCTTAAAGAAAAGATTACCGCAGATATCTCCGGCATCGGCGAATTCAAGAAAGACCGTGACCGCATAAAGACTCTCGGCGAAGAGATAAAAGCGTTTTCCAAAATGGTTGCCGAGTACGAAAAAAATCCGGCTCCGGAAAAATTGAAGGCCATAAACGAAACCGGACAAAAGTTGGATGTGAAAAAGATATCCGACGAGATATTCTCAAAAAAGATCGGCGTCGGGGAAGCCAACCTTACTTCATCCCTATACCAGAATTTGTGGCAGAACGAATTCAGGACCGCGGAGAATGCGTTGAAAGAATTGAACGGGCGGATAGAGACAAAAGAGAAAGATATACTTACCGGTCAGGCCAAAACCGCACTTTCGTTGGCCAGACAGACCTGGGACACGAAATTGAAACCAAAAATAGATTTCTATGATGCCACAAAGGGCGAAGAGCGGGCGCAGTCCGAAAAAGACCTGCTCTCCAAACTGCTGGAAACAAAAGGGATGCTTTCCGGGTTTGGCGGAAACGAGAACGGGAACAAAATCGAAGCCGATGTCTCGCGTGAAATCGCAACGATGCTTGAACAGGTAAACGCGCAGATAAGAAAGATGGAAAATAACCGTGAAGCCGAAAGAAACGATGTCGATTTCAGCAAGAAAGGACTATCCAAATATGTGAAGATCGATGCAAAAGAAGGGAATTATTCCTTCACGCCCGAATTCGACAGTCTTCCGGAAAAAGAAAAGATAGCAATCCGATACCAGGTCGAAGAGGTAGCCAACCGCAACAAGACGGCGGTCAGGAACGAAACCACAAAGGCGGCCATGGAATTCGCCAATCCCGAAGAGAAGATGAAAAAGTTGGGTGAAATATTGGGGGAAAAAGGAAAATCCTATTTCGAAGGAATACAGAAACTACAACGCAAACCTCCGGACATGGACGGGGCCGTCAAAGACTTTCAAACTTATGTAAACCAGCCTTTCAACAAGGAAGAAAGTGATAACCACAAAGAGACCGTCAGCGACGCGAAAAACAAGATACAGGAAGTCTATACGGAAAAGCTTAACCAGATAGACAATCTGTTCGGCGACGTCAAAGAGCTAATGTACGCGGCGCGTAAGATGGGCGGCAATCCGGAATTGAGTCCGCAGGAAGGAATAGAATCCGACGCCGTAAAAAACGAGCTCATGGCTTTTAGAAAAGAAGTAAGTGAAGGAAAGGTGTCAGATTTCGATCAACGTTTCGGTCAGCTGAAAGAAAAAGTGCGTGAAACGATTGCAAAAGCCAAAAGCAAAGAAGCCGACATCCTGAATAAACTCGACCGCCTTTACAGCCTTTCGCAGGAAAAAGACCCCGAAAAGCGCAAAAAGGGCTTTGCCGATTTTGCAAAGGAAGCCCGTGATGTACAGGCATACGGCCTGGCAAAGAAATATCTGGATTACGCTCTGGAGCAGGATTACAAAGAAGCCGCAAAACATCTTGATAAAGCCGAAGTCCTAAAGGGCATGTTGTCCGAACCCAAGTTTATGGAGGACCTCAAGAAGCAGGCAGGTGCTACCTACGAGCAGATGCTCCGTGAAAATCCATCCTTAAAAGGTTCGCTGACAATGGAAACGGTACAGCAAAAACTGCTGGACCGCGCCTTAAACGAACGCTACACCAAAGAATTGCGGCGTTCGATGACCGGTGAAGTGGGAACCGACTCGGTAGTCGCTCAATACAATAACTGGTTTCCTCTTGATGACCCGAAGTGGTACAAGCCATGGGATTACGGTGCCGAACAATGGGACGAGTTTCAGGTGGACTGCATAAAGTTCGCATGGGAAACCATTCCGACGATAGGGATAGGAATGGCCGCGGGTGCCGCCGGCAAAGTTGGAGCCAAACTCGGCGGACAGGTGGTCAAGTCGTTAATCAGAAGTGGAGTTTCCGAAGCGGAAATAGCGATAATAGAACAGGGCGGGATGCAGGCGCTAAAACAGAGCGTAACTTCCGGTAGAGCATTGACCTTCGGCGCGGCAAGGCTTGTGGGAGCGGTTACTTTCGAAGGAGCCACCATGTACGGAATGGGACTGGGCATGGAATATATGAAAACCGGCGAAGTACATGATTTCAGCACTCCGGGTGAAATTCCTGCCCATCTTGCCGAAAATATGATTAAGGTCTCGGTCTTTAAGGCGATAGGAGTGGCTAATCAAAGTATTAAACCACTCCAGACCGCCATACATCGCGGAGGAGTTGCAGGCAAAGCCGCATGGCTCGGCAGCGAAACCTTAAGCGGCGCAGGCGGAACAGTCCTTGATTACGCCATAGCGCAGGCAAAAGGCCACGACATGACCGGACAGGAAGCTTTCCAGGCGATGATGTCCAACTACCTGGTTTCGATGGGCATGGGCATCGTTCACGGCAGAGGTGCAGGCACGGAAAAAGCAAATCAGAGGATGAAAGAGGTTAAGTCAGATGCTCCAGTAAAGCCTGTAGGAGGTGATAAACCCGGCGGAGGGGAAACCCCCAATTCGGATGGTAAACCGGTAAATGGCGAAGCCCCCGCTCCAAAGCCGGCAGAACCACAAATGGAAGCGACAAAAAAATATGTTCCGGAAAAAGCGGACGCAGAGGCCACACCCTCCGCGGAACCGAAACCCCGGGAACCGGTTCCTCAAGAAAACACAAAGGTATATGTTGAAAAACCAGCCGAAGCAGTCACAAAGCCGATAAATGAAGAAAGGACAAGGATAGAAAGGAAACCTCCCCAAAAGCCTCCTGAACCGGATTCCGGCGAAAGAACAAAAGTTGAAGGAAAATCACCACGAAAACCCGCGGAACCACAGCCTGCCGAAGAAGTAACAAAGGCCACGCCCCGCAGGAAGGTCGTCCGTGCCGAACCGGAAGTACGACCACAAGAGCCAGCCACCCGCGCAAAAGAAAACACCGGCGAACATTTAGGCGGTGAAGATATCACTTCGCCTCAAACCCCGAAAGCGAGAATAGAAAGACCCCTTGTCAAAGAGTCTGACCCCAAAAAACTGCATGAAATTCTCAAGGAAAGAATGGCTTCTTCCCCCGAAGTCGCCGCCAAGATCAATGATGCGTTGAAAAACGCGAAGGTTTCGGGTGAAATTCTGCAGGATCTTTCGGTCAATGAACTTAGTGTACTGATAAACGACATCGATAATATCGAAGTGCCGGTACTCGAAAAGATAATCAAGAGAGATTACATGGTCATAGATGAGGTAAGAAATGGAGAAAGAATAAGAGTCAGATGCTACAAAAACGATAAGGCAAAATTGGGGGAAGGAGGATTGGGCGAGGTTTATGAAAGTTATTATGGCGTATGGGAAGTCAACGGTAGGGAAAAGCCTATCTATAGGATGGAAAAGGGTGCCGTAAAGATCGAAAAATCTTTTAATGAAACTTCTGATATCGTAAAGAGAAACGAAATCGCCACTTTAAAAGAGGTAAGAGATCTCCCTGACAAGTACGGTATACTGACCCCGGTTTATGTCAGCGAGGGGCACATGGTTATAGAAGGGAACCTTTTTTCAAAAAAGGGGGAATCTATATCCATTACGCGAAAACTTGATCCGCTTCCCGGCCAGAAAAGTACACAGCTTACGGAAGTTTTGGAAAGCATTCCTCCGGAGCAGGCTTTCGAATTCATGGAACAGGCAATTTCCGGATTGGAAAAACTGCACGGAATGAATCGGATACATCTTGACATAAAAGCAGGGAATATATTTGTGGGTATGCTTGACGGTAAGGCCGTTGCCGTATTGGGTGACCTTGCTACGATGCCGATAAGCGAGATTCCGAACATGACTCTGAAAGCGAAAATCGTCAGGATTGACAATGGAAGAGGAGGCTCGCGACTGGCGGAAATAACAGTGATAAACCATAAAGAACTGCCGAAAGACCACGGATTGCCTTCCACACATCCATACATGGAAAATCCGCGGGCTTTTCGTGCGCTGAATGCTCAATTCGAATGGGTTAAGGCTCATCCCGGCGAACCTGTCCCTGCCCGAATAAAATCGCTCCCGGATTGCGCGCAATGGGCCAAAATGTTAGAAAGAGTCAGAGATAGATATTGCGAGAGCGGCGTTCTCCCCGACAAAGTTTCGGTAAAAGTCCGCGAAAAAGTGGATAAGCTGATAGCAAGGCTAGATGATATTCCTGATTTGGAAAACTTACCTCCGGGCCAGACACGGGAGCAGGCATACGAAAAACTGAACGACAGTTACATAACGCTAGAGGAGCTTAGGGTCGGTCACGCGGAAATATCCCAAATCATCAAAGAAAACAAAAAAATCAATTAACTCTATAAAAAATGAACACACCATCAAACATGGAATCGGAAAAAAGAGAGAGTCTTGTGGATATGTTCAGAAACGAACGTAACAGGATTTTCGACATCGCTAAAGAAGGCAAAAGCATCAAGGATTTTCCAAAACCATCAATTGATCCTGTAACCGAAGAGGAATTCTTGAAAGAATGTATGGTACTACCCAAAGATGCCATGGATAAGGTAAAGACTCTCGATAGCGAAAACCTGCCCCGCAATCTGGAGCACAGATTTAAGCGCGGAACCACATTCTGCCTGCTGATAACGCCGTTCATGGAAGGCGGCTATGCCAAAGAGAATATAAATAAGAAAGAATGGGATGATTTTATCCAAAGGAAAGGCTATCTGACCTGGATGAATGTTGATCCGTTACAGGATAATCTCACTATCATCCCATCGGAGACAAGAAATGGCTATTTCTACGATATCTTCCCCGAAACCGTCAAAAAAGACATCCGTGAAGGAGGCTGCTCCTTTAACCTGGATTATCCCGAACCGGACGGCGATTGGGAAAACAAGATGTGGTTCGTGGATCAATATTCGGCCGCTCTTGAAAACCTGAAATCATTTATGGCAAAAAGATACCCTCAAAAAGACGGCAGTGAAAATAAGTAACATATAATCTCCTTAGTCTCACTCCTCCACATTCACCTTCGGCTCGGCCTTATCCACAAAAAGTATCCCGTTTATGTGGTCAATTTCATGCTGGACGACCTTCGCGTTATAACCGGACACTTTCAAAGCCTGTTCCCTGCCCTTCCTGTCAGTAAATCTTACTATCAGCGACTTATGCCTTTTAACGAAATCGAATTTGCCGGGGACACTAAGGCATCCTTCTTCATCCTTAACCATTTCCTCGGATAAGCTGCTTATTGCGGGATTTATCATATCGACAACAGTCTCGTTTACGGTGTCATAATTAAAAGTGCATATCACAGCGCGTATGTTTACCCCGACTTGCGGAGCCGCCAGCCCCACGCCTTTCGCCGCGAACATCGTGTCGCGCATATCATCCAATAGCTTAAACAGCTTCTTGTCTATCTTCTTCACTGGTTCGGAAACTGCGCGAAGTATCTTATTGTCGACACCTTTTTCTATCGGTAAGACAGTCATGATATGTTCGGATTATTGCTTTACCTATTATAACGGCTTCTTCTTTAAATTCAATTTCACTGTACCTCGCATACGCAAATAATTGCTGACGTTGTAATCAAGAATCGATTTGTTGGGGAAGACAGTGCCATCCTTATATCTGCAGTTGGCGATATAGAAATCATGCTGTTGATTCTTCTCCTTGTTAATCAGCGCAGTAAAGGTATCCGTGTCCAGTGGCTTTCCTTCAGCCATCCTTAATAGTGCCAGAATCAGATACGACCGTACGTTATCCATAGCTTCCAGTTTAATCCCGGCAAACTTGGCTAACCAGACATCGACGATTTCGGCGTTGGTCTTTCTTACGGTAACTATTTCTTCTTCACCCTTAGAATTAACAATCAGTTCTTCCTCATCGAGCGGAATCTTGGGATCTTCAACCTCTTCGACTCCATCAGCTATTTCCGCCGTATATCCTTTTTCTTCGGATTCATCTTTATCTGCGTTCCAAATAGTGTCGTTATCGAAATCTATTACTCTGTCCATGACAATAGCGCGGTGATGACATTCATCTTTACCTCCCTTATTCTCGTTCATGGCCATAATCATTTCCCTGCGTGCCAAAGGCGGCACCATAACCAGCACCGGCACTTTTAGTTTAAGCGCTCTTTTGAGCGTTTCCGTTGTTAACGAGCTTTTTATCTCACTCCATGTAGGCAATCCTTCAACCAGAATCTCATATTTTTTCAGGACAGAGGCCAGAAATCTATATTGTTCTTTCAGCTTCAAAAAAAGATCAGCAAGTTCCGGAGCAAAATCCGGACCGGTTTCAGTTTTTGCGATCTCTGCGCTTGCCATAACGGTTTTTTGTTTAGCATCCGGTTCGACCTCTGTTTCTGCCATTGCGGCTTTGACGGCCGTTACTGTATCTTTTACCCCGGATTGGACTGTCGTCACTTTGGAATCATCAGCCGTTTTTTCCGTAGCCTTCGGTTCAGAGTGGATTGTGGCGGTGATTTGGTTAGCGGGAACTTGTGAGTCGGCGGTCTTCAGTGATTTTTCTTCCTCTTTAGGTAGTCGAATTACTTCAAGACTATCCGTATCTTCGATTACGTTACTAACGGCACTTTGAATTAACGCGGACATTTTTTTCTCTGTAACAGAAATCTTCTTTACCGGCACCGGCGAATCAATCATCTCTGCCTGCAGGCGTCTTTCTTCCTCTGCTATCTTCATCTTTTTCTCGAAATTGCTGACTGCGGCTTCACAAGCTGTTACAGCCATAATCGGGTCCCTAAACTTGGCAAAACCGGGAAAACCCGGAAAGTCATTGTCGTCAAAAGGTACGGTGATATAATCGGTCGGTTTATCTTTCCTGGCAGGTAATCGAAGCACGTTAAAAGCTTCCATAATCACACCGTCTCTGTTGTATCTGATTGTGGCATATACCCCCTCATGTATTACTTCCCTGAATTTTTCCGTCGGTTTTACATGAGCCTTTTCCCTTTTTGAATGATCGGCGGCGGGAATCCTGTCCCTAACCAGCTTCAGTTGGAAACTTGCCTTTATCAGCGCCATTCTTGTCGATTCGGAAGGCTTCTTTGATTTATTCCTTTTTCTCTGTTCTTCGGCCTGAAGCTCCAGTCTCTTCATTTTTTCCTCCAAAGCCAGCGGACTTTCGTTCATAGCTTCACGCGACCATTCGTCATATTTCATAGATTGGGTGTGTGATATATTATTTTTCGTTCGATAAAGCCTTCATTAATTTAAAACGGCATATTCTGACACCCTTTCTTATCGATTTAGAGGGCTTTTCTTCCGCCTGAATCTTGAGCGAATCCAGTTTATCGCTCAAATACGTGGAGCCTTCTTTCACGGCTTCACTCGATAACTTGGCGTAGTTCATTTGAGAATAAAAAAAAATACGATGGAATGATAAACTAATATTCCTTTTAGTCAATAAACTTTTCAACGGATTTTGTACCGGATAAACTTCAATTCAACCCCCAAACCACATTACCCGGTAAGCCGACCAAATCAATTCACCTGGTGAAGCCCTTTCACCAATTGAGGGCTAACTTCACGGCGCCTTCAATTCCGCTTCAATGAACCCGTCTATGTCGCCATCCAGCACAGCATCGGTATTGTGTTCCTCATGCCCGTTACGGTGATCCTTCACCATAGTATAAGGATGCAATACATAAGACCTTATCTGGTTTCCCCACGCAATCTCTATTCTTTCCCCGCGCAGTTTGCCTATTTCCTCCACGTGCTGTTTTTCTTTCAGATCCAACAACTTCGCGTGCAAAATCTTCATCGCCCGTTCTTTGTTCTGTAGCTGACTTCGTTCGTCCTGACACGCAACGACAATCCCCGTGGGAATATGTGTGACTCTGACCGCGGAAGATGTCTTATTTACGTTCTGTCCGCCTGCTCCACCCGACCTGTAGGTGTCTATCCGCAAATCGTCTTTATTGATTTCGGGAGCTTCCTCTTCAGGAACTTCCGGCAATATATCCACAAAAGCGAACGAAGTCTCGCGTGTATGCTTCGCGTTGAAAGGAGATATCCTCACCAACCGGTGTACTCCCCTTTCCCCCTTCAGATAGCCATAGGCAAGATAGCCTTTTATCAGCATGGTGGCGCTCTTCAATCCTACTTCTTCACCCATGGACTTATCGAATATCTCAAGTTCATAATCGTTTTTCTCGGCCCAGCGCATATACATCCGCATCAATACTTCCGCCCAATCCTGCGCGTCTTTCCCTCCTGTCCCCGCATGGATACTCATAATCACATTGTTTTTGTCGTACTTCCCATTCAGAAAAGTCTTTATCTCCAGCTTATGCCAATCCTTTTCAAGCGAATCGACCATCTTTTTGAACTCTTCCGCCCCCGTAGGGTCTTCTTCTATCTTTACAGACGGGAAAAGGTAAATCAACTCATCACTCTCCGATTTGATTTTCTCCCATTGTGCTACCTCTTTCTTGATGTCGCTCAATTCCTTATTCATCTTCTGGGCTTTCTCCTGGTCTTTCCAGAAGTCCGGTTCCTGCGCGAGCACCTCCAGTTCGATTACCCGGTGACGCAGATTATCAAGATTGACGCGGGTTAAGGCGTTTTTGACCTCCGTGGCAATCGTATCCAGTTTTTGCTTGTATTCATGCATGGCTAAATTATATATTAATCGTGCCTTGTTTCGCCAATATTTAATTTAAAAGAGTGTCTACAGCCCGCAAAATCCTTTGGAACACGATTGCCCAGATTATAGGCAAGGTCTTTATCGCCCTGATAGGGATAGTCATCATCAAGATGATCACAAACTATCTCGGCAAGACAGGGTACGGTGAGTACACGACAGCATTCGAATTCCTGGCTTTCTTCGGTATAGTCGCCGATCTTGGCCTATACACGATAGGAGTCCGCGAGATGGCCAAAGACGAAAAGAAGATACCTATGATCATCGGCAACATATTGACTATCCGTATGGCAGTGGTTGTCCTGATGGTAATTACGGCTGGCATATCAGCATTTATGGTACCTAAATATGCCGGCACAAGAATCCCTATAGCAGTCATCATCGCCGGAATAGCTACTGTCTTCAATATAATGACTGGTACGATTTCATCCGTCCTACAGGTTCACCTGAAGATGCAATATAACTCTTTTGCTTCCGTATTGGGGAAAATAGTGACAGTAAGTTATATGTCTGTAGTCGTCTTTTTCCTTTACCCACATACGTTTGATCCCGCCGCTATTTCATATGCCCAACTGTCCTCCGCTACGGAAAGCGGATTATATCATTTGATTTGGGCGGGTGTTGCAGGTAACGCGGTGATGTATTTCACCTGCTACCACTACGCGCGCAGGTTTACCGAAATCCATTTCCGTTTCGACTTGTCATTCATGAAAGATGTGATGTGGAAAGCCCTTCCGTATGGCATCGCCCTCGTGCTTAATACTGTATATTTTCGTATCGGATCCGTATTACTTTCGTTTATAAAAGGTCCCACGGAAGTCGGACTATATGGTGTTCCAATGCGCATGTTGGAAGCTGTTGGTATCATCCCTCTGTATTTTATGAACGCTGTCCTGCCCGTACTCACCCGCTCCATAGCCCGCAAAGACGGCAGTCACAAGAAAATCATCCAGTTCGCCTATGACTTTCTGGTTATGGGAAGCTGGCCTATCGTAGCCGGCACGGTAGTTCTGGCCTATCCCATGGTAGCCATAGTCAGCAGCCCCGAATTTCTTAGTGATCTCAAAAGTGGATATTATGGATCCGACACAGCATTACAGATATTGATTTTCGCCCTTGCATTCTCTTTCATCAATTCCCTGTTCGGCTTCATCCTTGTCGCGGACAATCGGCAAACCAAACTTTTAATCCGTAATTTGGTGGGAGCAATCCTCACGATAGTGATAAACTTGATTCTGATACCCAGGTACGGAATACGAGGCGCTGCATTCACGAATGTTATTACTGAAGCCTATGTGGCATTGGCATCTTATCTCATCGCCCGCCATTACATAGATTTCAGAATAAAGCTCACTAACACTTTTAAGTCGGCTTTTGCGGCACTGGTCATGGCCGCGTCACTCTATATGCTCAAAGATCCGACCTACTCGATTTTACAAAACAAAAATATCATTATTCTTCTACCCATCGGCGCAGTGATATATGTCGGCACATTATTACTTACGGGCGCGATAGACAAAGAAATGATAGCCATGGTAAGGAAACCAAAAGAAGGCATCACACAGCCCGATGTCATGGAACCGAACGAGCTATGATTTTCATTTGAGCGTATGGAAAAGAACTCAAAAATAGGTGTACTGGGAGCAGGAGTGGAGGGAATGGCTCTGTTGGAGTATTTGGTAAAAAAAGGTTTTACGGACATCACTCTTTTTGACGAAAAACCTTTAGTGGAAGGCTTACCTGAAGGAGTGAAGACAGTTCTTGGCCCCAATTCCTTCGGCGAAATCTTCGATTGCGAGGTGTTGTTCAGAAGCCCTGGTATACACACATCCAGACTCGAAGAGGCACGCCTGAAGGGGATCGAAATAACAAGCACCACCCGGTATTTCTTCGAAAACTGCCCCTGTCCGATAATCGGAGTTACCGGAACCAAAGGAAAAGGAACAACCTCCACTTTAATTTACATGATTCTCAAGGCGGCGGGGCTGGATGTATATCTTGGAGGAAACATCGGCGAGTCTCCACTAACTTTTTTAGATAAGCTTAATGCCGACTCACGGGTCATATTGGAATTATCCAGTTTTCAGCTCCAGGACCTTACGTTATCCCCTCATGTGGCCGTAGTGTTAAGGGTGACTTCGGATCACATGGATTATCACAAAGACAGAGAAGAATATATGGATGCAAAGATGTCCATAGTCCGTTATCAGAAAGATTCTGACATCTGTATAGTCAATGGCGACTATGAATACGCGCTAAGTGTATTGGAACTGACAGCGGCGGCAAAGTACGCAGTAAGCAGAAGCGGAAAAGTTGCCAACGGAGCTTTTGTTCTGCCAAATGACGCAAAGATTGTTTTTTGCCATGAAGGAGAGTGTGAAGACATAGGTGATGCCGGAAAAGTCGGGCTTCCCGGCGACCATAACTTGGAAAATATCCTCCCCGCGGTGACCGTCGGAAGGATTTTGGACATCCCGATTCCGATTATCCAAAAGGTTATATATTCTTTCAATGGCCTGCCGAATAGGCTTGAATTTGTCAGGGAAGTAGCCGGCGTAAAATACTATAACGATTCCTTTTCAACTACACCGGAAACTTCTGTTTCGGCTACATATGCCTTCAAAGAACCTGTAATCCTGATTGCGGGAGGCTCCGAAAAATATTCCGACTATACGCAATGGGCCGAAGATCTCCAGAAGAATCCGCGCCTTAAAGCTGTATTCCTAACCGGCATAACCGCACAGAGGATGATCCATTCGCTTAATACCGCGGCAAAAAAACTGCAGGAAAGCGGTTTTATGTCAGAATCCGCGGCAGGAAGAATCGGCGAATTTCCTTTAAAGGTATACGAATTCGCTTCCATAAAAGAAGCCATACCTTCAGCCGCAAAAATAGCCAGCCCGGGCGATAACATAGTAATGTCCCCCGCCGCCGCCAGCTTCGACCAATTCAAAAATTACAAGGAAAGAGGCCAAAAATTTAAAGAATGGGTAAACGCGCTTTGACTAATTGCACAAAAGGTTATACAATCCACACAGAGATACCTAAAACTGGATAAATATCCCAATAAGGAGTATCATATACTGATTATCACTCATTCGCCTGCGGCGTCGGGCGCATGAATAATAAAAAACCATTATCATATAAATACATAGTTTAAATGGACGAAAATACAACAGGGCAAGAGCCGTCAAGCTCCGATAAAGAGAGCAAACTTGATCAGTGGATCAGGCAAACTTTAAAGATTGGCAGCCAAAAACCCGAATCAAAAATACAACATGTGCCGAATCCGGCGCAAAATCCTGTAGTTAAAGTACAGGGTCCTTCAAGAGGTCAGGAAAACCGCCACCCTGCCCGCCAACAGCAAAGACGTGGGCCACAGCCCCCGCATCATTCTACTGCGAATAGGCAATCGCCAGCCCCACGGCACGGGAACACTCCCCGCCCCCAACAACGCCAACAACGGGGTCCCGAGCGTACGCCCTTAAGGTCACAACTCCAGCCGCAGTCTCCCCAAAAAGAACATAAACCGGCTGTAAAGAAACCATATTCCTTTAATCATAAAGGAGGACTGGTCTTCGGAAGCGGCAGTCAGGATACACCAAATAACGCCACAGGTGCCGGAAACCAAAGCCGGACGCAAACCCAACGCCAGGGCCAGCCGCAAAGCAAAGACAGGCTTAGCCACAAAGTCCCTAACTTTTTCGGCAAGGCGAAACTGCGCGTAATACCTATAGGAGGACTTAATGAGGTGGGAAAAAACTGCATGGTCCTTGAATACGGAAATGACATCATTATCATAGATATAGGCTTTCAGTTTCCGGATGAAGACCTTCTCGGTGTAGATTACGTTATCCCCGATACGACTTACCTTAACGACAAGATTGACCGCATACGCGGAGTGTTCTTTACTCATGGACATCTCGATCATATCGGTGCAATCCCGTATCTCACTGCCAAACTCAATTATCCTGTGATGTACGGAACGAAACTCACTATGGGTCTCGTGGAAAAGCGCCTTGAGGAATTCGCATTATTGGATAAATCCCGGATTAAGGTCATAAAAGCGAATGATACGATTAAGCTTGGTCCGTTCAGTGTTACGGCTTTTGCAGTCAACCACAGTATCCCGGATGCAGTCGGCTTCCTTGTTAAGACGCCGGCCGGCAATATCGTGCACACAGGTGATTTCAAGTTCGATTTTACTCCCGCCAAAGCACAAAAGACCGCCGATTTTTCCAAGATAGCGGCCCTGGGTGGAGAAAATGTCACTGCTTTGTTTAGTGATTCAACCAACGCACTGAAACCCGGATACACGGTTTCAGAGAAAGTTATAGCGGATTCGCTCGAAGGTATATTCAAGAACATCACGGGCCGTATAGTCATAGCCTCGTTCGCCTCACAGATCGGCCGTCTTCAGAGCATCGTAGATCTTGCGAAAAAATATCACCGCACGATTTTCGTAAGCGGCAGAAGTCTTATAGATAACATCTACATAGCCTCAAAACTCGGTTATCTGAATGTTCCCGAAGGATTGATTCACGACATCAAAAAGGTCCACAAGATTCCCGAAGAAAATTCCATAATCCTGACGACAGGTAGTCAGGGGGAAAGTGTGTCATCGCTAAGCCGCATGGCCTCTGAAGAGCACCCGCAGGTCAAAATAAAAAAGGGTGATACGGTCATACTTTCTTCTTCCCCCATTCCGGGAAACGAACGCGCCGTCACCACCCTGACCAATAATCTATCCCGCCTCGGAGCCAGAATCATCAATAACCAGATTATGGATGTCCACGCATCGGGCCACGCCCAGCAGGAAGACATCAAACTTATGATGAGCCTTGTGAGAGCCAAATACGTAGTCCCCGTCCACGGAGAATACTTCATGCGCTACGGAAGCACGGAACTGGCCCAGTCTATAGGCTACGACGAAAAACACGCTGTTATGATCGAAAATGGCGATGTTATAGAGATCGAAAACGATGAAGTTCGTGTAGTCGGCGAAAAGGTTCAGAACAACTACATCCTTGTAGATGGCCTTGGTGTAGGCGATATCGGAGCCCAGGTAATCATGGACCGCCAGACGATGGCCGAAAACGGCATGCTCATAGTCATCATTCCCGTTGACGAAAAATCCAAGAAGATTAAGGGCGAAATCGAAATCATCTCTCGCGGATTCATCTACATGAAAGAGTCCGAAGAGATCATCCAGTCCATCAAACAGGCCACAGAGCAGTCATATCGCGGCATCATGGAAAAACGTGCCGACCTGAAACGTGGCGAAATCAAGAAATACATAGGCGAAACATTGGACAAGATCATCCATGAGAAGATCGAACGCCATCCATTGATTCTGCCGATAATTCTCGAAAAATAGTATAGCCGGTTAATCACAACCGATAATCAAAAGCCGCTCAATCAAATGAGCGGCTTTTGTTGACAAATTATGATTCATTTGGCATATTCCTTCTCCTGTTTAAATAATTAAAAATTATATTCTAATTTATTTCTATGAAAGGTTTATTTAAAACTTTAGTAAAGGATGGAGCCATATTATTCTCTTCGCTTCTTGTTTCGGCATTGACTATTGGTGTTTCACCTGCTCTTGCGGACGAATACACGATCCCTATTTCCGGACCTGCAACAATTCTTTTTATCACCCCGGACACAGCTTCCACGCAGGAATCAGCCCCCGCCATAAATGTTCATGTCAGTTATGAACCGAATGGTGGAATTCCTTTATCTGAAGCCAGCCAGGTTACATTTTTTTATTCGGTTACCAATTCAGGCAATGTCCCTGTTTCCGATATTTCGATATCGGACGCCAATTGCCCCCCAATCAGTTATGATGCTGTGGGACAGGATCTGAATGTAGACCACAAACTGGATAAGAACGAGGTATGGACATATTTTTGCACAAAAACACTCGATTCCACTTCTACGATAGATGTTACGGCCACAGGTAAGTCTGACGGAAAGACCGTGTCCTCGCATTTTTCCAAGACAGTAACAGTTGCCGGATCAATAAAATCGTCTGTCCCGAAAGTGATGCCGAATGCAGGCTTGGGAGGTTCCTCTAAGAAAAAATCTTCCACGGCACGCATCAGTACGGTTCGCGCGACTGTTAAGAAGACTCTAAAAGTGGCGGCAGTCACGAAACCTTCGCAAGAAGAGCTTCTGATACCTTCTCTTGGAGTAAAAGCGGACATCATCCCCGTAGGACTTGGCTCCAAAGGCGAAATGCTTTTACCTTCCGATGCCGGTGATGTAGGTATGTATAGCTTCGGCGCACAACCCGGAGAAGCCGGAAATACAGTATTGGCCGGACATCTGGATACATACGCAGGATCGGGAGTATTCGCAAACCTGAAAGCTCTTCGTTCAGGCGACGATATCTACATATACGGCAGCAATAAGGGAAACCTGCACTATAGCGTTACCTCCAGCGAGACCTTTGCGGCGGACGAATCCCCTCTCTCGGATTCCGACAAACCCCGCTTGACTCTCATTACCTGCAGCGGCTCCTGGGATAGCGTAAACCACCGTTATAGCCGCCGCCTCGTCGTCAGCGCCGATTTACTCTAATCGGGAGAGCATACGCATTATATGGGATATTCCTTTGCCAACCGTCAATCCGGAGATTACACTGATTGAGGTATGTTAATATTTCCCATAACAAAAAAACAAAATGATACACCAGATTGCATCCACGATGGTGCTCGGATTACCCGCGGTTGCCTGGGGAGGAATGTTGGGACTTTTCTTCCTCCTTATGACCGCCGCAATCTCCATCCTAAACAAAAAAGGCATTCACTTCATCCCATTCAAGTTCCATCCTGTTTTTGCCATCATCACGATAGTCATTGCAATTCTCCACGGTTTCTTCGGTTTGTCGATGTTCCTTGAATATTAGCCGTCGGCGGTTTTCGCTTACAACTCTTTGGTGTTGATATATAGTGCATTTGTGTGTTAAAATAACATGAAGTCGCGAAAAATAAACTTCTATCAAATAAAAAAATTTAACCAAAAAACTATGTCAAACCCATACAAAAAATATTCTTTATTGTTTGAAAAAAAATTGGTATTTCAAAATCAAGAGATTCACATCGCGGAAGAGACAATTAAATCAGAAAATCCTGGAAATGTAGAGTTTCCCGAAGACAAAATCACACCGGAAACAGGACCAAAAAAAATAAGCGACCTGCGAGACAAGCAACGGTACGAAGCAGCACGAATGGGAAAAGAGGTTGGAGATCTTTTACTAATTGGCGATACAAAAGGTAGAGCCAAAATAAGAGACAGGGCCAATAAGCTGTTGGAAAAAGAAGGCCCCGGAGACATTGGGACATTAAAAGATGACTTATCCTATGCCGCTCAAGCTGACGTCAATGACCCAGAAAAAACCAAGCAAGCTCATAAAAATCTTCTCGAAGACATACATAAAATAGAAAGGATCAGAAAAGTGGCATAATCTCTACCAAAGAA
Source organism: Candidatus Altimarinota bacterium (assembly GCA_041752875.1). Classification (GTDB taxonomy): domain Bacteria; phylum Patescibacteriota; class Gracilibacteria; order UBA1369; family UBA1369; genus JTS-AC46. The sequence continues at coordinate 53,143 of JBGSVP010000004.1, forward strand.
ACATTACATTTACCACTTTCATAGCCCTTTAAGGCAACACACAAAAATGTATGGAAAAGCCAATTTCAAAAAAGATATTTCTTGCAAACCTTCAAAATTACAAGTCATTCAATCTGCTTGATGAAGAAAAAAGAAATGAATTTATTAAGCTTATAACAGCCACACCTGAAAACCTGTTACAGCCGATATACGAACAATTTAAAGAAACGGAAGACAGGATTTTAACTATAGACCTGGAAATAGAAAAAATAGAAGCGGAAGCAATAACAGAAAAGGAAAAAATAGAAAAAAAGAAGATTCAACTTCTCCAATTCAAAAAACGCCGGCAAGAGGAGATTAAAGAATCAGAAAAAGCGGCGGATAAAATTTTGGCTACACTGAAATCAATCTAATTGTCGAAAAAGAACGTCAGCCGCCGAGTGAAGTTCCAGTCACCGAACTAACTGTAAATTCATGAATCCCGATTACCGGGTAGTCAACATTTCCGGCAATACGGTAACCGAGGAAGAACACAATGATTCCAAAGACAAGAAGATAGATAATGCCTTGAATTTTAAGAATACTTTTCAGAAATGGAAGGATTGGAAAGCACGCGGAATGGTCGGAGATCCGCAGGAAGGATGTTCAAAAGATGGAAAAGCATTCAAATCCGGTAATCCGGAGGTTACTTTCCCCTCGAAGGAATTTTTGGAATATATAGAAAAAGGCATCATAAATGAAATGCAGGAAAAAGATAAGAAAGCTAAGAAAAAAGAAAAATACACCATAAAATCCCCGCAGGAGCTTACGGAAGAAAAAATGCACTATTGGATAGCAGGATGAAGGAGATGAATTTGGATATGCTTCTCAAAATGTCGGAATCCGGCGTTCCCTCGATGGATATAGAAAGAAAAACTGTATCGGTTACATACGAATGGAAAGATGGCGAAGCCGTAGCTGTAAATAAAAGAGAAGAAACAAAAAATATACTAAGCGGCAAGGGTGAAGCCACCGAAAAGGATGGCGAAAATCGCGATTTGCGTAAGGAAGTGACTGATTTCAAAATCATTAACCGTCAAACAGTCCTCATAAAGACTGTAACCGAATACTATCCTCAACCCAGCGGACATCCCCTTCGTATTAGAAAAGAAGAAACATATCGCGACGGAGCCATATCCAGCCGCACGGAATACGACAAACCCGATAGTTCCGGCGAACAGGGCAAGATGTTGAAACGTGAAAGCTATGTAAAAGATTGCGAAGGCATAGTCGCCGTAGATACGCCCACAGGTAAAATGGTTCCGGAACTCGACGAAAAAGGCGAACCGGTCAAAGATCCCTTCACCAAGGGCGGTTTGAAGCTGATTCCCGAGGTTAAACGCGTCATGAAATTTAAAGATGCAATAGGCAATGACATCGAAATCCTCACGCTTTCAGAAACCAACGCCGAAAGGGCAAAGAAAAACCTTCCATCCATGAACCCGGATGAATACATGAGCTTCCTTGCCGGTTCGCTACAGACGGATAAGCAGAAAGCCGCTTTTCCCGGCATGATGTTGCATTATCGCGCCGATACCAAGGATACGGATCATTGGCAGACCGGTGAACAGACTTCGACCAGGGAATATAACGGCGAAATGGTCGGAGACTGCGAAGATAATGCCATATTTTGGCGTAGAATAAATGAACTGCAAGGCAGAAAAAGCTACGTTCTTGGACTTCCGGAACATGCGGAGTGCATAACCTTCGTTAGGAGACCGAACGGTAAGATAGGGGTAATAAGATCGGGTACCTTCGGCTACAAAGAAGAGAAGCCCGATTTCGAAAATCAGCAACAGGCTTTGGAATACCTTACAGATAACGTATATAGGGCCGAGGTGAGCCATGTAGAAGAGCTTGAAGACGGACGTTTCTTCCCCAAGTCAAAACCCGGTTCCAAAGAAAGCCCCAAAGTAACTGTATTGGAACTGGATACCTCAAAGACCGATGAAAAGGAACGTCAACGAACGCCATCTGTGGATGTAAATGAGTTACATGTAAATTCCGCATAGTCATGGCGAAAAGCAGATATCCTCTATTGAGAACACCTGCTTTAATGAAGTTAAGACAAGATGTGTAAATGTATTTTTAGTCCGAATTCTACGAGGTCAGGACTGCTTCCCTAATCATGTCCTTGAGATCTTGGGCAGAATTATTGCAGGGAACTCCATGTTCCTGCTCCACCATCCTAAGGAATTGCCTTACACTGGCCATTCCCGGATCAGTCTCGTTATAGGCCATCCGGTTATTTCCGCAGGAGTCGATGACATCGTTGAGCGTTAAGACCTCTCGAACCCATTCATCGCGAAGGAATCCTTCTTCATCAATGTCACTGCAGTCGGTTTCCACATTTTCCCCATCATGTTCCGGAAAATCAACCTGTTCGCAGTATTTGTCGTCGGTGTTATCCAGTTCAGATGGAGCCAATTGCAAGAATTCCGTCGCCGAAATACATTTTACGATATGCAGTTTTTCTCCCTTTTTAGTCCGCAATACAATATCGATGGGACCTTGTTCGACTGTCACATATGCTTTCCATAACGTCTTCAGCTCGTTTGCCGGACAGATTCTGTAAAGTTTATTGGAATGGAAAATATGAGCAAAGGTCAAAATAAGAGAAGGATCGTTGAACTCTATCGCGCAAATGTCTCCTTTTTCAACGACAACTGAAGCTTCCTGGTCTTTCGTAATCATACAAGAAGCCTCTTCCCCGTTAACCTTGATGGACACGAAAACCGAATTGATATTAGCCATGATTCTCTCCTCTGGTTTTACCCGCGACATCGCAGGATTAGGTTTCGGATTCACCATGAATCCTTTTCTGACCCTAACGAACTAAGCGCTTTTTAGATGGAAGAAAACGCGCAATTCGCTAGAGTCAGCTTTTTTACACACATCTTGTCAAAGAACTTTTTGATGCGGATAAGTTTCAGAGATTTTGTCTCAAAACATACCATCTACATCAACAAGCTTAAAATACCACATTATTAAAAAAAGTCAACACGCAATAATCTTGGCCTCATCGCACCCACCACCAGCAAAGCGCCGTGGCCCACCGTAAGCAAAGCGCAACGGCCCGCCCCAGCCACCAGCAAAGCGCCGTGGCGCCCCCAAAGCCCATTCAGCAAGACCAGAAATGTTCAAATTTTCTATTTTATCGTGTCGGCAAGCAAAAAAAATGCGAGCCGTATACAGACATACGGTTCGCATTTTTTTTACGCAGTCCGGCGCGATAAAATAAAAATTTCAACATTTCTGGTGGGCAGGGAGGGATTTGAACCCCCGAAGGCCGGAGCCAACAGATTTACAGTCTGTCCTCGTTGACCACTTGAGTACCTGCCCTTAATCGAATGGAGCCGCTCATCGGACTCGAACCGATGACCCGCCGCTTACAAAGCGGCTGCTCTACCAGCTGAGCTAGAGCGGCACTATCTGGATTCCTGAAATTTTAAATAACCGTATTGCCTTGCCCCCGATAGATTCAATATACTGTCCACGCCTAAAGCAAAAAGAATATATTTAATTACTCGCCGACTGTCAAATGGAAGAGAAGTCCGCACAATTCAAAAAGCTTTTTCCGGGAGTGGAATTATCAAGGCCTCTTGCGGAAGTAAGTTCGTTTCAGGTGGGAGGACCTGCAGACCTTTTTTATGAGCTGGAAGACATCAATCAGCTACCATCTCTCATGGAGGCCGCGAATAGGCTTGATATAGCCCGCGTCATCATAGGCGGCGGGAGCAACGTGATTTTCCACGACAACGGTTTTCGCGGCCTTATAATCCGTATAAAGGCAAACAAAATCAGAATAGAAGGAGAAATCATCGTCGCCGAAGCGGGGGCGTTCGTTAGTAAAGTGATTCAAACGGCTCAACAGAACAATCTAATTGGTCTACATAAGCTTATAGGTATACCCGGAACGATCGGTGGAGCCGTTCGCGGAAACGCCGGCGCCCAGGGTATGGAAATATGCGAAGTAATTGACTCTGCCAAGCTATATGATAGTCAAAAAGGTATTTTCGAAGCCAAAAAAGAATATTTCGAATTTGGATACCGCCATTCAAAGATCAAGCAGAATCAGGAAATACTCCTCGAAGTTCAGCTTAAGCTTACAAAAAATGATGATTCCAAAGCCAAAGAGGAATCCCAAAAAGAAGTTGAAGAAATCCTAAAAGCCCGTATAGGTAGACAGCCGACAGGCAAGACCTGCGGATCGTTTTTCAAGAACCCGAATCCAGATCTCGGAGCTGGATATCTACTTGATCAATGCGGATGCAAAGGCTTACAAGTAGGCCGTGCGCAGGTCTCGTATCAGCACGCGAATTGGATACTCAACCTCGGCAGAGCCACCCAAAAACATGTCATCGACCTTGCCCGTATGATGAGTGAACGTGTCATTGAAAGATACGACATAGAACTTGTCCCGGAAGTACAATTAATTGGCGAAGAAGGCTTTTTGGTTTTATAAATGGCTATTTTGCTAAAATTACAACATTGTTTAATGATGTGTAATCCTTATTTCATTACGGCTATTTACATTGCCCCCTTGTTTTAATAGCCTAATGATGCTACAATTATACGAAGATAAAACAAATATATAAAACATCACTAACCAAAAAAATATGAAAAACTTGATTAAAAAGGTCTCTGCAGCGCTTGCCATAGCGCTCGTGGGTGCTTCAAATGCATTCGCGATAAGTGCCGCTGGAGACAATTTCGGCGTACAAGCCCCTTCCAGAATTGCCAGCGCAACCGGTGGGACCGGCGATTTCAAGGGACTGCTCCTGACAATCATCAACTCATTCCTTGGCTTCCTCGGAGTATTAGCCGTAATCATGGTCATCTACGGAGGTTTCATGTACATAACAGGCAGTGGAGACCCAGCCAAAGCGGATAAAGGTAAGAAGGTTATTACCTATGCCATCATCGGTATCGTAGTAATCCTGATATCTTTCGCCCTCATCAACACCGTCCTTGGTGTCGCACTTGGAGGAGCGCAAGCTTAATAGAACAAAAAACTCAATCAAAAAGCCCCCGCAAAAAAAAACGGGGGCTTTTTCAGTATTTATAAAATGGTCGGGGTGAAAGGATTCGAACCTTCGACCTCCTGGTCCCAAACCAGGCGCGCTAGCCAACTGCGCTACACCCCGAGCTACATGCGAGAAAAGCGTTCCGTAGCGGAGAGAGTCCGAACTCTGTGAGGATTCTCGTAGCGTAGGACCAAAATTTGAAAATAACCGTGTTATTTTTAAATTTTGGAGCTTTTCCCTTGTGCAAGGCAACATTTCCCCATCAATCCACACCGTAGCAGAATCGTTGCCGCTCTTTGCCAACCAACTTTACGAAATCCGTTCCCCAAAGTCAACAAATCAAATATAATATGGACTAAATGGACTATTATTACTCTCAAATCATAGGTACACCCGTAGTTACGGAGCACGGACAGATGCTTAGTCGTATATTTGACTTGGCTATAGATACGGAAAAGGGCAAAATTGTCGGTTTTTTGTTAGCTCCGGTTGGCAACAAGGTTGTCGCTCCTGTCGATGTCGTATCATGGGGCAGTCAGCTGGTTGTGTCCGATTCGGAGGATATTTTGGAAATAGATGAGATTCAGGCGGTAATAAAGGTTCTGACCAGGAATATTCCCATATACCGAAACAGGGTATACACCAAAGACGGGCTTTATCTTGGTCGTGTAATAAATTTTGCAGTACACGCAAAAATGCTTACTCTAACCAAAATTGTCGTAGCAAAAAGATTTTTAGGCATTAGGCACGGCCGGTTAATCATAAATTCTAAAGATATAATCGAAATCAACAAAGATTCGATTGTCGTCCGAAATCTTATTGATACGGTTTCCATAAAAAAGCTAAGTCCCGATATGGCCCCGACCGTTTAAACTTGTAGAATGGAATTTTTTTAATTTCGCCTTAATAAGCAGACTATTTGGTCATAATCTCATCTTGAAGATTAAGCATAATTTTTCTTTCGGAAGCTTTCAGATGATCATAGCCGAACACATGCAGTAGCCCATGTGCAAACAAAAAACGCAGTTCATGAGTCACGCTGTGCCCATGTTTTTTTGCCTGTTTTTTTGCCGTATCCAGCGAAATCATGATTTCACCCGTCAGATCATCTTTTGGAAAATCATTTTCATGAATATAGCTCAAAGATATGACATCAGTCGACTTATGCCTGTTCCTGTATAGTCCGTTGATTAGTTCTATTTCTTCATCGCCTGTAAGAACAAGATGGATTTGCCCTCCGTTCATGATGTTTTTAAGTTGAGATTGTTTCTTCAGTATAGCGATGGCTTTTCTGAAAACAGGCATAAAATCTGCTTTTACCAGTTTGTTGCCGGCTACCCTTACTGCAAAATCAAGTTTATATTTCATATTTGTCTTTATTAAATTTATCTGTTCATATATTGCGCCAGTATTTCATATCCCGCCACACCAAATGCGGTAGAAACATTCAATGAATTGGCCCGCCCCAGCATGGGTATGGATATTGCCATATCTACCAGATGCATAACATTGTCACTTATCCCAAAAACTTCATTCCCGATCACAAGAGCCATTGGGAATGAGTATTCGGCCTTTTTGAAGTCGATACTGTCTCCGGTCAGTTCCAGTGCACATATCTTCACGCCCGTTTCCTTTAGTTTTAAGAGGGTTTCTTTCGTAGAAGGACTATATTCCCATGGAACAACATCTATCGCCCCTAAAGCTGCCTTTTCGATCTCTTTCCTTGGCGGATGTCCGGTAATACCGCATAAAAAAAGCTTCCCGGCCAAAATTCCGTCGGCAGTTCTAAATATCGCTCCGACATTGTGCAGGCTCCTTATGTTATCCAGTACAACATAAAGTGGCATCCTTTCGATGTTTTTTACGGTCTCGACAGAAGGTTTGCTCTTTCTGATCTCTTCATGGGTTAGTTTGGTAATCATCCGGTAAAATAAGTCAAAATAATTTGCTTAATTTAAAACTTGAAATGGAATGCGGCTTTTTCTATTTTTTTGTCGGCTCTTGGCTATTAAGGAAACTCTGCGTATTGGTAATAATTGTCCGTAAATGCTCTCCGGTTATGGCTTCATCAGGCATCGAATAATCCTGTTCCGAAATGATCCCGGCATCTAAGGCAAAATCCAAATATCTGGCATACCACCATTTTTCGTCGCCGATAGATGATAGGAGGGCAAGTTTCGGTTTTTTCTCTTCCTCCGACAATTCGAATTTTTCCTTCCATGACATCAGGTCAGCGCCACCCAAAACTATCTTGATAGCCTGAATTATTGTTGCGGGCTCTTGGGGTAGGAAAGGTGTCTTGTCGAAATTAAGAAACCCCTGGACGATTCCCACCATGGACGCGATATTTATTTCGCTGTAATAGGGGTGTGCCGGAAATACATCAGGATACAATATTAAAGGAGCAAACATTATTCCGTCAAAATCCGATCTGGCACTGAAAGCAAAAAAACATTCCGGCAAACTGGACATGCACATTCCTATGAATTTTTTCTGCTTTTTGTCCAAATCGAAAGAGTGGACAACATTGTAGACAACTTCACCTCTATTAATTTTTTTCAGTAGACTGTCGATATTGTCTATTGTCCTATTTGTGGCTTCTGGGAGAGGTATAATTGCGCTATTGTTTGTCCATTCCTGGGTTGATATGTCGACATGATTGTCTACTTTTTGTCCTCTTTGTTGTGTCGCTGTGTCATAGACATTGTCTAGTGTGATTTGCGTAGCTACTTGTTCAGTTAAACCGTCCCAAGACGAATTAACGCTCTGCGTTTGAGCCATACAAATAGTTGAGGCTGACAGGCTTGCCGCTAATACCAGTATAAGATTAATGCTATTAATTTTATTTTTAATCGTGATTACGGTTAATTTTAAAACTACTTTATTATATTCATATCTTTAGAATTGTAAATGTGGACAATTTTTGTCTACTACAGTAAGATGGTGTCGATATTGTCTAGTTTATGTCTTAAATGTGTCTAGTTCGTGTCTATGGACATTGATAATGTTGAAAAATATGTATGATATAGATAGAAAAACGGCTAGTAAGCTTATGAAAGTGTCTGTTAGGACAGTAGACAGATATATAGTCGTAAAAAAACTGTCTATTGAGAAAAGGGATGGTAGAATATGGCTTGATAAAAAGGAGGTATTGAGGATGCGAGCCAATGCTAGAGTAGACAGTGGGAGGGGTGTGATTGATGGGGAAATGTCTATGGACAAAAGGGTTAAAAATGTGGGCGGGGGATTTTTAGGTAGTGTCGATATGTTGTCTACTTCGGAAGAAGGATCTGGAGATGGTAATGAAAATACTTTTAGGGTTGTTACAAGGAGAGGTGAGTTGTCTTCATCCGAAAATGAAGAAAAGGTATTTAAGAAGTTGTTTGAGGAATTGAGGCAGGAATTGAAAGAAAAGCAGGAGCGCCTGGAAGGTGCTAATTACCGTGTCGGACAGTTGGAAGGATTATTAAAAGATAGTGTTCCTCTTCCCGATCATCAGAAGCTTCTTTTGGCCGAAAGATCTGAAATTGAAAAATTAAAACAGGCCATAGAGCCTCTCGAATATCAATCCCGCCATCTTGAGACCGTTTTAAAGGATGAAAGGCTTAATAAAAGGGTTTATCTTATACTGTTGTTCATTCTGATGTTATTACAGCCCCTATGGCTGTTTTTTTCCTTGAAATGATATCTCCTCCATTAATTCATGGCTGGTCGCTAAAAGGCGGTTTATTAATGCTATGGTAGATGAATCTTCCATGTATTCATGTCCAATCAGCGATTCAAGCTCTTCTTTATCAAACCATACTATCTCCTGGTTATGTATTTTTTCCGATTTCGGGCATATTGTGATTCTTCCCAAATCTTTACCCATCATTCTTTGTGAGTAAGACCACATAGTCCTTTGCCAAAGGTCTCTTTTAAGTGTTTTTGAGGTATCTTCTCTGTCCGGATTGGAAAACGATGTTTTTGGCGCGGTAAATATGGGGTTACCGCATGTTCCGTACGGATATTTTGCGGTTATTCCGGCATAAAGTTTGCCGTTCATGATTCTTATGGGCAGTATAACTTCGCCTACAGTCATATTTACTGCATGCTCGTTGTGTCGTTTGTGCGCATGTACAAGTATTGCCTGATTCCATTCGTTTGTTTTTCTTATTCGTTTTCCGTACGTCATTCGGTGTTTAAAGAACTTGTCCCTCTTGTTCTTTAAAGAATTGAGTGAGATTACCCGATTGCGGCTTCTTGATATTGTATCTGGTTCATATTTTACTTGCTGTGCGATAGATAGAAGCCTTTCAATCTTTTTTTCATAGGTTTCATTTTTACTGTTGATTAGTGTCTTTTCTGCGGGACACATATATGCCGCAGAAATTTTTTTTGATGTATCATTTATTATACTTTCGATTGCTCCCATCAGCTTATCGATGAATTCTTTTTTTTGGCCGTAGTCCAGATTGGATGCTATGTCCAGTGATCTGTTAATTACACGCCAAAATCTGTCAGTCAAATCTACGTTGCTATAAGGTGTCTTCTCGAAAGGAGAGAGTTTAGGATACATTAGCCTGTTAGCATTAATTTTAGTTCAGGATGGTTATTTTAAGTTAAAAGTAAAAAAAGTCAAGTCATAGCCTTGATCATAGGTCTAATCTTAAATAGACAATTAGTCTTGAGCCATCAGTGTGTATGTGATGGTTCCCGTATAGATTCCTGCACTCAAATCTGCTGGAATGTTTGCCATTATGGCTATTCCTGTGGATATACTGTCCGAGTGACTCGTGTGAGTGGATAACAATGAAATGGTCTTATTCAGTGTGTTCTTTAGCTCAATACCCGCACCTCCATCGGGAAGTTGGGCATCCCCTCCCTCCAAAGACATGAATTTATAGGGGGCTGAAATCTTAAACTGGTCGTATCGTATGGCATTTGTCCTCGATGGGTCATCATAAAGCACGGAGGCCATTACATCATGCAGGTTTCCCGGCCTTGATGGAGCTGTGTATGAGGCTTCTTCTCCGTCTATTGTGCTTAAACCCTCATTTGAGGTGATAATTCTAATACCTTCAGAAGGAATTTCGCTTTTTCCGTTGGATAAGATATTTGTGATTGCCGCCTGAATCATAAATCCTTTGCCAACTAGCGGACATCCCTCCACCCCGCCACTACGACTGTCTTTGACTGTAATGATATGGTCTGTGGGGATAATCGTATTGTTTGCCAGTGATGCGTCAAAAGACTGCTGTGATTTGTCACTGACCGTAAGTGTATCAAGGACTATGGATTCCGGAATCCGTGTCAGGCTCAACGTTACGTTTGATGGGCAAAGAATCTCTTGTTTAGCCTGCTGTGCCTGGGCATGAGCATGATTAATTATTGCCGCGTTAGCTGTATCATCTGTCGCAGGATAAGCGATAAAAAGATTAAAAAGCGCGATTATTACTGTCACGATATTTATAGGAAACAGATTTTTTTTACGGCGTTTCTTCATATGAACGAATGTTTCTGCTGGAATCAAATCACTTTTTCCATGCTTACCAGGTCTTTTTGAAGCAGATTGGTGCTTACGTCACGTAAATTCTCCTTCATTCTCTGTATTATGCCCTGTGGCTGTGAAAGAGCATCCGCAAGTGTTTTTCTTTCACCTATCGCCTCAATGTCATAAGGAGATTTGATTATTACACTGTTAATCATTATCTGTCCGTTCGGAATGGTGTCGAAACCGGCATTGGATTCGGTTATTCTTATCCCATTAATACTTACGGCTTCAGCTCCGGCCGAAAACAGTTCGTTCGCTATATCCGTTAGCCAGATTGCTTTTAGGTCACCATCGATAGTTAGTCTTATTCCAGGTCCCATTATGCTGACTTGCCCGTTCAATAACCTGTATTTTTCGATTTCATCGGCTACCACCTGAAGAGCATTGCCCTGATTGCTCATTTTGCTGAATTTATCTTCCAGTTCTTTTACTTCATCATCCAAGTTGTCGTTGGTGTTTTTTAATATCTGAATTTCACGGAATATGTCTGTTCTTGATTCACGGCGGGCGGCCTGGTCTACACCGCTGAAAGCTTTTCCCTGCATAAAGATAAGTATTCCCGCCAGAATAGATGTCACCAGTAACGATAATTCTCTTTTTTTCATGGATTGGTCTTGATTGTCTGCTTTATGTACTTAAGTCTAAGGTCTCCGTTGTATACCGGGGCGGTCATGTTTTCCTCCGCTTTATATTCCAATAGTATCTGTTTATTCTTGGCCCGTTTGTAAAGATCGGGGAGTGAAGTTGAATCGTTTAGTATCTGCATCATTACAGTGGAATCGCCGATTGCCGTGATGTTAAAAGGTGGCAAGAGATGAAAATTATTTACAAGAATTGTGTTACCTACCGACGAAATAGGGGAAGATGTGATTATTCGTTGTCCGTTTATGGCTATTGCACGGGCTTTTGTTGTCCTTAATAGGTTTATGAGATCACGAAGGTCAGCCGCATTTACCAGATAATTACCCAATTCCGTTTCATTTGCTCGCTGTGCTTTTGCTCCATCGTTCAATGTTATTTCGACACCGCTTCCTCTTGAGACATCAAGTCCCACATCAGCCTTTAGCGATTGTAATACCTCCAGACTGCCGTTGTTTTTGCTTTCAGATAACTTTGCCTGGTTTTCATCGATCCTTTGCCTCAATGAGACAATCTTGCTTTTCAAAAGAGCCTGATCGTCAAGATAGCTTTTTATCAGTTGTTGCTGTACTTCCATTTCATCATACAAATAGGAACTCGTTGGTATGGAGCTCTTTATTTGAATCGTAACCAACATTCCAATGAAAATACCTGTGGTTACGAATGCCGTTTTTGTTTTCCAACTTAAATCAAATTCCGCCATAAGCACATTATCGGCGTACCGAGTCAAAAATTCAACCTTTTGTCGGCAGACCGTTTATGATTTAATTGTCTGGCATAACAACTCACAGCATGATTGGTGTTTTCGATTCGGGTCTTGGCGGGCTCACTGTGCTAAAGGAATTTATCGGACTGATGCCCCAATATGATTATCTCTATCTTGGAGATAATGCCAGGGCGCCATATGGCGATCGTCCGCATGAGATACTGAAATCTTATGTGGGACAGGCTGTCGAATATCTTTTCGGACAGGGGTGTAGTTTGATTATTATAGCCTGCAATACTGCCTCTTCGAATGTGTTGCGTGAGATTCAGGAAGAATACCTTAGAAAACCGAATGTTACGGACAAGAAGATTCTTGGAGTAATAAGACCTTTGGCCGAAGAAGCGGTCAAGATAAGCAAAAAGGGACGAATAGGCGTTGTTGGCACGCGAAGCACAATATCGGCGAGGAGCTATGATCTGGAGATAGGCAAAATCGATCCCCGAATAAAGGTTTTTGGCCAGGCTTGCCCTTTGCTGGTTCCTTTAATCGAAGAAAATTGGATTGAAAAACCGGAAACAATAATGATACTAAAAAAATATCTGCGTAAAATCAAAAGTTTCGATATAGATACGCTGATACTTGGGTGTACACATTATCCTTTTTTGTATAAGAGTTTTTGCAGGATAATGGGGAAGTCCGTGCATGTTCCGGATACCGGAAAGATAGTTGCTGAAAGCCTAAAAGAGTACCTTGTCCGTCATCCTGAAATAGAAAGATCTCTTACGAAAAGACAGGTGCGCCGCTTCCTGACTACCGGTGAACCCGGTCGTTTTAAAGAAATAGGCAGCCGTTTCCTGTGCTATAATATCAAGGAAGTGGAAAAAGTAGATATTTCAGGATGACTACTCAATCTCAAATTATTCTCAAAGAGAAAAGGGATGACTACCCTGTTTTTTTTAGCGCCCTCGAACTAATAATTATCGGAATCGGCATATTTTCGTTGCTGGTAAGTTTTGTGTACAATGATCAGATCATGTATATGGCCCGCAATGTACGCTTCGGCAAACTTAACGTCGCTATGCTTCTTATAACCAATAAAGGACTGGCGATTACACTTGTGGCTATCGGATTCTATGTAATATGGCGAAGGAAGACATCGGAAACGGCACTAATCATCTTCTCGTTCTTTGCCTCTTTAGGCTTGAGTTATATCATCAAAAAGGTTTTTCATCTGCCTCGTCCTTATACTTTTCAGAACCTTACGGATATCGCACTTACGACAGCTTATGGGTATTCTTTTCCCAGTCTACACGCCACAGTTTGTTTTTCGATAATACCTTTCCTAAAGGATTTGTTTCCCGTCAGATGGATCCGCTATATGATTCTTGGTGTTTTATTGACTATAGTGGTTAGCCGTACATATCTGGGAGTACATTATCTAAGCGATATTATCGCTGGCGGACTCATAGGCTATATTACGGCAAAGATATGCTATGTATTACAGCATCGCTACAGGATAATAGAAGCTCTGGTCGGACATATTCGTGATAAACTGGAACTACGCCGGCAGATTGCGCACATGGCTACAGGAACGATACTTATCATTTTACTCAAGATGAACTACATAAACATGTGGTCTCTTCTGACGGTTCTTATTGCAGGAGGATTCGTGTCGTTATTGATAAAATACGTCGATATGCCTTTTGTAGACCCTGTTCTGGGATATTTCGACCGACGGCATGATATCAAGAAATTTCCGGGGAAAGGTGCATTCTATTTTATTTTGGGGTGTACTTTATCACTATTTCTTTTTGATTACCCGATTGCAATAGCTTCGATTGCCATTATGACTTACGGTGATGCGATAACAACACTGACAGGTACTTATTTTGGACATATCAAAAATCCGCTTAATCAGAATAAACATCTGGAGGGTACACTCTTGGCCATTATGGTTTCCACCATTGCCGCTTTCGGATTTGTATCATTTCCCAAGGCTTTTTTAGGAAGTGTTGCTGGAATGGTTTTTGAATCTTTTACCATCAGGTTCGTTAACCGGATAATAGATGACAACGTAATAATTCCCGTCGTAGCCGGGATTGTTATGACTGCTATGGCATGAAAGCGGGAGATTATCTTACCCATTCAATAGCCTCTTTTTGAGAATGTTTTACCGTGCGATGAAGGTAAGAAAAAGCTATCATCAGCCAGAAGATATAAGCAATCTCCTGTTTCCAGTAATATGAATCAATCAATCCGTGTATCATGATAGCCAACAGGGCAAACACTGCAGGATTGTTCTTGTCGAATTTCATTGCGATAAATAGACCTGTAATCAGCACTCCCATCGCAAGTAATGCGGGAAAACCCAAAGAAAGCCAAAAGCTCAAAAAGAAGTTATGTGCGTGCGGGGGGATATGGGATTCGTTCAGCTTACGTCCCAAAATATCTTCCTGATGTGCCGCGAAATAACTTTGATATTGATTTAGCCCTACTCCCATAAAAACATTTTTCTTGAGCATCTCAATGTTCATGACATAAATGTCCTTTCGGCTTTCCGCGGAATTTTCGAAGCGATAGTCCTTTTCACCGGACAATACTTTGTATTTGTATGAATCCCTTTGTAAAAAGAATAATGCTCCTCCTGCAAGCAAAAGCACCGAAAAGGCAATCGCGAAATTCCTTATTTTCAATGATCTGAAAAGAAAAAGAGCTATTGATGCAAATACAGCGACATAGGCTCCGTAAGATTGTGTAAGGAAAAGGACGATAGTGCTTACTGCAAGACATAAAGCGTGGATTATCAAATCGCGCGTAAGTTTTCTTTTTCTTATATCTTTGACCAGCTGGATGAATCCGATTATTACCGCCGGCGTGATGAAAAAAGCCACCCAGTTAGCGCTTGTTGCTTTTAACGTGAGAAAATCTATGAAAGGCCATGTCAGCCGGTCCATGAAGTCAGCCCGTTCACCGGGGAAAATACCCGTGATGTACTGGAATAATGCGAATATACTGAATATGCCTGCCATAAGGAGAAATTGTGAAACCATCCTGTCCACGGTTTCAAAATCTATGGTCTTATATATAAGCAAAACCATCAGAATAGGGAAAACTATCATACTGCGGAAATATTCCGCGGGGGTGGATAACACAGGCTCATAAGTCGTCTGAAAAAATATCTGTAACAATCCCGCCGCCATCAGAAGAAGAATAGCGGTGATAAGTTCATTCGATATTTTGTGTACGCGGTCGAATTTTAGTTTACCGAATGCGTATCCGATAGCGAACACGGTCGATATCAAAATCACATAAAGGTCTATCACTGTTATCCTGTCCCAAAATTGAGGACCCGAAAAAAGCCCTTTTAAAGGAAAAAATTTCCAATAGCTCTGCTGTACTACTCCCGCTAAAAGTACCCAGGGAAATCCGATCATCAGCAGATTGTATACCTTATTTATTTTCATTGGGTTTCATCAACGGAAACAAGACTACATCCTTAAGGTTGTCCTGATCTGTCAAAATAGCCATAAATCTGTCTATCCCCATCCCCCAGCCGGAAATCGGCGGCATTCCGTGTTCCATGGCCAACAGATAATCTTCATCCATAGGCATCGCCTCTTCATCACCGCCGGCACGAGCATCGGCCTGTTTCATAAGCCTTTCCCGTTGATCGACCGGGTCTACCAGCTCCGAATAGGCATTGACGATTTCCCATGTGTTCACCAGAAGCTGGAATGTGTCTGCGATGCGATTATCTTCATCGTTCCTGCGGGCAAGGGGTTTGGTATCCACAGGGTGCTTAATCACAAAAGTCGGCTGTATAAGCTTCGGCCTCGAAACCTTCTTATATAGTGCATCGCACAGGTTTCCATAACCAAGAGATTCAGCTTTTTCTATCGTTATACCCTTGTCCTTCATGGCTTTCCTAAGGCTGTCGGCATTTCCGTAATGATCCAGTATATCTATTCCGCAATCACCTTTTATCAGTTCTACAAAATTGATTCTCGGCCACGGAGGAGTGAAGTCTATGGTCTGTTCGACTCCGTCACGGTCACGGCAGGAAATTTTATAGTCACCCTTTGTATTTTTGATAATTTGGGTAATCAGTTTTTCCGTAAAATTCATGTTGTCTTCAAAGTTCCAATAGGCGGCGTAATATTCGAGCATCGTAAATTCCTGCAGGTGTGAAGGATCCATACCTTCGTTGCGGAAACATTTAGCAAACTCATATACCCTTTCGAATCCGCCGACTATACAACGTTTTAGATAAGTTTCCGGTGCGATTCTAAGGAAAACATCGAAATCCAGCGCGTTATGATGGGTCACAAAAGGCTTGGCGGCGGCTCCGGAAGCTATGGATGTCAAAATCGGCGTTTCCACTTCTGTGAATTTGTTCTCGTCCAGAAACAGACGTATTTCCTTTATCAGGTTAGTGCGCAATATGAATCGGTTGAAGCTCTCCCTGTCACTCAACAGATCAAGATACCTGGAGCGGTATTTGGCTTCCGTATCCTTAAGCCCGTGAAATTTTTCCGGAAGAGGTCGCAGTGTCTTTCCCAAAATGGAAAACTCCTTCAATAACAGTGTCAGTTCTCCATGCTTGGTAAAAAACAACTCGCCCGAGCCTCCCAAAAAATCGCCCATATCAGTTTTCCTCAACATCTTATAGGCTTCTATCCCGACAAAATCCTGCATAAAACAAATCTGGATTTCTCCGCTCACATCTCTGATTTTTGCGAAAGTCAGCTTACCGTGGGGTCTCATCAGCATGATTCGTCCGGCGATTCTTATGTCGGCTTTAGGTGAAGCTGTTATTTCCTCTGCGGTACGAGGAGTATTTTTTTTTGCCGATTCGAAAAGTTCGGCGATTTCATGGCTTCTTTCGAATCTCTCGGGGTAGGTTTGTATACCCGCTTCACGAAGTTCTTTTAACTTTCGTTTCCGGTCTTCATATTCGTTTCCTATTGTTTGTGGATTCTGTTCTTCGGACATGGCGGAAATATTAATTCACTAAAGTGAACACAATTTATCATAAAGATGTTGCCGGCTCAAAGAATTAGCACTTTTATTAATCTTCCATCGCATAGTCGTTCATCTTGCGGTTCTTCTCTATCGAGATATATCTCATCTGCTCCTTCTTGAAAGCGATTTCTACCCTGCCCGTAGGCCCGTTCCTGTGTTTGCGTATGAATATGTCGGTTATACCCGGACGTTCACTGTCCTCTTCATAATAGTCTTCACGATACATCATCATAACCACGTCCGCATCCTGTTCTATTGCGCCGGATTCACGCAAATCGCTTAGCTGTGGCACTTTGCTCGGCCTAAGTTCCACTGCGCGGGAAAGCTGTGAAAGTGCGATTATGGGTATGCGGAGTTCCCTCGCGAGTGCTTTTAAGGATCTGGATATTTCGGAGATTTCCTGCACACGATTACTTTGGTTAAACCCTTTACTGCTTGCACTCATCAACTGCAGATAGTCGATTACCAGCATGTCGAGACCCTGCTCCATTTGTAGACGTCTTGCTTTAGCTCTAAGCTCCGCTATGGAATTACCCACGGAATCGTCGATAAATATTTTCATCTTGTATAGCTCATCCATTACTCCACCCATTCGCATAAAGTCTTCTTCGGTCAGCTTGCCTGTCCTTAATTTCCATGAATCTACTTCCAACAGAGAACAAAACATTCTTTCCACCAGCTGTTCCTTACTCATTTCCAAAGATATGATTCCACAGCTGAAACCTTTTTTTGCCACATTCTGGGCTATATTCAGTGCGAAAGCCGTCTTACCCATGGAAGGTCTTGCCGCCAATATGACCAGATCGCTCTTTTGAAAGCCGGAAAGGATTCCGTCCAAATCCCTGAATCCGGTTGGTACGCCGCGGAACTTGTCTTTTGTCGCAGGGTCGTGGAGTTCGGAAATCTTTTCATAAGTGGAGGCCAATACATCTTTTATATGCACAAAACGGTCTTTCAAAAATGTCTGTGATACCCCGAAAAGCGACTTTTCCGCCTGGTCAAGAAGTTCCTCAAGCGGGTCCTCTTCGTTATAACCAAGTCCCTTTATGGTATCACCGGCCTTGAGAAGTTTTCGCAAAGTCGATTTCGATTTCACTATCATTGCGTATTCGAAGACATGGCTGGCTGTGGGCACCTCATTAGCCAGCATCGCAAGGTAAGATGCTCCGCCTATCTGTTCCAGTTGTTTCCGTTCATCCAGAAGATTGCTTAGAGTAATCAAATCTATAGGTTGGCGCTTATCATAGAGGTCGAACATACACCTGTAGATTGTCGCGTGACTGTCGTGATAAAAGTCGTCGGGTAACAAGAAATCCGCTATCTTGGATAGAGCTTCCTTATCTATCAAGATACTGCCCAGTACGGATCTTTCGACTTCCAGGCTATGAGGGGGTACTTGTAAGAATCCTTCTCCCATATCTTTTGGGGTATATGTTTTTTTTACTTCCCGCTTAATTTTTCTTCATGTCGGGTTATTAGTATACGCACATCAGTTATATTTTTTCAAAGGTTTTGTGCAACAAATCACATCTTCTTTCAAGGCTTTCGAATCGGTCGGGCAACTGGGCGAAAGATTGGCGCTGACTTTTCTGACTAAACATGGGCTGAATTTGATTAGTCGGAATTGGCGTATCCCCGGGGGAGAAATCGACCTAATAATGACCGAAAACCGGAAAGACGGTGGTCATGAAATGGTTTTCGTAGAAGTAAAGACAAGAAAAAGTCTCTATTTCGGTGCTCCGGAGGATTCGCTGGTGTTTTACAAGAAACGCGCCTTAATCAGAACCATCCTTCATTATATGTTAAGAAACGATATTAAGCTGGGTTGGCGGCTAGACCTTGTCTGTGTTTTATTGTCTTCACCGCATCGCGCCTTCATAAAGCATTATCGAAACATACTTGAAGAATAACAAAAAAGAACAGGTTTAGTGGCCATTCGGGAGTGTGATATAATCCGTCCACGAAACAATAGATTTTTCCGAAAAATATGCTCACACAAGAAACACAAAAAAGAATAGTGATAATAGTGTTAGTCATCTTGGCATCTTTGGGCGCTTTATTCGTCTTTTTTGCGATAATCTTAAACCGTAGCGCCATAACTGTAGTATCCGAACCTCCTTTTTCTTTATACGTCAAAAACCTCAAGACATTAAATTGTACGGTGCCTTCATGTACTGTTTCGGTTGCTCCGGGTGAATATACGATAGTCCTTAACAAGGAGGGATACAGGGAAGAGTCCAGGCTTGTTCAGGCGCCAATTTTTGGCCAATACAGCCAGGAAATCAGATTAAGCTATATTCCATCGATTAGGCTTGTCTCAGATACGTCGGTGCAAGAAAAGTTTGGTGCTATAGCGAAAAAAAGTGAAATAACTGAAGATAGGGCTGTTTTTTATGAACGTGGCGGTAGATATGCCGTTTCACTGGAAAAGGACGCTAAGACAGGTCGTCAATTCCTATACTACATGCCTATAGATGCCGGAGTCCCGGGAGGAAAAAGTACAGCCACATCTTTTATACGCGACATAAATGCACCCTTGATCTTTTCGGATATAGACCTTAACGGAGATATTGCGGTTATCGATCACTCCGACTCGGGAGCGAACCTTTACATGGTTAATGTCAAAGAAAAGACCAGGGAGTCATTATTTGATTATCTGTCTATCACTGATGTACGGTGGCTGCCGGGCGGCAAAGATTTTATTTTCGAAGCACTGGAGGCGGGTAAGAGCTTTTCGGGAATCTATATATACCGCGCGGAAACAAAAGAGCGGATCGAAACGGGAATACAGACAGGAATGGATAATGTGATAGTCCTCGACGCGAATACTTTGATAGCCATAACCGGCCAGCCGGCGGATGTTCAGTCGGTTTCGGAAAACACGGATGGGAAAATGGTAGTCTTACATGATAAAATCAGTGATATTCAGGGGGAAGAATCGGTGCCTATGGTAATAAGATATTCTCTCGTCAATAGGGAAGCCAGACTCATATCCTCCATTCCGGGGGTGGCTTTACCCGATAGTGCCGTAATTAATGAAGAAAATACCGGCATATATATGTTGGCGGATAATCAGGTATATGAACTCATATTTGCGAAAAAGTGAACCAGATTGAAAAGACCAGACTCAAATTAAAAGAAGAAGGAAAAAAGCTGATTGACCTTTCTTGTGGCAATGCCAACAATAACGGAATTTTTTTTGATAAAAGCATCCTGAAAAAGGCTTGCGGAGAATTTCTTGAAAACCCGGCATACATAGCCGATCCCAAAGGCGTTCAGTCAGCAAGGGAAGCCGTAAGTCTTTTTTACCGGCGCAGGGGATTTGCTGTCGATAAGAATCAGATTGTTCTAACTTCCGGCACCAGTGAAGGATACTTCCATCTTTTTAAGACACTTGCCTCTGCCGGAGACCGGATACTGTTTCCAAATCCTTCATATCCTCTTTTTGAAGAGATAGCCCGGCTGGCGGAAATAAGGTTGGCTTTTTATCCTCTCGAAGAAAAAAATGGATGGAAAATCGATGCCGGCAGATTAAAGAAACTCATTACAAAAAAGACAAAGGCGATAGTCCTTATTTCTCCTAATAATCCTACGGGGGCAGTACTTGATCGCAAATGCCTCGAGTCGGTACTTGATGTCGCGGCCGAAAAAAATCTGCCGTTGATAAGTGATGAAGTTTTCAGCGAATTTGTCTTTGGAGAAAAAGAATTTCCAAGGCTGGCGGAAATCGCCGCAGGAAAATCCGCCTACAGGGATGTTAAGATTTACACGTTAAGTGGCGTATCCAAAACCTACGCGCTACCCGGACTAAAGTTGGGTTGGATAGTCGTCAGCGGACCCGATTGGCCTAAACGTGTGGATTTGCTGGAAAGGCCGGTAGATGCCTTTTTAAGCTGTAGCCAGACTGCGCAGTCCATGTTACCTTCAGTCATCTCTGAAGGAGAACCTTTCATAGGGAGATTTCGTGATTATGTTGAAAAGAACGCCAAAATGGCCGAAAAGATATTAAGCGCACATAGCTGTTTTTGTTTTCATAAGCCGGAAGGTGCATTTTACCTTTTCCTTAAGATAAAAGGACTAAACCTTACCGATGAAAGTTTCGCAGTCAGACTCATGAAAGAGAAAAACATATATGTGCATCCGGGTTATTTTTATGATTACGACAAAGGCCTGTACATACTCATAAGCCTTCTTTCAGCCCCGGAAATACTACGACATTGTCTCGAAGAGATAGTGGATTTAGTAAACGCCTTATGAATCGTTAATCATCGGCGGATATTATGGACGGGATCCTTAACCCCGTCACTATGTCTGTTAAAATATATTCATGTCTTTCTATCGGTCTTGAAGGTCGACTAGTCGAAGTCGAGGCCGATATCCTTCGCGGAATGTCCGCCTTTACCATAGTAGGATTAGCCGATACTGCTGTACAGGAGGCCAAAGAACGAGTCCGGTCCGCAATAAAGAACAGCGGAGCGGAATATCCACAACAGAAAAAAATCATCAATCTTGCCCCCGCCCACCTGAAAAAACACGGCCCACTCTTTGATCTGCCGATTGCTATAGGCTTATTGGCGGCTTCAGGCAAAATCCCTTCCAAACTTTTTGAACGGACACTTATTGTGGGGGAACTTGCTCTCGACGGTAGTGTAAGGCCTGTTCGTGGTGTACTTACAATGGCGCTGTTCGCGCTTAAGAACGGATGGCAAAGAATTGTAATTCCCGCGGATAATTATGAAGAAGCTTCTCTGGTAAAAAATCTCCAGATTGTTCCTGTAGGTCATCTGCGGGATATTTTTGGCTTAATCGACGGGGATGAAAATCTAATCCGCAGAATAAAGGAAAACAGCCATAAGGATTGTATTGATGAAAAAAAATCGTCAATGGAATCCGAATACTCGAACGGAACCGATTTTTCCGAGATATGCGGCCATGAGTCTGCAAAAAGGGGGCTAATGATAGCGGCTGCGGGGATGCATCATTGTCTCCTCACGGGGCCGCCGGGTGTAGGAAAAACCCTTCTCGCCAAAGCATTGCCGGGAATATTACCTCCATTGGCGGAAGAAGAAATACTGGAGGTGATGCAAATCCGGTCGCTCGCGGGACTTACAGAAAAATGTGATATATCATCTGTTCAAAGACCTTTTAGGACTATTCATCATACTTGTACCCTACCTTCTCTCACTGGCGGAGGTATAAATGTCAGGCCCGGAGAAATTTCTCTTGCCCATCGCGGAGTGGTCTTTCTGGATGAAATTGCCGAATTTCCGCGCGGCCATCTCGAAGCCTTGCGCCAACCTCTCGAAGATAAGCGGATAGTAGTGTCACGTGCCAACGGTTCATTGACTTACCCCGCGGAATTTATGCTTGTAGCCGGCATGAACCCCTGCCCCTGCGGATATTTCGGCGACCCTGTTAAAGAGTGCGTATGCAGGCCCTTTGAGGTTATTGCCTACAGGCGAAAACTTTCAGGTCCTATTATGGATAGAATAGATATTTCGTTGGAAGCTGGCAGGCAGGATATCTCAGGTTCGCGTGAAGAAAAAGGAATATCCTCAATCCAAATAAGGCAAAAGGTAATTGACGCGCGCCGCGTCCAGGCGGAGCGTTTTAAGTCGGAAAAGTTTTTGAATAGTCAAATGACAATCCGGCAGGTAAAGAATCATTGTAGCCTTGATCGCAACAGCTCCGATTTTCTCGCCCAGGTGTCGGAAAAATTCGCACTTTCGGGGCGCGGTTATCATCATATATTAAAGACCGCGCGAACAATCGCCGACCTCGCCGGAAGTAGCCAGATATCTTTCGATGACCTTGCCGAAGCTGTGCAATATCGTCACCGCGAAGCCAGCCAGACTATCGGTTAGGGTCTGTTTCGGTAGTCAAAATATGATTGCCTATAACACTCACATGATTTCCCCACAAAGGCCATTCGGAGGCGATTTGAACAACATCACTATTGGTGTCGATAATTCGTATGGAAGAATCGTCTTTCAGTCCTATCCGGACCCTGTCACCCGAATGGGCATTTTCGCTTATCTTACCTTTGACGGATATTCTACGATTCATGTTGCCTTTAACGGGCGTAAAGCTTCCTAATTGTATATTGTCGAATTGCCCCGCTCCATTAAAAAACGGTGACTGCTTAATCAGTTTTCCGTCGATATATAACTGTATACTCTCCAGATCCCCGTTCCGGGCAAGATTATCCATCTCCAAACGGATTTTTGCGATAGTCGCAGGCCTCGATCCGTCAAATTCAAGAGTAATCAATTCTATATTTTCTCCGCCTTTATAGGCATAGGCCTTTTTTTCGTTGATAATTGATAGAATATTCAAAGCTCCGGCCACAGGACCTTTTGAAGAAACATTGCCTGCGGCAGGTCGCAAAGCTGTTACTGCAGGCATCCGTCCTTTAATTCCGGCCATGACATTAGTCCCCTGCATAATCTCAAAAACGAATACGCATGCCATAAACGCGCATATAAAGGCCACCGTCATGGACAGGATATCCAGCGATATTCTTGCGAACGAATTGTCATTTACCGTCTGAATAGACGCCGCCATATTTTTCCCGTTTATATAATCTTGTTATTATAGCACTTTTCAAGCGGAAGATTAAGTAATACAATTGAATCCACATATGATACCTCCATCCTCCCAAAAATTCGTAGTACAGGGCGGTCATGTCCTGAACGGGAAAGTAACGGTAAGCGGATCGAAGAACGCCGCGTTACCGATTCTTTGCGCTTCTTTGCTGACAAAAGAGCAGGTCGTTCTTAAGAATATCCCCGATATCGCCGATATCCACAGCCTTCTTGAGATATTTACCAATTTGGGGATTAAGAGTTCTTTCAGTAATAATACTGTAATAGTTGACGCTTCGGGGCTTGATTCCGGGCATTTGCCGGAAAAGATGATTACGGCCATGCGAGCGTCCATACTTCTTCTTGCACCCTTATTGGCCCGTTCGGGCGAAGCAAAATTACCTTTTCCCGGAGGGTGTGTATTGGGAAAACGTTCGGTTTCTGACCATATCTATGCTTTGGAAGCTTTAGGAGCAAAGACACTGGAAGATACACAGTTGTTACATCTGAAAATAGACAGATTGAAGTCGGCCAGGATAATCATGGCCGAGATGAGCGTAACTGCCACTGAAAATGCCGTTATGCTGGCTTCTGTGGCTCCGGGAATTACAGAAATAAGACTGGCCGCCGCGGAACCGCATGTTCAGGATATGTGCCTCTTTCTGAATAAAATGGGAGCAAAGATTAGCGGTATAGGTACAAATAATCTGACCATAGAAGGTGTCGATTCATTACACGGTGTGGAATATGATATTACAGGTGATTACCTTGAAGCCGGAACTTTTGCCATAGCCGGCGTCTTGTCCGGCGGTGAAGTCGAAATCTGCGGTATACCAACCGGCCAGTTGGATAGTCTTTGGCAAAAACTGGAAGAAGCCAATGCAAAATACAGGTTGTTTCCCGATAGTGTGATAGTTCATGGAAGCAAAAACCTTAAAAGCATCAAAAAGCTTCGTACATCGGTATATCCCAGCTTCGCGACAGACCTTCAGGCTCCTTTTACGGTACTTCTTACACAGGCGGAAGGCGAAAGTCATGTCTTCGAGACATTGTTCGAGGGCAGACTGAATTATCTGGTGGAACTTGAAAAGATGGGCGCTAAAGTGCAGATACTCAATCCCCACCAGGCTATCATCACAGGCCCAACCGTCCTCCACGGTATACCGATAGCCAGCTGTGATATAAGAGCCGGAGCGGCAATGGTTCTCGCCGCGCTTTGTGCAGAGGGCACTACAGAGATATCCAATATCAACTATATCGATAGGGGATACGAAAATCTTGAAGGAAAACTCCAGAGCATCGGGGCCTCCATAAAAAGGATTAAAGACTTATAGTCCTACATTTTTTTATAGATTTTACGGCCGTCGCTCGTTATTTCTATACTCCCGATAAGATCTGTCCTTAAGACATCGACACTTGCCTCCGTCAGTCTATCCATAACGACCTGGTGAGGATGTTTAAATTTATTGTCCTTACCGCAGGAAACAATCGCGGTATGTGGTTTTACTGCATCAAGAAGGTCTTTGCTTGTGGCTGTCTTGCTTCCGTGATGTCCGACTTTTAGTATATCGGCAACAAGAAAAGCTCCGCTTTCGATAAGGCCGTTTTCTCCTTGTTCTTCAAGGTCTCCCATAAAAAGGAAGGAAGTATCTCCATAAGTTATCCGCAGTACTATAGAGCTGTTGTTATAGTTCTCAAAATGCCGATTCTGTATTGATTTTAAGGGATATACCACATCTATAAATGTTTTTCCCGTCTTAAAGTCGGTATTCGATGCCGCGAAAAATATTTTAATATCTTTACCTGAAATCAAAGACAAAAAATACCCGTATGCGGGTAATCCGTATTCAACACCGGTCATAAGTATATTATGTACTTTGTAGTTCTTGATGACTTCGATAAGCCCGTTGATATGGTCCGGATGTGGATGGGTAAGCACAATCATATCTATTTCCCTTTCGTTGTTGTCTATGTGCTCGGATAATCTTCTTAGTACCGTATCGTCAGGCCCTCCGTCGATAAGGATATTGGCCCCTTCAGGAGTCTTTAACAGGATAGCATCACCTTGTCCCACATCAAGAGCCCAAACATGGAGCAGTCCATCCGGTAGTCTGTCCAAAGATAAGCCAATGGCTACAATAGCGCATATCAGTGCTCCTAAAATGTATTTTTTCCGGTCGTTCATACCGACAATTGTACGTGCGTATTATTAGATTTTTCTAAAGGGAAAGTTAAATATGCGCGACTAGTCGAAACTGGAATAAGTAGATAGAAAAACAAAAAACCCTCATCTGTTTCGGAGGGCTTTTTGCAATCTATCTATCCCATAACCATTTATTTTTTTGTCTTTTTGGCTTTCTTCATAAGCCTTCCTATACCCAGAGAACCCAGTAACAGCAGACCGAGTTCCGGTCCCGTACAGGGAAGCTCCAATGATGTCACGGCTCCCATACTTTCGTTACCTTTAGCGTCTTTAGCAGTTACCTTAAAGAAATAAGTCATTCCCGGCACAAGTTTGCTTAGCTCATAATTGACTGCGGTGGAGTCGATTGAAGTTCCTTTGCCGTATGAAGTTCCGTCGGTGCTCTTGTACAATACATAGTTAATCAGATCTCCCGCGGTATTCAGGCTACCCGTCCAGTTAAGTTTGACCATCTTATCGGCAAGTTCAGCCATAAGATTGGTCACATCTTCAGGAGGAGTTTTATCCGGGGTCTGTTGTGTTAATGCGGAAATATCATCTTCTGTGGGTGTATCCGTTTCTTCATTGCTTAATCCCCCAAAAAACACAGTTGCGTTACTGTCCACACCTATCATGTTTCCGGCTTTATCTTTGACCTCAACGACAATCAGATTATAGTTCATTGCTTTTTGTACGGCCGTCGTAAGAGTTACTTTTTTCTGGTCGGGGCTCAAAACGGAGGATGTCACATCTAAAGTGTTCTCGATGTTATTCTCTTCGGTTATGATGAAATTAGCGGAAGGATCATTGGAAATTACTACCGGTTCACTGAAAGTGACTTCTAAGTGTGTAGTATTGGGGACTGCTACTGAAATCAGTTCCGGAGAAACCGTATCCGCGAGAGCCTGCTGTGTAGACGCCGCAGGTTTGACCTGTTCCGGTGTAACGACAGGGGTGGCGGGAGGAGTTACATTGGTCACGCTTGATCCAATGAAAAACCCTGTATCAGATGTCCCGCTTACAATCGGATTATCTGCGAGATCTTTAATCTGTATTCCCACAGTCACCAGATATGTTGCTCCTGCCTGTTGCACTCCCGTAGTAAGAAGTACGGCCTTTTTTGAAGGGTCGGAAGCGTCCATTTCAACTTTTGTGACCGGAAGGATTGCCTGTGTAGTATCGTTTTTGATGTTGAACGCGCTTTGAGGGTTCAATGAAGGTAGTTTTACGGCTTCCGAGAAAGTTATTCTTACCAGAGTCTTGATGACGGCTTCTGTCTTGGCGACTTTTGGAGGTTCGTTGTCCGCCGAAACCTGTGCCGGAGTGGAAGAAACTTCATCGCTATAGTTTATACTTTCGTTGCCGGCCGCGTCATAGGCGGTTACTGCAAAATAGTATTTAGTGCCGTTTGTTAAGCCCGTTATGGTATATCTGATCTTGTTACCGGCATCGATAGGGCCCAACGTATAGTCGTCACCTTCTTTAGCTACAGACGATGTTCCATAATATATCTTATAGCCTTTCACAGCCACGTTATCGGTAGTGACATTCCATGTCAGTGTGACTTCTCCGTTGCCTGCTGTTGCTTTTACGCTTTTTGCATCGGCCGGTGCTTCTGTATCGGCTTGCGCAACCAGCTTTGATGCATCAGGGATGATATCGTCTTTTGCCATCGCCAAAGGGGCGAACAGCGACATCATCATCAGTGACAGAAATATTGCAGTAAGTGTTTTTTTCATATTTGTTTTTGTATTAAGTTTTTGGTGTTTTATAAAGTTATCATGTTATTATACCAAAAAAACGTGTTCTATTAAATACCGCAGGCCCGTATTATAGGGATAATCAGTTGACAGAACTGGGAGTATGGTGTTTTAGTGTTAAACAATTCGAAATTGTACAATCGTGAAATATTTCTTATACTAAATCCTGTTGTTCTAAATAAATTATGAAACTTCGACTTTCACCGGAACTTACAAAAAAAATACCGGGTATAACTGTAGCCGCAGTCGTTATCAAAAATATCCGCAACGAAAGAAAAAGCTCGATGGTCACGCAACTGCTTCGCGGAGCCTGCGCCCAACGCAAGATAGAGTTCAAGAACGAGCAGAAAAAGAAGGATATACTGGCTTCCCTGGAAAAGGGCCATATCGGAGCGGTCATGCTCCACGAGGTACAGCTTCTGGAAAGCAAACTGCGCAAGATATCCAACAATCGTGAATTGGAAATGTCCAATAACCTTGACGGTCTTTGCTCCTATCTCTCAATCAAAAATCTGGTTCCTTTTTTCGCGCGTGACCTGGATCTGGTCGGAAATGACCTGGAAATCGGACTAATCAAGCCGAAACAAGGTAAGCATCCGGAAGATTTCACTTTCCTCCCTGAAACCCGTCACATGGTGTTATGGCTCATAGACATAGGCTCCATGGATAAGGAAGATTTTATCAAATTGCCCGATGAATGTATAAAGGCGGTACAAAAGTATTGTCAGGGCGTAACAGACAATATCTATATACTTAACGCGGACACCCCGGAAGCAGACCTTAACTATATCTCCGAAAAGGAACAGGAATACAGAAAGCAGGTAGCCGAAGAAGAAGAGAGAAAAAGACTTATAGAATTAAAAAAGAGTGAAGGGCTGAAAGATTCGGAGGCGGAACAGCTCCCTGATTTTCTGCTTGCTCCAGTGGAAATAAAAAAGGAACCTCTTATCGGTGAGCAGATATTAGCCTTATTGAAGGGGGCTCTTGAAAGTTATCTAAATGAATCCGGCCATGAAGGTACGGAAACGGAAAAACTTTTGGAGATACACGTTCCGAACGACCACGCGAACGGGGATTTCGCGTCCGGTATTGCCATGAAACTCGCGAAAAAAATGGAAAAGACTCCGCTTGAGGTGGCCGAAGGTATAATCAGCCGATTACCCGCGAGTGAACTTGTCGACAGAGCCGAAACAGCTGTTCCGGGGTTCATCAATATCTATCTCTCACAATCGTTTCTTCTTAAGGAATTGGATAGGGTAATCGCACTTAAGGCCAATTACGGTCGTCAGACCATAGGTGTAGGTCATAAGGTGGCAATCGACTATTCATCTCCGAATATAGCCAAGCCTTTGGGAGTACACCATCTTTTATCAACCATAATCGGACAGACTTTAGTAAGTCTGCTAAGATTTACCGGATTCGAAGTCGCGGCGCTGAATTACCCCGGCGATTGGGGTACACAGTTCGGCAAGCTCTTATACGCCTACAAGACCTGGGGTGATGAATCAGCAGTCATTAAAGATCCGTTGAACGAACTGCTCAAGTTATACGTCCGTTTCCACGATGAGGCAGAAAAAGACCCGTCGTTCGAAGACAAAGGCCGTGAAGAGTTCAGAAAACTGGAAGAAGGGGACGACGATAATCTTCGGCTTTGGGGCTGGATGAAAGAGTTGAGCATTAAAGAGATGGAACGACTATACGGAATTCTTGGAGTACGTTTCGATGAATACCTGGGTGAATATATGTACCTTGAGCCTGCAAAAAAGATCATTCAGGAAGGCATAGAAAAGGGGATTGTCACCGAGGGGGAAAACGGAGCGATGGTGGTAAAGTTCGAGGAAGACAAATACCCACCCTACATCCTTCAGAAAGGTGACGGCACCACCATATATGCGACAAGGGATCTGGCCAGCATCAAAGACCGTATTGAAAGATTGAAAGCCGACATCCTTTTATATGTTGTGGATGTAGCCCAGTCTCTACATTTCAAGCAACTTTTCGAAACCGCTAATAAATTCGGCTACACGGAACCGGAATACAAGCACGTCGTTTTTGGGCGCATGCAACTGCCGGAAGGCAGAATGAGTACCCGAAAAGGCGAAGTTATCCTTATGGATGAAGTCATAAAAGAAGCGGTCAGCCGCTCACTTGCCCTAGTGGCCGAAAAGAGCGGAAGTCTGCCGTTGTCCGAAAAAGAGAAGATTGCGCAGGAAATGGCCATCAGCGCCATAAAATACAATATAATATCGCAAAACCGCGAAACCAACATAACTTTCGATTGGGACAGGATGCTTTCTCTGGACGGAAACAGCGCTCCTTACCTGGAGTATTGCTATGCCAGGGCAAATAGCATAATGAGAAAATCAGCCGGAGAAACAGCCGTTACGGATGAAAAAAACGATAAGGGCAGATCTTCAGTTAAAAACGAATTCCAGACCGACCTTTTCACTATGACAGAATCCAAAGCCGCCGAATCTTCGGCGATAGGCATAGCTAATGCGGGAGAAATTGCTGACATCAAGCCGTCATTGGTCGAAGATCCGGACACTAAACCTTATTCCCACCCCGTAGAACAGGCTCTGCTACATCATCTGGTGAGTTTCCCAGGCAGTATCGTGTCATCCGCGCGTGACTACAAACCGAATCATCTTTGTACATATCTCTTTGATTTGGCACGGTGTTTCAATGCTTTCTATAATGAACTTTCCGTCCTTACAGCGGGAAGCCCGGCCTTAAAGGAATCAAGATTAAAACTGGTTGAAGCGACAGCTCAAATCCTTAAGAACGGATTGACGGTACTGGGAATCTCCGTCTTCGAAAGGATGTAGAAAATGCATATCCAACAAAAAAGCCGGATTTTGATTATCCGGCTTTTTGATTTGTCATAAAGGACGGGGAATTATTTCCCCAACGCCATTTCCAAGTCTCTCTTATGCTCTTCCTCCATTATCAGTATGTCTTCCAGAGCTCTCTTTAAGCCATGTTCCTTCATTTCTTCCGCCTGGCCGACTCTTGCCCTGTAACGGAGAATCGCGTCTTCTTCCCCCGCCAAATCCTGCTGTAACATCTTCTTGCTGTCCTTTGCTACATATCTTTGGTTCACTTCGATAGTCGGAACTCCTCCAAGAGATACAATCTGCTCGGAAAGCGAAAGGGCGTGCCCCATCTCTTCTCCGGAGTGGATTATCAGTTCTTTCTGTATCGCCTGAAATTGCGGTCCCGTGATTGCCGCCGCATGTTGAATATACTGAACGGCCGCCGCGTACTCCTTGGTCAGGTCCTCGTTCAGGAACTTTATCATGTCTTTTTTGTTCATTTTGGTTTGGTTATGGGCTATTTAGCTTTTTGTGAGTATTGGAGGCGGCACCCGGGTTCGAACCGGGGAATGACGGTTTTGCAAACCGTTGCCTTACCACTTGGCTATACCGCCTAAAGGATATCTGGCGGAGAGGGAGGGATTCGAACCCTCGCTAGGGCCTAAACCCTACTACAGGATTAGCAATCCCGCCCCTTCAGCCACTTGGGTACCTCTCCGTGTTATTTTGGCTTCTGCTAGATGCGCGCCTTAATTGGTGCGCCGCTCCCGATTTGAAAAGACCGAAATGCCACTTGATACTAATATACACGCCCCCAAAAATCAATTTCAATAAATTCACCCGTGTGAGCTCGGCTCACCGGGTGAATTTTATTTGAGCTGAATAAAGCCTTTCGACTAAAACTCCGCCGTAAACCCGTCAACTTTCACCTTGCCCCCGTTCTCGGCAACAAGTACATTCAGTTCATCTTTTAAAACATCTACTGACATCGAAGCATTATTAGGATCACCGATTACGATTATCAAAAATGGCGCCTCACTATTGATAAGTTCTCCAAAACCGTGTCCTCCCGTAGCAATCGAAGTCGCTACTTTAGCTTCTGCAAGAGCGTAATCCTTATCCACATACTTCCTGCCTATTATAAAGCCTGGAGGAAGTTTCTCATCGACCGAGTAGTCGAATCTGCCGGTTCCGTCATAATAGGCGACTCTGGCAACATGTAAACCGCTCGGCCTATTCATCTGTGATACATCTATGTGTCCTTTATATGGAACACCGATCTTTTCAGCTATCTTCTTTGCCCATTCTATTCCATATTCATCCGATTTGCCGGAATCCAGTCCGTTATTTTTAGCATAGATTCCCGCCGCTCCACATTCCGCGTGGCTATACACTCCGTCACAGTCAGCCATCTTAAGCGCTTCCTCCGCTTTTTCCTCGCTCAAAAGGATTCCCGATCCGGCCAAATGTATACCCGTAGGTGTCCCCTCATCCATGCATCGCACGCAGTGGTCTTTGAGCTCAAAAGCCTTTGAAATGGCACTTACTCCCTTCATATAATCCGCGGCGCCTACTCTATAGAGTTCCGTCAGAAGAGGATTTTGTCTGTCCCAGGTTTCCTTCGCAAGGTGTGCGTTATGGTCACTCATATTTTTTTGTTATGTTGTATACGCCTTTATAGACGGCCCGATGGGCGCAGATAATTTAGGGGTAATCAAATATGGTGTCAATATCGGTAAAAATTAAAACATAAGCAGATTATCTATCAATTAATTTTTTAGGTCAACTATTCCTTTCTAAGGTTTGTTGTGTTACAATCCAGTTAACGTTTTGTGCCCAAATGAGCCCAGTTTCACTGCATATGGCGGAACCGTTCTGCAAGGTCTTCCTGATCCCTCTTTTTATTATAAATAAAATAAATTAACTCATTAATAATTAACTTTTTAAAAAAATATGAAAAATAAACTCGGAAAAATACTTATCTTGGGGTTGCTGACCACCGTAGTAGCGACCTTTTATGTTGCTATGACGGCGCAGGTGGCTTTAGCGGCAACGGCTGCCACTTGTGCAACAGGAACAGCATCTTTTTCTGTGCCAGCTGATGGTTCATTCATAAAGACAGGTTATATACTGATGATTTCTAGAAATGGAGGATGTATAGACGACATTAATGTTTATTGGGGGAAAAGGTCCGTTGATAGTGCTGTATCTTGTGCCACTGTGAGTACATGGACAAACTATTCAACAATTTCCTCCCCTGGTGTTTCAGCTAATCCTTTGCCCGCACTTGCCGATGCTAGTGATTACTGCTTTCGCCTCAAATCTGATAGCCTTTCAGATGGAAGAACTACAGATATTACTATAGATAACACCATCCCCGTTCCCACAGCTGCAAACATTAGCACAAGTGGAGCCACAGGAACCGGTGGTGCATTTAAGATCGGAGATACGGTAACAGCAGTTTGGGATGCCTCCGCTACCGGAGATAACGATGCGAACATGAGCGGCACCAACGGAACCGTGACCATGAATCTAAGTGAATTCGGCGGAGGAGCAAGTGTCTCTGCTGTGGATGATGGTTCTGCATGCGGTGATACCGCCGGCGATAAAAAATGGACAGCCTGTTATACCATAGCAGCCGGGTCAATTGATTCGACAACAGCGGATGCGATAATTGCTTCTGCGACGGATGCTGCGGGAAACGTAGCTACAACTCCACCGGTAACAGGTATTGAAAACAAGACGGTCGATAACCGTGCACCGGTAATTACCGCCGGAAAGATTTCCATAGCTGGAGCCAGCGGAAATGGAGGAGCATATATAATAGGTGACACGGTTACTGTTACATGGGACGCAAGCACCGAGGCCACGCCTGATATTATTAGTTCCGTGTCGGTAAATTTTAGCCAATTTGACGGACTTGCATCATCACCGGGATTTGATGATGGGTCTTCATGTGGTGATGCCCTTCCTGCCGGTAACAATATATGGACAGCCTGTTATGTGATTACAGCGGGTTCCATTAACAATGTCGGTAGTAAAAATGTATCCGTATTGGCTACAGATAACGCAGGCAATATAGCCGCTCCGGTTTCCGACGATACTAATGCGACTGTCGATGACGTAAGTCCAATAGGTACGGTTACGCTCGGTACGGCAATGATTAAAGAGAGTGATTTGGTTCAGGAAGTTACAGTCACATATGGCGAACCGATGGACGCAATATCTATACCGACAATAACTTTTGCTAACAATACGGGCGCAATCGCTTCCGCTGGCGCTGGGGCATGGAGCGGAGGCAATACGATTTGGACGCAAAACTTTAACGTAACGGATGCGAACGAAGACACCGTACTTACGCCGCCCAGTGTAACTGCTGATAGTTCAGTGGCCACAGACGCGTCAGGCAACGCGGAAGGTGCGGATATACAGGGCACCTTTGATATTGATACTGCGGCTCCGGTAATATCCGTAGCAGGTACTGTTACATTAACTGTGGATATCAACTCGGATGGTTTTGCTTCAATAGGTGATACCCTTACTTATGCCGCGGGTACGCCTGCCACTGCGGACGGTGATGCATGGACGGTTGATTTGTCCGCTTACGGTCTGTCAGCGACAGCTGCTCCCGGAGCACACCTGGTAATCGCGGACAACGATGATGGTGCTTTTTCCGCAACGGAAACGGTTACGGATAATGTCGGTAATACGAAGACCGGTTCGGTTACGCTTAGTGGTTTTACAAACATAGATGACATAGCCCCGACAGTTACGGATGGAGCCATCAGTATTACGAGTACAGGGTCAGGAACCGGAGGTGCGTATGTTACCGGCAATACGGTTACTGTTCAGTGGGATGATGTCGTGGACTCGAATGTTTCCGGCGGCGAAACATTGTTTTCGGTAACAGCAGACTTTTCACAATTCGGTGGAGGAGCGACTGTTGTTGCGACTGATTCTAATCCTGCCTGCGGTGATGTTACGGTAGATAGCAAATGGACAGCGTGTTACCCGATTGTCGCCGGCAGCATCGATGCCACAAACCTCAATGTTAGCGTTACGGTCAAAGATAATGCGAAAAACTCAACAACCACAGCCGACACCTCAAATCTTACTTTAGATAATCAGTCACCTCTAATAACAGCCGCAAATATCGGGTTGAGCGGAGGAGCCGGAACAGGTGGAGCTTACAAGATAGGAGATATAGTAAAGGCAACATGGAACGCGACTGCAGACGGCAATAGTGATATCGCTTCTCTTGCCGTAAGCTTTGTTGGATTTGGAGGCGGATCGGTTGCGGCCGGTGACGCAGGTGGAGTTTGTGACAGCACTGCCAGTGATGGAATCTGGTCCGCTTGCTACACGAATATAGCCGGTATTATCGATGCACCAAACATAAACGTCGGTTTGACGGCTACTGATAATGCAAGCAATGCTACAGGTCCGGTTAGCGGCACGAACAACGCCACTGTCGATAATGAGGCCCCGAATATTACAGCAAACGGTACTTTAAGCATTTCTACGGATAATGGAGTGGCTTTAGTTGCCGCATTAAACAATGGAACGAGCACTCAAGATAAGGTAACACAGAGTGCTGTAACTATGACTGACGCGGATGCCCTTACGAATGTGACTACCATTGATTTGACTGGACTTACGG
Source organism: Candidatus Altimarinota bacterium (assembly GCA_041752875.1). GTDB lineage: Bacteria > Patescibacteriota > Gracilibacteria > UBA1369 > UBA1369 > JTS-AC46. Next base: position 88,090 of record JBGSVP010000004.1, read on the forward strand.
GCGAACCGGCGTTAGCTGTCGCAACCGCATCGGGAGTGGTTATTCCCGGAGCTTTGGATAATGCGGCACAGACATTTACTATAACGGTTACGGATAATGCGGGAAATACATCAACTACAGCTTCGGATGCCATATCAGTTGATAATATAGCTCCTATAATTACAGCTTCAGGTACTGTGACTGTCACGACCAATAATTTAGGAGGAGCCAATGCGGCTATCGGTGATGGTGTTACCTTCAATGTCGGAACGGTGTCGGTAGCAGACACAGATACATGGACGGCCAATATGTTGGCAATAACAGGAGTTAACCCCAGGACATCGGGTGTGGAAGATTTGGTAATCGCCGGAGCGATAGATAGCGCGACTTATGCGGTAACGGAAATAGTCACAGATAATGCCGGTAATATCACCACGGACTCGACATCGACTTTTGATGTCGATAACATCGCGCCAATAGTTACTGCCGCGAATATAGCTTTGAGTGGAGCGACGGGTACAGGTGGTGCCTATAAGATAGGCGATATCGTAAAGGCGACATGGAACGCATCTGCCGACGGCAATGGTGATATCACTGCTCCTGTTGCTGTAGACTTCACCGTATTTGGTGGCGGCTCGGTCGCGGCCAATGATTCCGCAACCGGTTGTGATACTACATCAGGTGATGGAATCTGGTCCGCTTGTTACACGAATATAGCCGGGGCTATCGATGCGACAAACGTAAATGTTACTTTCTCGGCTACCGATAATGCAGGCAATGCTACAGGCCCGGTTACGGATGATACGAATGCCACAGTCGATAATCAGGCACCAAATATTACAGCACCCGGTACCTTAAACATTACTACTGATAACGGAGTTGTTGGAGTAGCTGCTTTAAATAATGGATCGAACCAGGATAAGGTGACACAAAGCGCAGTCACGTTATCGGTCTCGGATACGGATGTTACTACTATCGACCTCACAGCTCTTACTGGACAAGCGGCGGTAGCTGCCACTGTCGAATCCGGCGTAGTCATACCCGGAGCGTTAGATAATGGGGGACAGACATTTACTATAACGGTTACGGATAATGCAGGAAATGCATCTACTACAACTTCCACTTCGATATCGGTAGATAACGTTGCCCCTGTTGTTTCGTTTGCAAGCATTACGGTCGCCGGAGCTACAGGAACGGGTGGAGCCTTTAAGAATGCGGATGCTCCTACACTGACATGGAATGCGACTACATCACCAGAATTGGATACCATCAGTGCCGTTAGCTTTGACGGTTCAAAGTTCAAGGCTGGAGATACGGCTTTAGTCGGCGCAGGTGGACCTATTTGGACGGCAAGTTTGTCGGGTGCCATGGATGCTCAGGATGACACCGGCAACGATATTACTGCAACAGTTACGGATAATGGAGGTAACATCTCCGGCCCTGTCACAAGTTCGACTGCTTATATAGTGGATACGAATTTGCCGACAGTTACCGGTGCGAATATATATGTTACCGGAGCGACAGGCACAGCGGGTGCTGTAAAATTCGGAGATACTCCCGTGTTGACATGGAGTCAGACAGGAGACTCGGAAGCTGACACCATTGCTTCAGCAACCTTTAATGGCTCTAGCTTCAAAGCCGGTGATACGGCCAGGAGCGGATCTCTTGCCGGAGGTCTATGGACGGCAGGCTTATCCGGATCTGCAGATTTGCAGGATACTGTCGGAAATACGATTACGGTAACGGTTGTTGATGATGTAGGTAACTCAACAGGACCTATAACAAGTACTCCTACATACACCATAGACACGATTGTTCCGGTAGTTACGGGCGGTAATATCACTGTTACAGGTGCAACAGGCGCAGCAGGCGTATTTATTATCGGAGACACCCCATCATTGAGATGGAACCAGGCTGCCAATGGCGAAACGGATACTATTGCTTCCGCTACATTCGACGGATCAAGCTTCAAGACGGTTGATACGGCTTTGTCGGGGGTTTATGGTGCTCCTTCATGGACAACAGGTCTTTCCGGAGCGATGGATGCACAGGAAACAACAGGAAATAGCATAACTGCTACAGTAGTGGATGACGCCGGTAATTCGACCGGACCCATCTCAAGTACTGCAACCTATAGTATAGATACAGTTGCTCCGACTCTTAATCCCGTATCCATAGCTTCAAGTAATGCCAATCCATCATTGGCAAGCATCGGGAATACGGTGACTTTGTCTTTCACCGGAAGCGAAAATTTACAGACCAGTCCAGTAGTTACCTTTGCTTCAGGCGGGAATGCTGTTACAGGTGGCGTTACCGTTCTTGGCGGACCTACAGCTTGGACTGCAAGTTATATGGTTAATGCCGCTGATACCCGAGGTAATGTCACATTTACCATAGATTTTGATGACACTCCCGGAAATGCCGGGACTCAAGTGACAAGCACAACAGATGCATCATCGATAATAGTTGTAAATTCATCGGTAGTCTTTACCGACCCTGAAGCCGGAACGGTATCCTCTCCTTTTACGGTATCTGTTGATACTACTCAAACTACAACTAGTTGTCGTCAGGGAACAACTCCATTTAGTACTCCTTATACTGCTTATGGTACGCTTATGACCGCTTCGGGCGGCACTGGCTATACCATCAATGTAACAGCTGTAGATGGACCGATAACGATCCATGTGGTTTGTCTTGATGAAAACGGCAACCTTTCTACAGATCAGTCCAGATCGTTTACAGTTTCGACTGATGTAACAGCCCCGGCCGTCCCTGTAATTACGACCGGCACAGCAACAGTAAATGCTGATTTCTATACGATCTTTGGAACGGCAGGAGCCGATACTCCAAACGATACGGTGAGAACAATTCAGGTCTACAACGGAGCTACGTTGGTCGGAACAGTGGATGTTCCGGTTGGACAGACAGGTTGGTCGGTAGTAGTTCCATTAACACAAAGTGCCACGAACAGCTTTACGGCGAAATCAACGGATATCTACGGAAACACAAGTGCGGCGAGCGTAGCGGTAGTGATTACGGAAGATCCGGGGTTAGATGTAACCGCCCCTGCGGTTCCAGTCATTACTACCGGCACAGCAACAGTAAATTCCGACTTCTATACGATTGTAGGAACAGCAGGAGCCGATACCCCAAGCGATACGGTGAGAACAATCCAAGTTTATAAAAGTGCGACATTGGTAGGAACAGTGGATGTTCCGGTCGGACAGACGGATTGGTCTGTAGTGATACCGTTAACACAAAGTTCAGCAAACAGCCTAAGTGCGACATCAACAGATGTTTATGGAAACACAAGTGCAGCGAGCGTGGCTGTAGTCATTACGGAAGATCCTACAGCGGGTGCAGATGTAACCGCACCGGCAGTCCCCGTCATTACGACCGGCACAGCAACAGTGAATGCTGATTTCTATACGATAGTTGGAACAGCAGGAGCAGATACGCCAAACGACACGGTTAGATCGATTCAGGTATACAACGGAGCAACCCTTGCCGGAACAGTGAACGTTTCAATAGGACAGACAGACTGGTCTGTGGTTGTACCGTTAACACAAAGTTCAGCAAACAGCTTCACCGCGATATCAACCGATGCTTTCGGAAACGCAAGTGCAGCGAGTGTAGCGGTAGTAATCACGGAAAATCCGGGGTTAGATGTAACAGCACCGGCAGTCCCCGTAATCGCTAATGGTACAGCGACGGTGAATGCAGATGTATATTTGATTTTTGGAACAGCAGGAGCTGATACCCCAAACGATACGGTGAGGACAATAAGAGTTTATGAAGGTGCATCATTGGTAGGAACAGTAGATGTTCCGGTCGGACAGACAGACTGGTCTGTAGTGGTACCGTTAGCACAAAGTTCAGTAAACAACTTTACTGCGACATCAACAGATTTCTATGGAAACACAAGTGCGGCGAGTGTAGCAGTAGTAATCACGGAAGATCCGGGATTAGATGTAACCGCCCCTGCTGTACCCGTCATTACGACCGGCACAGCTACAGTAAATTCCGACTTCTATACGATAGTAGGAACAGCAGGAGCAGATACCCCGAGCGATACGGTGAGAACAGTCCAGGTTTATGAAAGTGCGACATTGGTAGGAACAGTGGATGTTCCGGTTGGACAAACGGACTGGTCTGTTGTGGTACCGTTAACACAAAGTTCAGCAAATACCCTAAGCGCGACATCGACAGATGTTTATGGAAACACAAGTGTAGCGAGCGTGGCGGTAGTCATTACAGAAAATCCGACAGCGGGTGCAGATGTAACCGCCCCGGCCGTCCCTGTCATAACGACCGGCACAGCGACAGTGAATGCTGATTTCTATACGATAGTTGGAACAGCAGGAGCAGATACGCCAAACGACACAGTTAGATCGATTCAGGTGTACAACGGAGCAACTCTTGCCGGAACAGTGAACGTCTCGATTGGTCAGACGGATTGGTCTGTAGTTGTCCCGTTGACACAAAGTTCAGCAAATAACTTTACGGCGATATCAACAGATGCCTACGGAAACACAAGTGCAGCGAGCGTGGCGGTAGTCATTACAGAAAATCCGACAGCGGGGGCAGATGTAACCGCCCCGGCCGTCCCGGTTATCACTAATGGTGCAACGACGGTAGATGCTGATTTCTATAGTATTTTTGGAACAGCAGGAGCAGATACTCCAAACGATACGGTTAGAACAATACAGGTTTATGAAGGTGCATCATTGGTAGGGACAGTGGATGTTCCGGTCGGACAGACAGACTGGTCTGTAGTTGTACCGTTAAGCCAGAGTTCCGCGAACAGCTTCACCGCGACATCAACAGATGTATACGGAAACATAAGTGCCGCAAGTGGAGCGGTAGTGATTACTGAAGCTACAGCTGCCGACACCACCGCACCGGTAACAACCATTGTCACTCCAATAGCTTCAACAACTACCGGAACAAGTACAACACTTCAGGTTACGACAGATGAAGCTGCGAATTGTGAATATAATATCGGTGGCGCATTCCTTTATGGAGCAGGAACAGCCTTTACGACAACAGGAAACATTTCCCATTCCGAAGCTTTGTCAGCGTTGGCTGGAGGTATCAATACCGTATATGTAAACTGCCAGGATTCATCCAGTAACAACCTGGATGTAGTCAACGCTTCTGTTACGTTTACAGTTGATAACCAGGTTCCGGACGTTACATATGCGCCTATCGCAAACCAATACAATCAGAGCGCGGTTCCTGCGAATATAGGGTTCACTCTCTCCGACGACACAGGAGTCACAACCTTGACTCTTGCAACTGATGGCGGATCACCTTCAGACGAATATTTGGCCAGCGCCGGAGGAACCGCATACACACTGACTTTATCCAGCACACTTGGACAACATGAATATGTCCTTATAGCCGGAGATGTTCTTGGCCAGACAAAGACAACTACTGTTTCCTATCTGGTAGTTGCAGATACAGTCACGAACGTTAACATCACTGATTTCACAGTTTCCGGCCTCACCGACACATCCATAACACTCGACTGGACGACTGACGCCACAGCATCAGCAAGTGTCGTCGACTTCTTTACAAGCGGCTCATCGGCACTTAATCAGGCTGCGGTGATTGCTGTTACTGACAACTCCATAACATATGGAGGACTCACAGCCAACAAACAATACACAGTGGTTATGAAGTCCAAGGTTACCGGACAAACGAATTACACAACCTTGACGACCATGTTTACGACTGCTGCTTCAAATACCGGTCTGTCCGTGGACAGCATCCAGATGACAAAAACTTACGCCACTGCGGATAACACATACGCCAATGGCTGGGCCTGGAAATTCAATGTTACAGTCAATGACATGTCCGAAACTTTGGTAGCAATGAAATTCGCACAATGGGTAAGCGGATCCAACCTTCTGTCAGCCGGTGGAAATATGCAGTACTCGGTTGATAATGGCGTCACATGGACACCGATTGTTACGAACGCGACCTATGGAGCCAATGTTAATGTGGCGGCAATAGACAATGACGCATTAAGTGGCGGCAGACAGGTCGAATTCTTAGTCCAGATGAAAGTTCCAGCCTTAACTCCGGGAGGTTCATACAGCACAAGTTATGGAATTCAGTCATTATAAGAATTGTTAAGAGGGTGAAAGTACTTAAAAAATAGAAAGTATTTTCATCCTCTTCCCTGTAATTCATTAAAAAATCCTTAACGATCAAATTCATGAGAAAAATAACATTGTGTTGGATTGTAACTATCATATCTGTAATCTCCCTCTTTTCCCCGGCGGCAATTGCTTCCGAATCCACAGGAACAGTAGATACCGGAGTCTCTTCCGGCATAGAAGGAGTACTTATATCAGCGCCTATATTTAGTCCAGCGGAGGGGACTTATTTGGCTGCACAGAGCGTGACGATGACAGCATCATCATCAACAGCCATATGCTATCGTACAGACAGTGTAGATCCGGTTTGCGCTTCAGCTACAACATGCCAGGCAGGTAGTACACTTTATTCGGGATCCTTAAATGTGACGTCATCAACAACGTTTAAAGCCAGATCCTGCTATCCTGAAAATAATACATCGACAGTCTCTACTGCGACTTATAACATCAATGCCGGCGGTGGCGGCGGAGGTGGCGGTGGCGGCGGAGGTGGTGGAACACCCAGCACGCAAAATATCCCGGTGACCCAACAGATACTTGATCCGACAATAACTTTCACATCGCCGGTAGATTTGGCGACACCAAAATCACGTGATTCGGTTGTTACCTGCAGAATGGAAGATAAAAATTCCACCAACCGCGGGCTAAAGTCGGAAACGGCATTTATGCTTATAGATTCGAAAAAAGTCGAAGCGGTATTAACCATCATAAGCACCGCGGTGGTAGATTTGACCTATACACCTACGGAAAGCACATTGTTCGCCGCGAATTCTAAAGTGACGGCACTTTGTCAGGTAATAAACAATAACAGTAAATCAAAGAGCGGTTCCATTACCTTCGACGTTGGAAACTTTACGAGCTTTTTTAAGGATACCGTCACCCACTGGGCCGAATCTTATATCGAAAAGATCAGGCAGGTCGGCAACATAGATGGGTATAAGGATTTAAATGGAAACCTTTTGCATGAATTCCGCCCCGATGCCTCCATAACCAGAGCGGAAATAACAAAAATGCTTATCCAGATGAAGCACACCGACATTATTACGGCCACAGAAAAACCTTTCCCCGATGTATTACTGACAGCCTGGTACATTGGCGAAGTGAATACGGCTAAGATATTGGGCTGGATTCAGGGATATAAGGACGGAATGTTCAAACCGGACAAAGAAGTCAATCGTGCGGAAGCGTTAAAGATAATCCTTCTGGCTCAATTCAAGGAATCCGAAATCGTAGGAGGGGATGAGAGCCAATTTTCCGATGTCATACCGACCGCATGGTATGCGAAATTCGTAGCATTTGCAGTATCAAAAGGATATATCTCCGGCTACATGGACAAGGACGGCAAACCGACAGGTCAGTTCGGCCCCGGCAATTTCATTACTCGAGCGGAAACTGCCAAAGTCCTGTCTAACGTATTGGGTTTATAGACATGTTAGGTCAATAAGAGATATAAAGTGTTGTTCCGAAGAAAGCCCCCCTAAAAAGGGGCTTTCCTGATGAATAAGCATGGTTCATATCTTCAATGTGGAGTCGTAGCTTGAGTTTTAGTGGATAAATTAGGAAACACTCTTTCAAAAAATATTTTACTCTTTCGTCAAACGATGTATTATTGCGCCATAAAGGATATTGCCCAAACCCATAAATACATCGTATGAACAAGAAAAAAGACAATCCGTCGGAAAATTTCAAGGATCTTTTTGAAGAAGAATGCAAAAAAGAAGATGTAGAAAAGGGAATGGCCGAGGTGCTGGGGACGATTTCGGGGAAAATAAACGATTGTATGATAATTAACCGCGTTAAGTACAATTCTGTAGTAAGCAATGCCCCCGATGTTCTTAATGACCATTTAAGTGATGTCTGTTCAAGAATCAATAAAAAAAACAAGTTGGAAAAAAGAAAAAGATACGGCTTAAACAAAGAACAGCAACATGTTTTCGACGAAGCGATGGATTTACTTAGAAAAGGAAATTTTGAAGAAGCAAACCGCCGGTTCGAAGCGATGGAAGAATCCGGGTTTGAAGAAGGACGATTCGGAAAAGCTCTGTTAAGGTTATTGTATGCTCCGGAAGTAAATAATTTTTTCGATAATATCGATTATCTGCTGGAGACAGCATTGGTTGCAAGATCAGACAGTTTATTTAAGATCCTGTTGGAAATCATGGAATATTTCCGCAAAATAGATTTTTTACATGACACGATTCCTCTTGAAGCAAAAGTCGATAAATCGACTTTGATTACCCACATGAACGACTATTTCAATCATCGCAATCGCGGGAAAAAGCAAAATAAGACCAAAGAGATTGAAGACAAGAAGCTCGGAATAAGCCTTGTCCTTCAATCCCTCCGGAAATATTTTTCATAAATACATCTGTCCCGACCCGGTTAATTCGTTATACTCGATTAATCAGTACCCCGAAGGATACCCCGGGAAATTCTGCGGCAACACATCTTCCATCGTATATTGCTCGAATTTATCGACCGTAAAGATGTCGGTAAATCCCGTAACGGCATTAACCGGATTATCCAGAATACCCAAAAAATAACCGCCTACCTGCCTCCAACTGGTACTTACTTTTGTTGTTGGCGGTTTTTGCGGGAACCAGGTAATCAATTTCTTATCCATATGATATCCGTACAAAGCACCCGCGCCATCACCGTCGGTTCCAATAACAGCCTTCTTTTGCACACGCACCCACATTTTGACTTTAAAGTTATTGTCCCAGGCTACAGGTATATTATCAAAAGTGAAGACTTTACTCTTCGAGTTCATTGGGTCGCTTGCTGAAGACCAAAAGCCTGTATCGCTCCAAATGTCCTGCCCGCCTGATTCAATTGCCACCTTATAGACATCCATCTGTGTTTTTTTAGTCGAACAACTGCCGGCCGCAATCGTAATCGGAATATCGATTGCCGAAGTTTCGATTGAGCCTTCGCCCTCCACTTTGTTGCATTCCCAGCTGTCACCTCTGACATTAATCACTAATTTACTGATTTTTGTCTGGTTGTCCGATTTGTTAAAATCCATTCCCATTTTTACATTTCCCATCCCCCACCATATATCGACATTATACTCCGGGATAAAATAAGCATTAGCCGGTGTACCTTCGTGCTGATGCCAGGAAACAATGTTCGCACCGCGTTCCACATGGTTTGCGGTAGATGGCTTATACATGACCAAATCATAGTTATATTCATTGCCTGCCACTACGTTTTCGGTAAATTCGGTATTTACATATCCCGGTTTTTTGAAGGTAAATTTCTTATTGTCGGCCGCAATTATGTTAAAACTGAAACGACCATCCTGTGCAGTAGTCCCGATCATAGTCCCGTTAACATATACATCGGTGGAATACAGTCCGTTGCCTTCATCATCGGTTACTCTGCCTGAAAAATAAGCCAAAGTCCCGGGAGTCATTGTCTTATCCAATGTTTTTGTGGAAAGCGGAGCAACCGCAAAATTGGATTCGATAATCCGATTGTATCCTTCGTGCGAAAACCTGATAGTATAAGTTCCTCCGTTCAATAGGAATCCATATTTGCCCTGCGCGTCGGTCAAAGTATCGATTCCGATTCCTTCGATTCTTACATTGGTCCATTGCAAAGGCAATCCGGCAAGATTTTTTACCTGTCCCGTCAGTAATGCCTTTTTGTCCATTTGATAATTAAAATAAGTGGTTTCTTCACTGTTCTTATTAAAATTAAGCGTTTGACTAATCGGACGGTAATTCGGATAAGTTATGCTCAATGAATAATTTGCCGAATTAGGACGGTTTTCATAAATCACATATCCGTTGCCGGCATGCACCTTATCTTCTCCTGTTAGTTTTGACTCACTGTTATTTAATTTTACGGTCGCTCCGTTAAGAGGCTTGCCTTCTTCGTCGTTGACTACGATGTAAAGACATGGACAAGCCAATTGTTGCGGTTGGGAAATGATGGAAATCAGATATTCCAATTTATTGTTGGATTCATTGGTTTCCGGAATCACTCCTTCATAATCGGCTTTGGCCATGAACACGACGGTAGTACCTATCGGTACAGTGGTCGGTATCTTACCTGCCAGATTAACGTCTTTATACCAATTTTTAGCAATCGGGCCGACATTCTCTTCGCCGATCTTTATTGGATTGGCAGCTTGCCCCGGCAGATAATAGAAAAGGCCGACTTTGACATTCTGTATAGCCGTGACATTGTTGTTACTTAATCGGACATGCATAATCGAATTTAAACCGGCGTAAGTGAACCGGGGAACGAACTGTCCCGTCAGTGCCAAATCCGGCGCCGTCAGATTCAGAAGATATGTTTTTTCGTTATTAAGTTCATTTGTCTCGGTAATAGTATTATTCATATCTACTACAGCCCTTATCTTATAATTCGTCCCCGAAATGTTATTCGGTACTATCCATGAAAAAGATTTTGATGAAACGGAGTTTTTGTTAATACTCGGAATATTCATGGTGAAATTCGGGGTGCCGGCATTGTCACCCAGATAGACATCAAGTTTCACGTTTAAAGCTTTAGTATCGCCGGTATTTTTGACTTTAACCTGTATGGAAACATTCTGCCCTACTTTTGGCTTGGAATTGCTGGTTTTTACAGAGTCGACCAGTAAATCCATTTTTGCCTGACTGACATTTGCGTTCATTTCCGCCGCGTTATTGTTTTCATCGCTTTCCGCAATCGTATTGTCGGGATCAGCCACAGCTCTGAATACAGCCGTTCCCAGAAAATTAAGAGGCAGTGTATATTGATAATTTACGGTGTTTTTACTCTTTTTTGAGATAGAAGTGATATTTTTGCTATAGATTTCAACTCCGTTAAAAAAGAATTTCACCTTAATGTTGGATGCCTTTAAAGTGCCATTGTTTGCCACTGTGGCCTTTAGCGTGATTTTATCCCCGCCTTTGTAGCTGGCAGGTGTAATCTTTAAGTCGGTAGCTGTAATCTGCAGGTCGGGAGTACCTGTGTCCGCGGCCATGGAAACCGGAATTAGCCCCAAGAATAAGGCTGTCACAGCTAGTGTGGCAATCAAAATCTTTTTCATGTTCTTATTTCGTTAAAGAATTAATTGTTCAAAACCCGATTGAGTATACATTGCTTCCGGATTAGAGAAAAGTCGCAGCGTTCATGCCATCCGGGATTTTGTCACGCCAAAATAATCCTGGCGGAGAGAGTGGGATTCGAACCCACGAGGAGCTTGCGCCCCTAACGGTTTTCAAGACCGTCGCGTTCGACCGCTCTGCCATCTCTCCAAGTATTTTTACGCAGAATTATTCAAGGCGAACGTAATATACAAAAAAAAAGATGGTGCTACAAGTAAAACAGCCCGTTAACCGCAAATTTATTATTTGATAAACGGACTTTAATCAAAATTTTACTTTCGGTTTAGAATTGGATAACTGCTTTTGATGTATTTATAATTGAGCAATATCTCATAACAAGGACTGACATGACTAGACAGCTCCAACTTTCTTTCGGCGACTATACGTTTTGTTCCGACTCATGCGCTATTTATTATAAAGGTAAACAAAGGATAGGGTTGCGCAGAAAAGAATATGAGTTACTGGAATTTATGGCTAAAAATAAGGAAAAAGTGGTGAACCGACTAACCATACTTCAAAACGTTTGGCAGCACGGTACACCGGAATCGGCAAAAACACTTGATGTACACATGGTCAACCTGCGTAAGCGACTCAAATCTGTCTCCGACACAAGTTTTATCCGGACTATTCATGGACTGGGCTACAAACTTTGTGATTCGGAAGATTGATTTGTTGTATTATTTTACCTTCGCTTTGAGATCTTTAAGGTATTTTAGTGCCGTCTCCAGTTGAGTATCTTTTTCCACTTTCGCATCTTCTTTGCTTATCTCGACAATCATATCGGGCTTAATGCCTACCTTATCTATGTTATTACCCTTCGGGGTATACCATTTGGCGATAGTCACCCGCAGGCTTGATCCGTCACTCAATTTATCCACTTCTTGCACACTTCCTTTTCCGAAAGACTGTTCACCGATAAGAATGCCGCGCTTATGGTCCTGTATTGCGCCTGCAACTATTTCAGAAGCCGAAGCGGAACCGTGATTTATCAGAACAGCTACTGGTACATCAGCCAGATGTGGTTTGCCGCTAACATAAAGAGTTTCATCATCAGATGATAACCTTTGTTTTATAGTGACGGCTTCTTTCTGTCCCTTTAGAAGTTCGGACAGTATATCCACGGCTATATCCAGATAGCCGCCGCCATTGTTGCGCAAATCCAATATCAGACCTTTAGGTTCCTTCAATAACAGCTGATTCACCTTGTCGTAGAATTCGGGCATGGTGTTATCATTGAACTGGTTTATGGAAATATAGAATATGCCGTTTTTCTTGTCTTCCATCGATACGCTTTCGATTTCGACTGAAGCGCGGGTAATAGTGATGTCGAACGGTTCATCTTTATCCATCCTGATTATTGTCAAAGTCACATTCGTCCCCTTTGGTCCTCTGATTTTCATGATTGCGTCAAAAAGCGTCATTTCCGAAGTCAGGTTTCCGTCAATCTTATAGACTATGTCTTCCGGTTTAAGCCCCGCTTTTTCGGCGGGAGAATCTTTCAACGGCGATACTACAACCAGACTTTTGTCTTTCACCGTAAGCTCCGCCCCTATCCCCTCCAGCTTCCCTTCAAGGTTCTGGTTAAACTCTTTCGTTTCATCGGGAGTCATATATGCGGTATATGGATCGTCCAGCGCACTCACCATTCCTTTGATTGCGCCGTAGACCATGTCCTGTTGATTAATTGAATGTTCGTCGACATATTTATCTGCCAATATTCTCCATACGCGCCAAAATGTTGTCAGATCCGCTTCCCCGTTTTTATCTTTCGTTTGTGAAGACGATAATAATGAAGACAGCGCTGCGACAGGCGAAACATCGGCTTCACTGACCTGTTGGGTAGTCGCGCTATGGTGTAATACATAATAACTGGAGCTTTCCCATCCGAACAGGAATATTAGCATGAAAAGCGCCGGATACTTGATGATGTTTCTCATTTTATTCATACTATCAGTATATAGATGTTACAGGGCCTAAACAAATTTTTGGATGAAAGTTATTCCGCTTGCTGTAATTTTATCTTCATTTGATTCTACTTTTACCGCATTAAATACAGTGGGCCCTTCGGCTATTTCGTGTCTCACCGGCATCTGCGTAAGAAAATTCTCTATAATGATTTCTTTTTTTACGCCTATTACCGAATCTGCCGGACCGGTAAATCCCACATCACATTGAAACGCTGTTCCTTTAGGTAAGATTTGTGCGTCTGCCGTGGGGACATGGGTATGTGTGCCTATTACTGCAGTAACTCTGCCGTCAAGATAATGGCCCAGTGCATATTTTTCAGATGTGGTTTCTGCATGAAAATCAACAAAGATGGCATCAATCTGCTCATGAGAGGTGTCCGACAGGATATTGTCAACAGTGCGAAAAGGGCAGTCCAAGTCTACCGGCATAAACAGTCTGCCGAGCAGGTTTATCACCAATACACGTTTCATCGACGGAGTTTCGACTATCCGGTAACCGCTTCCGGGAGTTCCTGCCGGATAATTTGCAGGTCTTATCAAAGGAATATTACGGTTATCCAAAAGTGGTATCACTTCTTTATCTTTCCAAATGTGATTGCCGGAAGTGAAAAAATCCACGCCGGCCGCTTTCATTTCATTGATATTGTCTTCAGTGACACCTTTTCCGTGTTTCATGTTTTCGGCATTGGCAATGACAAGGTCTATATTTTGCTCTTGCCTGTATCCCTTAAGTAGTTTTTTTACCGTTTCCCTCCCCGGTTTCGCGAATATGTCACCGATAAAGAGTATATTCATGTTTATTGTAAATGGGCTTTTAAAATAACATATTTCTTATATAAATCCATCTTTGAGGTCTCCTTACACTAACTTTATCCCGTTTTTTTACTATTGGATTATATAACCATTATCAGGATATGTTAAATTTGCCTTACTTTGGCCAAAAAAAAGGATTTCCTGAAAAATACCCTTGACGGTGAGTGTATACTCACCTAATATGCGGACGACAATAAATCTATAAATTATCTTATCATCTAACCTAAAAAAAATGTCTACACAAAACGAGAGACAGAAAGCAATCGAATTGGCTATGTCTCAAATTGAACGCAGCTTCGGGAAGGGAGCCATAATGAAACTTGGTGAAGCCAAGAAAATCGCGGTCGAAACGATACCCACCGGTTCATTGTCGCTCGATATAGCATTGGGCGGAGGAATCCCCCGCGGCCGTGTAGTGGAAATATTCGGACCTGAAAGTTCGGGAAAGACCACTCTTTCGCTTCATATCATCGCTCAAGCCCAGAAGCGCGGAGGGCAGGCTGCATTTATAGACGCGGAGCACGCTTTGGACCCCGAATACGCCAAGAAGATAGGCGTGGATATCGACAATCTTCTTATTTCACAGCCGGATAGCGGCGAACAGGCACTGGAAATCACCGAAAGTCTTGTCCGCAGTAATGCCATAGATGTGATAGTGGTAGATTCTGTTGCCGCTCTTACCCCCCGTGCCGAAATCGAAGGGGAGATGGGTGATCAGCATATGGGATTGCAGGCCCGCCTTATGAGCCAGGCTCTGCGCAAACTGACAAGCACCATAAGTAAATCCCATACGACGGTCATCTTCATCAACCAGCTTCGTATGAAAATCGGTATCATGTTCGGCAATCCTGAAACCACTCCCGGCGGACAAGCCCTTAAGTTCTATTCGTCGGTCCGCATGGATATACGAAACATAGGTAAGATTGAGGAGGGAACAGGTGAAACCAAAGAAATTTTGGGTAGTCGCGTTCGTGTAAAGGTAGTAAAGAACAAGATTGCACCGCCCTTTAAGATGGCCGAATTCGATATAACATACAACAAAGGCATTTCTTACACCGGCGACCTGATAGATCTTGCCTGCAAATACGAAATCACCAGAAAGAGCGGAGCTTTCTACACTTACAAAGATATCAAGCTCGGTCAGGGTAGAGAGAATGTGAAAAGTTTCATAGCCGCTAACGAAAAGGTTTTGAAGGCTATCGAAAAGGACGTATTGGATATCGTTGCAAAAATAAAGAACGATGAAGGCAAAGAAGGTTATGTAGCAGCAAAATCTCCTGTAAAGGCTTCGGCGAAAGGCGGCGCGGATGATGTCCCCGGCGAAGAAGAAACCGAAGATTAGCCAATTCAAAGGTAAAGGGCGTCATCGTAATTGTTGTAATTATCGGATACACGGGGCGCCCTTTTTATTCCCAAAACTGTAATGATTAGTCGAATTATGAAAACAGCAAGCCCAAAACCACTCATGTACTATGCACTGGATATCCTGTCCAGGCGCAGGTATTCCATTGTGGAGCTACGGAAGAAACTGGCTCTCAAAGGCGGAACGGAAGAAGAAATGGATAAGGTTGTCACTCGACTTATCGAGCTGAAATATCTTGATGATGATGAGTTTGCTTATCTTTTTCTTGAAAATGAGTTGCGTCGTTCTCCACAGGGGTTGATGGCAATAAAGAAAAAGCTTAAAGCCAAAGGTATTTCTTCATCCATAATAGAAAAAGCCCTTTCGAGGAATGAAATTGACGAACTTGCAGTCGCCAGGACGGCAATGCAAAAGAAACTGCGCAATATTCACGCTCTGACTCCACAAAAACTTCAGCAAAAGATTTTCAGGTTTCTGGTGTCCCGCGGGTTTTCTTCAGGCATAGCTTTGAAGGCCATAAAATCGAGCAAATCGATAGAAGAACAAGAGATCATGTCATTTGAGGATTGAGCAAAATGGCTTTACAAGAGCTCTTGATGTTAGTAGAATTGCAGTGTGAAAGGGTTTTTAAAAGAAATCCTGGTTTTCATTAATATCATCTTTTAAATTTTTAGATATGCAATCACAATTTTTAGCGGCAATAAATCAACTTTGCGATGAAAAAGGAATTCCGAAAGATAAGATCATAGATACGATCAAAGCGGCTATCCGTGCGGCTTATCGCAAGGATTATGGGTCAAAAGACCAGAATATAGAGGTGGAGATAGATGAGAAAACGGATGCTATGTCCGTAATACTGATAAAGGAAGTGGTAAAGGATGTTGAAAATACCGATCAGCAGATGGCTGTATCGGAAGCAAAAAAAATCGATAAGACAGCGAAGGAAGGAGATATTCTCAAGATAGACGTAACGCCGCTCGATTATGGACGTATTGCCGCGCAATCCGCGAAACAGGTAATAATTCAACGCATTCAGGAAGCCGAACGCGACATAATGTACGATACGTTTAAGGATCGTGAGAATGAACTTATTAACGCACTGGTACATCGCGTTGAAAACCAGAACGTCTATGTGAATCTGGATAATAAGATTACGACCAATCTGATGCGTGACCAACAGATTCCCCGTGAAAGATACTACGGCGGACAAAGACTTAAGCTGTACCTTGATAAGGTCATAAAGACAACAAAAGGGCCGCAATTGCTTATATCTCGCACCCATCCGAACCTGGTACGTAAGCTTATGGAGCTGGAAATACCGGAAATCAAACAGGGATTGGTAGAAATAAGGGGTATAGCCAGGGAGCCCGGAGTAAGGTCTAAAGTGTCCGTATTTTCGTCAGATCCAAAGATTGACCCGATAGGTTCTTGCGTAGGTCAAAAGGGGGTTCGCGTAAACAACGTCATGGACGAACTGAACGGCGAAAGGATCGATATCATCCTTTGGCATAGCAATCCCGTAGAATACATAAAGACAGCTTTAGCACCCGCCAGGGTCGCACACATAATGCTCGACCCTGTCACCAAACGGGCAAAAGTATACGTCAATCCGGATCAAAGACCTCTTGCGATCGGCAAGGAAGGACAGAATGTAAGACTTGCTTCGATTCTCACCGGCTTTGAACTGGATATAATGGATATCGGAGATCTTAATGCCGAAGCCAGGGCTGCTGCGGAATCGGCAAAAGTGTTTGGAATAGCCGAACTTGAAGGAGTGGGACCTGAATTGGCCGATAAGTTGGCAAAAGCCAATCTTTCACAGATAGAACAGATAAAGGGATTATCCGCAAAGGATATATTGAGTATCGAGGGGGTTACTGAAGAAGAGGCAAAGGCCATAGTCAATGCCGTAAAAAAGCTTGGATAATAGAAAATACACGTCTTTTTAGTGGACCAAAAAGCTCCCGCAGAACGATATGGAAATGCGGGAGCTTTTTTTTAGGTCTTTTTTATGCTAAAATAATCAGATATTACTGAATCAAAAGATGCCCGATTCGACACAAAATCAGACAGCGTCTGCCACGACTGCATCAACTGCCGTAAACGCTACGACAACCAATACGTCAAAATCTTCTTCCCTAGCACCTATATCTCCGGAAACGGTCGATAAGACTATGGAAAAGATAAATCGTGATTTTAAGGAGCGCGCAACCGCTCAAAAAGCAAAAGAGCTTGGAATCGGGTATCTGAATATCGCAGTGACACCGATTAACCCTGATTTGCTTCGGCTTATTCCTCCGGAGTCGGCAAAATCAGGCCTGATAATACCTTTTTTTAAGATAGGTAAAAAACTTCGTGTTGCAGTCGCCGATCCCAATAATCCTGAAACGGTGAAGATTATCGATAACCTTAAAGAAAACGGTTATGCCGTCAATGTAAATCTGTCTTCGGATTTGGGAATCATATACGCGATGCGTCTATACGAAAGTGAACAATACAAAGTGAAAAAGACGATAGATACAAGTCTTTCCGAGGAAAAGATCAAGGCGTTCGAACAGGAAATACAGCAATTGAAGAATCTTAAGGAGAGAATAAAGACAATCACTTCTGAAGAGGCCCTTTATCTGCTCAACATCGGTGCGCTGAAGACGGGAGCTTCGGATATTCACTATGAACCACAGGAAACATCCGTAAGGCTACGTTTTCGTATAGACGGAATGTTGCATGATATATTTGATATCGACAAGGGCATATTCAACAATATAGCGAATCAGATAAAGTATCAGTGCAAGATGAAGCTTAATATCAACAACGAGCCACAGGATGGTCGTTATGCTTTTACCGTGAATGAACGGAAAGTCGATTTGCGCGTATCTTCACTCCCCACGGAGTATGGTGAAACCTTTGTCTGCCGTCTTCTTGATAGTGAAAGGCATGTTGCTGATTTTGAAGAGATGGGGTTTTGGGGATCGAATTTGCAGAGCATTGAAGGTCTTATGAAACTTAAGCATGGAATGATTTTGATTACCGGGCCTACAGGTTCAGGGAAAACGACTACACTATATGCTCTTCTGGAGAAGTTCAATAAGCCGGAATCTAAAATAATCACCTTGGAAGATCCTATCGAATATCATCTTAAAGGGGTTTCACAAAGCCAGATAAACGAGAAACGCGGTTATGATTTCGCAAACGGGCTTCGGGCTATTCTTCGTCAGGATCCGGATGTTGTTATGTTGGGTGAAATCCGTGACCTCGAGACTGCGGAAACCGGTGCACAGGCGGCGCTGACCGGCCATGTGCTTTTGAGTACCCTTCATACTAACAGCGCTATAGAAAGTATACCTCGCCTGATCAATATAGGATTACCGCCTTTTATGGTAGCTCCTGCGATAAATACTATCATCGCGCAAAGGCTGGTAAGAAGATTTTGTCCCAAATGTACGGTAAAAAAGCCAATCGATATTTCCGAAAGGGAAGAGATGCAAAGGACACTTGATTTCATAAGAAGGACACAACCATCTTTACAGCTGGAAATTCCGGATGAGGTACCGACCGCGCCTGGATGCGATGTTTGCAGTCATACCGGATACAAAGGAAGAATCTGTGTAATCGAAATGTTCAAGATGGATACCGAAATCCGCGATCTTATCTTAAACAAGGCCAGCACAACCAAACTTATAGAAGCGGCACGGCGCAAAGGTATGCTGACGATGTACGAAGATGGCGTCGTAAAAGCGATTAAGGGGTTAACCAGTCTTCAGGAGGTTCATCGCGTCACCGCGCTCGTAGCCTAGGCGCAAGTCCATTTCATCTCACGGGTTTTCTTGATCATCCCTGCCAATTCAAGCCGCGTTAGGATTATGTTTATTTCTGCGGGTTCTATATTTCCAGACATACGAAGTTCGTCGAAACTTTGAGGTTGATTGTATATTCGTGTAAATATGTTTTTCGCTTTATCATCGGATATTTCAGTCCTTATCCCTATATTGCACATATCCATCTGGATAGGCGCATTTCCCAATCCGAGTTCTTCCATAAGAGTATCTATAGAAACCACAGGTCTAGCCATATCAGTCGAAATAAGATTCAGACATCCTTTTGCCTGTGGTCGGGTAATGTCACTTACTAAAGCATAGACATCACGATTTTGTTCCAAAGCAAACCTGGCCGTATTCAGCGCCCCCGACTTTGCGGGTGCTTCGATGACGATAACGGCTTTGCATAATCCCGAAATGATGCGATTTCTTTCCAGATAACGACCTTTATACGATATCGATTCTTCGGCGTATTCAGATAGCAGAGTACCGCCATTTTTAAGTATATCGTTCCCCAGCCGCGTATTTATGGTGGGGGTAATTTTAGATATTCCCGATGCCAAAACCGCAATTGTGGGCATTTTTATCTTTACAGCCGCGTAATGGGCGAAAGCATCTATTCCTATAGCCAATCCGCTAACTACGGTGCATCCTCGACGAGTTATGCTGTCTGCAATCCTTAAAGCTATTTTTTCCCCGTATTCGCTACATGTTCTTGTCCCGACTATCGCGAAGTAAGGGGTTTTATTGCTTAGAGGAGCACCTTTTCTGTATAGAGTTATGGGCGCATCATGTATGTTCTTAAGAGGTTCCGGGTATTCATCCGAGCCTTGGGTAATCAAAAAGATATCGTTTTTGTATAATTTTTCCATCGCTTCATCGACATTTATTTTTTTTCGATAATGAATGATTGATTCAGCTACTTCAGGAGTGAAACCTGCATTCATGAAGTCACCGGGAGATGCTTTTTCCCAAGCTGTACGCCAATCGGGAAAATATTTACGGATTCGTTTCAAAAAACTATAGCTGGCCCCCGGAATCAGATTAAATGCATGGATGAATTTTTCTTGGTTCGAATACATCGGAATCGGTGTAAGATTAAAAATCACCCTCATTATGAACAATGTTTATTAAAAAAAAATAAACACAAAGTAAAATATTAACCTGATTAGAACTAAGCGCTGTAGCCTGCCATTTTTCTGTCACTTGCTATTCGGCCCTGTTCCAAAGTTATTACGCGTCGCTTAACGATATCCACCAGCTCTTTGTTATGTGTAGTCAAGATAACGGTAGTGCCGTCTTTATTGATTTTAATAAGCAAATCCAATATTTCCTTAGCGGTTTTTGGGTCAAGATTGCCGGTCGGTTCATCCGCGACTATCAACCCCGGATTATGTACTAATGCGCGGGCTATAGCCGTCCTTTGCTTTTCCCCGCCGGAAAGTTGATGTGGAAACTGCTTCTGTCTGTCTTTTAGTCCTACTATATCCAGGACCTGCGGTACGCGTTTTCGGATTTCGGATTTTTCGAAACCGCATACTTCAAGCGCGAATGCCACATTTTCGTATACATTCTTCTGCTGAAGAAGTTTGTAATCCTGGAAAATTACACCTATTTTGCGTCTGTAATATTGCAGAGATTTACCGTTCATAGAATTAACTTCATACCCGTCTACCAGTATTTTGCCGCTATTGATTTTTCCAGCTCCTATCAATGAATAGATCAGTGTGGATTTTCCCGCCCCGGACGGGCCCACTATCGAAACAAACTCTCCCGAACCAATAGAAAGGCTTATTTTATCCAATACGGTAGTCTTCCCGTATTTTTTTGTAACATTTTGGAATTCAATCATATATATATCTTATTTCACTGGATAATATAGTGCAGGAACTCTCAAAAAACCACATCATTTATGGTATTTTTCATGGACTTCCTTAAGTCGTTTGTTTGTAAGATGAGTATATATCTGGGTAGTCGTTATGGAAGAATGCCCCAGCATTTCCTGGACAGACCTGATATCCGCTCCGTTGATGAGAAGTTCTGTGGCAAAACTGTGCCTTAGGATGTGTGGCGTGACTTTTTTGATTATACCGGCTTTTCTTGCGTAGTTTCTGACCAGATATTCGATCATTACGGTGCTTAAACGTCGTTTTTCACCCAATGTAATGTCTTCACCCCGTTTACCGTTACGATAGTTCAGAAACAAAGGTTCAAAGTTGTCGTCCCTCGCTTTTATGTATGAACCTATCGCTGATACGGCGCGTTCCGAAAGAAAGACGATTCTTGGTTTCCTTCCTTTTCCTCTAACCATAAATTCGCATCGCTCCAGATCCACCTGTGATAAGTTCAACGAAACCAGTTCGCTGACGCGAAGACCTGTAGAATAGAGCATTTCCAAAATGGCTTTGTCACGCAAAGAACGCATTCCCGATATTCCGACTGTATCGAACAGCCTTTCCAACTCTTCGCGGGTAAGATATTCCACTGTCCTCTCCGGAATCTTACTAAGATCAATCTTTTCCGGAGACAATGTCTCTATATCGTTTTTTACGCAATATTTCAAAAAAGCACGCAGAGCGATTATGTGATAATTCTGTGTTTTTATTGATAATAGCTTATTCCCGTTGTCGTCATTCAGTCTGTTCAGATAGAGCCTGTAATCCTGGATAT
Source organism: Candidatus Altimarinota bacterium (assembly GCA_041752875.1). GTDB lineage: Bacteria > Patescibacteriota > Gracilibacteria > UBA1369 > UBA1369 > JTS-AC46. Next base: position 109,963 of record JBGSVP010000004.1, read on the forward strand.
TTTGGAGAGTGATATCTTTGGTATCCTTATTCCCGTACCATTTACAAAAACGCGATAAATAATGCGTATAGTTTTGTATGGTTTTGGAGGACTGGTTTTTTGTGACTTCCGCGTGTTCAAGAAAACGCGTAATCAATTCTGCCAGCTTCATTTTTTGATTTTAGATTAAGGCTATTCTAAACCAAATCCTTGAATAAGGCATCCATTTTATGTTCCCAAGAAATGGCAAAATCAGTATAATCCCAAATAATATATGATGCTTTCGATTAATCATGATTTGTCCCAAGTGTAAGTATAACGAAACCAGCGTAATCGATTCCCGCGATACTCACGAACAGCGCGAAATCAGGCGCAGGCGGCGTTGCGAGAAATGCGGTTACAGATTCACCACCTTTGAAAGGATTGAAGCCTCGAATTTTTTGGTCATCAAAAAAGACAGCTCCCGTGAAAGTTATAATCGTGAAAAGCTTGAACACGGCATATGGAAGGCCTGCGAAAAACGTCCTGTTACCAAGGAACAGGTGGATAAGATGTTAAACGAGTTGGAAGAAGAGTGGGCAAAACAGGGTAAAGAGATTTCATCGATTACGATAGGTGAAGGCGTTATGGACAAACTTAAGAAAGTGGATGAAGTTGCATACATAAGGTTTGCTTCCGTATACAGGCACTTCAAGGATATTGAAACCTTCAATAAGGAGCTACAGAAGCTACTGAGGGGTTGACTTGCTCGCAATAAGTGGTATAATTAAATGATACCATCAATTTGTGAATCAAATGAAAAGCAAGTTTAACTATTTAGTCTTAATTCTGCTGATAGCTTTGGGAATCGCACCTGTAACCGTAAATGCTCAAGTAAGAAGAGTGGAACGGAGTCCCAAAACGACTTCATACATGGCACAAAGCCTACCCGCAATGGCAGTTTTACAGACACAGGAGATAGTTAATCCATCGGCTGAATGCTCATTTGTTGCACCAAAAAAACAGGAATACGCGGCAAATTTCATTGCAGTAAGAAAAAAAGCTTATGTCGCTAAAAATGAAAAATTCTTAACAAAAGTATTTATTCAGAACAGCGGAAATATGCCATGGTTTTCATCTGATAGCGGCTGCGGTTTGACCGTGACCAATCTTGGTACGGATAGAACAAGGGATCGAAAAAGCATTTTCTATCTGGATCCGAAAACTGTTGATAGCGGCTGGCTTGACGGCAATCGCATAAGGATGGAAACAAAAAGGGTGGATCCCAATGGAATAGCGGTATTTTCTTTTACAAGTCAGGCTCCGAATGAGGACGGCTATTATCGTGAGTTCTTTTCACCTGTCGTTGAGGGTGTGAGCTGGCTGGAATCGGCAATGTTAAGTATCGATACACGTGTTGGAAATCCTGTAATTGATCCATCCCAAAAAGAAAACTGGAATTATGTGAATCAAACTTCTGATCTGTCAAAGCTTAACCTGAAAGGAGAAAAATCGATTGTTATATATCTGTCATCTCAAAAGATGAATCTTAAGATAGGGGAAACGGTTATACGTGAGTATCCGGTTAGCACGGGAAAACCAAAGACACCTACTCCTGTTGGAGTAACCAGGATAATAGGCAAAAACGAAGTCCGTGTAGGCGGTGATTATCCGCATTACATCATGCCCAAATGGATGATGTTCAGACGTAACGGATATGGAATCCATGCCTTGCCCAGCCTCGCTAATGATCGTGGTGTATTTTGGCGTGAAGCACTTAATCACATCGGTCAGCCAAGAAGTCACGGTTGCGTACGCCTGCTTCCTCAGGATGCCGCATTCGCCTATGATTTTACTGAAGTGGGGACAAAAGTTGTAGTAACAAGATAGACGATTTGATTATTTTTCCTTGTTGCGCGGTCCATTGTGAATATAATGGTTCTGCTTATTCACTCACACATTTTTGTTGTCTGATATTCTGGAAAATCTGAACCCTAAACAGCGCGAAGCTGTGGTTGCTACACACGGACCTCTTTTGGTAATAGCGGGCGCCGGCTCGGGCAAGACCAAGGCTCTTACCCACAGGATTGCCTATATGATTACGGATAAAGAGATAAGCCCCTGGAACATATTGGCGGTCACATTCACGAACAAGGCCGCTAATGTCATGAAAGAAAGGATAGTAAGACTGTTGAGTTCACAGATGAGGGAAGACGCTGTGCCGTCAATTGGAACTTTTCACGCCACCTGCGTCAGAATACTGCGCAAACATATCCATCTTTTGAACTACGACAATTCGTTTGTCATATACGACACCGCCGATCAGCAGATTCTCATGAAACACGTCATGGAAGATCTTGGCATAAACGATAAACAGTTCAATCCCCGTGCGATGATTAATCACATCTCGGGCGCAAAGAACGAACTGATTACCCCGGAAAAATACAAGGCGCTGGTAAGTAATTATTTTACGGGAAAAGTTGCGGAAGTGTATCGCCATTATCAGTCTTCTTTACAGAAAAACAATGCCCTGGATTTTGACGACATCATCATGAAGACAGTGGATCTGTTTACTCGTGAACCTAAAATACTCGATCAGTATCAGGAAAAGTTCAGATTCATCTCCGTGGACGAATATCAGGACACCAATCATGCTCAATATGTTTTGACTAATCAACTCGCGCAAAAATACAGAAATCTGTGCGTTATCGGTGATTCCGATCAGAGCATATATAGTTTTCGCGGCGCCAATATAGGGAATATTCTGAATTTCGAAAAAGATTATCCGGAAGCGAAGATAGTCCTTTTGGAACAGAATTACCGCTCGACCCAGTCGATTCTGGACGCTGCACATTCTATCATCGTAAAGAATACCAAACGAAAGGATAAAAAACTTTGGACCGACCGTAAGGGTGGCGAAAAGATAAGGTATCTGGAAACGGAAAATGAACGTACTGAAGCTGAATTTGTCGCCAGGGAAGTCGAGGCGGGTATTCGCGGTTCGGAAAATCCCGATTATCGTGATTACGTCGTCTTATACAGGACTAATGCCCAGTCACGCGTCATGGAAGAGTCTTTTTTGAGATATGGTATCCCTTACAGGATTGTCGGAGGCATCAAGTTCTATGAACGTAAAGAGGTCAAAGACGTAATAGCTTATCTGCGTGTGATACAGAATCCTTCCGATTCGGTCAGTCTTTTGCGAGTAATCAATAATCCTCCGCGAAAGATCGGGGCCAAGACCATAGAGACGATTCAGCAGTACGCTTTTAAGAACGGGCTATCCTTTTTTGAGGCTATGATGATGACGGAAAGTATTCCGGATTTGGCCCAAAGCAAAAATGAGGCTATTAAGAAGTTCGTGGATATCATAGCGGAACTTCAGAAATTGAATTCGCAATTTACGGCTTCGGGAATGATAAAATATGTTATCGACTATACGGGATATAAGAAGTTTATCGACGATGGGACTGTAGAAGGCGAAGCCCGTCTGGAAAATATCTACGAACTTATCAGTGTTGCCAGCAAATACGACGGACTTGAAGCGGGAATATCACTCAATATCTTCCTGGAAGAGATTGCTCTTATAAGCGATCTGGATAATATGGACAGCACCGATAACGCAGTCACTCTGATGACTATTCATTCCGCGAAAGGTCTCGAATTCCCGATAGTATTTCTTGCGGGCCTTGAAGAAGGTATCCTGCCTCATTCACAGAGTATGCTCGAACGTGATGAGCTTGAGGAGGAGCGCCGTCTTATGTATGTGGCAATAACACGCGCTAAAGATAAACTGTACCTTTTGAGGGCAAAAACACGCATGCTTTACGGAGAGGTAAAATCGCACAGCGCATCGCAGTTCATAGACGACATTCCGGCGGAATTGCTTGAAAGCGATGTCCGCAAGCATAAGAATCTCGCGGCGAAGGATATTTCATATACGCCGATACCGGTCGAAGAATATCCTGAAGATAGCGGATTGATCGATGAATTGGGCGATGGCGACAAGGTAATGCATCAATCCTTTGGAGAAGGCGTGGTCGTTAAGATCATGGGTGGAGTTGCCACGGTTTGTTTCAAGAACGCCAGATACGGCACAAAAAAACTGGCGCTGTCTATTGCTCCGTTAAAGAAAGTTCAATAATTTAGATTAAGCCTTAGATATAACCTTTTCCTGGACAGGGTTGTCCGCAGGTTTGATGGCGGCCGGTTGTTTAAGGTCGACACCTTCGGCCAAAGGCAAGTCATCCGGCAAACGATAGAAATTGCGTATCGATTTTTCCGTACCGAAAGCTACATTTTTTGTCTTGCATATATTGCATCTGTAGACGAATTTTCTGCCTACCGGCATCACTTTAACAATCTTCTCGCAGTCTTTGCAGTAGAAGATTACTCCCGTCTTCAGCTCATTTTCTGTTCTGTTTCCGAAGCGCATTATAGGTCAGTTCTAAAGGATTGATATGGTTTTCTCTGCTGGGAAGTCGAGGGCTGTGCCGGTACAATAATTCCATCTTCATTCACGGAAATTTCCGCCTGTACGGGGGCCACTTCCGTTTGAATTTTAAACTGTGAATTACGGACTATTTCCCTTGGTCTTCTGATTTCGGCCTGCTCCTTGAGTGTAATCATCGATTCCTGTGCCTTTTCCCGGAATTCCCTTAAGAAAGACTGTTTATCCTTCATACAAAGGTAACCGCCTATGGTCAGCATCGAAGCCGAGATGAAAGATATGAACATCCCGAACTGGCTTTCTTTCAGAGTGATGTTTACCCCGAATTTTGGGTGGAAATATATGGAATTCACTAAGATAAGCATATAGAAGGCTGCGATTCCGGAAGCAAGATATATAGATGAAGATTTGATGTTAAGAGGAACCTTGATATTCAACGATCCTGCAACAATCAAAGATATGTTCAGTACCATAATCAAAAGAAGACTCCAACCGGCCATATATAGAGGGCCGGTTATGCCCAAAAACATATCTCCCGTCTTAAAAGAGTCAAGGTCCTGATACCAGGGCAGAATCAGACTGATGATGAACAATAATGATCCGATTACAACGATTTTCTGTTCAAAAGGAAGGTTTGCGGCAAGTTGGTTTATCCTTTTCATCGGCATAAGTGAAAATTAGGTTACCGTACGTTAATATAGATTATCCTCCGCTCTTTTGTAAAGCACTACACAAAAGGGAATCTTTCATCTAGAATGCTCCCGCTTGACCACAAAATTTCGATGAAAATAGCAATAGATATCAGAGAGGCCGGTAAAGAAAAAACAGGGAAAGGATGGTATACTTTCAATCTTGTGACGGAGTTGCTTAAGCTTGATAAAGATAATGAGTATCTGCTGTATACGGATTCACAGGATTTATATCAGACAAAGAACAAGAATGCTTTGGTCATTCGAATAGACGAGAAATCATGGAAGTGGCACTTTGCTGTATTGAAAGACATTAAGAAGAGAACCCCCGACATCTTCTTCGCGCCGACCAGCTATATCATTCCCGCTTTTTCCCCAAAATGGCTTAAAACAGTCATCACCGTACATGACCTGGTTTCTTTTATGTTTCCATCCACGCATTCTTTCAAAGCCACCGTTATAGAAAGATTTACGCTAAAGAGTGCGATGAGAAAGGCATCTTCGGTGTTAGTGGTATCTGAAAACACGAAAAAGGACCTTTTAAAGCGTTTCAAGTATAAGGAAGAGAACATTCACATCACTCCATGTGCCGCTTCCGATATCTTCAAAAATACGCCAAAGAAAAAAGAAATAGAGGAATTAAGGGAAAAGCTCGGATTGCCGGAGAACTTCATTCTCGGAGTAGGTACACTTGAGCCCCGCAAGAATTTTGAGACACTTATAAAGAGTTTTGTCGTAATCAAGCGCAAACATCCGGATTTTAAATTAGTTTTGGTCGGAAAAAAGGGGTGGAAATTCAAAAAGATTGGGCAGACCATAACTAACTATGGACTGAAAGATGATGTCATATTTACCGGTTATCTTGATGACAGTGATCTGCATAAGATCTATTCGTCGGCAAAGGTGTTCGTTTTTCCTTCATTGTACGAGGGATTTGGCATTCCTCCTTTGGAAGCCATGGCAAGCGGTTGTCCCGTAGTCAGCTCGAATTTGGCCTCCCTGCCGGAAGTGATAGGGGAAGCCGGCATATTGGTAGACCCCCGCAATTCCTTAAAAATAGCGGAAGCCGTTTCCGGCCTTATAACCAATGAATCGGCTCGCGAAATGTTTATCACCCGGGGTAAAGAGCAGGCCGAAAGGTTCAGCTGGGAAAAAAGCGCGCAGGTGGTACTGGATACTTTTCAGCAGATTTCGGCTATACGGAAATCAAAAGATGAATCTGAATAGCCATTCCATCGGCCCGGGGAAGACAGTCATGTTCGCATGTACCGAATATGCGATAATTTGACCTGTGAATCCGGCGAACAGAGGAACCGTAAGATTGTCGTCGAGCTTGCCCGTCAGCAGCTCTACAGTGGATGCCACTATTGCCATCGTGACATATACTGAGGGATAAGCGCCTATCACAAGCGCCCCCACAATAAGGTTCATGACTAGCCCTGCCAGATAGCCCTCCATCGTCTTCGATTTGAATATCCTGTGTTTGCCGAATTTGATACCTACGAGAGCAGATGCAAAATCTCCGAATACTGTCAAAAGCAGTGCCAATAAAGCTATTCCATAATCGAATGCCGCAAAAGATATTATCGTAGCCGCAACAAAAAATAAGGCACCAGTGATGTTGTTTCTTTCATGGGGACGCAAGATATCCAGAAAACTTGGAATCTTCGGTTTTACCTCCAGTCTTACATATTCAATTTCCATCAATAACAGAAATATGCCTGTAAGTACTACTATTCCCACTCTTTCCGACCAGAAATACCGCACAAAAGTATATATCAGCAATATTGGCAGTTCCAACAGGTGGAAGAGCTTTCTTAATATCTCTTTTTTTAAAGATTTTACTTTTGACATGGTAACAGTAGATTCCCAAAAATCATGCAACCGTAGTATATCACTGTGATTCTTATTCCGTCACTTCGAACATCTTGCCTTCAGACCTGCCGAATACTTCGGGGAAATATAGTTCCTGCGCCAGAACGGGCAAATCGTGATAAACACCGGGAGTCGTCGCTCTTACGAAAAATTCTATCTCATAGACGCCTTTTGGCAGATAGTCGGCAAAATACATCATCCGGTCATCCCTTATTTCCGAATAGTTGAAAGGATTAATGAAGAAATCTCCATAGTAGCCGGCATTTTGCGGGTTTTCGTTGTTGATGGTGTTGAGCAAATCTTGTTGTGAAGTTAGGAGATTGAAATCAACTCCCTCAAGTCCGGCGGGCAGATAGTCCTCTACCATTACATAATACCGGTCTTCGGGCACCAGCACTGTAATCTTAGCTTTTATTGTTTCTCCGACTTTTACTTTATCCAGAAGCTTTTCCGAATTAGTTTCGTTCAGTGTGAAATATTCGTGTGTGACGACTATCCCTTCATCTCTCGGATCCATCTTTTCTGTCGGCAAATAGTATTTAAGGTTCAAATCTGCATACATCTTTCCCGTCCCCGAGCGTGAAAAGGTAATTTCGTTATCCACATTGTCGGGTGAAAGCTCTTTTAGACTCATACTTATGACATCTTGTTCGTTGAGATTATTTTGCGTAAAAGATTTGTTAAGTTTTTCGGTTCCGCCTACTGTAACTGTCCCGTTATAGCTCGGTTCAAGCTCTTTGCTCTGTTTAAGGTACTCTATCAGAGCTAACAGTGTAATCGCTGTTTCCTGCGTGGAAGCATAATGTCCGTCTTTCTTTTCCATAAGCATATTACGCAAAATCTTGCTTATATACGGGTGATCCGGTTGGATTCTTGACAACATTTGCAGTACCAGAGCCGTAGTTCTGGCATTCGTGTCAAAAAGACGATATTCATTTCTGCTTTCTTCAAAATGGATTCCTCTCGGTGTTTCTTTGGCATTATTCAGTATATCGGTGGTGATGACGGAAATCTTGGCTTTAAGGTCATCTTTTATCGACTCGTTAGACTTAAGAAGAATATTGAGATCCATGGCCAGATAGGCTTTCCCGAAAATACTAAGGTTTTTGCTGAATTCATAAAGGTTATAAGCCATAGCCAAGTCGGTTTCTCCGGCTTCCGAAAGGACATAAAGGGCGTAAGCTCGCACATTTGCTTCATAGCTTGTATTATCCACTTTTGCTTTAATATCCTTCAAAGGATGTTCCTTGATGTAGTTCTTGAGAAAATCCTTTCCGGATTTAATGACACTGTCGTCAACAGTATAGCCGGCTTTCTTTGCCTCATTTAAGACGAAAAGAATATAAGTGGAAAGATAAGGCGTAGTTTCACTGGTCGACCAGATACCCCATCCTCCACTCGATTGCTGGTACTTGTAGATTGCCTGCAAACCGCTTTCCACATTCTTTTTCAGGTCTTTTTCGTTTATAGGCGATTTTTCCATGCCAGGTAGCCCGGACACTTGTTTGGCGACTACATTCGACAATAGAGAGCTTGCAGTTTGTTCCGCGCAACCATAAGGAAAGTTAACAAGATATTCTATACCCTGACTAATCGAACTTGCCAGAGTCGAAGCTATAGTAATCTTCAATTCGCCAAAATTCATGTCCACGCCATGCGGTAACCAGATCGTTTCCGAATGTTTGTCGTTATCGGAAATAACAAGCGAAGTCGCTACGATTTCAGGAAAACTGTAAGGATGGATAGGTAGCTTCTGTTCCAGAATATCTCCTGTATTCGGGTCATCTGCGGCAACGGCCTTGAATGTGAACACCGCCTGCCCGGAATCCGAAACCTCCGCGGTCCATTCCACCTTCTTTTCTTCTTTTGGGTTAAGAGATATTACACGATTCCCGTCAGAAAGAAGCTTAACACCCGTAGCCTCGAGAGATACGTTTAGATTTACCGCCTTATCAAGGTAATTATGCACGATTGCCCCTGTTTTAATCGTATCCTTTTGAATCAGAAACCTTGGTAATATCGGTCTGATGAGTACGTCCTTCGTGACGATAAATTCACTTTTTTGACTACCCACGATAGTATCTTTTGTTACCCCTATCACCATAGTCTGCCAGGTAGTAAGATTGTCGGGAATCTTGAATTTAACTTGCGCGTCACCATTCGCGTCAGTAACTGCTACGGCTTCCCAGTAAGCTGTATCCTTGAAGTTGCCCCTTTTTTGTATACCTCCTCCTCCACCTCCCTTAAGCCCAGCTTCCACCTGTACATTCACCCTAGAGAGAGCTTTTGTGAGCGTATGCGCTGTTGAAACACCTAACATTCTTTTGCGATAAAATGCGGTAAGAAGGTCGGCGGTGACATTTTCCGTCAAAGAAAGGACACTCTTATCCACTACACCCACCGAAACCTCGGCTGGAATTGGCTTATTTACATTATCGGTGGTTTTTATGGTAAGAGTGACCTCGTCTCCGGGATGATATTTTTCACGGTCTGCTTTAACTTCGATATTCAGTTTTTTTGAAGAAGTGTTTACCTGAAGTGTCGTATAGCCGATTTTGAAGGCGGCGACATCTCTTTCGTCGGGTGCTCCTACCGCGGGTTCGGCAATACCGGCACTTTCTCCGCTTCCTTTAACCAACAGCACGGAAACAAAAAGATTAGGTACGGATTTTTCTGTAATCGGAACATCAATCGTCTCTGAATTGGATTTGATTTCGATTACTCTCTTGTCTAAAAGGCTCTGTCTTTCCAGCGTCAAGAGTGCATGCGTGTTCTGATAAGGCGATTTTATTAGGATATGAGCTGTTTCTCCGGGCTTATATTCAAGCTTGTCCGGAACAAGTTCAATCTTGTCGTTATTTTCACGACCCCAGTTGATAAAGTCCCCGGATGTGACATATATGCTTACGGAGGCTGTTATCTCGTTACCTTTAGAATCTTTGCCTAAAACCACAGCCCTAAACATTCCTCCATCTTTGGTATCGAAACTTACTTTTGCATAGCCCTTTTCATCAGTGACAGCCTGCTTTTTTTCGACAATCGAGTCCTCAAATCCGTTTTCATAATAGAACCCTCCATCCACATTTTTCTTCTTGATAGTATTCCATTGCCTCTTATAGAAAGAAACTTCCACGCTTTTGCCTTTCACCGGCATTCCTTTCGGGTCAACGGTTATTACATCAAATTTGGCCTGTTCGCCCTTCTTTACGATATATTCCTGATTCATTATACCCGTATAATATTCCCCCTTATGGACCGGAATAGTGATACGATTGGACACACTTTGATTATTCAGATCGTAGGCGGTGGCTTCCACCGTATAGAACTGACTTATCTTTTTTCCTTTTATATCAAGAGGTAAATCAATCGCGTACTCGCCCTTTTCGTTAAGTTTTGCCTTGCCGGAGGACACGACTGCGCTATTCCCCTGGCATCCCCAGTAGCACAGGTTGCCGTCATCAGAGAAACTGTACCATTTTGAAGAATAAGGACTCTGCGAATCGCTGTTTATGAAAAAATAGTAGTCTTGGCTCCTTACGGTCCACTCTATAGACGCCTGCGGCATCGGAGCACCAAAGAAATAGGCTCCTTTTACGGCAATAATCGCTTTATCACCGTTGATATAACCTTCTTTTCCGGCACTTATGCCCAATTCATAATCGGGTTTGCGGTATTCGGCAACCATGAAATTGCCATAAAAAGTGTTTGAATATTGTGGGCCCGGAACTTCTGAAGGGAGTGAAATCTCTATATTGTAATAACCTGTCCTTGTCTTTTCGCCCAGCTTCATCTGTCCGTTAAAGGTTCCGTTATCGTTAATAACTACATCTTTTTCGAACAAGGTCTCATCCTGACTGTCCTTAATCTTCACATGAACGGTCTTAAATAAAGGCAAAGCGAAAGATGCATCATTATCTTTCCTTAATATCCCCTTGAAAAAGACATCGTTACCGGGGCGGTAGATGGGCCTGTCCGTATAGGTATAAATGAAATATTGGCTTGGATAGGCGTCAAAATCAATATTGAAATTCCAGGGGGAAATTCCGTCACTCCATGTGCTGTGCGACATCGTATAGTCGTCACCTTTCTTGCCGGTTATCGTATATTCATGATAGGCATAAGATTCATCGCTCTTATATTCGGGAAGCTTGATTTCGGCAATACCCATGTTATCGGTTTTCCCTTTTAGATTGATGTTGCTTCCGTATTCGCTGACAGTAAGTTCCATGTCGCCTACCGGGGATCCGTCTTTAAGTGAAGTTGCCCAGACAAGTATAGAATCCCTGGATTTTTTTACCGCCAATCCCGCGGATGTAAGAACAAAAACCTGCCTTTGTATAATCGGTTTTTGATTGACGGAGTCGAGTACCTGGTCACTAGATGCGGAAAGAAAATATATTCCCGGAGATAGCTTTTGGCCTGCGTCTTTGGCTAAATCGATTTTCGTATATACATCTTTGTTGAATTCTTTTTTTAATTTTTTTTCGAACCTTGTAAAAGGACCGGATACCTCCATCAGACTGTTTGTATCCAGATATCCGCCGGCATATATTTTCCTGAATTCCTCATCGCTAAGCTTCTTGAGATTTAACTTCAGAATGTCGGCGTTTACGGACTTTATATAATAAATCTGCGGCTTGCCTGCGTCCAATACGCTTATGTCAGACTTGCTCATCAATTCAAAATAAGGAGGAAGAGATTTTGTCTTAAAGACAAGCGTGTAGTCCTCCTCCAGAGATTGTCCGTATTTGTCCTTTCCACCGGCCTTAATCACAATCCTGTAATCCGTAGACGGCTTGAAGTCATAGTTGATGTTTATCTCTTTATCTTCAAAGTCATTAAACAGATTAGGCTTAATCTCTTGAGTGGTATCTTTGTCGATATTTGGCGGAGTAATCTGTATCTTGTCTTTAAAGGAGTCGATATCTATGGGTTGGCTAAAGGTAAATCGCACATTATAGAAGTTATCCGTGGAGCTTTTATCCGAGGGGTCAGTCGAGACCACCTTCAGCTTTCCTACTGTATGGAAAGAAAAATGTTGATCGGTTTCCATCACGGAATCACCCTCCGCGCCTTTGAATCCCTTAGCCGCCTTTACGGCTACAAGGGAGTCGAAAGGTAGTTTTTTGGAGGGGATAAGTATCAGTGTCTTTTGTAGATTTTCTTCGGATGGAATCATTTCCTCTATTTGTTGCGTAGTTACATCCGCTCCCATGTTTTCGATGATTTCGGCCCGGGCATCATCTTTGTTCTCATATCTTATCTCATAGCCTATAAATGCCCATTTCGATTGATCCGATAATCCCGAAAATGCTTCTGCTTCCTGTGTGGATTCGGGTTCAAAAGAGATGTTTTTACCCTTATTGGAATCCTTATTGAATACAAATACCGATATGGAAGATTTCGCCGATTCAAGACTCATCGGCTGGTTGAATGTCATTTTTATCTTTGTTTCGGGGCCGTTGAACTGATTGCGGTCTTCCGGTGAAGTCAGTAGCAGTTCGGGCTTTGGGGTGAAGAAAGTATAGGTAAAATCCTGTTCGCTAACTCCCCCGTCGGCGGATTTTATGGCCTTAGGTACTGTAATCGTATATTTTGTCGCGAATTTCAGCTTTTCCGGTATGAATGAGAATGAACTTGTTCCCAACCATTTATACCTCCCCTTCAGTTCAGGAGTAATGGTCAGTTGCGGAATCTGCGATTCGCCTTGTCTTAAAGAGGTCAATGAAGTCATCGGACGGTCAAAAAGCACCGTAATCTTGGAATTCAGGTCGGTTACTGTGGAATCCGGAGCCGGTGAAAAAAGAACTACCTTTGGCGCATCGGTTATTCTGTAGACCTCTTCGTAATCTTCAGCCATCTGCTTTTGCCATACGGTTTTGGCCTTTTTTTCGACAGTAACGGTAAAATCCTTACCCGTTTCTAATCTGTCTTTTGGATAAAATATCAGCGTGTTACCTGTCCAATCAATCTTTCCCGGTACATTAGGCTCGATATGAAATGCCGATTCCACGGACGACTTGTCCATGGATTGGTCAAATACAACCTTTATAGGGGCATTGTATGAAACCTTTTTTACATTTCCTTTAAGCCAGTATCCCTGAACTGTAGGGATAGCCGTAGTTGAATATAAGAACATCGCTGAAAATATGACGATGATTGCCAAAATACCTGCCGATATCAACCATTTTAGACGTATAAAGCTTGATTTTGGTGTGGCGGTGTTTGTTACGGATTTCGACATATTTATGAAAGATTAATTGTTGGCTTTTTATTTAACGTATATACAATCAAAAATTATAGTAAACGGCAACCATAATCAAGCTTGCACAAGATAAATGGAAAAACGCTTATTTTACGATAAATGTAGACCCGCTGCTTTTGATTTTTCTTCCATCATTCAATATGGCAAATGCATCTATATTATGCATCCCTTTTTCCGGAAGCCAAAGATAACTAAAAGGAGGTTTTTCCACAGTCTCCGTTTCTGTCCCGTCTATCCGATAGGTAACTTTTGTCGTACCCAAAGGGGGAGTTGATCTGAATGGTATTTTTTGATCCTTTAAAGGAAGAGTGGATTCTATCATATACTCGTCACCATTGGCCGGAGAATCAAGGATAAAACGTTTTGCCTGCACATCCGCATAAGCCTCCGTATACACAACCGGCGAGTCGTTTTGCTTGGATAAATAGGGTGCACCGGGAGTTTGAGTAGTCACAGGGGTAGTCGCCGAATACTCGCGGGGAGTGTTGCATGAGTTGATTTGAGGTAATTGAAGCCCTTTAGATAGTGCCCACCTCTGTAACTCCGCTGGATAGGCGATAAGAGCTGTTTCTTTTAGATTAAGCCTGTAATAGTCTTTTTTGCATGAGTCGTCGAAAATCTTGCCTGAAACGTTATCCACCCCAAACAGTTTGTAATAATCATCAAACAACTTCGGTTCATCTCCTTTTACAAACCATTCATAAATCTTCTCCTTACACAGTTCAGTAGGGAGTTTTCCGGAAATGGCACAAATCTCTTTCTGAATAAGGTTAACAGGCCTGAAAAAATCGATTTTAGGCTTCATTTCAAGGGCTGATTCCATGAAGTCGGCCCAAACAGGGGCCGCTCCGTCTACGCCGGTCACGTTTTCCATGGGGCTTGCATCGGCATTGCCTACCCATACAGCGGTCAATAACCGGGGAGTGAAACCTATGGTCAGATTATCCCTGAAATTTCTGGTTGTGCCTGTTTTTACAGCCGCCTGATGCGATAATTCCAAAACACTACCTTCACCGAATCCTGCTATTCGCGCCGAAGGGTCTTTCATTATATCTATTATCTGATAGGAGTGTTCTCTCCCGTGATTACCCAAAACATATTTCCCGTTTTCCTTATGGTATTTTTCGATAACGTTACCTTGTGAGTCCGTTACTTCCATGATTGCCGCGGAATCCCGCTTAATCCCATAATTGGCAATGACATCATAAGCACCGGCCATATCGATCAATCTGACTTCACCGCCGCCAAGTGTAAGAGCAAGCCCATAGAAACTTGGTTCGGCTTCCAGTGTATTTATTCCCAATTTAGACAGAAATGAAATAAAACTGCCCACGCCGACATATTCCAGAGTCTTGACCGCGGGAATATTGAATGAGCTGGCCAGGGCAATTCTTACCCTTACCGGTCCGTGATAGTCCAGATCATAGTTTTTAGGCGAATAGGCACCGCTTTCGGTATTGAATTGAGTCGGTATGTCATAAATCACTGTCGCCGGCGTATATCCTTTTTCGAAAGCCGCCAGATAAGTTAGAGGTTTTATTGATGATCCGGGTTGCCTTAATGCAGTTACCATATCTACGGCACCGTCGATTTTTTCGTCGAAATAGTCGTAACTGCCTACCCATACCAATATTTGTCCGTTTGAGGGGTCCAAAGCCACCATAGCCCCATTAGTTACATTATTGGACGCCAGCCTGTCCACATGTCGTTTGATAATCTGTTCGGCCTTAAGCTGAAGGTCATAATCCAGGGTGGTAATTACGGACAATCCACCGTTGATTACACGGTTTTCGCCATATTTTTCTTCAAGTTGCCCGATAACCATTTGCACAAAGTGCGGAGCTTTAATCTGATACTTGTTCGGACGCATACTTAAATTCTCTTTTTCCGCGGATTCGGCTTTATTCTTGGTTATTAGTCCGTATTTTACCATCTGCCCAAGGACATATTTCTGTCTTTTTTTTGCGTTATCGAAGTAAACGAAAGGATTATACGAAGAAGGTGATTGAGGCAGTCCTGCAATAAAGGCGCATTGCGCCAAATCCAGGTCATAGATATGCCTGCCGAAATAATCCAGTGCCGCAGATTCTGCTCCATAAGCCATATTCCCGTAATAGATTCTGTTCAGATACATCTCCAGTATAGTATCTTTATCATACATATTAGAGATTCTTATCGCATAAGCCGCCTCCACCATCTTTTCGTGGAAATCACGTTTATTCAGATTCCCCGTGAGATTTCGTATAAGCTGTTGGGTAATCGTGCTTGCTCCACTGACTACGCGTTGTTCCATCACATTAAATAACAACGACCTTGCTATGGCTCCGATATCCACCCCAGGATGTGAATAGAAATTTATATCCTCGGCCGCCAGTGTCGCGTTGATGAAGTCTGCCGGAATCCGCTTTAGTGGAATATTAGTCTTTTTGCCTTGTTCCGGCTGTAATATCTCATACAGAAGAGTCCCTTTCCTGTCGAAAATCTTTGTTGTGGGTAAATCAACCGGTTTGGTGAGGACATCCGGAATAGGCAAAAGCCAGGCGATATAACAATATGCAAGAATGATTACACAAAAAAATCCGCCTACTCCTGCGGCTATCCATTTAAATACCGTATGGTTAAGCGGAAAACGAACCGTTTTAATCTCTTTTTTCATGAAAAACGCCTATTTTTTCCAGAATGCCAGCCAACTCTTTTTCTTGGGCTGTTCCAATAGCTTGAGCTGATTTTCTATGAATACGAACTTTTCCTGAAAAGCCTTCATGAAGCGCATAAAATTCTCTTTTTCTTTCTTGTGGTCTTCAAGAGCCAGTTCTATTTCCTGCTGAAGCTTCTTAAGGTCTGCTAAAGTGGCGAATTCTCCGAATATCTCTGTTTGTTTTGCCGGCTGTTTTACTCCGCCGTGCTCGCGGTCCATCGGATCCATCTTTAGCTTATAGAAGCTGACGATACTTTCACGACTAATCATATAGATGAAGCCCTGCGCGGTTTTTTTTCTTTTGCAGGTTATCCTGTTAGACTTGATGGCTCTGCGCAAAGTCTGTATCGACTTACCGCTTAATTCAGATGCTTCCTGTATCGTTAAAGATGTTTCTGCCATAAGTTGATTATGCAAATGGATAACTGCCCGAATTATACTGATTACCCGATTGGTTAATCAACGTATAATCGAAAAATAATCAACCATAAGAGTTGACCGGCTTTATATAAGATGTTCGTAAGTATTAAAAATTTACTTTCCCTAAATAAACATGATATATTAAAAAAATATCATGTTTCAATCAGTCAGTTTGAATGGTGGGCCAAGCAGGAATTGAACCTGCGACCATCTGCTTAAAAGGCAGCTGCTCTACCGACTGAGCTATTGGCCCAAAAAATAACATTATTGTCAAAAACGCCCCAACATTGTAGGAACGAAGTCAATATTTTTCAAGTGGATTTTATTTTTTCTTAAGATAGCTCAATGCCATAAGGCCAATACCAGGCATCAGGAACCAAATGTTTGAGTAGTCGAGCATGATTCTGACCAGTCTTGATTGTGAGTATATTTGTGACAAAGGATTGTTTGCAACCACAATGGAGTCTACCAAAGAGCCGCCGGAAACGAATATAAGCATCGCGCTCATCATCAGTCCCGCGCTCAATAGCCCCAATATCAGCGTTACTGACATCCTTACGCTGAAATGGTGGCTATGTTCGTCGCTGTTGAAATCGAAAGCGCCTCTTATGGAAATGACCACCACTATCACTATAAGTGTCAGTACCTTCAGAAAAGCTGTAGCTTGCGCCGCGCTTGCCACCGAGAAGAATTTGAGGACTTTGATAAAAGTGGGGGAAGAGGCAAAATAATGCAGAAACAGATTACCCAGTCCGTCGGAACAGAATATCGCTATATATGTACCCGTAATTACTTTTAGTGTCTGGTTTCGACCAATTATAAAACTGTACGCGATTATTATCGCGAAGAATACAAGAATAAACAGATCCCAAGACAGATTTATATTCATTTGTAGATATAAACTGACAATTGGCCCACATTATAACGCCAAATCGTTTCGAAGGAAAGATTTTGTTGATTTGGTAGTCCTAACGGGAATCGAACCCGTGTTTCCACCGTGAGAGGGTGGCGTCCTAACCGCTAGACGATAAGACCTTGTTTGCTTTCGCGGAGCGCACATTACCTTAAATTGGCACAATTTTCAAATATAACTATAATATGTGCACTTTCCATTTAATAAAACACTATATAAAGAATGGCTAAAGATTATTATGAAATATTGGGTATTCCCAAGGGGGCAACTGATCAGGATGTTAAAAAGGCTTACCGCAGGCTTGCGTTAAGGTACCATCCGGACAAGAACAAGGGTGATAAGGATGCCGAGGCCAAGTTTAAAGAAATCAATCAGGCATACGAGATTCTTTCGGATAGTCAGAAGAGGTCAAATTATGACCGTTTTGGTGAAACGGGTAGTCAGCAGGGTTTCGGCGGTTACGGCGGAGGTAGTGGCAGTTACGGAGGAGCTAACGGATTTGGTGGTGAAGGGTTTGATTTTTCCTCTTTTTCCGGAGCCGGCGGTTTTTCGGATATCTTCGAGTCATTCTTTGGCGGATCTGCAAATGCTTCCAGTCCAAAAAAACGGGGACCCAAACAAGGCGAAGATATTGAATTCAGAATGCAGATTAGTTTCGAAGAAGCGGCTTTTGGTACGGAAAAGGATCTGATGGTTACAAAAGCTGTGAATTGTGACCATTGTCATGGTACGGGTGCCGAACCGGGAAGTAAGGTTGTAATCTGTAAGACATGCAATGGTTCCGGTGAAGTGCGCGCAGTAAGGCAGACTATATTCGGACAAATGGCTACTACGACCACTTGTCCTGGTTGTTATGGTGAAGGTCGCATACAAGAGCATAAGTGTGTTGTGTGTAATGGTGCGACGCGTATTCGAAAAGAAGAGAAAGTCAGGGTCAGGATTCCTGCCGGAGTGGATAATGACTCCACTTTGAGGTTGAACGGAAAAGGCCAGGCGGGAGTCTATGGCGGCACACCGGGGGACCTTTATGTTCATATAAAAGTGGCTCCAAGTAAGAAATTCCTGCGCAACGGATATGATGTTCATTCTGAAGAGCATATACATTTATTGCAGGCTATACTTGGGGCTGATATGGATGTAGAAACAATCCATGGAAAGATAGGCTTAAAGATACCTGCCGGAACGCAAAGCGGGAAAGTTTTTAAATTAAAAGAATATGGCATAGAGAAGCTGCGCTCCGGAGGAAAAGGTGACCATTTTGTGAAAATAATAGTGGATATACCCTTAAAGCTTTCCCGCAAGGAAAAAGAGCTTTATCTTCAGTTATTCCAGGAGTCCGGATTGGTAGTTAAAGATAAAGAAAGTTTCTTCGGTAAATTTAGAGGCTGAAATTCGGCAACCTGGGTGTAATAATTTAATATGTTGTCAATAAAATGTTGTAGTATTACATACGGTAAAATAAAAACAAAATATGTCCTTATTAATTTTGAAACAAAAGGGGCTTTGTGTAGTTAATAACGGTTGCATGAGATTGACTAGGAAAACGTGTTTTGATAGACTTTTCGCTGAATATTCACGAGTTGTGGAGAAATGAGGTTTTGCGCGTCAGTTAGCGAACATGAGTAAGAGATAAGGGATACGGCACCCTGTAATAATGGCCGTAATAATAGAATATATTCCAGCCCATTGGTTCTTTGACAACAAGCGGGTGCGCTGAATAAGCAATCATGCGCATCATGAAGAAGTTAAATCATTAGGCCGCAAGGCCGAACATAATTAAATTTAAGTCTAAATTTAATCGGCTCCATAAAGACCGTTCCGGATAATGCCGGACGAGTCTGTTCCTTAATACCTTGTTGTATAAGGAAAAGCCGGATGCCCCACCCTGGGTATATCCCTTTGGGGCACTAAGAAATTTCAATTAAATATAAATATAAGTAGTATAAATCTATATCTATCTATCCCATAACCCTTAATAGAACCTATGGAAATTTCTAAAGGTTTGAATAAGGTTCGTCGGGGAATAGCTAGCTTTAGTCTCGTTGCTTTACTCGCAGGGTTTCTTGCGATCAACGTTGCTCAGGCTGCTACATTCTCTGATGTACAACCAAGCGATTGGTTCTACACATACGTAGAACAACTCGCGACCGATGGCGTACTTAACACCGCCAGCGGCACATACCGACCCGGGGACCTGGTCAATCGTGCTGAAATGGCCAAATTGGCCGTAGAAGCCTTCGAATTAACACTCGAGAATCCGGCTACTCCGACATTCAAGGATGTCCCACAGGATGCCTGGTTCTATCAATACGTCGAAACAGCCGCCAAGAACGGAATCGTTGGTGGTTACAAGAATGAGAACGGCACATTAACAGGATATTATGGACCTGGCGACAGTCTTACACGCGAACAGGCCATGAAGATCCTCGTGCTGGCTGCACCTTTGGCTACAAATACCAATGGTGGCCCTCACTTCGCCGACGTCCCGACAAGCACATGGTCCTACGAATATGTAGAGACCGGCTATAACATGTCGGTAGTTGACGGATATCCGGATGGCTCTTTCGGACCCGGCAAGAACATCAACCGCGCCGAAATCGCCAAGATGGTTTCAAACGCCATGAATCCTGTCGCAAGACCGGGTATGGGCTTTGAAGTAAGCGATGTTACAGCTTTAAATTCGACATCTTTGGAGGTTTGCTTCAATGGCCCAGCCGATCAGGCTACAGCCGAAGATCAGGCAAACTACTCTATCAAGGATGCAAACAATGTTGTACTCGCAGTATCTGGCGCCACATTGGCTACAGATATGATGTGCGTAGATCTTACGACCGCAGGTCAGGTAGCTTCCACAATGTATACATTGACGGTTACGGGTGTTACATCCGAATCCGGTGAAGATTTGACCGCTGGTGAAGTATCCTTCAATGGTTACTCAACAGTCGCAGTCGGCGGAGATCTTAATGTGGAAGCCAACGATTCTACACCTGCCGGCGTCACACTGCCTGCTTCCGTATCCGGAGTACCTATCTTCTCATTCAACCTCGTAGGAGGTGCTGATGATGTTACAGTCACAAGCATCGAATTACACAGAGGTGGTACGGGAGTTGACGCTTCAGTTACGAACGTAGCGCTTTTTGATGAAACGAACCGCGTTTCAAAAGCCAAGACATTCAATACATCTACAGATACGGCCACAGTAAGCCTCCTTTCCGGCGGCTTGGTTGTAAAAGCCGGTGAAACAAAGAAATTGACGGTTGTTGCTACTATAGGAACAGCAGCAGCAGCGCAAGGATCCGAATTCTATCTTGAATTGGTGAAGGCCAGCGTCATTTCTTCAAACGCTAAATCCGTTACAGGTTCATTCCCTGTAGAAGGAAAAACATTTAAGGTAGGTTCGACCGATGGTGGAGTAATCACATGGTTGGACAACGGAAAGCCTTCTGATCCTAAATTGGGCGCTCTTCAGGCTGATGTTTCCAAATTCAAACTCCGCAACGAATCCAACGATAACGACATGTCGGTAAACTCTTTGACACTCAAAGAGACTTCCGGCGGCGTCAACGTTGATACGGAAACGGAAAACTGGTCTTTGTATGCCGACGGCACCAAGGTAGCCGAGGTTGCAAAATCAGTCAGCAAATATATCACCTTTAATTTCACATCGGCATTGGTACTCCAGCCTTCAAAGACGGTATCGTTCGTCGTAAAGACGGATATTATCGGCGGCGCGGGTAAGACACTCCAATTCGCTCTCGATAACACTCTCGATCTCTCCGCTACAGACGCACAGTTCGGTTACGGAGCAAGAGTATGTTATGAAACAGTTGGAACTTGTTTCGGTACAGGTACAGGTACGGTCGGTACGGATTACGATGAAGAAATCGTTACAGTACAGGCCGGTGAAGTAAGCATCCTTTCTACGGATGCGGCTTCGACCGACATATTGAAGAACAAGAAGAATATTGTTGCCGGATCATTCAAGATCACGACAAAAGCCGGCTTGAATCTCGAATTACAGAAAGTTAGAGTTTCATTGGCCAACTCCGATGTTGCCGCTTCTGCGGAAGTTGTAGGAGCAGCATGTTCGGTCGGTGTAGGTGTTTACGATTCGGCATTGATGTGTTTGGTACAGAATGTCGAACTCTATGACCTTAAGACAGGTTCGGTCTATGATCTTCCTGCCTTATCATGGGTAAATAACAAGAGCGGTGTATTCGGAGATACGAACGTAACCATAGCTCTTACCGCAGGTGAAACAAGAGAATTCCAGATCCGTTTCGATACGCTTAACCGCGTTATCACCGGAGCCAAATTGGATTTCTCATTACCGAACATCGGCAACACGGCCGGCGCTCTGTATATGGTTGAAACCAACGATAACACAGCCGTTACGGACGTAACGCCTTCCAGCATCACCTACAAGACATTGAACGGGGTTGCTGCAACAGCTACGATAAACACGATTACGATGTCTACGAACAAGAACGTCGTGGTTGGTGGTAAGGGAGTTGAAGTATTATCATTCGATATCGCCGCCGGTAATGCTTCTAAACTCAACTTAAGCGAAGTCAAGGTAGGTGTCACAAGGCAGGTTGCCGGCGCTGGTCCTTGGATTGCTGCTACAAACAGCACTATCAACACGATGTATCTGTACAAGGTTGGAACAACCAACACTCTCCTGGCTCAAAAGTCAGGTTCATTGTTGGCTGCAGGAATACTCACCTTCGACGGATTCGATATTGAAGTACCGTTAAACGGAACAGTAAGGTTCTTGGTTACTACGGATATCGTAGATGATCAGACCAAAGCCACAGATTTACTTAAATTCTGGGGTGAATCGCTGAAACTTGTCGATTTCGACAATGATGATGTTACAGTAGGTACTGTAAACGGTACTGCCGCTACACTTCTTACAAACCTGCCTGATCAGACAGGCGCCATTCTTCCAGCAGGTGGAAATCTTGTCGGATACAGACAATTGACACTCTCCGGAGTAGGTACGCTGACACTCGCTGTAAGAACTGACGATTCAGCTTCAAGCATCGATAAGAACCTCGTAGGTGGAACAACATCCGATTTCGTTGCCACTTATGAATTCACAGCTCAAAACGAGCCGATACTTGTAAGGGATCTTACATTTGTCGCTTCCGCTGTTACATTTGCGAATGATGTTTCCGAAATTATTGTCTATAAGAACGATAAGGTTACGGAATTGGCCCGCAAAGCTGTAACAACCAATACAACGGTATTTACGGATATCAACTACACCGTTGAGATGGGAAGCGAAAGAATGTACATAAAGGTAAAGACACAGAAGATTGGTAAGGATGAAGCCGGTGCTGTATTAGCTACCGATTACACTCTTACTGCCAATGTGACAAAAGCAGATGGCGCAAGTTCAAGCAAGGCTCTTGCCGCAACCGGCGCAACCGCTGTAAGTAAGTTATTCAGGTCACATGAAGTAAATGTAACAGGTGTTTCGTTTGTAAACACAGCTACCGTAAATGGCGCAACAGAAACTGTAGATGCGGCATTGAAAGCTGGTGTGAATACAAACGCAATCATCGCAATTGCAACAGCTCCTTCTACAAACACGAACACTGTAACAGGAGGATCTGTTCAGACAGCCTTAACGACATTCAACTTTGATGTCGCAGGTACAGCAACAGGTTCCAATGCAATTCAGGTCATCAGACTTGGAGGAAGCGGAGATAACAATGCTGTAACAGTTGGAGTCAACGGACCGGGCGCCATGGTAACCACTATGGGAACTATGGATGCGGTCAACTGGGCGATTGCCAATGGTCAGGTAGCTTACTATGTAATCAAGTCTACCTCTGCATTAGCAGTATCAGGTTACACACAGGTTAAATTCACAGCTCTGCCGACACAGGTTCTGTTCAATACAGACCAAGCTCCTCTGGTATTACCTTCCATCGGAGTAAGATTGGCATCAGCTACACTTGATGGCCCGTCACTCGAATACAAGCCATAAGGTTAAAAATTAGACTATAGGATTTCTGATTTTAAAGGGCGCACTCGCAAGGGTGCGCCCTTTTTTTGTGCATTTTTATATGAAAGTGCTATATTGTGGCGGCAAAAGGTATTTGTTGTAACTAATCCAATTATCATGAAGAATTCGCCCAGAATATTTGGCATCATTTTTTCATCACTTCTCATTACGTTTTTGGCAGGATGTAATGAAGAAACGGATAAGAGCTATAATTATATAGGTTATTCATCTTCGGAGTGTTCCAGAATAATGTTTAGCTGTTCTCAAGGAGAAGTCCCTTTTTCCAATACGGTAGGTTGCGGATGCAAGAAATCCGATACAGCTAATGACAATGAAGAACAGCGCAGTCTGGATTATCTAATAGGCCGTTTTTTGAAGGAAAAGTCTGTTTCGCCTCTGAATGACGGGAAAATCATGGCGGAATATTCCATGATTGGCGCATCTGAAAAAGGCAAAATGCTTACATATGACATATATGCGAATATTCAGGAGTTTTTCATGAGAAATGACAAAATCGACTATGGGTCAAAAAAAGCCGGAATCATTCAGTTTAAAATAGAGCAGACTAATCGCAATTACATAATCAGAGAGTACACGCTTTTTAATCAGAATAACCTTCGTGAAAGTGACCGGAATCTGCTAACTGCGGATACTCTGAATTGGTTAAAAGATAAGAAGGCAATGGACGGCCTTATATATCGCATAGGCATCGCCGTCAAACAGGATGGCGCGATTGCTTTCGGAAAGACCATGGATGCTTTTATCGACGCTTCACAACCACCTTCTTCGCAAGAGTCCGCAGGGCAACAGAGTACACAGGAAAAAACACAGCAATTGATAATTAACTGAAGTTGAACCTCGAAATAGGCTTTCGCGAAGACTAAAAATACAAAATCTACCTTTTGTACCTCCACCACGCTTTAAAGATATTCACCAGGCTCTTCAAAATATGTCCGGGCACATTGGTGATCAGCCTGGAAGCTCCTTCTTTTCGTGCTATGAAAGTTACCGGAATCTGCGCGATGCGTAGGCCAAGGTAGTACGACTGGATAAGATTCTCGTGTGTGTATGTGTGGTTAGACCGGATTATGAATTTATTTGCCACATTCGCGCTAAAGGCCCTGAATCCGCTGGATGCGTCTATTGTTCTTTTTCTTCCTGTGGCATCTTTCACTTTCATTCCAGTAAGAAGTCTAAGAAAACGGCTTCCCGCAAGATTACCGTACCTTTTGGCGGGGGGCATGAATTTAAGCTTTTTTACTTGCCTGTCCCCAATCACAACATCCGCTTTCTCGTCCAGTATCGGTTGCATAAGTTCAGGAATCTCTTCCGCCCTGTATTGTGCGTCTGCGTCGATATTTACGATGATATCGGCTTTCCATGCCAACGCAGCTTCAATGCCGGCCATAAACGCCTTTGCAAGGCACGGGTGGCCAAGCCTGATAAGCTCTGCGCCGTTTCTTTGCGCTATAACAGGAGTCTTGTCGGTGGAGCCGTTATCTATCACAAAAACCTTTATCTCCCGTATATGGGGTATTTTTGCAGGTATGGACGTTATCACAGATTCAATTGTGTCCTCTTCGTTGTATGCGGGTATGGTTATCGCAAGTCTCATGCTGAATGGGATTATTTGACCAGATTATAGCTTTTGGGTACATATTGGCAAACAATGATTGAAGCCGTCCCTGATACATGGCAAAATGAGTTACGTGGAAAATATCATCAAAAAAAAGGGTTTGAGCATCGGATTGCTGATAGCCGTATTCTTTTGCAAAGAACTCTTTTGGGCATATCTTGTTCCGCCATGGAAGGCCCCCGATGAAATCGCTCACTACGGATATGTTCAGTCTTTGTACATGGAAAAAGCTTTTCCGATACTCGGGAAGGCTACTTTTATAGAAAGAAACTTCGAAAGTGGCAGTATGCGGCGTGTAGGATTGGATGAGTTCCCGGGCACTGCGGCAGGTTTGAGCGGAACATTTGAAAGCTTGCCGAAAGGTCCATATATAAACTGGATAGCACAGCATCCTCCACTTTATTATCTGTTAATGTTACCGTTTTATTCGATGTTGCCGCATGACGGATATATCGCGTTGATGTTTTTGCGTCTGATTTCAATAATTCTTGGATGTATAACTTTATATTTTTCGCACAAGACACTAAAACTGCTTTTCGGGAACCGTGAACCATTCAATATTGTAGTTGTTTCCTGTATGGCTTTTTTGCCGGGGTTTTCCTATATCAGCGCGCTGGTTAATAACGATAATCTTGTTGTAGCCTTGTCTTCGGTATTATTCTTTTACTGGGTAAAGGATATCCATGGATATGATGTCAGAAGGTCAATCGCAATCGGCATTTTGCTCGGTTTTCTTGCGCTTACCAAGGTGACAGCTTTGCCTCTTTGGATAGCCGGATTTTTGATTGGTATATACAAGTGGCACAGAATCGCCGGTTTGCACCCGGACGACAAGAAAACTTTGGTAAAAGATTTCATATTCAATATGTCCGTAGTATTCGGGTTGGCGGTATTGATCTGTTCTTTTTGGTATATCCGTAATCTTCAGCTTTACGGAACATTATTGCCGGATATGAATTCGGCAGTTAAATCAAATCCGCATCTGTTAATTGATTACCCCGATTTGGGAACACGCTTTCCGGAGCTGGTAAAGGTGCCGCAGAACTTCAACTATTCCCTGTTCGATTTTTTCGTGATGAAGAACTTTTTTTACGAATATTTTAAAAATTTTCTTGGACTTTTTGGCTTTCCCCCAATTAATTTGGCTACATGGCAAAATATATCTTTTCTGTCGTTGGCATTGGCCTCAATTTTTGGTCTGATAAGGTTTGCGTACGCTAAAATAAAAGAAAATCGGGCAATCAATCGTAAGACTGATATGGTGATATGGTTTCTTATGGTGGTCCCTTTCTTACTGGTTTTCTTGTTGCTGTTATATAAAATCTATCATATTTATCTGGCGCGCGGCATCCTGGGCGGAATGCATGGAAGATATATATATGATGTGTTGCTTCCGGTAATGACGGGATTTGTGACAGGGCTGCTCGCATTATTCGGGATAAAATCTAAAAAAACATCCTTCATATATCCGGTAATCTACGGCCTAATAGTTTTTTTCGTCATTAATGATTTTTACGCTCTATTAGCTGTCGTTATCCCCAATCTATACTAGCCTGTACATCGAAATATGGTAAAAAAAAGAACAAAAATTATGGTTTCTCTTGCCTCCGCCTGCTTAATAGGGTTTGTGGCGGTCCTCTGGATGCCCGTAAGATTCCTTGCGTATTCCAATCTGAATGACGGGCAGTTGACACCCTTCGGTCCGATTACAGAAAAACACACCCTTACTGACTGCATAAGCGGGGATTTCAGGAACTTAACCGGAATTGAACTTTTCCTCGCAGACTATAACCGGAAAAACACTAACGAAAACATCATCGAGATATCCGGTAAGGAAGATATTAAAAAGACGAAGCCTGTCTTTTCCGGATCTTTCGATTCACGCGATGTAATAGGTAACAGGTATCTGGCGTTGTCATTACCTTCGGTCTCGGTAGAAAATGAATTGTGCGTTAAACTGGCTTCCACAGGGAATAGGGGCGATAACGCAATCACCATCTGGTTGAATACTAACAACAGACCGGTGTATAGGCTATACGCGACAGATTCAATGGTGGAATTGCTGAAATACATCATACCTGAAAATATATTCCCGATACCTTATTGGTTAGTTTTCCTTTTCTGCT
The DNA here is from genome assembly GCA_041752875.1 of Candidatus Altimarinota bacterium. Lineage (GTDB taxonomy): Bacteria > Patescibacteriota > Gracilibacteria > UBA1369 > UBA1369 > JTS-AC46. The sequence continues at coordinate 137,009 of JBGSVP010000004.1, forward strand.
GGTTGTTTATGTCCGCGAATGCGTTTATGATTATTTTCGTTGTGCAGGATTATATTTATGAGAAACAGAAAAAATCTTAACATAAGGATTGTCAGGGAGCTTGTGATAAGCGAATTCAAATTGCGTTACCAGAATTCGTATCTGGGATATTTTTGGACGCTGATTAAGCCGATGCTTCTTTTTGGTGTTATATATCTGGTTTTTTCGGTGTTCATGAAGTCACCCGTGGAAAATTATCCGGTTTATCTGCTACTGGGAATATTAATCTGGAATTTTTTCGCCGAAGCTACATTGATAGGCATGAATACTTTTATGACTAAGCGTGATTTGGTTACGAAGATATATTTCTCGCGAGCCACATTGATTGTGGCATCGGCTTTTTCCAGCCTTATTACGCTTCTTTTGAATCTGGTGATATTTTCCGTCTTCATGGCCATATCGGGGATAATGCCGGGCGCCGAAGCTTTGATTTTTGTCATATATCTGGTCGAATTATTCCTTGTCGCTACAGGTGTGACTTTTATTCTTGCCGCTATGTATATCCATTTTCATGACCTTCAGCATATTTGGGAGATTCTTTTGCAGATTGGATTCTGGTTGACTCCCATAATCTATCCTGTGACCATAGTGCCTTCGGAGTATCACAGGTATATCTTTTTGAATCCTCTGGCCAGAATCATAGAATATTCACGCGACATCTTCATAAGACATCATGTCCCAAGTCTTTACCTGAATCTTATATTGGCTCTTATGACCATCGTGATTTTCTGCGCGGGGTATGCTATTTTCAAAACCCAGGAACATAAAATCGCCGAAAAGATATGATCTCTGCATCAAAAGACAATATGGAAGGACATAATCTGGCCATTAGTGCGGCGGATATCAGCAAAGCTTTCATTGTGCCTCACGAAAGGCGTGATACTCTGAAAGAAGGTTTCATAAATCTTTTCCGTAAGCGGACATATGAACATTTTAGAGCTTTAGACTGCGTGAGTTTTCAGTTAAGGCCCGGAGAGTTTTTAGGAATAGTCGGGAGAAACGGCAGTGGCAAAAGTACCCTTCTCAAGATTCTTGCGGGTATATATCGTGCAGATAGTGGAAAATTGGACATCCGCGGCGAAATAGCCCCTTTTTTGGAGCTGGGAGTCGGATTTCAGCAGGAACTCTCCGCGCGTGAAAATATTTATCTTAACGGAACGCTTCTGGGATTGACCAGAAAAGAAATCAAAGCCAGATTCGATTCCATAGTGGATTTTGCGGGAGTCCGCAATTTCATTGATTTGAAGATAAAAAACTTTTCTTCCGGCATGAGAGCAAGACTTGCTTTCGCTATAGCCAAGGAAGCGGATGCCGATATATATCTATTCGACGAAATAATGGCCGTAGGTGACGAGGATTTTCAACAAAAATGCCTGAATGTGTTTAGAGAATGGAAAGATAATGGGAAGACGGTTGTTTTTGTTAGCCATACGCCAAATCTGGTGGAAGAGTTTTGCAATAGGGCCATACTTTTGGATGGTGGCAAAGTTGTATTCGACGGTACTCCGGGTGAAACGATTACGGAGTATCATCGTTTAATTAAATAGAGATGTATCTAGTTTATAAGAGAATTCTCGAGAATTGGTGTCTTTTGTCAACACAACCGCCGGTATTGACGAATTGTCTCTTTACTCTGTACCTAAAAAATGGTAAGAAAAATTACCTCTCTCTGGGGGGTTTTGAAAGACTGTAGAATCAATTCCGTCTAACAAAAATGCCGCAAGAAAAACTATCAGCACTGCCACCGGACCTGTATTCACGGAATACTCTCATCGTCTTCCTGATAAACAAGATAATCAACAAGCCGGAATTCAGGATATTGGACGTAGGAGGTAGAGATGGCAGATTAAACGATTTTCTTCATCCGTCCTGTAAATATACGGTTTTCGACAAACAGCAGGCATCTACTCCTGTAAATCACGCGTACATAGTTGGAGATGCCCGCAAGATACCGTATTCGGACAGGAATTTTGACGCAGTGGTTGCGTCGGATGTGCTGGAACATGTGCATAGCGCAGATCGTGAACGTGTACTGGGTGAGATGTTGCGTGTCAGCAAGAACGTATTGATACTTGGATCGCCGTTTAAGAATAAACTGGTGGAAACGGCTGAAAAGAATGTTTGCGAGCATTATTTGAAAAATTCAGGGACACAGCATCCGTTTTTGAGCGAGCATGAGTCTTTCGGCCTTCCCGATGAGGAGTCTTTCGATAATCTTCTAAAGAAAAAAGGGTGCAGTTTCTTCAAGGTCCGCGAAGGAAATCTGATGAACTGGTATATACAGCAACTATATTCAAGTACGAAGTGTGGAGAAATAACTTCAAAAGAAAGCGTAAAGTTCAACAGGTTCTTTAATGATCATCTGTACGAGCTGGGAAATCTGCGGGTACCCACGTACAGGACTATCTACTGCATCACAAAAGAGGGGACACTGCCGGAAGCCAAGATAATGGAAGAATTGCAGGGAAAGCACACATGGAACCCCGAAGTCTTTATGGACCTTCTTAAGACGGCTTTTGAAGATTTGCGTCTGTTGATGGATAAGCGCAAGGATCAGATAACACTGCTTAGCGAAGAGATTGCGGGAAAAGAGAACGAATTCGCACGCGTCAGAAAACAGCATGAGGACACTCTTGGCATAGCCAGGAAAAGTGTAGAAGCCCATCGGCAGGCCATAATAGAATTGCGTAACTTTCTTGGTGAAAAAGAAAAAGCACTAGGCTACCTTAAGACGATGCTGGTGGCCAAGATTACAAAGCTTGAAACCATAGAAAAGGAATATAAGGTTGTGGAATCGGCTCTTAAAGAAAAGGATAATATGATAACGCGCATCAGGGAAGAAAAAGAAAAGATAACTTCTTCAGCGGAGAATTCCCTGAATCTGTTGGCGGGAAAGGATGCGCAACTGGAAGCCATAAAAGAGGAGCTGAATAGTCACCGTGATGAGTTGTTGAAAGTTCGCGATTCCAGGGCATGGAAAGCTGTACTTATGTATGGGCGGGTCAAAAAGGTATTATTGGTGGATTCGCTGAATTTTATTAAAAAGGGATGGAAAATAATGATGGTTTTGGGTCCATCCGTATTTTTTAAGAGACTTTTTAATAAAGTAAAACCCGATATCGCTCTACCGCAGATGAAGGTGCCTTATGACCTTTATCTGGAGAAGAATGCCTTAACGGAAAAAAATATCGGAGATATAAGAATGAAGATAAAAAAGCTGACATATCAGCCGGTAATAAGCATAGTCATGCCGGTATATGATATCGAAGAAAAATGGTTGGTTAAGGCTATTGAGTCGGTTAAGGAACAGCTTTATTCCCGCTGGGAGTTATGTATATGTGATGATGCTTCCACCTTGCCTCATGTCAGGCTTTTGTTGGAAAAATACGCTGCTGCGGATAAAAGAATCAGGGTCGCCTGGCACAGACAGAATGGAGGTATTGTGAAAGCTTCGAATACCGCCCTTGGTCTCGCTACGGGGGCTTATGTGGGTTTTCTTGATAATGATGATGAATTGACCAAAGACGCGCTATTTGAAGTGGTGAAAGCGTTGCAGTCGGTAAGATACGACCTGGTCTATAGTGATGAGGACAAAATCGATCTTAAGGGGAAATTAGTTGAACCTTTTTTCAAACCGGACTGGTCGCCGGATCTTCTCCTTTCTTCGAATTACATCTGTCATTTTGCGGTATATCGAAAAAATCTTTTGACAGATATCGGCGGCCTTCGCGAAGGATACGAAGGTAGTCAGGACTATGATCTGGTACTGCGGTTCACGGAAAAGACCGATAAGATAAAGCATATTCCAAAAGTATTGTATCATTGGCGCAAAATTACGGGTTCCACAGCTGCTGAAGCTGATGCAAAACCTTATGCTTTCGAGGCCGCGAAAAAAGCATTGAAAGATGCCATGCGCAGACGCAACGAAGAAGCGGAAGTAACGAGCGGAATATGGCTGGGATCATACCGGATTCAGAGGTCCATAAAAAGAATGCCTCTTATCAGTGTCATAATCCCTTTCCGTGATAAGCCGGAAATTCTGAAAAAGTGCCTGGAAAGCATTTTTTCGCGGACAACATATTTCAACTACGAAATTTTGCTTATCGATAACCAAAGCTCCGAGCCGCAGACTTTGGATTACCTGAAGTCTTTGGAGGGAAACGACAGGATAAGGGTCTTTAGTTATGATAAGCCGTTCAATTTTTCGGCAATCAATAATTTTGCCGCAGAACAGGCGAGAGGAGAGATATTGCTGCTGTTAAACAACGATATGGAAGTTATTACTCCCGACTGGATGCAAAGCATGCTGGAACATGCCCTCCGGCCTGAAGTTGGAGCAGTCGGCGCAAAACTTATCTATCCTAACGGGATGATTCAGCACGCGGGGGTGGTTATTGGATTGAACGGAATAGCCAATCATGCGTTTTGTCAGGTAATGTCGGATGATCCCGGTTATTTTGGACAGGCGGGGCTTATCAGAAACTATTCGGCGGTGACGGGAGCTTGTCTTATGATAAGAAAAGAAATTTATCTTAAGGTGGGAGGCCTGAACGAGAATGAACTGGCTGTAGCTTTTAATGATGTAGATCTGTGCCTTAAATTAAGGGAAAACGGCTACCTGATAGTATACACGCCGTATGCTTCCCTATATCATCACGAGTCTCTAAGCAGGGGATATGATGTTAACCTTAAAGAAGTGGCATACATGCAAGACAGATACTCCAAACAGTTGTCTTCCGCCGACTATTACTACAACCCTAACCTGACGCATGAACGTTTTGATTTCAGTTTAAGGGTGATGGATAAGAACTCCTGATATTTTCCTTATTCCTAAAGACCGGCGGCGGATTTCAGTATCTGTGCCTTATCGGGATTTTCCCATGTGAAGTCCTTATCTTCACGTCCGAAGTGCCCGTAAGATGCGGTTTTACGGTAAATAGGCCTTCGCAGATCCAATTCTTTGATTAGTGAAGCCGGCTTAAAATCAAAATGGGCTTTTACGATTTCGGCTATTTGATCATCTTCTATCTTTCCCGTCCCGAAGCTGTTTATGTATATGGAAACGGGATCAGCGACGCCTATCGCATAAGAAACCTGTACTTCGACCTTATCGGCAAGTCCGGCACTGACGATGTTTTTTGCCACATATCGTCCGTAGTATGCCGCACTGCGGTCAACTTTTGTCGGGTCCTTTCCGGAAAAACAGCCGCCTCCGTGTCTCCCCATACCACCGTAAGTATCTACGATGATTTTTCTCCCCGTTACCCCGCAGTCTCCCGGAGGTCCGCCGATGATAAATCTTCCTGTCGGGTTTATATGAAGTATCGTTTCATTGTCCATCATTTTACCGCAAACAGGTCGTATTATATGTTCTATGATATCACTGTTCATCTGTTCATGGCTTATTTCCGGGCCGTGCTGGGTGGATAAGACCACTGTGTGTATACGCTTGGGGACCCCGTTTTCATACTGAATCGTGACTTGGCTTTTTCCATCCGGCCTAAGATATTTAAGGCCGTTAGCTTTTCTTACTTCGGCGAGTTTCATTGTGAGCTGATGAGCCATCATGATAGGCATTGGCATAAGTTGAGGCGTTTCGTTAACCGCAAAGCCGAACATCATTCCCTGGTCTCCCGCTCCGCCAGTGTCGACTCCCATGGCTATATCTGGACTTTGCTCGTCTATCGCGGTAAGTACTGCGCAGGCCTTCGAATCGAAACCATAGGCTGCATCGTTATAGCCGATGCTTTCAATCATTTTCCGCGCAATCTTTGGTATCTCCACATAACATGTAGTGCTGATTTCACCTGCTACAAGTACGAGTCCGGTAGTCACAAGTGTTTCGCATGCAACTCTTCCCATCGGGTCTTTTTCATAGATTGCGTCGAGTACGGCATCGGAAATCTGGTCCGCGACCTTGTCGGGATGACCTTCCGTTACGGATTCGGAAGTGAAAAGATAATTTTGCATTTTGAAATTGATAATGACGGAGCAATATTATACTTAATGATTAAATATTTGAAGCGTCAATTGAAATATGGGCCGTGGCGATAAGTCGGCAAAAAGGATATAATCCGGTAGCCATTTAATGAATAGAGCGATGATTTCATTCGTGATAATCAATTACAATACAAGGCATTTACTGGCCGGGTGCATAGAGAGTCTAAGAAACCAGACCTATAGGGATTTTGAAATTATCTGCATAGATAACGATTCTCCTGACGGTTCCGGAAAATATATCATGGAAAACTTCAAGGATGTGATTGCCGTATGTAACAATAAGAACATCGGTTACGCTCCGGCCGGGAATCAGGGGATAAGACTGGCCAAAGGGGATTATGTGATGCTACTTAACCCCGACATCTTTTTTACCTCCGATTATGTGGAAAAATGCATCGGCAAGATGGAGCAGGATAAGAAGATAGCCGCAATATGCGGGAAAATATACAAGTACGATTTCGAAAAAAATAAGAAGACGGATTTCATAGATACAGTGGGCTTGTTCTGTTACCGGAACCGCAGAGTGATCGATGACGGCCAGGGGATTGAAGATAAGGGACAATTCGACAGGAAAAAGGAGGTGTTCGGTATCTCCGGTGCCTGCCCGATCTATCGCAAGGAATCACTGGAAGACGTGAAAGTATTAGACGAATACCTGGATGATGATTTTTTTATGTACAAGGAAGACATCGATATTTCCTGGAGGTTTCTGCTGTTCGGCTGGAAATGCGTGTATTTGCCTTCCGCACACGCCTGGCACGGTAGAGGCACTGGAGTTTTAAAGCGTTTTACGCATGTCGAGGTTTATAAGAATCGCAGCAGATTAGGGAAAATGGCTAAATATTACGGATACAGGAACCAGCGCCTGATGCAGATAAAGAACGAGTTTATATCCGGGATAATGACCGATTTTTTGCCGATCTTATGGAAAGAAGTTCTTGTTTTCGGTTATATGACATTGAAAGAGCCTTTCCTTTTTAAGGCGTTTTTCGATATGCTCGGAAAGGTTCCCCGTATGCTCAAAAAAAGGAAGTACATAATGAGCCACAGACGCGTGGATTCAAAATATATGGAGAAATGGCTTAGAGGTAAGCAATCACAATATCTTGCCCATGAAAATACCGTCGATTGATGTATTGAAAAAGAAGTCTTTCGATCATGTCGTTTCCGAAGATTTTAAAAAGAGTTTGATTAGTCGAAAAAGACTTTATCGCTTCTTTAAGAGGATCTTTGATGTGTCTTTTTGTTTGGTTGCAGGCGTGGCAGCATTGCCTTTTATGATTGTCATAGCGGCTTTTATCAGACTGGATTCGCCGGGGAGAGCAATTTTTGTGCAGGAAAGGGTTGGATTGGACGGAGATATATTCAGAATGTATAAGTTCAGAACAATGTTCACGGGTGTAAAAAATCAGGAGTTCGCGCCTAATATCCCGAACGACCCCCGTATTACCAAAGCGGGAAGATTTTTGCGCAAGACCAGTCTGGATGAACTTCCCCAATTGTGGAATGTACTTCGCGGACAGATGTCACTGGTAGGTCCGCGTCCCGAAATGAAGTTTATTGTAGATACTTACACAGATATTGAGAGTGCCAGGCTTATGGTAAAACCGGGATTAACCGGATTATGGCAGATATTCGGACGCAAGGATTTACCTCTTCACCTAAACGTGGAGTTTGATCTATACTACATAGAGAATCTGTCACTGTGGCTGGATCTGCAGATCATATTCAAGACTTTTGGTGTCGTATTGGAAGGTAAGGGAGCCTATTAATAAACAAGATGAGTCAAAAAATAAGAGTCTTATCGGAACCGTGGTACGACAAAGTGATACGTGTTTGCGTTTATCTGATTGTCGCGGGTGTCCCTGCCATATTCACTCCGGCTTTTTTTTCGGCTTTCAGTATGCCGAAGCTGGCTTTATTGCAGATTTTGACAGTCGTAATCATGGTGTCTTGGGGATACGGGATTTTTATTGATGGAAAAATTACCTATTTAAAAAGCAGATTTAACCTGCTTTTGCTAATCTATGGCATAGTTTGTCTTATAAGTACTGCTCTTTCGGTATCGTTTTTTTCCAGCATATTCGGAACACAGGGTCGTTATATTGGTGTAATTACAATTCTGAATTTTATCTTTCTGGCATTCGTCTGTTTTAACCGTTTTAGGAAAACAGGGCACATAATGACTTTTCTTCTCGTCAATATAGTGACTTCCGGAATACTGGCACTATACGGATTTTTCCAGTACACGGGGGTATTACAGGAAGGTGTCAAATGGAGCCAGAATCCCCTGGAAAGGGTTTTCGGTACGGTAGGTCATGCGAATCATTTCGGCGCTTATCTTGGAATGGGGCTTGTGAGCGGGGTATTATTGATACCTTTGGTAAGAAACAGGATCCATCGCATTTTGATGATTGTTTTGCTGATTTTTATAGCGATCGTCATCGTTTTGACCGGTAGCAGAGGTGCATTGGTGGGCGTCTTTTGCGGACTTTTCTACGCCTCGGTTGTATTGCTGGCGGGAAAAGGTAAAAGGATTTTTGCCTTTGTAAAAAACAGGATATGGATGTTTATATCCATTATGTTCGTTCTTGGCATACTGATATGTAGTGTTTCCATTGGCCTTTTGAAAATACCTTTGGTGGAAAGGTCCGTTCAGACCATCGGGGTGGTTGGTAAAGGCCAATTGCCGGATCGTCTAAGCTGGTGGATGAGTACATTGCAGATGATTGCGGATAGACCTTTATTCGGTTACGGAATATCTTCTTTCAGGGACGTTTACAATCTGTATCGTCGAACCGATTATATAGTGCCGGGGCCGGGAGATATGCAGGATATGATTACCCCGGAAGCCGCCCATAACGAATATCTGAATATCGGGGCGACACAAGGTATTATGGGATTGGTTGCTTTCCTTTTGTTGGTGCTTTTTCCATTTCTGGGCCTCAATTCTGATAGTAAGACCTCGTGGATTGCCGTGTCACTGCGGTCTGCCATGGTGGTCTACCTCGGGCAGATTTTCTTTAGTTTCGGCGTAATCACTACGACTACGTTATTTTTTATCTTTTTGGGAATATCCTCGGCTCTAAAAGAAGAAAAATCGAAAACAGTCGAAGTCGACCTCGCGGTACCTTTTAGATATGCCATTGTCTGTAGTCTCCTTTTTATCGCTTTTTGGTACACTTTTTTCAGTTACAAGGAGTTAATGGCCGATTATTATTATAAGCGGGCGCAGATCGAAACCGCACGCGGCAATCTGGATAAGGCGATTATTGCCTATCAGAATACGGTGGATTCACACCCTTTTGAATACTCCTATTATCAGGATTTCGGCGATTTTGCCCTGAAAAGTTCAAGTATCGGCGGTATATCGGCGGAAACCGGACTTAAGTTTCTGAACCTCGCGGTAGTGGAATATTCCAGGGCCATCGCATTGAATAACCATCATCCAAGCACGAATTATAATAAGGGAATAGCAGAATTTCAGATATATAAGGCGATTAAGGATAAGATATACCTGGATAACGCCGTCGAAAGCCTAAGTCGTGCGATAATGTTATCCGTAAACAATCCATTATATCTATATCAGTCCGCAAGGGCATATATGGGATGCTCGGAAAAGATATGTAGGGAAAAAGCGGCGATGTCTCTTAAAAAAGCACTCGACATAAGACCCGGATACAAGGATGCGGAAATCCTTTTGGAAGGATTAAGATAATAAAATTCCGGCTCCGAATCGTCCGGTTATTCCACGTTGGGCACGGAAAGAGTAAAAATCACCTCCGCCTCCGCACATTGTACATACGCCCGCAAGTTCTATGTTTTTTTCATGTACACCATGTCTTTCTATCTGTTTAATGCTATATGCCCATTGGTCGACACGTTTTCGTGTATCCGTAAAAGGTTTGAAATCGGGTGGGAGTTCCGTTTCCGGATTAGAGAAGAATGAACAGCACGGTCCAAGCGAAGGGGATATCCCGACAATCAAATCGGCAGGATCAGTCCCATAGATTTCTTTTAAGGCATTTATGGCTTCTCCACTAATGTCTTGCACCAGCCCCCGCCAACCGGCATGTACGGCGGCTATAGCATTTTTTACCGGATCGAACATCAGTATAGCCTGGCAATCGGCAACCTTTACCATCAGCATGATTCCCTTTAGTCGAGTAATCAACCCGTCGATGTTGTCAGGCTCATCGTATTTATGCCTTTGTGACATAAATGTTTCATCTACAACCAGAATATTTTTACTATGTGTCTGACGTGCCGTCACGAGATTGGGCGGATCTATTTTAAGATTCGAACAGATGGCCGCACGATTTTTTTTGACATCATTTTCATCATCGTTCACGGAATAACTGATATTCAAGGAATCAAACGGTGGTTTGCTGTATCCTCCTTTCCTCGAAAAGACGGCATGATTCATCCTGTCCGAAAATCCGCCCAATAAATCGAACTGGAAACCCGGCAATCTGTCGAAATATGTTTTTTTCAAGTCAGGGAAGTAACTAGAAAACTATGTTTTTGACTGCGTAGGGAATCTCCATCGCCAAATCCGAAGAGGAAAAATTGAATCCTTTTTGTTTAAAAAGTTCATCTCCCGCTCTGCCGAATATGAATGTAGCGGCCTGGCATGCGTTGTAAGGTGTCGCCCCCTGCGCTATCAGTGCGGCAACAAAACCGCTCAATACATCCCCGCTGCCTCCTACGGTCATCCCTGCATTTCCGGTATTGTTGATGCACAATTCACCTTCTTCCGAAGCAATCATGTCACTGGGGCCCTTCAGAAGGATATTTATCTTTAGATCGGTCGCCAGTGTCCTAAGTAGCACTACCTTGCTCGAAAGAGAGCTGTTAATCTTTATGTCTTTGCCGGTGAGCGTCTCAAATTCGTTGTGATGCGGAGTAATTACGATTTTTTGAGGAAGAGGGACTTCCTTAATCTTATGAAGGACTTGAATCGCGGACGCATCAAGCACAGTAGGAATCTCCAGATTTTTTATTATTTTGTGCAGTGCCTCCATTGTCTCGTCTTTTTCACCCAATCCCGGTCCGAGCAGTATACAGTCGCATTTCTTTGAGAAATCCAGAATCATGGTTACGGCCTTGATATCCAGATAATCTCCCGGAAAACTTCTGACTATGAAGTCAGGATACATACTTCTTGTGACATCAAAATTACACTCGGGTACAAAAATATGGACCATATCGGCTCCGCCATAAAGAGCGCCCAGTGCGCTTAAAAGGGGAGCCCCGTAATAATCTACGCAACCACCTACTATCAGCACCTTACCGTTGATTCCCTTATGTGAATTGGGATCCCTCTTGGGATATATCTTTCTTACGTTAGGTGCTTTTATTTCAGTTATCATTGGCCTGTAATATTACAGAATACGCCCATGCCAAGATATTTTGCCTTCTTCCCCAGCTCATCTTCTATGCGCAAAAGACGGTTATATTTCGCGATGCGCTCGGTGCGGCTAAGTGAACCGGTTTTTATCTGTCCCGTACTCATTCCCACGACCAGATCGGCTATCGTGGTATCTTCCGTTTCACCGCTACGGTGCGACACCACCGCAGTCCAGTCACCTGCTTCAGCCATATCTATTGCATTTATGGTCTCCGTCAATGTTCCTATCTGATTTACTTTAATCAGGATTGAGTTTGCCGCTCCAAGGTTAAGAGCCTGGTGAAGACGTTCTGAATTAGTTACCAAAAGATCATCTCCTACCACCTGTACTTTCTTTCCGATTCTCCTGGTCAATTCCTGCCAACCCTTCCAGTCATCTTCCGCCAGTCCGTCTTCGAGTGTGATAATCGGATACTTTTTCACGAGGGATTCCCAATAATCGATCATTTCTTGTGAACTCAAATTTTCTTTTTTTCCTTTGATCCTGAACCCGTAAGTCTTTTTATTTTCGTTATAGAATTCCGTAGCCGCGGCATCGATACCCAGTTGTACATCTTTCTCCGGCTTATATCCGGCCTTTTCTATCGCTTCAAGGATATATTCGAAAGCTTCTTCCTGGTCTTTAAGACTTGGGGCATAGCCGCCTTCATCTCCTACGGTAGTCTGATATTTTTTTTCTTTAAGGAGTTTTCCCAAAGTGTGGAAAATCTCCGAACCCATCCGTAGCGCCTCCCTGAAATTCGGCGCGCCTACGGGCAGTATCATGAATTCTTGTATATCTAAACCGCTGTCCGCATGTCTGCCTCCGTTCATTATATTCATCATCGGAACAGGCAAAAGATAAGATTTTGGATTGATGTTCAGATACAGTCCAACGCCATTTTCTTCAGCCGCAGCATGGGCACAAGCCAAAGATACTCCAAGAATCGCGTTTGCTCCCAATGTGCTTTTATTGGGAGTGCCGTCCAGGGTTATCATCGCCATGTCTATTTTTGCCTGTTTACTTACTTCCATGCCCAGTAATGCTTTTTTTATGGTTTTGTTTACGTTTTCACATGCCTTAAGCACACCTTTCCCGAAATACCTTTTAGGATCTCCGTCCCTTAGCTCAAGCGCTTCATGTGCTCCTGTGGAAGCTCCACTGGGAACAATCGCGCGCCCCCAGGCTTTTGATGTGGTTACGACCACTTCAATAGTGGGATTTCCCCTAGAATCCAATACTTCCCTAGCCTTTATGTTTGTTATTTTTGACATATGTTTTGCTTAATATTCACGTCTATAACGTTAATATAGGCCACCCTATTTTACAATCCCAAAAAAATCGTCTATCATACGCCCGCATTAGCCTTTTTTGAATATATTATGGATATAATCTGGCATGGAGAATCCTGCATTACTGTCAAAACAAAATCTTGTACGGTAGTTATAGATCCTTACGATTCGGGAATAGGTATTAATCTGCCTAAACTTAAAGGGGACATTGTTCTTGTTAGCAGAAAAAGTCCGGGTCATGATAACGCAAAAGCTGTGGAAGGTGGAAACAAGATTATTTATTGGCCGGGGGAATATGAGATTAAGGGCGTCTCGATAAATGCGCAGAAAATACCTTCAGAAGATAAGGAAATATTATATTTTACATTGAATACGGACGGTATCAATGTCTGTTTCCTGGGAGATATCGGAAAAGGTCTTAGTGAAGAGCTTATAGAGAACATAGGAGATGTAGATATCTTGATTTTGCCGGTAGGTGGACATGGAGTAATGGATGCCAAAACGGCGCATTCCGTTGTAGAAGAACTGGAGCCGCGGATCGTTATTCCGGTGCATTTCGCCATTCCCGGTCTCAAAGATGAATACGATGATGTCGATGTTTTCCTGAAATTCAACGGAGTCCCTAATGAGCCGAAAGATAAGCTGACTATAGGCAGCAAAACGGATTTGCCGGTCGAAAAGATAGATTATGTTGTCTTAAAGGCCGTGACCGCCTAAAATAGCCGCACAAATCGTTTAAGATCGTGGCCCTGTAGTTCAATGGATAGAACAAGGCACTCCTAAGGCTTAGATGCAGGTTCGATTCTTGCCGGGGCCACCAGTGATTAAAGATGAAGTATTATATCCAGACGCTTGGTTGTCAGATGAATTATTCCGATACGGAGAGAGTTGAGGCCGTATTGGAAAAATTGGGTTACGAAAAGACGCAAAAACCTTCACAGAGTGATTTATATATTTTCAATACCTGTTCCATAAGACAAAAAGGAGAGGATCGTGTCTATGGCCAACTGAAGAAACTGATTTCATGGAAAAACATTAATCCGCGGCTTCTATGCGGATTGACCGGCTGCATGGTCAGAAAGACGAGTACGCGTAACAGCGAAAAGACTGACAGGGATGAGATGCTCAAAAAACTCGATTCCGTAGATTTCGTATTTAACATAAAAGATACCCATCTTCTTGGAGAGGTTCTTGCGGAAGCCGAACCCAAACTTCTATTACCGGAACTGGAAGAATCACAGTTGAAAGATTATCTGCGGATAGACCCGAACTACACTTCCAAGTTGACTGCCTATGTTCCGATACAGACAGGGTGTGATCAATATTGCACCTATTGTATAGTCCCCTATGCCCGCGGTCGCGAAGAGAGCCGTCCGATGAAAGACATATTGGAAGAGTGCGAAAGATTGGTAAAGAACGGCTGTAGGGAAATCACACTTGGCGGACAGATAGTCAATTCTTACGGGCAGAGTGCATTGGATAAGCTTAATCCCGAATTCCAGGGAGTCGATGAACCTTTTGTAAAACTGTTGACCGAAGTGGATAGATTACATGAACTCGGGCTAAATCGTCTGCGTTTCACTTCTCCGCATCCTCGCTATTTTAGCGATGCCCTGATTGAAGCTCACGCGAAACTGAAAACATTGTGTCCCCACATTCACCTTCCCATACAGTCGGGAGACGATGATATCTTGAAGAAGATGAATCGCAGATATACTATCGAAGATTATCGGCAGATTGTAAGGAAAATAAGGGAAGCGGTTCCTGGTTGTGCCATAGGTACGGATATAATCGTGGGCTTTTGCGGTGAAACAGATGAACAGTTCGAAAACACATATCGCCTTTATGAAGAGATTCGCTGGGATATGAGCTTTATGGGTCGCTATTCGCCAAGGCAGGGGACGGTATCAATCAAGGCTTTCGAAGACGATGTCCCCCGCCAGGTCAAAGCGGAACGCTGGCACCGGCTGAACGGAATACTTGAAAAAAGTTCTTTGGAAGGGAATTTGGTCCATGTCGGAAAACATCTTGAAGTGTTGGTCGAAAAGTTTGACGAAGAAACAATGGAATGTGAGGGAAGAAGCCGTGAAAACAAGGTCGTTCAGTTCCCCGGCTCGATTGATTTTGTTGGAAAGATAATGCCGGTAAAGATAACAGAAGCCCTTCAGTGGGTCCTAAAAGGTAAATCCTGATATATTTTGAGGTTATCCTATTACGGCCTTGATTCTCCTTACTCCTGCGGAACTGGCTTCTTCTTTGATAATCTTGAAACTCTTAAGCTCGCCTGTATTCCCTGCATGCGGGCCGCCACAAATCTCATAAGAGAAATCCCCGATTTTATAAGCTTTTATCTGGTCTCCGTATTTGTGCTCAAATAAGCCCACAGCTCCTTTTCCCTTAGCCTCTTCGACAGTAGTTATCTCATAACAGATAGGTAGCAATTTTTTAATCTGTTCGTTTACGATATCTTCCACCTTTTTGAGCTGTTCCGGAGTCATCTTTTGTGGATAGTTGAAATCGAAGCGGAGCCTTTCTGCTGTGATATTCGACCCTTTCTGGCTCACATCCGGACCAAGCACCTCTTTTAATGCCTTGTGCAGAAGATGTGTGGCAGTATGTAACTTACACACCTGTTCACTGCAATCCGCGAGACCTCCGGAAAATTTTTGAGTGGAACCGGCGCGTGATTCGTCCTGATGTTTTTGCTCTGCATCCTTGAATTTTCTGGTGAATTCATCTTTGTTAAGGGTATATCCGTCCTTGTTTAGTTCCTCCTCGATCATCTCGATAGGAAATCCGTAAGTCTCATAGATATAGAAAGCCTTGTCACCTTCGGAAACTTGAGCGGCGCCTTCAGCTTTTTCCGGCATCCAAATCTTTTTCATCTCCTTAAGCCCGTGCTCCAATGTCCTGCCGAATTTTTCTTCCTCAAGTCTTATCTCTTTAATGCTATTTTCTCTTTTTGCATATAGTTCAGGATAAGTTTCGCCGTAAATACTTATGATTTCTTCCACAAGTACATAAAGAAAATCATTTTTTATGCCGAGTTTACGTCCGTGACGTACAGCCCTTCTGATAAGTCTTCTAAGTATATAGCCCTGATCTACATTCGAGGGAGATACGCCCCACGGGTCGCTAAGTATGAAAGCGGAGGCCCTTATGTGATCGGAGATTATTCGGGTGGAGAAAGTTTTTTCTTTTTCACTCATTTCCGCGGGCGCATCGGACATCTGATTTATCTTTGCGACGACACTTTCGAAGAGTTCAGTCTCATAATGTGTGGCTTTCCCGTTCAATATCGCCAGTGTCCTTTCCATTCCCATTCCTGTATCGACATTTTGTTGCTTTAGCGGAACAAAAGTGCCGTCGTCCTGCTTGTTGTACTGCATAAATACGTCATTCCATATCTCCACATAACGTCCGCATTCACAATCTGGATGGCAGACGCTCTTGCCCGGATAATAAAGTTTTTTTGTGATTTTTTCCGCGGGAGTTCCCGGCTTATGTTCAAACCATTTCAAATCGGGGCAGGTGTCATAGAACATTTCCGTGTCAGGTCCGCAAGGGCCGGTCTTGCCTGCCGGTCCCCACCAGTTCTGTTTCTTTCCGTAAAAGAAAATCAGCCTGCGCGAATCTTCTTTTGCGTCATCGACTTTTATGAAACCGTACCTTTGCCAATATCCCGATGCTTCATCATCGCGCGGGGCATCCTTATCTCCGGCAAAACAGCTTACCACGAGCCTGTCTGTGGGTATCCCAAGACCTCCCTCATCCAGTGATGATGTCAGGAAATCATAGCTGAACCGCATAGCTTCTTCTTTGAAATAGTCTCCGAGAGACCAGTTGCCGAACATTTCGAAGAAAGTACAATGTGTCGCGTCTCCCACTTCGTCTATGTCATCGGTACGTACGCATTTTTGTATATCGACAAGCTTTTTGCCGCCGGGATGTTCCTCTCCCAAAAGATAAGGCACAAGCGGGTGCATTCCGGCTGTGGTAAAAAGGACTGTCGGATCGTTTTCCGGAATCAGCGAAGAGCTCAATATCTCCTTATGACCGTGTTTTTTTACGAAAAAATCTATAAATCTCCTTCGAAGTTCTTTTGCGGTCATTGTTTCTTGTTACGGAATGATGCCTTTCAGGACAGCATTTTAACAGGTTTCCGCTTGAATTTTCAAGCACACTGCGTTACCCTGTCCAAGTAAGGTAACGATAGTGGTTTATGGCAAAGAAATCAAAAAAAAAGACCATAGCTTCAACCAGAAAAAAAGTGGACGAACTGGTCGATGCAAAAGAGAAAAAAATTAAAGATAAAAAAGTACTTGGTCGCATCTTTTCCGGAAAAAGGAAAAACGGGGCTAAAAAAAACGGCCTCGGCTCATTGTTCAAAGGCAAAAAAACTGAAAAGCCTTTTGTCGGTGCGGTTGACGAGCCTCTCAAAGGAAAAGATGAATCTCCTGCCGGCAAGATTGAGGTTATTGACGAAAATAAACAGGAAAACCCTGTTTTACCGGAAAAACGTATTCCCATAAAATCTCCTGTTAAAAGACGGGTACTTAAACCTCGCCGGAACGGCCACAGGATAAAAGGCGGAATATTGGCATTTACCGGAATTTTCGTATTAATATTTTTTGGATATTTTATTTTCGGCAAGATTTTTAGTCCCCAGCCTTTTGCTGATCTTCTGCCATATAAATCCACCATCGCGTTCGTAGAGGTCGATGTGGACGGTTCCGATGCCCAGACGAAGCAGTTCTATTCTCTTATGAAGAAATATCAGGTGTATAGTCCTGCAAATATCATAAGACTGTTCGATTTCGTGACGCCTCTTGATTTTACGAATGAAATAGAACCGTGGCTGGGAAGAAGAATAGGTGCGGCGATGTCGGATTTTAAGGATCAGGAAGGAAGAAGCAGGTTCTCGCCTATTTTTATCTTTGAAAGTCGCGATAACGAAAAAGCGCTTGATTTTATGAAGGGGAGGGCTCTCATTGGCTCAAAAGACGAAATAGTTACATCGGATTATTCCGGATTTAGGGTGTATTCGTACAAATATAGCCATAATATCAATTTTACCTTTATCAATAATTATCTCCTCCTGACTATCGATGAAAATACATTACACCGGTTGTTGGACAGTGTTTCCGGCGGAGAGACGAAGTTGGGTCAGGACAGCGGATATCGGAAGGTGTCGAACAATCTGGCTCATGGAGGACTTATTTTTGGTTACGTCAATATGGCGGGGTTATATGATGCCCTTGTTTCCGACCCCGCGTTTATATCTCAAAAAGGTAGATATTTTGCAACATTGAGACCTTTTCTGGAAATGTTCGGTTCTATCGGAGTTAGTCTGTTCGCTGAAGAAAACCGTTTCGCGGCACAGACATTTACGACCGTTAACGATAAGTCCGGCGATGGTACCGGCTATATTTCTTTTCAGAAGAAATATCAGGGTAACCTATTGTCATTGGCGGATATTTCACCGGTGCTTTTGGCGGGAGGGTACGATCTTACAAAAGAATTTCAGCGCATAGAGGAGTTGTTCGATGCCAGTAGTGGAGCTTCGACTGTTATGTTCGACGGATTCCTGGAATCGCAGAAACAGAAGTATTTCGGCAATACCATAAGTCTGAAAAACGATATCTATCCGCTTTTTAAGGGCGAATATCTTTTGACAGTCGGAAATTCTTTCGAACAGCCGCAGATCGTTTTGAGCCTTGAGATGACCGATAAGGAAAACAATCTTTCAAAGATGGAAAAGCTTATTGATGCGTTCGTAAAAACAAGCGGAATATTTTCTCCGCAGGTTAGGACGGTAACATTGCCTGATGGAACTGCCGGTAAGGAAATAGTTTCGAGCAGGGAGCAGATAACGCGACTGGACCAGACATATGAAGGATTGAGATTGATTACGTTAAAGTTGGGGGAAACGGATTGGTCCCTTTATATTGCGAACGACGATAAGAGAATAATAGCCGGGACAGATCATGATGCCGTAAAACGCGAGATGGATCGTGCCATGGGTAAGGGGGTGGAAGGCTTTGTCACTACGGAACATTATGAAAGCAGTGTCGTTCCCGCCATGCGCAATGCCGATGAGATAATAAATCTGAAAGTGGGGGCTGTAACAGGATATTTCGGGCTTAACGAAAACCCTTCATTTAGACCATATCTAATGCCTTTTTCTGATTTGGCAGTCACAAAAAACTATTTCACCGACGGAATATCCACAATTTATCTACTTGAAGTAATCTAGATTTCATGGCGAGGAAAATCGTCAGAGACATAGAAAGGAAAACAAATAATACCATCTCTTTGCAGGAGGGGCGAAAGCCTGCCAAACCCCCATCAGGAAGACGTAATGTCGTCGATATATCGGGAGTTTTCGGTAAGCGTGTGCTTACAGGTATGCCATCGGATGGCCTAAAGGATATGGAGTCGGTGAATACTTCTCCTTCCGGTAAGGCTGATTTTGTTTTGTATCGGGTTGAAAACAGGAAAAACGAAGGATACGACAAGGTAGGGGAAGTGATACGGATGGCTGCTTCCGGCATATTGATAATGTTCGTCATTAATCTGGTGAACGTATTTCAGAATGGAATACTTATAAAAGACATAGTCCTGTCTTCAGCATCAGCCGGATACGAGAATCTGATGGAAGCCGGAACTGATGCAAAACGTTCCGATTACAAATCTGCCGAAAACCTGTTCGGTAAAGCTGAAGAAAACTTTGCTCAAGCTGTTAAAGAAATTTCATTTCTCCAGGTAAATAGGTCGCTTTTTTTTGCTAAAGAGCAGAGCTTTGGGAGTATCAACAATCTTCTGGAGGCTGCTGATAAGCTTTCTTCCGCAGGACGTGATCTGTTGTCAGGTATAGACAGCTTGCGTCGCCTTCCTTCCTATTTCATTCAATCCAACGGACGGGCATTGATTACGGGGAAGAATGATGTCTCTTCAAAAAGTTCTATTACAAATGAACTTAAGAAAGATCTGGAATACATGGAAACCGCAATCTTTAAGATAAACGCCGCGGAAAATAACTTGTCGCTCGTCAGCGAAGAGATAATGCCACCGCCTTTTAGGGAAAAATTTATTTCATTGAAAGATAAGATTTCCGGTATCGCCGGATTGCTTAGGGATCTTCAGGAAGAGATACCGGCTGTCCTAAAGCTTTTGGGTGACCGTTATCCTCACAGATTCCTGGTGTTGCTTCAGAACGACACGGAAGCGCGTCCCACGGGTGGTTTTATCGGTAGTTATATCATTGTTGATATAAATGACGGATATATCACTAAAGTCGATTTTAACGATGTATATGATTCGGACGGTCAGTTGAAAGAGGACATAGTCCCTCCGCCCGATATAGCAAAGGTAAGCAAAAACTGGCGTTTAAGGGATTCCAACTATTCCCCGGATTTCGCTTTGTCGGGAGAAAAGGCGGCATGGTTCCTTCAGAAAGAAAAAGGCCCCAGTGTAGATAGTGTCATTGCTGTAAATCAAAGCTTCATAGCGGAACTTTTTTCGATTACAGGACCAATAAACCTGGAGGGATTTTCGTATCCTGTTACGGGGGAGAATTTTCAGCT
The DNA here is from genome assembly GCA_041752875.1 of Candidatus Altimarinota bacterium. GTDB lineage: Bacteria > Patescibacteriota > Gracilibacteria > UBA1369 > UBA1369 > JTS-AC46. The sequence goes on from JBGSVP010000004.1 coordinate 157,316, forward strand.
GATTTTGTCATATCTGATCGAATCCAAATTCAGTGGGGCCCAGAATCCAAAAGCAGTACTTGGTCAGGTCATTCCTGTCTTTATGAAAAAACTATTCTCGGAGCAAAATATCGGGGCAGCTCTTCCGATGATTTTTGGAGGTATGCGTGATAAGAGCATCATGGCATATTCAAGGGACGGACAGGTACAGAAATTGTTTGAAGGCATAGGCTTGGGTGGAAAAGTTATACCCACCGGTCCGAATGATGATTATCTGAATGTAATCATAAGTTCCATCGGCGGTAATAAGAGTGATCTTTACATGAAGCAACGAGTCACACACAACACGCTCGTACTTAATGATGGTACTTTAGTGGATGCTGTTTCAGTCAAAAGGGCTCACACCTGGAGTGAAAAGAACCTGATCTATATCAAAGACATCCTGTCGAAATTCGGTTTTACGGAAATATCCGATCAGCTCATTGATATCCTGGGGCGCGGGAAGAACAAGTCTTTTGTTAAGGTATATGTACCTAAAGATAGTACTTTGATAGATGCTGATGGTATCGATATGAAAAATGTGGATACCATATATGATTCAGAGATTAATAAGACATATTTTATGTTTGAGATGGAAGTGCCATTCGCATCAGACAAGGAGGTTACGTTAAGTTATAAGCTTCCATACAGACTGGATTTGGGTATTGCCGACAGCTACAGGTTCTTTGCCCAAAGCCAGCCCTCGATAAATAAGGTAATATTGGACAAGAACATCTTTGTGAAACCGGGAATTTCATTTATTAAGGAATTTCCCTCATCTTTAAAGAAAGACGAAAACGGAACACTAAAATATTCAGATCTGCTTACGGGAGATCTTTATCTTTCCGCGCTCATCGGCCGATAATATGATGTTATCTAGGTGCGCCTGCCGAAGCGCTTTTCCAGTTCTTCGAAAGACATCACTATCATTGTTGGTCTGCCATGAGGACATGTGTACGGTTGAGGAATCGTTCTCAATCTTTTTACGAGAGCGGTCTGTTCTTCCGTACTTAATTTGTCTCCGAATTTGACTGCGCTTCTACATGCCATGTATGTCAGGGCGCGCTCTTTCCTGTTCTGAAAATCGCCTTTTATAGCCTGGTTATTTAGATCGTCAATCAGTCCCGCAAGGACTTTTTTGGGATCGCTCTTCGCAAGATATGAAGGTACGGAATGCAGACTGAACGTGTTGCCTCCGAAATGTTCCAGTCCGAATCCCAGTTCATTGATAAATCTCATGTTAGCAATGACAAAAGTCGCTTCCATATGGGAAAATTCAAGCTGTTCAGGGGAAAGGAGCGGCTGAATAGCTTTTTTCTTCGCCTCAAAATCTTCACATATTTCTGTATATCTGATCCTCTCGTGGGCCGCGTGCTGGTCTATTATTACAAGAGAATTACCCTGCCGGCAAAGGATATAAGAATTATCCATCTGTGCCAGCGTAACGATTTCCTCTGATGTCGCTCTGGGCTGGAAGGGAACATTTTCTGTAGAATGTTCCTCTTTATCATCAGATTTTTGGGCTTGATAATTATCTGAATCGGAAAATTCCCCGGCGGTCGTATTTCTTTGTGTATCGGTTGAAATACCACCCGCCAGTTGTTCCGTGAAATTCATCGCATCCTGAACCATATATGCAGGAGCAGAGGAGTTAGCTGTTGAGACCGGACTGTTAGAACTGTTTTGTTTAAACGAATCGAGACCCTGCTGTCTCCTTTCTCCGGAGTCCGACTGCATACCGATATTCGGAGCAAGTACATGAGTCTCCAGGGATTTCCCACAGGCGTTAAAGACGATTTTGAATATCTCTTTCTCTTCACTGAAACGCACCTCAAGCTTTCTTGGATGAACATTTACGTCTACATATAGAGGGTCGATATTGAAGAATAATATGAACACCGGATATTTTTCCTTTGGCAGAAGGGAATAATAGCTTTGTTTTACCGCATAAGACAGCACATGTGACCTTACTTCCCTCCCGTTAACGAAAAGATATTGGTTTAGCCTGCTAGCTCGCGCGATAGATGGTTTTCCTATATAGCCGGACAGCCGAATCTTGCTGTGCCCGTAGAAGACCGGAATCAGGTTGTCTGACATATCCCTGCCCAAAAGACTGCGTATCCTCAAAAAATGGTCTTCCGCGGGTGGTAGGTCAAATACCAGTTTTCCGTCATGAACAAGCTTTATGGCCACCTGCGGATGGGCCATCGCGGAACATGTTACGGTCGAAAGGATGTGTCCGTACTCCGTCGCCGCATTCTTTAGATATTTTTTTCGCGCCGGCGTATTGTAAAATAGTTCATTCACTTCTATTTGAGTACCTTCAGGCGCCCCTATGGATTTGACCATATTTATCTTTCCACCTTCCGAAGATACGGAAGTCCCCTCAATGAAGCCTTTTTGCTTAGTCTGAAGGTTTATCTTCGATACGGAAGCTATACTGGCAATGGCTTCTCCCCTGAATCCGAAAGTATTTATGTTGAATAGGTCATCGGGCGTGGAGATCTTGCTCGTTGCATGACGCGCGAAAGCCAATACAGCATCATCTTTTTCCATACCGTGTCCATTGTCCGTGATACGAAGAAAACCGTCTCCTCCTTCATTTGCTTCAATAATGATTTTCGTAGCACCGGCATCAAGGGAATTTTCTATAAGCTCTTTTATCACGGAAGCAGGCCTTTCAACGACTTCTCCGGCGGCTATCTGGTTAATAAGATGATCAGGTAATACTTTTATTTGAGACATTCGGATATATTTATCGTTTTGATACTGGATAAAATTTCTTTTTTAGCTCATCGAGCTTTTTTAGCGCGTCCATCGGAGTTAGAGTATTTATGTCTATTTCATTCAGCTCTTTCGCAGCTTCGTCTTCGAGTCTTGGTATCCTCTGTTCCTGTTCGAACAAAGGGGGTTGGTTTTGATTATATGTTCTCGACGGATCGTTCAATTCCTGAATTATTGCCGGTTCAAGTATCCCTTCCTCGAGATCGACAAGAATCTGTTTTGCCTTTTGTATGACGGCATCGGGCAGTCCTGCAAGTTTTGCGACCTGAATGCCGTAACTGCGGTTGATTCCGCCGGCAACTATCTTGTACAGGAAGACTATACCGTCATTACCTTCCTCTTTTACAGCTACGGAGCGGTTTTCGGAGTGAGGGAGCCTATCTGCAAGCGAAATGAGTTCATGATAATGCGTTGCGAAAAGAGTCCTGGCCTTAATTGTATCATGTATATATTCCATGATAGACCAGGCTATGCTCATACCGTCATAAGTCGATGTACCCCGGCCGATCTCGTCCAGTATGATTAGGCTTCTTTGAGTTGCTGTAGCTAAAATATTGGCGGTTTCTTTCATTTCGACCATGAATGTACTTTGTCCTTTTATCAGATTATCGGAAGCCCCGACTCTGGTGAAAATCCTGTCAGCCAGTCCGATAGCCGCCTTTTCCGCCGGAACAAAACTGCCTATCTGCGCCATCAAAGTAATCAGTGCCACTTGCCTTAGATATGTCGATTTTCCTCCCATGTTTGGTCCGGTAATCAGCAGCAGATTAGCTCCGTCGCAGGTCAATACGCATTCATTGGGTATAAATCTGCCGTTATTGCTCATTTTTTCGACCACCGGATGTCGGCCGGCCAAAATACACATATCCATATTTTCCAGTATCTCCGGCTTACAATAGTTGTTTTCCAGTGCCACTGCCGCCAATGAACAAAGGACATCAGTTAATGCGATACTTCGTGAAGTCTGTTGTATGGTCTTCACATAATCTACGGCTCTATCTTTTATCTCACGGAAAATACGCAGTTCCAGAGCCATAATCTTTTCCTCCGCGCCCAGCACCTTTTCCTCATATTCCTTCAGTTCGGGAGTTATGAACCTTTCCGCATTTACAAGCGTCTGTTTGCGGATATAATCGGGCGGAGCATTTTTCGCGGCGGCTTTCGATATCTCTATGAAATAACCGAAAACACTGTTGTATCCGACTTTCAATGTGTTTATTCCCGTCCTTTGGATTTCTTTTTCTTGCAGACTTTGGATGAAAGACTTCCCTTGCCGGCTGATTGCCTTAAGCTCATCCAGCTCGGTATCATAACCGTCGGCAATCATGTTTCCTTCATTTGTGCTTAGGGGCGGATCAGGTAATATTGCTCTATCGATGAGGGAAGTAAGCTCTTCATGCGAATCAAGTTCTTCGGAAATCTGTTGCAGCAATCGTGAAGAATATCCGGATAGCTTTTCTTTCAGAAAGGGTACTTTCTTTAGTGATGCCTTAAGCCCGATAAGATCACGCGCATTACAATGACCAAGACTCAATCTGCCGATGATTCGTTCCATATCCAATATTGACTTCATGTGCTCCACGATGTCCGATAAAGTGGCCTGCTTTTCCTTCAGCTCACCGACGGCATCAAGCCTGGATTCGATTTGCTCTGTGTTAACCAAAGGGTGTGTTACAAAAAAGCGCATCATCCTGCCACCCATCGAAGTTACAGTCTTATCTAGTACCCAAAGCAGAGATCCCTCCTTCTTGTTTTCGGCTATCGTATAGAGAAGCTCAAGATTCTTGAGAGTTGCCTCGTCAAGCGGCATGAAATCGGAAATATTATACGGTTTTGCGTCATCGAAATGTTTGAGAGATGTCTTTTGTGTTTCTTTCAGATAAGACATCAATAATGAAGAAGCATCGCTATTCTCATCCTTCACGGTGAAAAAGAAAATCCTGCTGTTCTTTCTCCTGAAATCTTTAGCGAAATCGCTCTCGAAAAAAACTTCGGAAAGAATAATCTCACTGGGACCTATACGCTCTATTTCCGCCTGCAATTCCTTTTCAGTATGCAATTCGGTGACCATGAATTCTCCGGTGGTGACATCGGCATATGCAAGATTCAGATTGTCGAAATCTTTCACGATTGCCGCCACATAATTGTTCCTCTTTTGATCGAGCACGTTTTCATCCAGTGTAGTCCCCGGAGTCACTATACGAATAACATCGCGCTGAACTATCCCCGGAAGTTTAGGATCGGAAAGTTGTTCACAGATAGCAACTTTTTTGCCATAGCGGGTAAGTTTTGCGATATATGAATCGGCGGCATGAAAAGGAATTCCACACATCGGAGATTGCTTATCCCCCTTACTTCGCGACGTGAGGGTAATCTGAAGCAGCCTCGAAGCTTCTATAGCGTCATCCAGAAACATCTCATAGAAATCGCCCAGTCTGAAGAACAGAATCGTATCTGGATACTGTCCTTTTATTTTCATATATTGTTCCATCATCGGAGTCATTGTTCATTCAATAGCGGATAAACATCTATCGCTGGCTCTTCATAAGGGTGGGCTTTTCTTATCGCTGCCATAATTATGTCAAAATCTTCGGCCTTACATATGACCTCGATTCTTTCTTCCTCCACCTCCTCGATTTCATCTTCTTTCCCCAAAAAAGGATTTGCCCCTTTTAAAGGCCTAAATCTACCAATTCCTTTGGTGGAAAATGAACAATAATCATAATTACCTATACGCCCCGTTCCGTTTTCCCCAAAAACCTCCCTTATGGCATTAGCATGTGTCAAAGGCGTATATACGGCGATCTTAACAAATCTGAAAACCATAGGAGTATTTACAGAAATCACGGGAATGATATAAGAATTTATCGCAAAGGAAAACAGAAAAAACACCATCGTGGCACTAAATGACATTGCCATGATACAAAAAAAAGACCCTGATAAACTTATGCTACCTAGAAACAGAATTTTAGAAAAAACGCCCCCGCCACCAGCGCAGCGCCGTGGCCCCCCACCGTAAGCAAAGCGCAACGGCCCGCCCGC